>NZ_JALPQE010000006.1:0-180028 GCF_023195575.1 Aliiroseovarius sp. S2029
TTCAAGCATGGCGCGACGGCGACTCAGCATATCTGTCCGGCGATAGGCGCGCTCTACCTCGCTGCCGACCGTATGCGCCAGCGCGAGCTCGGCCAAAACATGGTCATATCCATGCTCAGCCGCCCAATCGCGAAAGGTGGACCGCAATCCATGCGGTACCACCGGACGGCCCGAGCGGGCGTCGAGATAGCCAACACCGCCCGCCTGTTCCTCGGACTTCTGCATTTTGCGCATGACGGCAGACAGCGACATATCCGATAGCATCCCGCCTTGCGGGGCAAAGAACACAAAATCGCTGCCTTCCAGGCGCGGCAAGTCACGCAACAGCATGACCGCCTGATCTGGCAACGGCACGCGATGCTCGCGCCCCGCCTTCATCCGATCCGCAGGAATGACCCACAGCGCTTCATCAAGGTCCACCTCATCCCAGGTCATACCGCGCACCTCACCCGAGCGTGCGGCGGTCAGGCAAAGAAACTGCAAGGCGCGGGCAGAATTGCCACCGCGTTTGGCAAGCGCAGCCCACCAGCGCGGCGCGTCCTTGAGCGTGAGCGCGGCATGGTGGCGGGTCTTGGTGATCTTCTCGGGCTTGGGCAGAAGCTCGGATAGAAACCCTTTGTAACGCGCCGGGTTGTCGCTCTTGCGGTGGTTGGCGACGATGGCCCAGTCAAAGACTTTCTCAATCCGTCCTCGCAAACGCTTGGCCGTTTCCGTCTTGGTCAACCAGATCGGCTCCAGGATGCGCAACACGTCCTGCACCATCACCCCTTCCATCGACATATGCCCGATGACTGGCATCGCGTAGTTGTCCAGAGTCGAACGCCATTGCTTGCGGTGCTTGTCGTTGCGAAACTCTTTGAGTTTGATCTCAAGATAGCGATCCACGGCATTGGCAAAGGTCATGTTGCCATTGTGCTTGTTTCGCTCGATGCGCGGGTCCTTGCCATTGCGCACCATGCGCTTGTTCTCAAGCGCATCCTCGCGCGCCATCGCCAGAGTGCTAATCGGATAGCTGCCCAGCCCAAGCTCGACGCGCTTACCCCCGACAACCACGCGCTGCACCCACTGCTTGCGCCCCTTCTTGTCGAGCCGTAGGTAAAGCCCGGTGCCTTTGCCATCGTGATACTTGCCAGGTTCCCGCGCCTTGCTCACGAAAGCCGCTGTCAGTCCCGAATTTGGCCTTGGCTTAGTTGAATCGGTCATAAATATATCCCCCATATTATCCCCCACTAGATGCCGGATACAGTAAGAAGGTGCAAGACTCTATGGGAACCTATAATCGGCTATATAACTATAAATATAAAGATTTAGCTGGACGCAGTGAGATTGGGTCGGAATGCCCTATGGCTGCCTGTCTCTCCGCCACTAAAATCCTTATCTCAGGCGTGGGTTGCGTGTCTGTCAGCCATGATTAAGGGTGAATTTCCCGTTCCTACGTGGCGTTAATCTGCTCGAAAAACACGTGCAGCCCGGGGCGGGCCGCAATCTCCACATCCCTGCAGCTGTTGACGCCCTTCCCGTTGAGAAATAACTGTATTGTGGAACGGGTTTTGCACGATTGGGTCCAATGAAACGTCCGAGGTCTCTTGAGGATATCCGTTCTCTCACACGTTTAGAGGTACTGGAAAAGATCGGGGCGCGGCTGCGTCTGAAATCACTGTCGCAGCTGAAATCACGCGTCAGATTTCGCAGATATGCCAGTGCATGGAACGTGCCTGTCGATGAGAAATACTATGCCCGGCACAACAGGGATGCGCTTGTCGGCGGTGAAAGCGGGCATGAACATTTCAACGCAACAGGCTATCGCGAACTGCGCAACCCGCGCGCGGATTTTGACATTTGGTGGTACACGCAGAACTATCTGCTGGGAACCGCCGATCAGGACGCCAACCCCCTGTGGCATTACAACAAGGTCGGTCAAGCGCGCGGTCATCTGGCTCGCCCCCCGCAAAAGGTGGAGTTCCGGCCAGAGTTTTCAAAACCCCTCGCCCCGTCGCCCCGGCGGATCTGCCTGTTTGCCGGAACCGATCCGGATGGGCGGGTCGACGATACGGTTGTGACCTATCTGCGCGAAGTGTCGCGCCATGCGGATGTGTTCTTCCTTGCCGATGGTCCCGCCGTCGATTCCGAGCTCGCTAAGCTGGACGGAGTGGTTGAACGGGCCTGGGCAAGACGCCACGGCATGTTCGAATTCGGGGCCTACTCGATCCTGGCGCGCGAACTGGTCGGGTGGAACCGGATCGGGGCATATGACGAACTGATCCTTGCCCATGACGGCTGCTATCTGGTGCACCCGCTGAAGGACACGCTGGATGCGATGGCCGAAAAGCCCTGTGCGTGGTGGGGGTTGGTGGCCGGCAAGGGGTTCATCCCCGACACCCCGCGCGATGGCACACCAGATGACACGCCGATCCCCCTGCCCGATATCAAGGCGCAGCATCTGACCGCATATGAAGCGGATGACATTTATGATTTCCATGTCGGCGCGGGGATGCTTGGTTTCAGGTCGGCCGTCCTGCGCGACCCGAAGTTCCGGCGCGTTCTAGATCACGTCACCCGCGAAGATGACCCCCGTCTAAGGGCCCGAAAATACGATATCGGACTGACCCGTTTCCTGATCGGGCATGGATACGCGTTCGAAACACTTGTCGAGGACGTCGCCGCCGACCTTCCGACCCTGACAACCAAGGTTTTCACCCTGATTGAGGGCGGATTTCCCCTGCTCGACCGCGCGCTGCTGGGTGCCAACCCGTTTCGGCAGCCCGGCCTGCATCATTGGAAGGCTCGGATCGCACGGGCCAACCCCGATCTGGACACAAACGCGATCGAGCGTGACCTTCTGCGCCGGTCCGATGCCGGGCGCCTGCATGCTGCCTTCCGCATTGCCAAGACCCCCGGTCTGTCCCCCGCCCCACGATCTGCGGCGGGGATGTTCTATGAGGATCGCATCACCCCGAAATACGATCATTGGTGGGCGTTCCCGGTCTGTGCTTATAGCCACCAGTTTTCCGACAACACCCGCGCGGTGTTTGAACGCGTAAAAAATGACCCGTCGATCAAGAAAATCGTTCTGACCCAAAGCGTTCCGATAGAAGCGAAAGGGGTGAACGTGGTCGTGGCCCCGCTCGGCAGTCATGAAGGGCAGACCTATCTTCTGCGTGCGCGGCAGGTGTTTCTGAGACATGGCGTCCAGTCCAATATCGGCTATCCGTTATCGGGTGATCTGCACAAGTTCCACAATCTGTGGCACGGTATTCCACTAAAGCGCATCGGCTACACTTCGCTGGATACCCAGCATGCGCTGGATGATGTTGCCCGTGAAAACGGGCGTCTGACATCGGTCATCGCCTCGTCGGATGTCGACCGTCTTGCCATGACCGCAGCCTATTGGCCGCTCACCTATCACGACATCTGGGTCACGGGCTTGCCGCGACACGATTATATCCTGACGGACGAGACCCTGCTGCCCCCAGATTTCCAACTCCGGCTGAACCAACTGCGCAAGACCCTGAACGGCCGCAAATTTGTCCTGTTCGCGCCGACCTTTCGTGCGGATCAGGAAACGGGATATTACAGGTTCTCCGAGCAAGAGGTCAGCGACCTGACCCAATGGCTGACCCGGCACGGCATGGTGATGGGAGTGCGCGAACACATGGCCGACGAGGCGCGCCTTTACAGTTCGCAACTTCAGGGGGACTGCTTCTTTGACGCCTCCGAACGCCATTTCCCGGATATCGAGCTGTTGTATCGCGAGGCCAACATCTTGCTGACGGATTACTCCAGCTGTTTCATCGACTTCATGCTGACCGGGCGACCGGTGATCAGCTTTGCCTTCGACATGGAGCATTACGAACAGAACGAACGTGGTCTTTATTATGATATGAAGCTCGTTTTTCCGGGACCGATCTGCACGGATTTCAATGGGTTGATGCAGGCGTTAGAGGGCTCTGTCCGCCCGGAGTCAGACCAGGACCGCGCGGCCTATGACTGGAAGGTCAACTTCTTCCACCGTTTCCGCGACGCGGGCAGCAGCCAGCGTGTGGTGGACAGGGTCCGAGACACCTATGCCGGATCAAAACTGCTTTGGGCGTCGCGACCGGGACAGACCACGCCGGACCGAGCGGTGACATTTGTCACAGCATCGGACCCGGCAGGTGGCACAACTTCACACCGTTTGCTCGCGCTGCTTGACCCGTTGCGCAAACAGGGCTGGAGTTGCACCGTCGTGCAAGGCGAGCAGCTGCGCCCGAAACATCTGCGCCAGACCCGGACATTGGTCCTGTGCGGGGGGCAAATGACCGAAAGCCTTCTGGATCTGTGCGAAACCTTCAAGGCACATGGTGGCAAGGTCATCTTTGACCTAGCCAATGCAACACATGATTTTGGCGCGGTCAGCGAAACCGATCTGTTTCTTGGCGATCCCGATGCCTCGGGTGATTTTCTGATACAGGCTGAGCGCACCCAAAGTATGATTGAAACGGCCGATTACGTAACGGTTTCAACGCCCGGTCTCGCCCGGATGCTTGAGCAGGTCGGGACATCCGGCACCGTTGTACCCAGTGTTTTGACACCCGATGACAGGAGCCATCTGACCGATCTGCCCCCCATCAGTCGCGATGACGGGGTGATCCGGCTGTGCCTGATCCTGGACCGTTTCACCCCGCTCGCGGATTTTTCCCTCTGCCGTGATGCAGTGTCCGAACTGCTGACACACCACCCTTCCCTGGAGCTTCACCTGATCGACGGGCCGGATATTGACGCGCTCGGAATGGCAGGTCACAGGGATCAGGTCAGGCGCCATCCGGTGCCGAATGGTGCTGAACTTCATCACCTTCTGAACCGCATGGACATCAACCTGGCCCCCGTCGCCCCGCTTGTATTCAGCCGGTCCAGGGACGATACGCGCTTGATCATGGCGGCACAGCACCGGATCCCGACGATCCTGACCCCCACCCATCCCTTTGCAGACGTGGCGGACGACCAGAAAACGGCCATACTGGCACAGACGAAAGAGGGTTGGACCCGGTCCATCGAGACCTTGATCAGCGACCCCGACCTGCGACACCGCATCGGCGTCGCAGCATTTCAGGACCTGCTGCCACAGTTTGCCGCGTCACGATCCGCCAAAATACTGGCAGAAGTTATGGACGCCGCCCACCGAAACGGCTAACCGTGCAGTCACCTTTCATGGCAACAAAGGAAACAGACCTTGCGAGTCATCACCTATGGAACCTTCGACACCCTGCATTATGGGCACATCCTGCTGCTGGAGCGCGCAAAGGCGATGGGCGATTACCTGATCGTCGGGTTGTCAACGGACACCTTCAACGCCACCAAGGGAAAAAAAGCACATCTCAGCTATGAGATGCGGCGGGATCTATTGCTCAGCCTGCGCTGTGTTGACCTGATCATTCCGGAAAACACCTGGGAACAGAAACCCGATGACATCCGCACCCACAAGGCCGACATCTTCACGATGGGCAGTGATTGGGAAGGCAAGTTCGACGAGTTGAAAGAGTTCTGCGAGGTGCGCTATCTGCCGCGCACCCCGCGTGTGTCCAGCACCGCGATCCGCAACGCGTCGGTCAAAGCCTGACGACTTTCGGGTAGTTTCTGATCAGAACGGCGCCTCCAGATCGCTCAGCCGGACATAGACGGTTTTCAGCTCGGAATAATGTTCGATCGCCGCTTTCGAGTTTTCGCGCCCGACGCCTGAAGCTTTGGTGCCTCCAAACGGGGCTTCGACAGGCGCGTCGTTATAGGTGTTGATGTAGCAGGTGCCAGCCTCGAACCCGGCCACCACGCGATGCGCGCGGGTCAGGTCGTTGGTGAACACCCCGGCGGCCAACCCGAACTCGGTCGCGTTGGCGCGGGCCATCACCTCGTCTTCGGTTTCGAAATCCAGCACTGACATGACGGGGCCGAAAATTTCTTCGCGCGCGATGGTCATGTCGTCTGTTACATCGGCAAAGACGGTGGGTTGCAGGAAGAACCCGTCCCCGTCAATCCGATTGCCGCCATAGACCAGACGCGCGCCCTCTTCTTTACCCTTCGCGATATAATTCATGACGATGTTCAACTGGCCTTCGCTAACCATCGGACCGAAACTGGTTTCCGGGTCGAGCGGGTCGCCGATGATGGCTTTGTCCAGCCGTTCTGCCAGACGCTTCAGAAACGCCTCTTTGATGCCCTTTTGCACGAAGACCCGCGTGCCGTTGGAACAGACCTGTCCGGACGAATAGAAATTGCCCAGAATGGCGCCGGACACGGCGTTGTCGGTATCTGCGTCGTCGAACACGATCAATGGAGATTTGCCGCCCAGTTCCATGGTGACATGCTTCATTTCGGCCGCCGCCGCGGCATAGACCTTCTTGCCGGTGGGCACGGAGCCAGTCAGCGACACTTTGGCCACACGCGGGTCAGTGACGAGCGCCGCGCCGACCTCGCCCATGCCCTGCACCACGTTGAACACGCCCGCAGGCGCGCCCGCTTCCATCAGGATTTCCGCGACTTTCAACGCCGATAGGGGTGTCGTTTCGGACGGCTTGAACACAGACGTGTTGCCGCATGCCAGCGCGGGCGCGGCTTTCCAGCACGCAATCTGGGTCGGATAGTTCCACGCCCCGATGCCGACGCAGACGCCCAAGGCCTCGCGCCGTGTATAGACGAAATCGCCGTTGGCTAGCTGGATGTGCTCGCCGGTCAGGCTGCCCGCGATCCCCCCGAAATACTCCAACGCATCCGCGCCCGAGGTCGCATCGGCAACGCTGGTCTCCTGATAGGGTTTGCCGGTGTCCAGCGTTTCCAGAACTGACAGGTCATGGTTGCGCTCGCGCATGATATCGGCGGCGCGGCGCAGAATACGGCCGCGTTCAGTGCCCGTCATCGCCGCCCAATCGGCCTGCGCCGCTTTTGCAGCGGCCAAGGCCTTGTCGATAATGGCGGGAGTTGCTGAATGAAGCTGCGCGATCACTTCGCCGGTGGCCGGAAAAATCACGTCGAACGGCGTGCCGTCGGTATCCTCGACATACTCACCGCCGATGAAATGGCTTGCTTTGGGTTGCGCTCTCATGCCCTTGCCTCTCTGCATTGTGCGATCTCAGCCGCCGGGCGGCGGGATTCGCACCTATCAATGGATTTGACCAAGTCTTTCAGGATGGGCTGGGAAGAACCATCCAAAAGGCGACGGACCAGGGCGCGCTTTCGACCCCTGCCCAAACGACCCCAAGATCCGTCAGCCCTTGAAGCCCATGGCTACCACGAATTTCTCGGAACTGTCCGACCGGCTGGACGGCGGCTTCACATTCATCACCTTCTCGAACTTCAGCTTGAGCAGCTTCTGCAACTCGCCCTCGGCCCCACCGGCCAGAACCTTGGCGACGAAGGTGCCGCCCTCGTCCAGCACGTCAAAGGCGAAATAGGCCGCGGCCTCGCACAGCGCGATGATGCGCAGGTGGTCGGTTTGCTTGTGGCCGGAACTTGACGCGGCCATGTCCGACATGACCACATCCGCCTTGCCGCCCAACAGCTCTTTCACCTTCACATCCGCATCGTCTTCCATGAAATCGAGCTGGTGGAATGTGGCGCCTGCCAGTGGTTCAACCTCTTGCAGGTCAATACCCAGAAACGTGCCGACCTTCTTGCCGCTTTTTTCGCCAAGCGCATTGATGCGCGGCACGGCGACCTGCGCCCAGCCCCCCGGCGCACAGCCCAGATCCACGACCCGCGCCCCATTCACCAGAAACCGGAACTTGTCGTCCAATTCCATGATCTTGTAGGCTGCGCGCCCGCGATAGCCTTCGGCCTTGGCGCGTTGCACGTAAGGATCGTTCAACTGCCGTTGCAACCACCGGGTCGAGCTGTTGCGCCGTCCGCGCGCGGTTTTCACCTTCACCGTCAGATCGCGCTGCCCGCGGCCCGAGCTTTTTCGCACCCGACCGCCTTTTTTGCCACCTGTGCCTGTCATCAGAATGGTCCGCCTTCCAAAACACCGTCCGCAGACATCTGCGAATACAGGATGCCCTCGCGCAACCCGCGATCCGCGACACTCAGCCGATCCGTGGGCCAGACCCGCAATAACGCCTGCAGGATCGCAGCGCCAGACATGATCAGCGATTGCCGGTCACGCCCGATATGCGAGTTCATTCGCCGCCCCTGTGGCCCGAGCGCCAGATACCCCTGGATCACACGCTCGATCTGGTCCGAGGTCATGCGCAGCCCGTCCACCTTGGTGCGGTCATAGCGGCGCAGCCCCAGATGGGTCGCGGCCACGGTCGTCACGGTGCCGGATGTGCCGATGATCTGGAACCCGGCGCGCGGGGGTTCGTGGTGGAACGGGCTGAAGCCCGCCAGTTGTTCTTCGAAATGCACCGACATCAGGGCATAGCGTCCGGCGTCGTCTTCGACATCATCAAACATCTCGCGCAATGTGGCCACGCCCAACGGGACCGAAATCCAGTCCACCACGCTGGCGGCCGGAAATTCGCTGGCGCCGCCGATGAAACCACGCCCCATCCGCATGATGGACCGTGCGCGTTCCATCGGCGGCACTTTGGACAGGTCGATCCAGACCAGCTCGGTCGAGCCGCCGCCGATATCGACGACAAGCAACTGTTCGGTTTTGGTCGACACCAGCGGCGCGCAGGAGACCACGGCAAGGCGCGCCTCTTCCTCGGGCTTGATGATCTCAAGCTCCAGCCCGGTTTCGCGCCGGATGTAGTTCATGAAACTTCTGCCATTTGACGCCCGGCGACAGGCTTCGGTGGCAACAAGGCGCATCCGTTTCACGTCATGCTTGATCAGCTTCTTGCGGCAGATGCGCAGCGCCTGAACGGTGCGCGACATGGACGACCGGCTCAGCCGGCCCGAGGCCTCAAGCCCGTTTCCAAGCTGCACCGATTTCGAAAAGCTGTCCACGACGTGAAACTGGCTCCCCTTTGGTTGGGCAACCAGCATTCGACAACTGTTGGTTCCAAGGTCCAGAGCCGCATAGAGGCTGGCCGGATCCACGGGTGACGGCGCGGGGGTATCGACCGCTTTCGGGAACGCGCCCGCACCTTTGGGACGCTTGGGCGCCATAGCTCACGCCCTCCATTTCAAGTTGGTTTAAAGATAGGGCGGCGCCGGTGGTCTGGCAATCCCCTCACGCGATCCGAGATGCAGAATTTCGTCGTCGCACATAATCATCTTGAGAAGTTTTCAGCCCTACCCCCATGGCCGGACGCGCTGCTCTGGCGTATCCCCATTGGGTCAATCAAAGTCGCGCGGGGTCGCTTGTGGCCCGTGTGACGTCGAAAAACGACGCAGGAAACGCCCCACCCACGCGTAGGTAAGGGACAGCGGAGGAGGAAGATTCGCATGCCAGACGTAACCATTGTGTATTGGAGGGATATTCCCGCCCAGGTGATCGTCGGCAAAGGGCGTCGCGGGGCCAAGGCACCGCTGCCCGAGCGGTTCGAACAGGCCATTGACCGGGCCGCCATGAAGGTGAACGCAAAAGACAGCGATGCCTATCTGGCGGAATGGCGCAAGGCTGCCCCCTATACCGTGGACGGAGACCCGCACGAGGTTGCAGCGGCCGAGGCCGCCCGGATCGACGCGGAATATGACAAAGAGCGGCTGATCGCTCTGATTGGCAACGACGGATGGGCGTAAGCCTGTCCCGAATAAAGGAGGCAGCCATGGCGCTGTTGAACTTCCGCAAGAAGCCGACCGAAGGTCAGGCCAAGCCCGCATCCCCCGCCCTTCGGGCGTTCCTGAAAGGCTATTCGATCGAGGTGATGCCGCGCACCGCCGAAAAGGTCGCCGATTTCCGCGACCTGCTGCCCGACGGCACCCGCGTCTATATCGCCCATATCGACGGCACGCCGATCGAAGACATGGTCGCCACCGCCAAACGCATCAATGCCGAAGGGTTCGAGGTGATGCCGCACTTCCCTGCGCGCATCATCAAGGACGAAGCCACGCTGGCCGACTGGATTGCCCGCTATCAGGGTGAAGCGAACGTGAAACAGGCGCTGCTGCTGGCCGGTGGGGTGGAAAAACCCCATGGTGACTTCCACTGCTCGATGCAACTGTTGGAAACCGGGCTGTTCGACAAGGCCGGGTTCACCCAGTTGAACGTGGCCGGCCACCCGGAAGGCAATCGCGACATCGACCCGGACGGGTCACGCAAGAACGTCATGGAAGCCCTTCTTTGGAAACAGAAATTCTCGGAACGCACCGACGCGCAGATGGCGATTGCCACGCAATTCGCGTTCGAGGCCGGGCCGATCATCAAATGGGCCGACAGCCTGAAAGACGCAGGCGTGGACCTTCCCATCCACATCGGCATCGCGGGTCCAGCCAAGCTGCAAACGCTGATCAAGTTTGCCATTGCCTGCGGCGTCGGCCCGTCCCTGAAAGTGCTGCAAAAACGCGCGATGGATGTGACCAAGCTGCTCTTGCCCTATGAGCCCACCGACGTTTTGACCGAACTGGCAAACCACAAGGCGGCCAATCCCGACTTCAACATCACTCAGGTGCATTTCTTCCCGCTGGGCGGGATAAAGACCAATGCGAACTGGGCCATCGAAAACGGCGGCGAAAACACCGCCCCAGTCAACATGACCAAAGGATAAAGAATGACCCGTACCATCGTTGAATCTGAAACGAAAACCGCCATTATCGGTTTTGATCAGCCGTTCTGTGTTATTGGTGAACGCATTAACCCGACCGGGCGTAAGGTTCTGAACGCTGAACTGGAAGCGGGCGATTTCAGCCGCGTCCAAAGTGACGCGCTGGCGCAGGTCGCGGCAGGGGCGACGGTGCTGGACATCAACTCGGGCGCGGTGTTTTCCAACAAGATGGCGGAAGACCCGCGTTATGCCGACAACAACTTCGTCGAACCGGACCTGATGCGGCAACTGGTGGAAACCGTGCAGGCGGTGACGGATTGCCCGCTGTGCATCGATTCGTCCGTTCCCGGCGCGCTTGAAGCCGGGCTGAAAGCCGCCAAGGGCCGCCCGCTTCTGAACTCGGTCACAGGCGAAGAAGAGCGGCTGGAAATGGTTCTGCCGCTGGTCAAGAAATACAACGTGCCGGTGGTGGCGATTTCAAACGACGATACGGGGATTTCCGAAGACCCGGATGTGCGTTTTGCGGTTGCCAAGAAAATTGTCGAACGCGCTGCCGATTTCGGCATCCCGGCCCACGATATCGTGGTTGACCCGCTGGTCATGCCCATCGGAGCCATGGGAACGGCGGGCCTTCAGGTCTTTACCCTCGTGCGTCGATTGCGTGAAGAACTGGGCGTGAACACGACCTGTGGCGCCTCGAACATCTCATTCGGGCTGCCCAACCGGCACGGCATCAACAACGCCTTCCTGCCGATGGCAATGGGCGCCGGCATGACGTCCGCGATCATGAACCCCGTCGCCCTGCCCGTTGGCCCTACCAAACTGGCTGAAAAGAAGGCTGAAGTGGAAGCCAAGGGCATCGTGATCCCCGCCGACATGGATGACGAGACCTTCTGCCAATTGTTTGGGCTTGGATCGACCAAACCCAAGGCCGGCAAGGAAATGGAGGCGATCCGCGCCGCCAATTTCCTGACCAACAACGACGATGGCGGGGCCGAATGGATCAAGTTCAACTCGGTGAATGCAGGGGCTGCGGGGGCAGCAGGTGGCCGTCGCGGAGGGCGTCGTCGCCGGGGCTGACCTCACCCGCAACGCAAATGATCAAGGCTCGCCCTGCGCGAGCCTTTTTTATTGGTGAAGTCATTCTCCACCGCTGACCCAAACGGTGTTTTGTGCTAGGATACCAAGGTTGAGAAGGTCTTGCATTCAGGCGCCACACCAAAGGAGGGTGAACCCATGATTGTGAGGATATTTCAGGTCGTTATACGACCCGGCAAGGAAGAGGCGTTCAGTACATTCTTCCACGACACCGCAATTCCGTTGATGAAAAGAACCAAGGGACTCGTCCATGTGATCCCGGGCGCACCGCTGCCCGACACGCCCAGTGAGTTCTGTTTCGTCATGGTTTGGGAAAATATCAACGCGTTGAAGGCCTTTGTCGGTGACGACATTTCCAGCCCGCATATCGACCCGGCGGAAGCAGAGCTGGTTGAATCGCGGTCCATCAAACACTATCAGTTCGTTGAGTCCGAACTGTTATTATAACTGTTTTTCATTGCCTTACGCAGTTTTATTAATGCTTCTTGCGCCTTGAACGACGCAAGACGATGTCAAGCGCGGCAGAGGAGGTGCAGAAAACCTCCTCCTTCCCTTCGGTCAATCGCTGGATTTGACACATCTCAAAGTCACCGGGGTGCGCGACCTCTACCCAGTGCCTGTGCGTAACAGGAAAGGACCGGCCGATGAGCGCCCCCCTCGACGACATCACCATACTCGATCTGACCCATGTGCTGGCAGGCCCCTATTGTTCGATGATCCTGTCGGATCTGGGCGCCAGGGTCATCAAGGTGGAACAACCCGAAACCGGCGATGACACCCGCCACTTCCCGCCGTTTCGCGATGGGTTCAGCGCCTATTTCGCCACCATCAACCGCAACAAGCAATCCATTGCCCTGAACCTGAAGAGCAACGCGGATCGCGCTGTTTTTGAACGTCTTTTGGGTCAGGTCGACGTCGTGATGGAAAACTATCGTCCCGGCGTGATGGAGCGTCTGGGCTATGGCTGGGACAGCCTGTCGGCCAAACACCCCCACCTGATCTATGGGGCCGTGTCGGGCTTCGGCCATACCGGACCGGACGCCGAGCGTCCCGCTTATGACATGGTGGTGCAGGCCCGTGGTGGCGTGATGTCGATCACCGGCGAGAAGAACCGCGAACCGGTGCGTGTGGGCGCCTCGGTCGGCGACATCGTGGCTGGGATGTTCCTGGGCCATGGCCTTCTGGCGGCGCTCTATCAACGGCAGAAAACCGGCAAGGGGCAGAAGATCGACGTGGCGATGCTGGACAGCCAGTTGGCCATTCTGGAACATGCCGTCGCGATCACCAGCGAAACAGGTATCCCGCCGGGTCCGTCCGGGGCGCGCCATCCGTCCATCGCACCGTTCGAGACCTATCACACCAAGGATGGCCTGATGGTCATCGCTTGCGGCAATGACGCACTGTTTCGGAAGTTCTGCGAAGTGATCGGCAAGCCGAAATGGGCCAAATGGGTAGAGTTCTCCACCAATCTTGCCCGATGCGAAAACGTCATGCTGCTCAGGCGCAAGATCGAGGCCGTCACCCTTGCCCATCCGCGCGCCTATTGGATCAAGCTCTTTACCGCCTCCGGCATCCCCTGCGCGCCCATTCAGGACGTGGCCGAAGCGATGCGGGATCCGCAAATTCTTGCCCGCAACATGGTCGTGAACATGCCCGCGCCAGGGGATGACCAACCGTTCAAGGCGGCGGGCAACCCGATCAAGATGTCAGACATGCCCGACATGACCGTGGCCGGACCTGCGCCCCTGCTGGATGGGGACCGCGCCGAAATTCTGACATGGCTTGAGCAATGTGAGACCGGCACGCCCCCTGCCCGGTGATGCATTGGGTCTGCTAAGCGTCTGATTTCCCCTGTTCTGACGAAAAAGACGTTTCCTTCCCGAAGATGCCGCTGGCAGGCATTGCACCTGCTGGCGGCATCCGTAGATTGGGCGAAACTTTGCAGGGAACGCGCGCGCATGTCACAGGATCCTTTGGTCGTCTTCACCCCCTCCGGCAAACGGGGCCGATTTGCCGTCGGCACCCCCATTCTGACCGCTGCGCGCCAGTTGGGCGTCGATCTGGACAGCGTCTGTGGCGGGCGCGGCATTTGTTCGAAATGTCAGATCACACCTGCCTATGGCGAATTTCCGAAACATGGGGTCACGGTGCACGAGAATGCCCTGTCGGACTGGAACAAAGTCGAACAACGCTATGACGACATTCGCGGCCTGCCCAAGGGGCGTCGGCTGGGCTGTCAGGCCACGGTGCAAGGCGATGTGGTGATCGACGTGCCCCCCGAAAGCCAGGTGCACAAACAGGTCGTGCGCAAACGGGCCGAGGCGCGGGACATCACGCTCGACCCGCTGGTCAAGCTGTTTTATGTCGCCGTGGAAGAGCCCGACATGCACGAACCGTCCGGCGATCTGGAGCGTCTGATCAAGGCGCTGCATGAGCAGTGGGACCTGGACGATGTGAAAGCGGACCTGCATATCCTGCAATCCATGCAGCCGATCCTGCGCAAGGGCGATTGGAAGGTCACGGTGGCGGTGCATCTGGGCGATGTCGAAAACCCGCCCCGCATCATGCACCTGTGGCCCGGATATTACGAGGGCGCCGTATACGGCGTGGCGATCGACCTGGGCTCGACCACCATCGCCGGCCATCTGTGTGACTTGGCCACGGGCGAGGTCGTGGCCTCGTCCGGCTTGATGAACCCGCAGATCCGTTTTGGCGAAGACCTGATGAGCCGGGTCAGCTATTCGATGATGAACCCCACCGGCGCGCAGGAAATGACCGATGCGGTGCGCGAGGGGCTGAACACTCTGTTTGCGCAAATCGCGTCCGAGGCCGAGATCGACACCTCGCTGATCATGGATATGGTCGTGGTCTGCAACCCGGTGATGCATCACCTGTTGTTGGGCATTGACCCGTTCGAACTGGGGCAAGCGCCGTTCGCGCTGGCGACCTCCGATGCGCTCAGGCTTCGGGCGGATGATCTGAACCTGTCCGTCCACCATTCGGCCCGCGTCTATCTGTTGCCCTGCATCGCGGGCCATGTGGGGGCGGATGCCGCCGCCGTCGCCCTGTCGGAAGCGCCCGACAAGTCTGACGACCTTGTGCTGGTCGTCGATGTGGGTACGAATGCCGAGATTTTGCTGGGCGACAAGACCGGCGTGCTGGCCTGTTCCTCGCCCACAGGTCCCGCCTTTGAAGGCGCGCAGATCAGCGCGGGTCAACGCGCGGCCCCCGGCGCGATTGAACGGGTCGAAATCGACCCCACCACCAAGGAACCGCGTTTCAAGGTCATCGGATCGGACCTGTGGTCCACCGATCCCGGCTTTGACCTGGCCATCGCCACCACCGGCGTGACCGGCATTTGCGGCTCGGGCATTATCGAGGTGATCGCCGAAATGCGGATGGCCGGGCTGGTTGATGCGGGCGGGCTGATCGGATCGCCCGAACAAACCGGCACCGATCGGTGTTTCGCAGACGGGCGTACCTATTCCTATCGCCTGTGGGACGGTGACGGCGCAAATGGACCGATTGCCGTCACCAATGCCGATATCCGCGCAATCCAGATGGCCAAGGCCGCGCTTTATTCCGGTGCGCGGCTTCTGATGGACAAGCGCGGCGTCGATAAGGTGGATCGAGTGGTGCTGGCCGGGGCTTTTGGGGCGCATATCTCGGCCAAGCACGCGATGGTACTGGGGATGATCCCCGATTGCCCGCTGGACAAGGTGACATCTGCAGGCAACGCGGCGGGAACAGGTGCACGCATCGCACTGTTGAACCGGGGGGCGCGGGCCGAGATCGAAGAGACGGTGCGCAAGATCCAGAAGATCGAAACCGCGGTCGAGCCACGCTTTCAGGAGCATTTCGTCAATGCCTCGGCCATGCCCAACGCGGTGGACCCGTTCCCTATCCTGCGCGGGGTCGTCACCCTGCCCGACCTCAGCTTCAATGCCGGCGGCGGCGAGGGCGATACGGGCCGACAACGGCGCAGACGCAGGCGCGGCTGACACGCGCACAGGGCCACTTGACGGCCCGGCGCCGGTGGCATAACCAAAGCCAAAGGCGGGTGTAGCTCAATGGTAGAGCAGCAGCTTCCCAAGCTGACGACGAGGGTTCGATTCCCTTCACCCGCTCCAGATTTCCACTCCCCGCCGGATGCCGATACCAGCGCAGCTGGCCGATCATATGGTATCCTGATGTCTGATCCCTTCGCCCATATCCCGCTTGTCACGCCCCTGAATGCCGCACAGTTGCAAAGTGTGGGTGTGCCGAAGGGTTGGCATTATGGGCTGGCTGACCGGGTCCGGTTTCACGAGTTGGACGCCCTGAACCACGTGAACAACGTCGCCTATTTCCGGTGGTTCGAGTCGATCCGCATCCCCTATTTCGCGCATGTTCACGTGACGAGCTATCAGGACGGCGATCCGCAGGTGGTGCTCGCCACGAACTATGCGCGCTATTTCAAACCTCTGCATCTGGGCGACAATTACGTGATCACCACGCGCACCAAAAGCTTTCGCACCAGTTCCTTCGTGATGGAATACGGCACGTATGTGGATGGCGAACTGATGTGCGGCTCGGAAAGCGTGATCGTGACGCTGGAACAGGACGGCGTGACAAAGCGACCACTGCGGCCTGAGACCATCGCGGCCTTCCGGGCCGAAGGGGCCGAAGGGCCGGCGTAACAGCTATCCCAGCAGCGCCTTGCGCAGCATGTTCAGCGCCACCAGAGTCAGAAACACCGCAAACACCCGTTTCAATGGCTTGGGGTCCATCGCGTGCGCGATCTTCACGCCATAAGGCGTGGTGATCATCGTCATCGCCACCACCAAAGCAAAGGCGGGCAGGTTAACGGCCCCAACCGTGAAAGGCGGCCGGGCATCCGGCGCGATGGACACCATCAGAAAGCCCAGCACCGACGGCACGGCAATCAGCACGCCGAACCCGGCCGCTGTGGCCACCGCGTTGTGAATGGGTCGCCCGTGCAGGGTCATCAAGGGCACCCCGAAACTGCCGCCACCAATGCCCATCAACACGGAAAGGAACCCAAGCATCGGTGACAGAACCGCGCGGCGCAGTCCTGTCGGCATCGCTTCGGCCAGCCGCCAATCGGCACGCCCAAACCCCAGATAGGCGCCGATCACCAACCCCAGCCCACCAAAGATGGCCTGCAACACGGTCGAGCGCAGTCCCGAGGCCACCAGCACCCCGATCACAGCGCCCACCGCGATCCCCGGTGCCCATGTTTTCAGGATGTCCCATTCCACCGCGCCCTTGCGATTGTGCGAATGGACCGAGCGCAGCGAGGTGACGATAATGGTCGCCAGAGACGTCGCCAGGCAGACCTGCATCAACTGGTCCGACGCGTAACCCAGCGCGGTGAAGGCATAGAAAAATGCAGGAACAAGCACGATCCCGCCGCCGACGCCCAAAAGCCCCGCCAGAACTCCGGCGAAAGCACCGATTACAAGCAAAAGCCCGGCCATCGGCAGAAGGATTGAAAGATCAGGCATGGATGGTCTCAGCTTGCAGGGACGTGGTCTGGCACATGTGACAGCGCCTCGGCCAGCAAGGCAACCCCTGCCCCGTCCTGTGACGCCCCCTCGGACAGGATACGCCGCCATTTACGCGCACCGGGACGCCCGGTGAAAACACCCAGCATGTGCCGGGTGATCGAATGCAGACGCACACCCTGAGCGAGTTGCGCCTCGATATAGGGATACATCGCCTCGACCACCTCATGCGCCGAACGCACAGGTGCAGGATCACCGAAAATCACCCGATCGGCACCAACAAGCACAGACGCCGGGTCGTGATAGGCCGCCCGCCCGATCATCACCCCGTCCATCACATCCAGATGAGCGCGCGCGTCATCAAGCGTCGTAATGCCCCCGTTGATCGACAGATGCAGATCAGGGAACGCCGCTTTCATGCGATGTACCAACGGGTAGTCCAAGGGGGGAATATCCCGGTTCTCCTTCGGGCTGAGGCCCTGAAGCCAGGCCTTGCGGGCATGAATCGTGAACCGTGTGACACCTGCCGCGGCGACGGTTTCGATGAAGGCGGGCAACACATCGTCGGGCGCTTGATCATCAACACCGATCCGACATTTTACCGTCACTTCAATATCGTGTGCCGCATCTTTCATCGCCGCCATGCAGTCGGCCACCAATGGCGCATCCCGCATCAACACCGCCCCGAACGTTCCCGACTGCACCCGATCCGAGGGACAGCCGACATTCAGGTTCACCTCGTCATACCCCCGTTCGACACACAATTTGGTGGCCGCGGCCAGTTCCCTGGGGTCCGACCCACCAAGCTGCACGGCCACGGGATGTTCTTCGATATTGTAGTCCAGCAAATGCACCGCACCACCGCGCACCAAGGCCGGGGCCGTGACCATCTCGGTATATAAAAGCGCGCGGCGGCTCATCAGCCGGTGAAAGTATCGGCAATGGCGGTCTGACCAATCCATCATGGGTGCGACGGACAGGCGGGCGGCGGCGCGTATGTCGTGACTGGTGCTCATCGCGCGCTTCATAAGCGATGGCGGGGCGCAAGGCCAGAGCCTCGCGCATCGGGGCGGTTTTGTCGTTACCGCGGCGCCATGCGGATCGCGCCGTCCAACCGGATCACCTCGCCGTTCAACATGCTGTTTTCCACGATATGTCGTGCCATGGCGGCATATTCCGCCGGGTCGCCAAGGCGCGAGGGGAACGGGACTTGTGCGCCCAGGCTGTCCTGCACCTCTTGCGGCAAGCCTGCGACCATGGGGGTCTTGAAGATGCCCGGTGCGATGGTCATCACGCGAATGCCGTCGCGCATCAGGTCGCGCGCCATGGGCAGGGTCATGCCCACCACGCCGCCCTTGGATGCGGCATAGGCCAACTGCCCGATCTGCCCATCAAAGGCTGCAATCGACGCGGTGTTGATGATCACGCCGCGTTCGCCGTCCTCCGTCACCGGGTCCGCCAGCGCCATGCCCGCCGCCGATTGGCTGGCACAGTTGAACGTGCCGATCAGGTTCACACCGATGGTTTTCGCGAACACGCCCGGATCATGCGCCTCACCCTTTGACTGGGTTTTCGACGCAGGCGCGATGCCCGCGCAATTGACCATGATGCGTTCCTGCCCAAGCGCCGAGCGCAGGGTCTTGAAGCCTTCAGCCACTGACGCCGGATCGGACACGTCCACCTTGGCAAATGCGCCACCGATTTTGTCCGCCATCGCCTGCCCGGCACCCTCGTTCAGGTCAAAAATGCCGACCTTGGCACCTGCGTCTGCCAGTGCTTGGGCCACGGCGCCGCCAAGCCCTGATGCGCCGCCGGTGACAATGGCAACGGTGTTTTTGGTGATCTGCATGGGGAACCCTCCGTGAAGTCTGTGGCTTGGCCTAGCAAGAATTGCACAAGCGTTCAATAAATCACGATAGGCCGCCCGAAGTTACGCAGCGTCGCCCTGCCCCGCGCAAACCGGCACCGATCCATCCACCGGCCCCAGCGCCTGCATCGCGGCGAACTGGGTCAGATAGACACAGCCGGTCAGGTTCTGAATGAAATCAGTGCGCTTCAGGCGGTCCATGACCGGGCCTTTGACCTCGGACAGGCTGAGTGTGATGCCCGCCTCGTCCAAACGGCGGTTCAGTTCTTCAAGCGTTTCCAGCGCGGACAGGTCGATCTCGTTCACCGCTGAACACATCAGGACGACATGTTTGATGCCGCCTTTTGCGACACGTGCCAGCAGGTAATCCTCGATAAACCGGGCGTTGGCGAAATACAGGTTCTCATCCAGCCGCAGCGTTACCAGTTCGGGATGGGTCAGCACCGCGTGGCGGTTGATGTTGCGAAAATGCTGGGTGCCGGGAACCAGACCAACCTCGGCGATATGGGGGCGCGAGGTCTTGTAAAGATAAAGCACGATGGACAGGACGACGCCCGCGGACACCCCGATTTCGACCCCGAAGCCAAGGGTCAGCAAAATGGTCGCCAGAACGGCGGTGAAATCGGCACGGTGATACGCCCAGGTGGCTTTCAGGATATGGAAGTCCACAAGGTTCAGCACGGCGACAATGATGGTCGCAGCCAGCGTGGCTTTGGGCAGGAAGAACAGAAGCGGCGTCAGGAACAGGGCGGCCCCGGCAATGCCGATGGCGGTGAAGGCCCCGGCTGCGGGCGTTTCTGCACCGGCGTCGAAATTGACGACCGAACGTGCAAACCCGCCCGTCACCGGATAGCCGCCCGACATGGCGGCCGCAATGTTGGAGGCCCCCAGTCCCACAAGCTCCTGATCCGGGACAATGCGCTGGCGCTTCTTGGCGGCCAGCGTCTGCGCGACCGAGATACTTTCGACGAACCCGATGATCGAGATCAGAAGCGCCGAGCCAAGCAGGCTGGTCCAGAGGTCAGCGTCAAAACTGGGGAAGGTCAGCGGTGGCAGACCCTGCGGCACGTCACCCACGATGGCCACGCCCTTCGATTGCAGGTCAAACCCCCAGGTGATCAGCGTGGTGACGGCAACCGCCCCGACAGGCCCGGCTTTCGCCAGAATATCCGCCATGCGCGGACCAAGCCCCCAGGACAGAAGCAGCGGCTTCAACCCCTTGCGCACCCAGAACAAAAACGCGACCGAGCCCGCGCCGATGGCCAGCGTGATCAGGTTGGTTTGCGTAATATGGGACAGCAGCGAGCCAATCAGGTCAAAAAGTGAATGGCCTTGCGCCTCGACCCCCAGGATATGTTTCAACTGGCTGGTGGCGATCAGCAGCCCCGAAGCGGTGATGAAACCCGCAATCACCGGGTGGCTCAGGAAGTTTGCCAGAAACCCCAGACGGAACACGCCCATGACCAGAAGGATCAGCCCCGACAGGAAGGCCAGCGTGATTGCGGCGGCGGCATAGTCTGCGGGGTTGTCCAACCCCAGATTGCCAACAGCCGCTGCCGTCATCAGGCTAACCACGGCCACCGGCCCCACCGCCAAGGCCCGCGAGGTGCCGAAGATCGCATAGGCCACCAGCGGCAGGATCGACGCATATAACCCCATTTCCGGCGGCAGGCCCGCCAGAAGCGCGTAGGCCAGCGATTGCGGGATCAGCATGATCGTCACGATCACCGCCGCCACCATGTCCGAGGTGAAAGCCGCGTTGTCATAACGCGCGCCCCAGTTCAAAATCGGCACAAAACGTCTAAGGGCAGCGCCGCGCGCCACCTTGTTCGTCACCTGGCTCATGAGATTTTTCCTAGTTCATCAAGCGGCTTACCCCGCGCAGGTCACGCGTTGGCCTGTGCCGTCATCCACAAAATCTCGCAACGTGCGCCGGACCGGCAATAGGCAAAGACCGGTCCCGATGCGTCCTCGACCACGCGCTTGAACGCGTCCATCACGGCGAAGGCATCGTCCCGGTTCGACATCGGCAGGAATGACGTGCCCAGCCCGGCCGCCTTGGCTGCCGCGCTGATCTCGGCCCACGCCGGCTGCCCTGGCTCTTCGCCATCGGGTCGGTTGCACATCACCACGGTGAACCCTGCCGCCTTGATGGCGGGGATGTCATCCACGGTGATCTGCGGTGCAACCGTCACCTTGTCATCGAGTTTCTTCATCTGCATCTGTCTGCCTTTCCAAGCAACAATTCACAACGTGTTCACGGGCACCTTCAGGAATGTCCTGCCATCCTCGTCCGCAGGCGGCATGTCGCCCGCGCGCATATTGACCTGAAGCGACGGGATGATCAGCCGCGGCATGTCCAGTTGCGCGTCACGCTCGGTGCGGAACTTCACGAATTCCTCTTTCGTCTTGCCGCCGCCCACGTGGATATTGTGCGCCTTTTCGTCCGCCACCGTGGTTTCCCACTGAATGTCGCGCCCGTTCGGCCCGTAATCGTGGCACATGAATAGCCGCGTTTCATCGGGCAGCGCCAGCACCTTCTGGATCGAGTCGTAAAGCTCACCCGCATCGCCGCCGGGGAAATCGGCCCGTGCCGATCCGCCATCGGGCATGAACAGCGTGTCACCCACAAAGGCCGCATCCCCGATCACATGCACCATGCAGGCGGGCGTGTGGCCGGGCGTGTGCATCACGAAGGCGTCCATCGTACCGATCTTGTAGGTGTCACCATCCTCGAACAGCCGGTCGAACTGACTGCCGTCGCGCTGGAACTCGGTGCCTTCGTTGAAGACCTTGCCGAACACCTCTTGCACCACGGTGATCTTTGACCCTATGCCGATCTTGCCGCCAAGCTGGTCCTGGATATAGGGCGCGGCGGACAGGTGGTCGGCATGGACATGGGTTTCGATCAGCCATTCAAGCTCCAGCCCTTCGGCTTTGATGTAGTCGATGATTTCGTCCGCATGGTCATGGGTGATCCGCCCGGCCGCATAGTCGATGTCCATCACGCTGTCGATCACGGCGCATGATTTCGACGCCGGGTCTTTGACCACATAGGAAATCGTGTTTGAATCTTCCTCGAAAAAGGCTTTCACCTCGGGTTTGAGGGACGTGTTGACGGGATAGTCTTTCATGTCATGTCCTTTCCTGTCTGTGCGGGTGCGATTGTCGCCCCGATGTCAGTTGGCCTGCGCCGCATCTTGGCGTCGGGCGGTGGTCGCGATCATCCAGCGGGCCAGAAACAGGCCCACGATCATCGAGGCCGTGAAGATCAGAACCGATGGGTTGCCGGTCGAAATCACCGGCAGCGCCGCACCGGGGCAAAACCCGGCCAGTCCCCATCCCAGCCCGAAAGTGAACGACCCCAGCACCAGCCTGCGGTCGACCAGTTTTGTGCCGGGCAGCTTGAAGGACTGGGCAAAGATCGGTTTCGGGCGCTTGAACACCAGCGCATAGCCCGGTGCCGCGACCAGAAGCGCCGCGCCCATCACGAAGGCCAGGCTGGGATCCCACGCGCCGAACACATCAAAGAAATTCAGCACCTTCGCCGGGTTTGCCATGCCCGAGATCGCTATCCCCAGCCCAAACACGACGCCCGTCAGATATGTCAGAAGAAGTTTCATCGCCAATCCTCCTACAGGCCGAACACGTGACGGGTCAGAAACACCATCACCGCCGTGCCCGCCATGAAGGTCAGCGTGGCAACGATCGAGCGTGGCGAGAACCGCGCCATGCCGCAAACGCCATGCCCGGACGTGCAGCCCGAGCCATAGGTGACGCCAACCCCAACGATCAGCCCGCCGATGATCATCGACAGGGTCGAGACCGGCACCTGGATCGTCGGAAAACCGCCCGTTGCCGCCAGAAAGACCAGCGGACCGGTCAGCATGCCCGCAAGGATCGCGGCCCGCCACGACCAGTCGGTCGAACTGTCAGGTTGCAAAAAGCCGGCCAGAATGCCGGTGGCCCCCAGCACATTGCCGCGCAGCCACATCAACAGCACCGAGGCCAGGCCAATCAGCGCGCCCCCAAGGGCAGAGGCCCAGGGTGTGAAATCCGTTTCAATCATCTTTGCCTCACCATTCATCCGGTTCGCACGTTAAGTTAATGGCGGCCCACGCCGGGAACAAGGGTTACATTCATTTTTTTGAATGTTTTTATTCCTGCCGTGGCGTCATGCAAAACCCCGCCTGCCATTCGGACATGCGGGGTCTGTTTTTACAAGGGTTTTGGCACGGGTCAGTCGGCAACAGCCTCTTGCACGATCTCGTCCAGCAATGCCTGCACCTTTTGCATGTCGCCCTCGGGATACTTGCTGTATCCGACACGCACCTCGCCGTCCTTGTCGGTGACGAAGATGCCGTAAGGGCAAAAGCTGATATTCATCGGATCAGCTTCCATCACTTCGCGGCTGATCTGGGCCGAACAGAACAGGAAGATATCCGCGGCATCATAGATTTTGACATCGGACCCGACATCGGCCTTGGTGCGTTCCAGCATCGCGCCGGTGTGGCTGACATAGTCGATCACCAGCCCCTTGCCGACAATGGCAGTCTCCACCGCGAAAGTGGCATCGTCGAAATCGCCTTCAAACGCATAGGTGATCGCGTGGTCGGTTTCCTGCATGGCATGATTGTCGGCCAAGGCCGGGGTGGCCAGAAGCGCGGCGGTCAGGGTGAGGGTCAGAAACGGTTTCATGAAGACTTCCCTTGCAGATTTCGGTCAGGGTCGTTGCCCTGTCCATAGGTTATGCGGGGGCCGGATCTTGGACCCCCGCCTTTGCCTGAAACATATTCGATCAGGCGAATATTAGCAACCGGATCAGCCGAACATGTCGGCAGTGATCCCCGCATACCAACCAATGCTTTCCTCATAGGTGGTCTTGCGCAGCGCGGCGTCCTCTCCGGTCTGGCTGATGAAACCGTCAACCTTGGCGATCTTCTCGTCCGTCGCCTCATAGCTCGCGCCCACCTTCACGCCGTCATCGGTGTCGATCAGCGACCAGCAAGTGTTGGTGAACTTGGCCGGGAACTGCTTCGACCCGGTGAGCGCGGCGCGCACCGCCATCGCGGCCACCTTGGCCTGGCTGTTGGCGGCAAAGCCCGACTTGGGCATGTCACCCTGGTGGCTGGCGTCGCCCAGAACATGGATGTTCTCGTCCGCGCGGGATTGCATCGTGTGCGGGTTGACCGGGGCCCAGTTGCCATCGTTGACGCCCGCAATCTCGCAAATCCGCCCGGCTTTCATCGCCGGGATCACGTTGCAGACATCGACCTTGGTTTCTTCGCCATCAATCGTCACCGTCATCGCTTCGGGGTTGACCGAGACATTGCCGCCCCCGAACTCCGGCCCGATCCAGTCGATCATCCCGTCATAATGGTCCGCCCAGCCTTCCTGAAACAGCGCCATTTTTGAAAACTTCTCTTTCGGGTCGGCGATGATGATCTTCGCGGTCGGGTTCCGGTCCTTCAGCACATGCGCCACCATCGAAATCCGTTCATACGGCCCGGGCGGGCAGCGGAACGGGTTGGGGGGCGCGATCATGGCGAAGGTGCCGCCTTCGGGCATGGCCTCGATCTGCGCCTTCAGAAGCTCGGACTGCGACCCGGCCTTATAGGCATGGGGCATGGCGTTCTGGTGGGACACGTCCCAGCCATCAACCGCGCCATCGACGAAATCAATGCCGGGGGACAGGATCAAACGATCATAGGGCAGCACAGCCCCCCCGGCCAGGGTGACGGTGCGCGCGTCGCGGTCAATTCCGACCGCCCAGTCATGCACCACGTTGATGCCATACTCCGCGGCCAGCGTGCCATAGCTGTGCGCGATCGAGTTGAGCTCGCGAAAACCGCCAATATAGAGGTTCGAGAAGAAACAGGTGTAATAGCTGCGCGAAGGTTCGATCAACGTCACGTCAATCTCGCCCTTGCTGTCCTTGGCGATATAGCGTGCGGCGGTCGCCCCGCCTGCCCCGCCGCCAATCACAACCACTTTGGGTTTGCCATGGTTCGAAGCCTGCGCCATCGGTGCCGCCAAGGTGGCCGCAGCCGCCCCCGCCGCAGCCCCGCCCATGAAAAGACGTCTGTTCAGTTTCATCTGGTTTCCTCCCGGTTTGGTGCGAAAACCGCGCGCACCTGTCGCGTTGGGCGGGCCCGTCCCGGCCCCCCTGCCTATGACCCGGCCGCCGCGAAATAGGCGGCCAGGGCAGCAATCTCTTCGTTGGACAGGCGGCCTGCCATCATCTGCATCACGGGATGCGGGCGGAACCTGTCCTTGTAGGCATGCATGGCGACCACGAAATCCTCGGCCGGCCAGCCGATGATGGGCGGAATGCCGTCATTGTCACCGCTGAGCTGGTGGCAGGATGTGCATTCCGAGGACAGGTATTCGCCGTAGTCCGGGTCGCCCTGAATGGCCAGGATCGTCGGATCGACCGAATGGTCGGTGCCGGGTGCGGTCGGTGCGGCCTCGGGTATGTTGGCCGGGTCGTCCGAATAGCGGCGTAAATACGCAAGCAAATCAGCCCTTTGCCCCTCGTCCTTCAACCCATTGTAAGCCATGCGCGTGTCCGAGGCGAAGGCCTTCGGGTTTTCGACATAGCGGTCCAGCAGGTCAAAATTCCAGACCAGCCCATCCTTGCCCATGCGCGTCAGTCCGGCCGAATACCTGAACCCCTCGATCCCGGCGGCGCGGCGCCCGAACAGACCGTTCAGATGCGGCCCGACGCGGTTTTTTGCCCCTTGCCCAACGGAATGGCAGCTTGCGCATTCATCAAACACCTCGGCCCCTCTGTCGGCATCACCGAGTTCGTTGGAGTGCGCGGGGCTTGCCCAGACCAAAGTTGCAACCAAGCCCAATATAATGTGTCGATTCCACCCCATGACCGAAGGCTAACCTGTTAAGTTAACCCACTCAATAAATTTCATATGTTGATGCGTGCATTCGGGCGTCACCTACCAGACATCAGGCGTTTCGCCGTTTTCCTCCATCTTTTGGAACACGTCTTGCAGATAACGCTGGAACACCTGATCGCGATAGGCGTCCGAGGTCACGAATTCCAGCGATTTGAGAAAATGGAACGGTTTGAAATAGCCGGGCATCCGAAACGCCTCGGCATTGCGGGCGGTGCTGGTATCGGGCGCATCGGAGGGAAAAATCACCACGGTCGGCGTGAAGTTCACGCCCCATTTCACCGCAAGATCACGTTCCTCCAGTGCTTCGCCATCAAAATCCACCACTTCGCGCGCGCCGAACATGTTCAACTGCACGACCATGAAGTTTTCGGTCAGGTGATCGACGATCTGCTGGCGTGCGAAATTCACCTCGTGCAGCTCACGGCAATACGGGCAGCCCTGCTGTTCAATGAGGATCAGAAGATCTTTGCCCTCCGCGCCTGCCTCGGCCAGATCATCGGGCATTTCAAGGAAACTGTCGGTGAACCACGGCTGCTTGTGCAACCCGTCATCGCCCAGTTCAGCTGCGTTTGCGGGGAAGCCGAGCACATAGGCAAGAATGCCAAAATATAGAGCAAGAATACGCATTTGACCCTCCAGTATGTAGCTACCAAAAACTAGCACAGACGCCGTCATTCGCCAAACCAACGAAAAAGGGCGCCGTTGTCATCCAACGGCGCCCAGTCAGAGTATGAACCGCTTACTGAACTACTGGCTGTGAGATTTCAGGAACTCAAGCACGGCCTCGATATCCGCGTCCTTCTTCAGACCTGCAAAAGACATCTTGTTGCCTTTCAGATATTTGCGCGGGTCGGCCAGGTAGCCCGACAGGGTTTCAGTGTTCCACACCAACCCGTCTTCGCCCGCCGCCATCATCGGCTTGGAGTATTTGAAGCCGTCAACCGTGCCAGCAGCCCGTTCCCAGACGTCATTCAACATCGGGCCAACACCGTTTTTCGCACCCTCGCCCACCTTGTGGCAGGCTTTGCATTTCTTGAACACCTTCTCGCCCTTCTCGGCCAGTTCAGTGTCGAATGCCACGGCCACGGGGGCCGCGTCTTCGGCGGCCGGTGCGGCGGCTTCGTCCGATGCAGCCGGGGCTGTCGTCTCAACTTCGTCCGCGCTGGCGCCTGCGTTGGGGTCGCCTTTGAACACCACCGTTTTGGTGATCTCGACCGCGCCGGGCTTGCAGTTTTCCATGCAGCGTTCGGTGAACACCGGGTACTCCGTTTCCGGGCGGTCATCGACGAAGAACCCGTCCGCGTTCGGCATTTCTACATCCAGGAACGTATCTTTCGACAAAGTGAAATCGTCATCCACAAGATAGTTCGAATAAAGGATATAGGCCACGATCGCATAAACGTCGTCGTTCGACAGGCTTTGCGCATTTCCAAACGGCATCGACCGGCGCACATAGTCGAATGTGGTCGACAGATAAGGCCAGTATGACCCGACGGTTTTCAGCGGATCTTCGTCCGCCAAAGTACCTTCGCCGCCTGCCAGTTTCGGCCAATTGCCCACTCCTTCGGCGAAATCGCCGTGACAAACGGCGCAATGCTCGGCAAACACCTCTTCACCTGTGAACACGTCGCCCGACCCTTCGGGCAGGTTTGAGCCATCGGGGAACACATCCAGATCCCATGCTGCGATCTCAGCCTCGGTCGCGGCGCGACCCAGCCCCAGCTTTTCGGCCATCGCAGGGGCGGCTGTCAGGGTGGCAAGCGCAGTTGCCATCAGGACCTTAGGAAACTTCGACATTGTTTGCCTCTCCTTCAGCATTCACGTGCCATGTCTGGATGCCGTTGTTGTGATAGATCGAGTTCAGCCCGCGCACTTCGCGCAGTTGCGCCTTGGTCGGCTGCACATAGCCGGTGTCATCCATCGCGCGTGATTGCAGGAACATTTCCGACCCGTCCCAGTCGATATCCAGATAGAAGCGGCTCAGCGCCATGGGTTTGCCGGGTTCGGCCAGCCGCGCCTCTTGCCAGGTCACACCGCCATCCAGCGACACATCCACCGCCGTGATTGCGCCATTGCCCGACCATGCAAGCCCAGTGATCACCAGCGGGCCCTTGCCATGCGTGATTGGCATTTGCGGGCTGGGGCTGGTGATGATCGACTTCGCGTCCATCGTCCAGGTCCACTTGCGCGACGCGCCGTCGGCCATCGTGTCGGTGTATTTCGATGTCTCTTCCCGGCTTTCAACCGGCTTGTCCATCACCTCGATCCGTCTGAGCCATTTGACCCACATATTGCCTTCCCAACCGGGCACCACAAGGCGCACCGGATAGCCGTGCTCCATGCGCAGCGCTTCGCCATTGGCTTTGAAGGCGATCATGCAATCGTCCAGCGCCTTTTCCATCGGGATCGAGCGACCGTTCGAGGACGCATCCGCCCCCTCGACATAGACCCATTTGCCCGCCAGATCGCCCGCCGCGTCCAGCCCGGCTTCTTCCAGAAGCGTGCGCAAAGTCACGCCGGTATATTCCATATTGTGGATCATGCCGTGGGTGTATTGCGCGCCATTCAACTGCGCGCCGGCCCATTCCATGCCGGTGTTGGCAGCGCATTCCAGAAAGAAGGTGCGTGTGACGCGCGGGAAGCGTTCCAGATCGTCATAGGTGAACACCAAAGGCGAATCGACCATGCCGTTGATCATCAGCCGATAGTCTTCTTTTTTCAGCGTGATCGCGCCCGAATGGTGACGTTCAAACGCGCAGCCCTGCGGGGTGATCGTGCCATCCAGCGCATGAATAGGCGTGAAGTTGATCGACGAAATCGTGTCCGCTGTCAGCCATTCGACCGTGCGCCGGATCACGTGATCTTCAAATTCAATCGGCATCCCATAGGGCGTCGCATCCACCCCGTCGCCCAGGCCTGCGGCCCAATCCTGCACCTCGGTTATCAGCGGATCCCCCTCGGCGCGTGCGGCCCCTGCGGCCCCCAGGGCGGCCCCGGTGGCGGCGGCCCCTTTCAGGAACGCGCGGCGGGATGCGCCGGGTTTTGTAGAGCTGTCAGTCATTTGGCATCTCTCCTCTTGCATTTCAATATTCGCCTATGTGCATGGATAGGCTGGAAAAATGGCCCGAAGCATCTCTGCTCCGGGCCGTGTCAGATCAAGCGCCGACCACTGTGACCGAGTTGTTCGGGTCCAGTTTGACGGTGCCTTGTTTCTTGATGTGGCTTTCGACCACATCCCATATCTGCGGACCTTCCGTGCCTTCGTTCACGCTGGCCCAGCCCGCGACCACATAGCTTTTGGCCGGATCAATCGCCTCGCCGGTTTTCAGCAAAGTCATCTCGGTGATGCGGCTGCCTTGCGGCTTGGTGATGTCGATGCGGTAGCCCATACCACCGATGCGCACCATGTCGCCGCCCTGCTGGTAATAGGGGTCTGGATTGAACAGGTTGTCGGCCACGTCCTCAAGGATCGTGTGAATGAATTCGCCGGTCATCTCGGTGCGATAGGCCTGCCCGTAGGACATCGAGGTCACGTTCCAGATATCCTCGCGCGTGATCTCTTGCCCCGGTAGGATCGACGGCCCCCAGCGCACGCCGGGCGACATGGCGATGTCAGCCTCGCGTTCGTTGATCAGCGCGTCACAGATCAGGTCATCCCACGATCCGTTGAAGTTGCCGCGACGATACAGAAGCGTGTCGGTGGTGCCGATCAACTCTTCCAACTCGGCCTTGTAAGGCGCGCGTTGCTCGTCGATCAGTTGCGTGATCGTGGCGTCCGGCGTGATCACATCTGCGAAAATCGGGATCAGCTTGTGGCGGATGCCCATCATCTTGCCGTCGCGCACGTCCAGATCGACGCGGCTGACGAATTTCGAGTTCGACCCGGACGCGATGATGAAGGTCTGTTCAACCTGCACTGGTTCGGGCAGCGCGTCATGGGTGTGGCCCGAGAGGATCACGTCGATCCCCGTGACCTTGCCCGCCATCTTCTTGTCGACGTCAAAGCCATTATGGCTCAGCACGACGACCAGCTCGGCCCCCGCCGCGCGCACCTCGTCCACCATGGCTTGCATGTTCTCGTCACGAATGCCGAACGAGTATTCGGGGAACATCCAACCAGGGTTTGCAATCGGCATATAGGGGAAGGCCTGCCCGATCACCGCAATCTTCACCCCGCCGCGTTCGAAGAACTTGTAGGGTTTGAACAGCTCGGCGGGCTCGTCCCACTCGGCATCAAAGATGTTTTGACCAAGGGCGGCAAAGGGCAGATTTTCAACGATCTCGTTCACCCGGTCCGACCCCAGCGTGAACTCCCAATGGAAGGTCATCGCGTCAGGTTTCAGCGCGTTCATGACGTTGACCACGTCCTGCCCTTCGGTGTGATAGCAGGTGTAGGATCCGTGCCATGTGTCGCCCCCGTCCAGAAGCAGCGCATCGGGGCGGTCGGCCCGGATGGCATTGACCACGGTCGCAACGCGATCCATCCCGCCCACACGGCCATATTCGCGCGCCAAGGCGGTGAAGTCGTTATACGTCAGCGCATAGGCCGACGGCGACCCATCCTTGATCCCGTAAAATTCGCGATAGGCCGCCCCGGTGATGTGCGGCATCTGCCCCTTGGCCGGCCCAACTCCCAGATTGATCTCGGGCTCGCGGAAATAGATCGGTTTCAACTGCGCGTGAATGTCGGTGATGTGGATCAGGCTGACATTGCCGAACGTGTCGAACTTCAGAAGGTCATCCTGCGTCAGCGCCTGCTGCGCGGCCAGACGCGCCCAGTTTCCAAAGCCCGACGCGCCATACAGCGCCGATGCGGCCATCGAGACCTGAAGAAAATCACGACGAGAGATCATGTGCGGTTTCCCTTTGTTCGTCAGCGCAGGGACCAACACGATCCATGCAGTGCTTTGAATGTATACGCGTAAAGAAACCCCGCCCGGCAAAACCCGGACGGGGCGAATGGCTTAGTTGCGGACCGATGGCCCTTCGACCGACAGGCCGTTGCCGCGCGAAGCGACGTAAAGCTCCAACGCCACGAATTCGGGCGATCCGGGGCTGAACGTCTCGGCGCGGGTATCGCGAATGCAGCCTTTGAAACGCGAATGCGCGCCGTTCAGCTTGGTGTTCTTCAGGCGATAGGTCGGAAACCCGTTGATCTGGCCCTGGCTCAAATGGTCGGCGCGGATCATGTTGCCGTAATTGTCTTCGTGGCAATTCGCGCAGCTCAGTTCCAGCTGGCCAAAGCGGGTGTAATAGATTTCCTTGCCCTTTTCCCAGGTCTCCTGCGCGGGACCGTCAATGGCGACATTGACCGGCATCCCCCGCGACACCGAGGCCAGAAGCGCCTCGACGTCGATGGCGTCGGACTTGTCATAGCCCCACGGCTCGGCCCCCATGCGGTTTTCGCGGCAATCATTGACCTGCATCTGAAGCGTGCGCATCTCGCCCGCCTCTTCGTTCCACTTGGGATAGACCGCTTTCACACCGGCCATTTCTTCCGGCGCACCGTGACAATCGGCACAGGATTTGCCTTCGGTCCCTTCCGCCGTGGCCCAGATCTCGGCCCCGTTTTCGACGCCCAGCATACCGGGGTTGTCGAAGTCATCCATCTGCATGGATTGGGTCTGATCCGACCGGAACCGCCAACCGGACATGACCTCGTCCAACGCGTCCGACAAATGCGCCGGCGCGGCGGTCTTGGTGACGATCTCGATGTCGCCATTGATGACCAGTTCAGCGTTTTCATCGGCTGTGGCAATCGCCGCCCCGGTGAAAAAGGCAGCGACCAGGGCTGCAATGCCGTGAAGTTTTTTCATTATTATGTCTCCTCCCTTGCGCCAGGCTCAGCTGACCGCGATCGGCTTGGATTCTTCGTAGACCGAGCCGTCATCGTCGTACCAGGTGAACTTGAACTCGCCGCCCTCGTCGACGCGGGCATCGAACTCCAGATACGGGTTGGTCGAGATCGCAGGTTCCAGCGTCACGTCGATGACCATCTTGCCGTTCAACTCGCAGGTGAACCGGTTGATGATCGAGCGCGGGATCAGGTTGCCGTCGCCATCCTTGCGCTGGCCCGATTCCATCTTGTGGCTGATCAGGGTCTTCAGGGTCACCACTTCACCGGCACTTGCCGACTTGGGGACTTTCACGCGGGGTTTTACACCTTTTGCCATGTCTTCAAGCTCCTCTGATTAGCCGCCGCAGCCGCCGATGGTGACTTTTACCGTGGATGACGCTTTCACGAAGCTGCCATCGGGCATCTTTGCAATGGCAATCACGTCCTGCGTGCCGGCCAGACGCATCCGGGTCGAGGCCGCCTGGCTGCCCGCCGCTTCGCCAAAGTTGAACTGGGCCACGCCGGGGGTCGGGTTGCCCGCGGCCAGCACGATGATGCTTTCCGCACCGGGTGCGTCGACCGAAATCGGAACGGTGTTGCCGTTCTCGGCAATCTCGGGCGCGGTCAGGGTGATCCCGCCTTCGCCCATGTCAGCGCCGCCGGTAAAGGCGGCAATCGCGTCATCCGCAGCCGCGGCAGCGCGCATTGGCAACATCGCAACGGCAGTCGCGCCGAGGCCAAGTGCCAGAGCTTCACGTCGTGTGAACTTCATCTGAATCTCCTGTAGATAGGGTTTGCCGATCCGTGCGCTTATTGCAGCGTCATCAGATAGGCGACAACATCTTCGATCTGCTGCGCTGTCAGCAGCGGCTCAACCTCGCCCTCATGGGCCTTGCCGGTATAGGCGTTGCCCAGGCGCGTGAATCCATCGGTCTTGTAAAATGACGGCATCATCGACCCTTCGAACATCATCTTGGCATTTGCCACGATGCCGCGCAGTTCGGCTTCGGTCCAGCGGTCGCCCGCGCCATCCAGCAGCGGCCCCACTTCACCGTGGAACGGCACATCTGCCAGATCGGTGATTTCGTGGCAGGCAACGCAGTTGCCCAGCGACTTCGTTGATATGACCTTGGCGCCCTCTGTCGGGTTGCCCGCGACACCTGTCAGCGACTGGGCGATCGCCCCGTCCTCGTATGTGACATCCGCAGGCGCTATCGTTTCTGCATTTGCCATCCCAAGCCCCGCAAGCAGAGCGAAAAGCGTGATCGTTGTCCGCTTCATGATACCTCCCATGACCGTTGTGTGCACAACTGTGTGCTAACGTAACATGCTAAGTAATTTCCGCAACATCAAATTCTAATTTTTGAATTTCTATCTACCCCAACCGGGGCAAAGCCCGTCCAGCCCTGCGCAAGGCCTTTCTGGCAAGCGTCAACCCGATGCCGGGACCGGCGCGGTCGGTCAGCCGATATTGCCAAACCAGGGTATCCATTCCAGCATGAATTGCCCAATGGCGTTCACGCTGTTGGTGGCGATCAGAATCGCAAAGACCACCAGCATCACCCCCATCGTGCGTTCGACCCATGGCAGGTATTTTCGATTGCGTCCGGCCCAGGCCAGGAACGGGCGCGCAAACAGCGCCGCGATCACAAAGGGCGTGGTCATGGCCAGCCCATACACCGCCAACAGAAGCGCCCCGCGCCACAGGTCCCCCATCCCCGAGGCGATCATCAGGATCGACGCCAGCGCGGGCCCGACGCAGGGCGTCCAGCCAAACCCGAAGGCCAGCCCCATCAGATAGGCCCCGATCAGGGTGCTGGGGGCGGCGGTGCTGTCCAGCCGCGCCTCGCGATACAGAAGCGGGATCTTCACGATGCCCAGAAAATGCAGGCCGAACGCCAGAAGCAACGCCGCCCCCAGATAGCTCAGCGGCTCCTTGTAACGCGCAAAGGCGGACCCCAGCGCCGTCGCCCCCAGCCCCAGCAGAATGAAAATCGTCGTCACCCCCAGGGCGAAGGCGATCGCCGAGACCACCAGCCGCCGCTGCGCCCCCGGGCTGATCCGCCCCTCGCCCGTCAGCTCGTTCATCGAAATGCCCGCCATATAGCACAGATAGAACGGCACCATCGGCAGGATGCAGGGTGTGAAGAAAGACAGCAGCCCCGCAAGGGCTGCACCGGCGAATGAGATGTCGAGCATGACCATTCCTTGAACTCAGGACATATTCAAATTAGATGTTGTATCGAAACAAGGTCAACCACTTCCCGAAATCGGCTCAACCACAGGATTACATCATGTCGCCTTTCCGTGCCGTTCTGGCCGCCGTCTTTCTGGGGGTCTTCACCCTGCCCGCCCTGGCGGTGGAATTGGTCATGGTCGAAGAACCCGGCTGCCCCTGGTGCGCGAAGTGGGAGCGTGAACTGGGCGCGATCTATCCCAAGACCGCCGAGGGTCAGGCCGCGCCGCTGCGCAAAGTGCAGCTGCATGACCTGCGCCGCAAGGGCGGGCCTGACAGCCTTGGCATCGCGCTGGAGCGTCCGGTGATGTTCACACCGACCTTTCTGCTAATTGGAGACGGCGGTGAACTGGCGCGGATCGAAGGCTATCCGGGCGAGGATTTCTTTTGGGGTCTTCTGAAGGTGATGCTGGTCGAGAAAACCGGGTTCACACCCGACGCCACGCCGCCGGCCGGGGCCACCGACCAGACGCCCGACTAAGGCCTACGCCATCCGGGCGATCCGGCTGTGCCTGCCGAACCACGCCGCGGGCGCGCGACACCGCGCCCAGATTGCAAAAACCGCAATGCGTCTATATGACAAGACAAAGCGGTATCAACGAAAAGGACACCACTATGGCACTGCCTGTCATCCGCGAGGACATGACGCGCGACGAGCTGGACAAGATGATGACCAGCGCCTGCGACGCCTCGACCCTTCTGAAGGCAATCAGCCACGAAGGGCGGCTGATGATCCTGTGCCACCTTGTCACCGGCGAGAAATCGGTGACCGAGCTGGAGCATCTGTTGCACGCCCGTCAGGCTGCCGTGTCACAGCAACTGGCACGCCTGCGGCTTGAAGGCCTCGTGACCCCGCGCCGTGAGGGCAAGACGATCTACTACTCGCTGACGGATGAACGTCCGCGCCGCATTCTGGAAGTGATATACGAACTTTTCTGTTCGACCGGTGACACGGAAGGCATGAAGAAGGCGGCCGAATAACCGCCGTCTCGCCGCGCCCCACGCCACATCGTCCATGCCGACGGCAGACAAACGGTTTTCGCCGCTGACCGGAAAGCTGGCGGCTCACCTCCCGGTTCGGGATACAGGAGCATTCACCCATGTTCGACTGGATCAGCGACGCCAACCTTGCCGCCCTGATCGGGCTTGTGGGCGGCGTGATGCTGGGTCTGTCGGCCCGGCTGGGGCGGTTCTGCACCCTGGGGGCCATCGAAGACGCGCTTTATGCCGGGTCGTCGCTTCGGATGCGGATGTGGGGCATAGCCATCGGCGTGGCGATGATCGGGACACATCTTCTGATCGGATTGGGCATTCTTCCCGAAGCCGAGGCGATCTATCTTCGGCTCGGATGGAGCCCGCTGGCCTCGATCCTGGGCGGTCTCATGTTCGGTTATGGCATGGCCTTGTCGGGAAATTGCGGCTTCGGCGCGCTGGCTCGGCTGGGCGGCGGCGATCTGCGCGCCTTCGTGATCGTGGTGGTGATGGGGCTGTCCGCCTATGTCGCCATATCCGGTCCGCTGGCTTATCTGCGGGTGCTGGCCTTCCCTGAAACGCCAGCCGACCCCGCCGCGCTGCCGTCGCTTTCGATCAAGCTGGAAAGCCTGACAGGACTGCCGGCCCCTGCCATCGGCATCGGGGCCGGGATCATTCTGATCCTCGCCATGTTCACCACGAAAGGGATGCGCCACAGCCCGCTGCCCGCGTTCTGGGCAACCATTGCCGGGCTTGCGGTGGTGATCGGCTGGGGTGGCACAGCCTGGGTTTTTGGCAACGGGTTTGCACCCATCCCGGTGGAAAGCCACACATTCTCGGCCCCCTTGGGAGATACGATGATCTATCTGATGACCTCGTCGGGATCATCGCTGAACTTCGGTGTGGGCAGCGTCGCGGGCGTACTGATCGGGGCTTTCATCGGCAGCCTGTTCAAGGGACATTTCCGATGGGAAGCCTGCGAGGACCCGCGCGAGTTGAAACGGCAGATCGGCGGCGCGGCAATCATGGGGCTGGGCGCGGTCATTGCCTTCGGCTGTTCCATCGGGCAAGGCCTGTCTGCGTTCGCCATCCTGTATTACGGCGCGCCGGTCACATTCCTGGCGATCGTCGCCGGGGCTGCGCTTGGATTGCGGCAGTTGATTTCCGGCTTTGCCGTCGCCGAGTGACGCCTTCCGAGCCAAACCGCCCCCAAATCGCAACGCCACGCCGCGTCAGGGCGCATTCGCCCTTTTCACGCATGTTTCCACAAGCTAGGGTCCGCCCCTGAACCGACCCGGTTGCCCGCAATCGGACGAACAGGAAGACAGGACACCGCTGGGTCATGACGAATTTCACCCCAAGCCCGGATCACGCCGCCGCGTTTCGCGCAGCCCTTGGCCTGTTCACCACAGGCGTCACCATCGTGACGGCCAAATCCGCGCGCGGCCCGCTGGCGATGACGGTGAACAGCTTCACCTCGGTCTCGCTGGACCCGCCTTTGATTCTGTGGTGCCCGGCCAAGGTCTCGGCCCGCCACGATGCCTTTGTCACCGCCGAACATTTCGCGATCCACCTGCTCTGCGACGACCAGGTCGATATCGCCCGCCGCTTTGCCCAACAGGGCGAGGATTTTTCAGGCCTGTCCTGCCGCGAGGATTTTCACGGCGTGCCGGTGATCGAGCCGTGCCTGGCACGCTTCGACTGCACAACCGAACGGATTGTCGATGCCGGGGATCATTCGATCGTGTTGGGGCACGTGCATCGGGTCACAGCGCATGAAGGCCGCCCGTTGACCTTTCATGCCGGCCGTTTCGGCGGGTTTGGCGACGCACCCTGACCGCCGCCTGCGCCCATCAGGGCGTCATGATCTGCGCACGTTCATAGCTGGTCACCGCCTCGGTCCCGTCATCATAGACCAGCCGCACCGACACCAAGTCGATCGACTTCAGATCGAATACGACATAGGGCAGTTTATCTTCCGCCTTGATCGCATTGGGCTGCGGCTCGTCCTCATAGCATGGTTCAGCGTCGAACTGCCGTTCACTCCCGCCATTCAGCGCATAATGGATCTGGTCCAGCCCGCAGCGCCATGCCAGCAGGTGCGTGAAATACAACAGATCCTTGCCGTCATATTCGCGTACGGCGACCCAACTGCCCTTGGTGGCGTCGAGAATGGGTCGCACCTCGTTCGCCGTGGTGAAGTTCTGTGCCTGTGCCGGCACCGCAAGTCCCACAAGAAAGGCCGTTGTGGTCAGTGTTCTCAGCATACTCAACTCCTTCAAGGGCACAGTGAAACGCCATTATTTACAATGTGATGCACGGTCGCTGCCCCGCGCCGCCAGCCCGGCAGACCTGCGCCCGGTCTGAAACGCTTTCAGACTCGCACCCATGGTGCCTATACTGCCCCAAACACCAAGAGCAGGCAAAGCACAGATGACCACCGCCCCCAAAAAATCGGCGAAAACATGCCCTGATTTCAACATCGTGATCGTCGCTCAGGCGGGGCGCTTGTCCTATGAGGCGTTGCTGTTTGCCGCGTCCCTGCGCCTATCGGATCCGGGTTTTCGTGGGGAGTTGCTGGTGGCCGAACCGCAACCGTCGGACCGCTGGCCGAACGATCCGCGTCTGAAACCCCATATCCGCGAGGCGCTGGAAACGCTGGGTGCCTGGATCATTCCCTTCAAGAACCACCATTTCGGACATGACTACCCCAATGGCAACAAGATCGAGGCGCTTTCTGCAATGCCCGAAGGGGTGCCGTTCGTGTTTTTCGACACCGACACGGTGATCTCCGGTCCGTTGTCACAGGTGCCGTTCGATTTTGCCCGCCCATCCGCCTCGATGAAACGCGAGGGGACATGGCCCAAGGTGGAGCTTTATGGACCGGGCTATGGCGAGACGTGGAAATCGCTTTATGACAAGTTCGGGCTGGATTATGCTGCATCGCTGGACCTGAGCCAGCCGGACGAATACTGGCAACGCTATCTCTATTTCAACGCGGGCTGGTTCTTCGGTCCCTGCCCGCAGACATTTGGGCAGAGGTTTCTGAACTATGCGTGTGCGATCCGCGATGACCGACCCGACGCGCTGGTCTGTCAGGAACTGTTCCCGTGGCTCGATCAGATCGCCCTGCCCCTCGTCGTGTCAAGTTTCGGAGGCGGCCGTCCGGGACCGGAACTGGATGGGCTGGACGGCGACATCACCTGTCACTGGCGCATCCTGCCCCTGGCCTATGCGCGCGAAAGCGACCGGGTGATTGATGTGATCGAAACCGCGTCTGCGCCCAACAAGATCAAGAAGATCCTGAAGGAATACGAGCCGATGAAGCGGATGATCTATCAGGGACGCGGCCAGAAGGTGCGTGCCATGTTTGATCGCGACGCCCTGCCCCGGCGCGAACAGAAGATCCGCAATCAGATCAAGCGCGAAGGGTTCTGGATGCGGTGACTGGGCTGCCCGCGCAAATGAAAAAGGCGCATCGTTTCCGATACGCCTTCTTTGTCTGCAAAGGATTGGCCCAAGGGCCGGTCCTTATGCCAGAGCGATATTCGTCGCGCTTTCGCGGCCGTCACGGCCGGGCTCGATGTCGAAAGTCACTTTCTGGTCGTCTGCCAGACCGGTCAGGCCTGCGCGCTCAACAGCAGAGATGTGCACAAACACGTCTTTGCCGCCGCTTTCGGGTGCAATAAAGCCAAAGCCTTTAGTTGCGTTAAACCATTTGACGGTTCCATTAGCCATCGTTTTTCTCCTAGTTAGTCTGCCCACGTCATGCGGCAGGTCGGCAAAGTCAGTACAAGATCGAGAGACTGAGCCTTTAGGAGCAGTGTAGTCGATAGTGGTAACGTCGCAGGCCCTACATGGGGCTCTTGCGACTGGAATACAAGTGTTTTTCTTTTGCGGCAGTTGATCGGAAGATTTCTGCGCAATCGCCCACACGCATCACCTGTCAAAGACCTGTTCAAGATCGCGAAAGCCTTTCACCTCGATCGGGTTGCCGGACGGGTCGCGAAAGAACATGGTCCATTGTTCCCCCGCCTCGCCTTCAAACCGGACGGTCGGCGGGATCACCCATTCGGTGCCATGTGCCTCAAGCCGATCCGCCAGCGCGCGCCAGTCGTCATAAGCCAGCACCACGCCGAAATGGGGCATCGCCACCAAATGCGCGCCAACCTTACCGGTGTCCGCCGTCTCAAACGGTGTGCCCAGATGCAGGCTGAGTTGATGGCCAAAGAAACTGAAATCGACCCAGGAATCGGTCGATCGTCCCTCCGCGCATCCCAGCAAATCGCGATAAAAGGCACGCGCGGCATCCAGATCGGTGACATTGATGGCAAGGTGGAACGGGGTCAGCATGGCAGTCTCCGAAAAAAGGTTCTGAAAATCATAGCAGGGCGCGAAAAAAGGACCACCCGAAAGCGCAGAGCCGGACATGGTTCCGATGCACAAATTGGCCCATCCCTGCGTCTTTGACCCGTTGAAGCCCCGCGCCCTTTGCCCTAGCCTGCGCTCAACAAAATAAGGGAGACATCCATGTCCGACGACCGCCAACTGGGCTTTGACACGCTGCAAATCCACGCAGGGACCGAGCCTGACCCCACAACCGGTGCCCGTCAGGTGCCAATTTATCAGACGACCGCCTATGTTTTCAAAGACGCCGAACACGCCGCGCGTTTGTTCAATCTGGAAGAGGTCGGATATATTTATTCCCGCCTGACCAACCCGACGATTGCAGCGCTGCAAAACCGCATCGCAGCACTTGAAGGTGGCGCGGGCGCCGTCTGTTGTTCGTCCGGTCACGCAGCCCAGATCATGGCGCTGTTTCCCTTGATGGGTCCCGGCAAGAACCTGGTCGCCTCGACCCGGCTATATGGCGGCACGGTCACGCAGTTCAGCCAGACGATCAAACGCTTCGGTTGGGAAGCCAGATTCGTCGATTTCGACGACGAAGCCGCCGTGGCCGCCGCCATCGACGACAACACCCGCGCGGTGTTCTGCGAATCCATCGCCAACCCCGGCGGCTATATCACCGACATCCCCGCAATTGCCGCGATTTCGGACAAGGCGGGCGTTCCGCTGATCGTCGACAACACCTCGGCCACGCCTTACCTGTGCAACCCGATTTCGCTGGGCGCGACGCTGGTTGTGCATTCGACCACCAAATACCTGACCGGCAACGGCACGGTGATGGGCGGCTGCGTGGTCGATTCGGGCAAGTTCGACTGGATGGCGTCCGACAAGTTCCCCTCGCTCAGCCAGCCAGAGCCGGCCTATCACGGTCTGACCTTTGCCGAGGCGCTTGGCCCGATGGCCTTCACCTTCCACTCCATCGCCATCGGCCTGCGCGATCTGGGCATGACGATGAACCCGCAAGCGGCGCATTACACGCTGATGGGGATCGAAACCCTGTCGCTGCGCATGGAAAAGCACGTCGCCAACGCCGAGAAGGTCGCCAAATGGCTTGAGGCTGACCCGCGCGTGGATGCCGTGACCTATGCCGGGCTGGACAGCTCGCCCTATAAACACCGCGTGGCGACCGTCTGCCCGAAAGGCGCTGGCGCGCTGTTTACGGTTGCGGTGAAAGGTGGCTATGACGCTTGCGTCAAGCTGGTGGACAGTCTGGAACTGTTCAGCCATGTGGCCAACCTTGGCGACACGCGGTCCTTGATCATCCACTCAGCCTCGACCACGCACCGGCAGTTGTCGCCCGAGCAGCAAGAGGCCGCAGGCGCAGCCCCCAATATGGTGCGCATTTCCATTGGCACCGAGGATGCCGACGACATCATCGCCGATCTGGATCAGGCGCTGGCGAAGGCCACGGCATAAACCGACCCTTCAAACGGGAAAAGGCCGCATAGGATGCGGCCTTTTCTGTTTTAATATCAGACTTTTGAGCGTCAATCCTGATCCAGCTCAAACACCATGGTCACGCTTGATCCGATCTCAAGCTCGCCCGCCGCAATCGGCATATCCGATTGCGCGGCTTCCATCGCCATACGGCCATAGGCGGGCGCAGGGGAATATCCGCCGCCTTCCTGGATCGACACGACAGACCCCAGCTTCACACCTGCCGCCTCCGCCAGCACCTTCGCCCGCGCCATTGCATCGTTGACGGCGTTCGTGCGCGCCATATCCTCGGCCGGACCACGATCCTGAAGATCGAACTGCAACCCATTGAGTTGATTGACACCATCCGCCGTCACCGCCGACATGATTGACCCCAACTTGTCCAGATCGCGCACCCGCACTGACACCATGGTATTAGCCGTAAACCCCACCAGTTTTGGTGGACCGTCAGAATTGCGGTTGTAGTCATATTTCGGCGACAGGTTGATCTGCGAGCTTTGCATGTCACGCGGCTCGATCCCCTGTTCGGCCAGTCGCGCAAAGATGTCCTGTGCGACCTGTGCGACCTGATCCAGTGCAGCCCCAGCCTCGGTCGCCTCTTTCGTCACGCCAAGGCTGATCCGCGCCATGTCGGGCTGAACCTCGGCGATGCCTTGCCCCGTGACAGTCAGCCGCGCGCCCGCGTCATCCGCCCAGACCGGCGATGCCGCCGTCATCATCAGACCCAAAATCGCTATCATTTTCCGCATCTTGCTCTCCTGTTTTGGGTCACTCTGCGCCGATCTTTGCCGGGTGCAAGACAGGAATACCGGCTGCCCTTTTCATGAGCGAAAAGCTGCTATAGTTTCAAAGAGGTGCGCCCAGCCAGTGGGTTTTATCTGCACGTTCGGGGGGTCCGGCATTTTCCGGACGGGTGTTAGCAGGACGACAAACGACATGAAGCCCAATTTTGCGCTTGATCTCAGCCATGACGGCATCGGCCTTGTCCATCGCGGCAAGGGCGGCTGGGTCTTGGTGGGCGAGGTGTCGCTGGATCATCCCGACCTGTCCAGCGGGCTGGACCTGTTGCGCCGCAAGGCGGCTGATCTGGAAAGCGGCGGGTTTTCCTGCAAGCTGATCATCCCGCCCTCGCAGCTTTTGTTCACCAGCATGACCGCGCCCGGACCCGACGATGCGACCCGCGTGGCGCGGATCCGCGAAGGGCTTGAGGGTCTGACCCCTTATGACGTTGACGATCTGGTCTTTGATTGGCGCGCCGATCCGCAGGAAGACGGAATGGTTCACGTGGCCGTCGTGGCGCGCGAAACACTGGACGAGGCGGAAACCTTTGCCAATGAACACAAGCTGAACCCGCTCAGCTTCGTGGCCCGTCCGTCGGGCAGTTTCGAGGGCGAGGCGTTCTTTGGCCCCACAAACAGCGCCGTGGCAAAGCGGGGTGCCACGGTTGAACCCGACAACGCGCCGGTGCCCGCCGTTTTGGGCGGTTTGGCCGACAACCGGCAGGCTAAACTGTCAGCCCGGGATGCGGCGCAGACGGATCAGCCCGCGACGGCCGGGACGGACGCCAAAAGCTCGGCCGGGGTGGCCCCCTTGCCCGAGCTTGCACCCTTTCCGCCAACCCCCGACGTGCCCGCGCCCAGCGGACCGTCCGCGCCGCCCGCGTCTGCGCCTGCCGGCTCATCGACGCCCGCGCCAACGCCTGTATCCGAGCCTTTGCCCGAGCCTTCGACCGCGCCTGTGTCCAAGTCCGAACCGCAGGCAGCACCTGTTGGAAAGAGTGAACCCGCCCCGGTCCGTCCTCCGGCAGTCGATGCACCGGCGAAACCCGTCCCGACCGCGTCACCCGCCACACCCGATGCCGGAGCAGACGCGCCGTCGTCTGAAGACACCGCGTCGCAGCCTGCCGCGAAAGACGCCCGGACAAAAATTTCGGGCATCGTGCCCCCACCCCCGCCGCCATTGGCCCCGGACAATGCGTCCGAAGCCGTCGCCCCCAACACGTCCGACGCCCCGACCTTCTCGTCCCGCCGGACAGACGACGACGAGCGCGGCAAGGCGGCAGTTGCCCCGGACGCCTCCAGCGCCCCTGCGCCCGAACCCACCGGGATCGAGGTCAAACCCCGTCTGTCCTTTGGGGTCGACCGTACGGCACCGGATGGCAAGGCGCCGCCGTCGCCCGCCCCCGCCGATCCGCCGGTTCAAACACCCGTCCATGTGCCTGTGACTGCGCCCGTCGCGTTTGGTGATGATCCTGCGCTGACCCCTTCGCCTGCATCTGGCAAACGCGGGCGGAAGGAACCCGACGCGGGTGACCGCAAGGGGGCCGAGAAACTGACCGCTGCGGCCCGCAAGGGGGCGTCAGGTCTGGCCAGTGCGGCGGATGCTGCGGGCAAGTTCGGGCGCAAGGCGGCGCAGAAGTTCGACGACCGCCGGCGCGAAAAATCCGACGCGGGTCCGGCGGACAGGCCCAAAGTATCGTTTGCCAAATTGCGTAAACGCGACACGGGCCAGAGCGACGACAGCAACCGCATCAGCGATACCGCGGTCGCGCCGCCTCCGCCGCGTATGGGTGACGGCCCGGCTACGCCCCCCGCGCGCGCGTCGAAGCCCGCCAGAGCCCCCTCGCCACGCGCCCGCGAAGCCGAAACAATGACTGTTTTTGGTGCCAGGCAGACGCAGGCGGTCGGCGGCAAGCCCAGATATCTGGGCCTGTTTCTGGTTCTGGGCCTTCTGCTTCTCATGGCCATCGTGGCGATCTGGTCAATGTTCTTCTTGAACGACAGCACCACCTGGCTGTTTCCCGAACGTGATGATCCGTTCGAGGCCGCGATCTCGGTCGAACCGGATGCCAGCCTTTCGGATGACGCACAGGACGACATCGCCACCGCTCCTGATGGCGACGCCGATCCGTCCACCGCGTCGTCAGGCACATCAGGCGCGCATGATCCGCTGACGCCCGAGGCCGCTCAGGCCCGATACGCGGCGACCGGCATCTGGCAACGCGCGCCCGAACCACTGACCAGCCCTGAAACAACCGATCTGGATGACCTCTATATCGCGTCGATCGACCCGGCCACAACGGCGCAGGATGCCGTGGCCCTGCCTGACGCGACCCTGCCCGCAGGGGCGGCGGCAGAGATCAATACCGCCCCGCCTCCGCCATTGGGCACCACTTTCGCGCTGGACGAAAACGGTTTGGTCATCGCCACACCTGATGGTGCGCTGACGCCAGAGGGGATCATGGTCTTTGCCGGTAAGCCCGCCCTTGTGCCTGCGCCACGCCCCGGCAGCGCGGTCACCGCCCCCGCCACCGAAGCCACTGTGGACGCAACCACCACCCTTCCGCGTGTGCGCCCGCGCGCCCGTCCCGAGGGGCTGATCGAAGGCAACGAACGTCTGCTGCTGGGCGGTCGGACCCGAACCGAACTGGCCGTTTTGCGTCCCCGCGCACGCCCGACCACGCCGCAGGCCGCGGTGCAGGCTGCCGCCATCACCGCCGCGCTGCAAGCCGCGGGCGAACCTTCCGCCAATCAGGAAGCGGGCAACCCATCAACAGCCGGGATCATCGCCCCGACCGAACAGGCCATCGCCACATCGCTTGAGCCGCGCCACCGCCCGTCAGGGTTCAACCGCATCGTCGCCCGCAGCAACGCCGCCCGCGACGATGCGTCGGACGGATCGGTTGCCGTGGCCGCCGCGTCGGCACAACAAAGCGTGACGCCCAGCATCCCGACGCGCACTTCGGTTGCAAAGCAGGCTACGATCAAGAATGCGATCAACCTGCGCAAGATCAGCCTGATCGGCATTTATGGCTCGTCCTCTTCCCGACGGGCGCTCGTCCGCCTGCCCTCCGGCCGCTATCAGAAAGTGGGCGTCGGCAGCCGATTGGACGGCGGCAAGGTCGTCTCGATCTCGGCCACGGCGCTGGTCTACAAGAAAGGGTCGCGGTCCATCACGTTGAAAGTGCTGCCTTTCGGTTGAACGGCAAAACGCCCGGCAGATGGACCACCGGGCGCTTCATTTCGATTGTGCGGATTGGGGGTCAGGCCACGTCGCCCAACTCTCCGTTCTCGATCTGCTCGCGTTCGATGGATTCGAACAGGGCTTTGAAATTCCCCTCGCCAAACCCGTCATCGCCTTTGCGCTGAATGAACTCGAAGAAAATCGGCCCAATCACGGTTTTCGAGAAGATTTGCAGCAGGATGCGCGTCTCGCCCCCTCCGACCACGCCTTCGCCGTCGATCAGGATGCCGTGTTTCATCATCTTGTCCTTGGGTTCCTCGTGATCTTTCACCCGGTCATAGGACATGTCGTAATAGGTTTCGTTCGGGCCGGGCATGAACTTCAGACCACGCGATGCGATTTCATCGACCGAGGCATAGATGTCTTCGGTCCCGACCGCGATGTGCTGAATGCCCTCGCCCTTGTATTTCTCAAGATAGGCGACGATCTGCCCCTTTTCGCCCCGGTCTTCGTTGATCGGGATGCGGATCTTGCCACAGGGCGAGGTCAGCGCGCGGCTGTAAAGCCCGCTATGCTTGCCCTGGATGTCAAAAAACCGGATTTCACGGAAATTGAACAGATCGCCATAGAATTTGAACCACACATCCATGTTCCCCTTGAACACGTTGTGGGTCAGGTGGTCGAGGTAGTAGAAACCGACGCCTTTGGGATGGGCGTTCGAAATCCAGTCGAATTCCTCATTATAGGCGCTGGTGTCGAAATACTGGTCGATGAAATAGATCAGCGACCCACCAATGCCATAGATCGCAGGCACGTCCATGGCCTTGCCGTCGCCTTCATAGGGCTTGGCGCCCATCTTGACCGCGTGATCGAAGGCGTGGTGGGCATCGACAACCCGCCAGCCCATCGACGGCGCGCAGGGGCCGTGTTTGGCGATGAACTCTGCAGCGTGGCTGCCGGGCTCCATGTTGATCAGATAGCTGACATCGCCCTGCTGCCACAGCTCGATCTTGCGCGCTTTGTGGTTGGCGGTGTGTTCAAACCCCATCTTGGTGAACAGATCGCGCAGCTCTTGCGGATCAGGGTGGGCAAATTCGACAAACTCGAACCCGTCTGTCCCAGCGGGGTTTTCTGCATTGATTTCGGCGCGTGGCGCGTCATGTGGAAACGGACCCATTGGCTCACTCCTGTTCGTTAACACGTTATGGAGTGACTATCCTGCATTCTGCTTGAATTTTCCGCGCATTCTTTGCATGTTCTAAAGGGTATTTTGCGCGCTTTACGCGCAGTGGGCCAGATATTGCGGGATATACGCATATGGATGAAACGGATCGCAAGCTGCTCAAGGCGTTGCAGCGCAACGCGCAGATGACAGCGCAGGATTTGGGCGAGCATCTGAACCTGTCAGCCAGCCAAGCCGGGCGCAGACGGCAGCGGCTTGAGGAGCAGGGCTATATCCGCGCCTATGCCGCGCGGCTTGACCCGGCGCGGCTGGGATTGCAGGTGCAGGCCTTCGTGCAAGTGCAGATGGAAAGCCAATCACCCGAGTCCGCGCGCGCCTTTCTGCGACTGGTCAACCTGCGCAGCGAGATCACATCGGTCTGGACCCTGACCGGAAACTCCGACTATCTGATGCGGGTTTATTGCACCGACCTTGGCGCGCTGAACGTGCTGATTCACGAGGTGTTGCTGCCGCACCCGTCGGTGGCGCGGGTGCAAAGCCAGATCGTGCTGGATCACGTCAAACAGGACACACCCCTGCCCACGGATCACGGATAGACCGGGACCGATTTGATCACGAAATATCTCACTTAGCCAATTTGATCCGCATAGGCTATCGCTGGGTGCATGGCATATGATTACGACAAACTCTACCGCGAGACACCTGATGCGCTTGGCCCACCAACCAAGATCATCACCCGCTTCTTTGATCGGCTGAAACAAGACACGATGCGTGTTCTGGATGTTGGGTGTGGTCAGGGTCGCGACGCGCTGTTCATTGCCCGACAAGGGCACAGCGTCGTGGGCGTCGATCGTTCCCCCCATGGCATTCGCGACCTTGAAGCCACTGCGAAGCGGGAAAAGCTGGCCATCACGGGTGTCATTGCCGACCTCGCGACCTATGACCCGGACGGTGCGTTCGATGTGGTCCTGATTGACCGGACGCTTCACATGCTGGCACGACCCGTGCGACGCGACGTCCTATCGCGGCTGCTGGATCACGTGGCGGATCGGGGATGGCTGCTGATCGCGGATGAGCCGTCAAATATGGCGGATTTCGAACGCACGATTGCCACACATTCTGCCGCATGGACAACTGAGCTCAGCCAAGCTGGCTATCTGTTCCTGCGGCGGGCTTGATCCGGGTTCAACCGTCCGCAACGCCCGCCTCGGCAAAGGTCGCCATGCCGGAATGACAAGCCACCGCGCCTTGCAGGATGGAGATGGCCAAAGCCGCCCCCGACCCTTCGCCCAGACGCATTCCCAGCGACAAAAGGGGCTCTTTCCCAAGGGCTTTCAGCACCGCGCCATGCCCGCCTTCCGCCGAAACATGCCCGGCCACCGCGTGATCAAGCGCCGAGGTTGAGATCTGCTGCAAACACGCCGCCGCGGCCGAGCATATGAACCCGTCCAGGATCACCGGAATGCGCTCGACCCGCGCGCGTGCCATGGCGCCGGCCATTGCGGCAAGTTCTCGTCCGCCAAGGCAGCGCAGCGCCTCGACGCCGTCCCCTTTGGCCGTTGGGTTCTGCGCCAGACCCGCTTCCACGACCCGCGCCTTCAACGCAACGCCCGCGTCATCGACACCCGTGCCACGCCCGGCCCAATCGGCGCCCGTGCCGCCGAAAAGCGCATGCGCGATTGCCGCAGCGGCAGTGGTGTTGCCGATCCCCATATCGCCAACCACGAGCAGGTCGGTGGACGCATCCACTGCGGTCCACCCCGTCGTCAGGGCCACAAGCAGGTCCGCCTCGCTCATCGCGGGGCCTTGGGTGAAATCGGCAGTTGGGTGGTCCAGCGACAGGGCATGCACATCCATCTTTGCCCCGAAGGTCCTGGACAACTGATTGATCGCCGCGCCGCCGTGTTGGAAGTTCAGAACCATCTGTTCGGTCACCTCTGCCGGAAAGGCCGAGACCCCCTGCGCCGTAACACCGTGGTTTCCTGCAAACACAATGACTTGCGGCGCGTTGATCACAGGACGCCCGGTGCCACGCCAGCTTCCGTACCAGATCGCCAGATCCTCAAGCCGACCCAGCGCACCGTGGGGTTTGGTCAGCTGGCCGTTGCGCTCCTCTGCCGCCGCCCGTGCCGCTGTGTCGGGGCCGGGTGCCCCTGCCAGCAAGGCTTTGAAGTCGGCAAGCGTGGCGAACGGTGAGGTGGTCATGTCTAGGTTCCTGATTGATTCCCGTTGCCACCCTCTTTACCCATGGCGGTGATGCACAACCAGACCGCAACAGACCAAAAATGACCAAAGACGACATTCGCCCCCAGGATGACGAGGCGCTGGCGACGCGCGTGGATCTTCCCGCCGCCATTGGGCTGCTGACGCGGTTGCCCGTGCGGCTGGACCCGGACGCGGCGGTCAAGCGCGGCGCCCGGTCGGCCTGGGCCTGGCCGCTTGTCGGGCTGATCCCGGCCGGGCTGGGCGCGGCAATCGGGCTGGTTGCCCTCGGGCTGGACTTGCCACCGTTGTGGGCGGCCTTGGCGGCACTGGTGGTGCAGATCATGATGACCGGTGCCATGCATGAGGACGGTCTGGCCGATACAGCCGACGGGTTCTGGGGTGGCGCCACCCGCGCACGGCGGCTTGAGATCATGAAAGACAGCCGCATCGGCGCCTATGGCGTGATTGCGCTGGTCCTGTCGCTTGGGTTGCGCGCCGCGGCGCTGGCCGTAATCCTGCCGTCCGAGGGCGCGTTCTGGGCACTTCTGACCGTCGGAGCGGTCAGCCGGGCGCCAATGGTGGCGCTGTTGGCCATGCTGCCCAACGCGCGTTCCGGGGGCCTGTCGCAAACTGTCGGGCGGGTGCCCCGGCAGACGTTGCTGCTGGCGCTTGGCTGCACCCTGCTGGTTGCGCTGATCCTGACTCCCTATGCGCTGGTTGCGCTGTTTTTCTGGACGGGGCTCAGCAGCCTTCTGCTGGCCGCCTTGGCCCGTCAGAAGATCGGAGGCCAGACCGGTGACATATTGGGTGCCAGTCAGCAGATTGCTGAAATTGCGGCGCTGGCGGTCTACGCGGCCCTTTTGACCTGACCGCAAACGAAAACCGCCGCCTGACAGGTGCAGACGGCGGTCGATGGGCTTGTGACGTGGGGTTTAGGCGGCGCGCGATTGCAGCACGTCGCCGATCTTTTTCTGTGCCGCCAGATCGTCGCCGCCCGCAACGGCGGACACTTCGCGCGTCAGACGTTCCAGCGCAGCTTCGTAAAGCTGACGCTCGGAATAGCTTTGTTCGCGCTGATCATCCGTGCGGTGCAGGTCGCGCACCACTTCGGCAATGGCGATCAGGTCGCCCGAGTTGATCTTCTGTTCGTATTCCTGTGCCCGGCGCGACCACATGGCCCGCTTGACCCGCGCCTTGCCTTTCAGGGTTTTCATCGCATCCGACACCTCGTCCGGGCTGGCCAGATTGCGCATCCCCACCTCGGTTGCCTTGTTGGTCGGCACCCGCAGTGTCATCTTGTCCTTTTCGAACGAAATGACGAAAAGCTCCAGCTTGATCCCGGCGACTTCCTGTTCCTCGATCGAAACGATCTGTCCAACCCCATGGGCCGGATAGACGACATATTCGTTCGGGCGGAAATCCAGCTTTTTCTTACTCATACGGCGCATCCTTCGCGTAAATGTTGCTTGGCTTGTCAGGCTGGCACGATCTGTCCGGTCGACAAAAAACCGCAGGGTATGAAAATACCCGTCGGCTGACTGTCATTTTCGGTACGTTTCACCGGCATCCGGTGGTGCTTGCCCCAACAAAATCACCCTTATCATACCACAAAAAACGACACAGCGAAAGCGCCGCAGTGCGGCAGGTGGTGTTTTCGCTTGTGCCCCAAGGGATTAGCCAACTGACCGTTGGTCAAATACCCACCTGATCGGTGCCGATCCGCGACACGGGCGAATCACTGCTCTGCCGGCGCTTCGGAAAAGTATTTCTGCAACTTCCCTTCTTCCCCGTCGCGTTCTTCCGCATCGGGCAAAGGGTCCTTGCGTTCGATGATCACCGGCCAGAGTTCCGAGTATTTTCGGTTGAACTCGACCCAGCTTTCCGTGCCCGGTTCGGTGTCGGCCCGGATGGCATCGGCGGGGCATTCCGGTTCGCACACGCCACAGTCGATGCATTCATCGGGATGGATCACCAGCATGTTTTCACCTTCGTAGAAGCAGTCCACCGGGCAGACTTCCACACAATCGGTGTATTTGCAGGCGATACAATTGTCTAAGACGACATAGGTCATGATGACACCTCACTTTGGCATACAGCCCCCAATATTGCAGCCCGCGCCATCATTCAAGGGATCGCTTGCGCGAAAGGTCCAGGCTGCGACGATCTTTCTTGGTCGGGCGGCCTTTACGGTCAGACCGGTTTGCTGGCGCCGACGAGCCGGGAACAGTGTCCTTGCCCGTGGCGGGCGGATCGAGGTCATCATACAGCGCCTGTGCCTCGGGGGCCGGTCCGCGCCGGGTCGACAGCGCGAGAATGCGGATCACCCGCACCTGGCGGCCTTGCGGAAAGGTCAGCACATCCCCTGCCCCGATCCCAAAGGACGGTTTGGACACCTTGTCGCTGTTGACCCGCAAATGACCCGCCGCGACCATCTTGGTGGCCAGCCCGCGCGTCTTGAAAAAGCGCGCGTGCCACAACCATTTGTCGGCCCGCATCCTGGCCCCCTCCCGGTCGAAGCCCTGCGCGGATGGATCTGTTCTGGTTGCGCGGGTCAGTTCTTTTCCTTCAGGGCCAGAAGGGCGGCAAAGGGGTTGTCCGGGTCAATGGCTTTTTCCTTTTTCGGACCGGACTGATAGCTTTTGGGCTTGTTGTCACGCGGCCCTTTGCGCGGTCCCCCGCGCCCCGGCTTGCCACCCTTCCTGCCGTCCGGTTTCGCCCCTTGTTTGCCGCGCGGGCGATCCCCGCCAGCGCGGTCCCCACGGGGGCCGCCACGGGCACGGGCAAACCCACCCCAGGTGAAGGTATAGAAGACCTCCTGTTCGGGTGTGTCTTCGCCCGTCTGCGCGTCGGCACTGTCTGTCGGAGTCTCCGGCACTTCCGCCGGAGGTTCTGACGGGGTTTCGCCCGGTTGTTCGACCGGCACTTCGGCAGGTGGCGGGGTCGGGGTTTCGGTGGGGGTCTGAACCGGCGTTTCCGCAGGTGTCTGGCCGGGCACCTCGTCCGGTGTTCCGCCGTCGGCTTTCACCTGTGCCTCTGCCTCGGCCGCTGGCGCCTTGACCTTCACCCGCTCGCCCTTCTCAGCCTTGTAGCCAAGCCCCTGCATCAGGTCGGCGAATTGCTCAAGCGTCATGCCGGTGATCGACAACATATCGGCCTTGGCTTCGAACCCGCCCCGGCTGTCCTCGGCCCGCAACTGGTCAGCCAGCCGTTCCAGCATGTCGATGCGGATCGCGCGCGCCCCGGCGGGGCGATAGCCTGCCAGCATATAGGCAGACGGGTCCACCCCTTCGACCACGGGGATGGTGACGAGACCGGGCGGGGGCGATTCCGGAAACTCGGCCAGATCCTTGAACAGGCTGTCCAGCACCAGTCGCAGCCGGGTCGGCGCGGGTTTCAGAAGCAGCGGCATGAAGATGGTGAACTGACCAAAGCGAACACCGTGTTTGCGCAGCGCGGCGCGAGCGTCTTGGTCAAGGTCTTTCACCTCTTGCGCGACCTGATCGCGGGGGATGATCCCCAGCGCCTCGATCATGCGGAAGCCAAAGCCGCGGGCCAGACCGGTCAGACTTTCGTCCTTTTCGATGGCGGACAGAGGTTCAAACAGGGCCTGCACCTTGCGGTCGATGAAATGCTGCAAGCGGCGCGTGACCTTCTCGGCCACATCCGTTCCGGCTTCGTCATCGACAAACGCTTGAACGCGGGGCTTGCGCACGTCTTCGCCCTTGACCAGCTTGCCCACGGCCAGCTCGCCCCACATCAGGCCACCCTGTTCGGTGAAGTCCAGTTCGGTATCCGGCGCGTTATAGAACCGGTCGGCGCGCAGGTGAAATTCCGGCGCCAGCGCCTTCAGACTGGCCGCGCGAAGGGTTTTCGCCTCTTCCGGGCTTTGGGCGGTGTCCTGGCTGAACCGGAACCCCTCCAGCCGGCCAACATGCTGGCCTTCCACGGTCACTTCACCTTTGTCATTCACGTCAGCCACGAGGCTCTCCTTCTGTTTCAACCGCCGCAGCAAAACGGATGTGCGGCGATCTACAAATCTTTTGGTCAATGCGCTGTGCAACGCATCCGACAGGCGATCTTCTACAGCACGAGTCTCTCCGCGCCAATGGGCAACATCATCCAGCCAATCGCCCCGTTGTGCAACATATGTCCATGTACGAATATATGCCAAACGCTTGGAAAGGGTATCAATATCGCCATCGGTGCGGTCAATACGCTTCACCTGACGCGCGAACCAGTCGGCGCGCACCCGCCCATGTTGATGCAGATCGCTGAACAGGTTGGTGATCAGCGTGGCGTGCTCGGCGTGGCTGATGCCGCGAAAATCAGGCAGGCGGCACACGTCCCACAGCAACCTGACCGAGCGGGCGTCGGTCGTGCGCGCAACCACCTCGGCGTCTTCGGCCAGCATCTTCAGCGCGACCAGATCATCGGCGTCGCGCGCCCGTGTCAGGCGGTCATTCGTGGTCGGCATTTCAAGCGAGCGGATAAGCGCCGGAACGCTGCCAAAGGACAAGTCCGCATTGCGCCAGCACAGTTTGCGGATAGACGTGAAACTATGCGATGTGATCGCCTCGGCCACTGCGTCGGACAGTGGCGCGACTTCGCCCGTCACCCCGAACGAGCCATGTTTCATATAGCGCCCTGCCCGCCCTGCGATCTGCGCCAGTTCATTGGGGGCCAAATCACGCATCCGGTGTCCGTCGAATTTTGACAGGGCCGAAAACGCCACATGGTCGATATCAAGGTTCAGCCCCATACCGATGGCATCGGTGGCGATCAGGTAATCAACCTCGCCGCTTTGATACATCTCGACCTGCGCATTGCGTGTCCGCGGCGACAGCGCGCCCATCACAACAGCGACCCCGCCCTTCTGGCGACGCATCAACTCGGCGATGGCATAGAGGTTATCGACCGAGAACCCCACGATGGCCGACCGTCCGGGCATCCGGCTAAGTTTTTTCGACCCGGCATGGACCAGCTCGGAAAACCGCTCGCGATACAGAAACTGCACCTCGGGCACCAAGGCCGCAATCGCGCCGCGCATCGTGTCGGACCCCATGAACAGCGTTTCCTGTGTGCCGCGCATATGCAGCAGGCGGTCGGTGAACACATGGCCGCGTTCCGGGTCGGCGCAAAGCTGTATCTCATCAATGGCCACGAAATCCGCACCAAGACCCAGCGGCATCGCCTCGACCGTCGCGACCCAGTATTGCGCGCGTTCCGGCACGATACGTTCTTCGCCCGTCAACAGCGCAACCGCGTTGGGGCCACGCAAGGCCACCAGTTTGTCATAGACCTCGCGCGCCAGAAGGCGCAGCGGCAGGCCGATGACGCCGGAGCGATAGCCCAGCATCCGATCCAAAGCATAATGGGTTTTGCCGGTGTTGGTGGGGCCAAGCACGGCAGTGATCCGCGGGCCACCCCGCGCGCTGTCCGAGACCATGTTCTGCCCTTCCGTCCGTATCGGTGGGCGCGATTGCCCGCGCCCGCCTCTCAGATATCCCGCCCCTCGGCGGTTTCAAGTCGTTCGACGGCTTCTTTTATGCGCGGATTGCGGGGATGTATAGCAAGCGAATGGCGATAGGCTTCAAGCGCGGCTTGGGGGTCGCCCAACTCCTCCATGATCATCCCAAGGCCGGACAAGGCCGAAAAATGGCGCGGCTCAAGCGTCAGGACACGCGCGATATCGTCCAGCGACAGGCCCAACCGCCCCGACAGGTAAAAGGCGGTGGCACGGGCGTTCCACCCTTCCGCAAAGCCGGGGGCGTGATCGGTCAGCGCGGTCAGATGTTCGATGGCCACATCGAAGTCACCTGCCTCCATCGCATCGCGCCCGCGTTCCAGCAGAAGGTCGAACGCATCCGACCCGGACCGCGACCAGAGATCCCAGATTTCCTCTTCCAGCGCCTTCCAGTTGCTGTCATCCGCCTCGGCCAACAGCGCAAACAAATGTTCCAGTTGATCTGCCGCGGGCTGCGTGATGTTTTGCGTGGCGCGTGGCGCATCCGGCGACGGCGCGGCCGTCTGGGCGGCTGCCGAAATCGGCAGACCAGCGGCAAGCGCAAGAATCGACGCAGCAATGAGACATGAGCGGGCCATGCCGCAATCCTAGCAGAACCCCGCCCCGACGGCAGACACTTTTGCGTGCGGAACCGACCCTGGTCGCCGGCGAAACATTGCACCCGGGCGAATTTCCCGAACGTCACTTTACCGAAAAGCGATTTACGCCCGCGTCAACACTGCGTTAGCATCCCTGCGATACTGACGCCCAAGCGGGCAGCAAAAGAAAGGATATGACGTGAGCGATGTGATCAATGCGGCAGTGGCCGCCCTGAACGAAAAGATGGATGGCGGCTTTGACGGCGGAACGGCGAAGTTCGTGCTGAACGGTGAAGGCGCGATCATGGTCGACAGCAACGGCGCCCGCCCCGGCGATGAAGAAGCCGACGTCACCCTGACCGCCGACACCGATGTGTTTCAAGAGATGCTGTCGGGCGAAACAAACCCGACCACGGCCTTTATGACCGGCAAATTGTCGGTGGACGGCAATATGGGCCTGGCGATGCAGCTTGGCGCGGCGCTGGCCTGACGCCACCGGAAGGACACGAAATGTCAGACGCCCCGCTGTTCAATGACATCGCCAAAGGGCCGCCCAATGGGCGCGCCTTCTGGCGCATGGCGTCGGACGGTGTGCGGGTGCGTCTGGCGCATTGGCCCAAGCACGAGGGCACGACCGGGCGTGGGACTGTCCTTCTGCTTCCCGGCCGCACCGAATATATCGAAAAATACGGCCTGACAGCGGCTGAGCTGGCCGAACGTGGTTTTGACACGCTGATCATCGACTGGCGCGGACAGGGGCTGGCCGATCGGCCTGATGATGAACGCGCACTGGGGCATGTCGATGATTTCGACGAATACCAGCTTGACCTGACCCAGATGCTGGCGCTGGCGGGCGACCTTGACCTGCCGCGCCCCTTCACGCTTCTGGCTCATTCGATGGGCGGTTGCATCGGGTTGCGCGCGCTGCACAACGGGCTGGATGTGGTCGGGGCCTGTTTCAGTGCGCCGATGTGGGGCATCGTGATGTCCAAACCCGTTCGCCCGCTGGCATGGGGCTTTTCCTGGGCCTTGCATCGCAGCCCGTGGAAGCTGGCCCTGTCCCCCGGCACCGCGCGCCAGACCTATGTGCTGGCCGAAGCCTTTGACGACAATATGCTGACCACCAATCGCGAGATGTGGGACATGATGCGCGCGCAGGCAAAGGCGCATCCCGAACTGACGCTGGGCGGGCCGACAGCAGGCTGGCTGTTTGCGGCTCTGTCCGAAATGCGGGCGCTGTCCCGCCTGCCTGCCCCGAACCTGCCTGCGGTCACCTGGCTGGGCACGCATGAACGCATCGTCGAACCCGCCCCCATTCATTCGCTGATGGCGCGCTGGCCGAAGGGGCGACTGGAAGTCCTGCAAGGGCTTGAACACGAAGTAATCATGGAAGCGCCAGAGGTGCGCGGTCGGGTTTACGATTCGATTGAAGAACTGGCCGAAGGGCGCATGGCCACGTCAGCCGCCTGATCCCGACCCGCGTTCTCTGCCCGGCGGACCTGTGGCGGCTTATGTCACGGTGCGGCTTTTCTTCATCGCCTGAAGATGCGCGACCAGGGCACGGGTGGACCCATCCAACTCTGACCCCTCTGTAACGCCGGATACGACCGGTTCCAACGCCACCGCAAGCTCCTTGCCCAGTTCGACCCCCCATTGGTCGAACGAGTTGATACCAAGGATCACCCCTTCGACAAACACCCGGTGTTCATACAGCGCGATGATCTGACCCAGCACCTCGGGCGTCAGCTTGGGATACAAGAGCGTGGTTGACGGCCGGTTGCCCGGAAACACCCGATGCGCGGCCTGACGTTCCAGCTCATCCCCTTCGAAATCCTGCGCGGCCATCATCTGCCGCGCCTCCTCAAGCGATCGGCCTTGCATCAACGCCTGAGACTGCGCCAGACAATTGGCCATCAGCAGCCGGTGCTGGTGGTCCAGTTCCGGCTCGTGCCCCGAGGCGCCGACCATGAACTCGCACGGGATGATATCCGTTCCCTGATGGATCAGCTGATAAAACGCATGCTGCCCGTTGGTGCCGGGTTCGCCCCAGACCACGGGGCCTGACACCTCGTCCAGCAGACTGCCATCCAGGGCAACGCGCTTGCCGTTGCTCTCCATCTCCAACTGTTGAAGATAGGCGGGCAATCGCGCCAGCCGTTGTTCATAAGGCAAGACCGCGCGGGTCGGATAGCCGCAAACCTGCCGGTGCCAGATCCCCACCAGTGCCAGCATCAGGGGCATGTTTCCACGCCCCTGCGCCTGACAGAAATGTTCGTCCATCGCCCGTGCGCCCGCCAGCATCTGATCAAACCGGTCCGGGCCAATCGCGATCATCAGGGACAGCCCGATCGGCCCCCACATGGAGTAACGTCCTCCAACCCAGTCTTCGAACCCGAAAACACGCTCATCCGCGATGCCCCATTCGGTCGTCCTTTCCAGATTTGACGACAGTGCGGCGAAATGCAGCCCCACCGAAGCCTGCCCCACCTCGCGCGCCAGCCAGTCGCGCGCGGTGGCGGCGTTGGTCATGGTTTCAATGGTGGTGAAGGTCTTGGACGCCACGATCACCAGCGTTTCCGACGGGTTGAGCGGCGCCAGCACATCCGCGATCTGCGCCTCATCGACATTCGAGACGAAATGCACACGCGGCCCGTCGTGATAGGGCGACAGGGCCAGCGTCGCCATCGCCGGGCCAAGGTCCGACCCGCCGATGCCGATATTCACCACATCACGAAACCGCCCGCCCCCCGGCGCACGGATCTGGCCCGACCGCAGGCGAGAGGCGAAATCGCGCATCCGCGCCAGGGTCTCGTGCACTGCGGGGATCACATCGGTCCCGTCCACCTCGATCCGGGTGTCGCCACCGGCGCGCAGGGCCACGTGCAAGACCGCGCGATCCTCGGTCAGATTGATCTTTTCGCCCGAAAACATGGCCGACCGCCGTGTGGTCACCTGCGCTTCGTCTGCCAGCGCCAGAAGAAGGTCTACGCCTTCGTCATCAAGAGCGGTCTTGGACCAGTCGAAAACAAGTCCCAAAGCCTGTGTTGAAAACGTCCTTGCCCGATTTTCATCGTCAAACAGATCCGCGATCCGGCGCGTCCGACAGGCCGCGTGATAGGCTTTCAAATCGCTGAAACTCATGCTTTTCCTCAAAAAACTGTTGGCCCCGGATCAGGCCGCCCAATGAACCGTCATATCGGCCAGAACCGCCTTGACCGGGGCGTCAAGGGCATCGGCTGCATCCATCGCCGCCGCCAATGCGGCGCGCTTGCCTTCGCCCATGATCAGCAGATGCTTGGACATGGCGCCGTTCAGCACCGGTGCGGTCAGGGTGATGCGTGGTTCGTCCGCACCGGGGGCGCGCATGGGCAGAAGCACCGGGGCCTTCGCCGACAGGGCATCGGACAGACGATCGGCGCCGGGAAACAGGCTGGCGGTGTGCATGTCTTCGCCCATGCCCAGCAATGCAACCGCCAGCGGCAGGGCATCCTCGACCCCTTTTGTCAGCGTGTTCAGACAGTCTTCGGGCGCCGCCGAGCCACCGTAAAGCGGGATCAGGCGCGCCGCAGCGGCCTTGTCGACCAGCAGGCGGGATTTCAGAAGCGCGGTGTTTGACCGGGGATGATCCTCGGCCACCCAGCGTTCATCGGTCAGCATCACATCCACCCGCCCCCAGTCCAGATCGACGCCCGACAAGGCCTCAAAAACCGGGCCGGGCGAAGAACCGCCAGGCACCGCCAGCGCGGCGCGGTCCCCGTGGTCCAATGCCATCGCCAGTTCGGACGCGATCTTGTCGGCAAGGTCCAGCATCATCATGTCGCGATCGGCATATTCGACCAGTTTCATTCGCGGATCTCCCTCCAGCGGCGTCCATCCTTGTGCAGCAGCATAAGCGCCTCTTCCGGCCCCGTCGAGAACGGGTCATAGGGCTTGGGCTTGTCGCCCCGAACTTCCCACCCGGCGATGATCGGATCGGTCCAGGCCCAGGCGGCTTCGACCTCGTCGCCGCGCATGAACAGGGTCTGGTTGCCGCGGATCACATCCATGATCAGCCGCTCATAGGCGTCCGGGGCATCGGCGGCCTCTTCCCCCAAGGCGTCGGCGAAGGTCATGTCAAGCGGCACATCAATCAGGCGCATCCCGCCCAGTCCCGGCTCCTTGATCGTGACCTTCAGGTCCATGCCTTCATTGGGTTGCAGGCGGATAGACAATTCGTTGGCGGACTGGCCAGTGTCTTCTTCGAAAATCGAATGCGGTGGCTCCTTGAAGCGCACGACAATCTCCGACATTCGCCCCCGCATCCGTTTGCCGGTGCGCAGATAGAACGGCGTGCCATTCCAGCGCCAGTTCGAGATATGCACCTTCATTGCCACGAAACTTTCGGTCGTGCTGGCATCGGTTTCGGCATCTTCCAGATACGAGGCCACAGTGTTGCTGCCGCGATACTGCCCGCGCACGATGTCATCGGTGGCGACCGGGTCCAGCGCGCGGATGATCTTGAGCTTTTCGTCGCGCACCGCGTTGGGTTCAAACTTTGACGGCGGCTCCATCGCGGTCAGGCACAGTAGTTGCATCAGGTGGTTCTGCACCATGTCGCGCATCGCGCCCGACCTGTCATAATAACTGCCGCGCCCTTCGACGCCCACGGTTTCGGCCACGGTGATCTGGATGTGATCCACATATTGCGCGTTCCAAAGCGGTTCAAACAGCATGTTGCCAAAGCGCAGCGCCATCAGGTTCTGCACGGTTTCCTTGCCCAGATAATGGTCGATGCGATAGATCTGATGTTCGGCAAAATGCTGCGCCAAAGTATCGTTCAGCGCCTGCGCGCTGGCCTGATCGTGGCCGAAAGGTTTTTCGACGACGATCCGCGCCTCGGGCCCGGCGATGCCATGGGTGTGCAGCCGTTCGGCAATGGCCCCGAACAGACTTGGCCCGACCGAGAAATAGAAGGCCTGCACCACGTCCTGTCGCACAACAGCGTTCAGATCTGACCACCCCTGCGTCCCCGTCGCATCCAGTTGAACAAAGCTCAAACGTGCAAGAAAGCCTTTCAGATCCTTTGGATCACATTTCTTTTTGGGCACAAACTCGCGCACGGCATTTTCGACAAAAACGCGATAGCCTTCGGCGTCCATTTCCCCCCGTGCAGCCCCGATAATCCGCGCATCATCGGGCATCTGGCCATCCTGATGCCGCCGGTAGAGCCCCGGCAAGATCTTCCGGCGGGCAAGATCACCCGTGCCCCCAAAAATCACAAGATCGAACGGATCGACGGGAATGACGCGCGAGACCATGGGCTGCTCCATTTGCTGTTAGCGCTAACGGGTTCTGTCACGGCTTCTAAACATCCCGTGCCGCGAAGTCTAGCATTCATCGGCCCCACCTCAAGCGAAAGTGGTGATCGTGAGCGGTCAGACTGTCATTACGCACAGAAGTTCGAACATGATCGACGCCCCCAGATAGGCGGTCGCACCCGCGGCATCGAAGGGGGGCGAGACCTCGACCAGATCGGCCCCGACGATCGTCACCCCTTGCAACTCGCGCACCACCTCGATCGCCTGATATGAATTTGGGCCGCCCACCTCGGGCGTGCCTGTGCCGGGGGCGAAGGCGGGGTCCACAAAATCGATATCATAGCTGACATAGGTCTCGCCCGTCCCGGCAATATCGCGCGCCTCGCTCATCACATCGGCAACGCCGCGCGTGTGAAACTCCTCGATCGGGATCACCCGGATACCGACGCTTTCGGCGAAATCCCGGTCCTCGTTGTCATAGGCGGTGCCGCGAATGCCGATCATCACCACGCGCTGCGGATCCAGCAACCCCTCCTCCACCGCGCGGCGGAAAGGGGTTCCGTGCGTGTACATGGTGCCGTCGAAATAGGAATGATACAGGTCCGTATGGCTGTCGAAGTGGATCATGCCAAGGGGGCGATCCTTGGCCAACGCTCGCAGAATCGGCAGGGTGCACAGGTGGTCACCCCCGGCGGTCAACGGGCGGACATTTGCCGCCCTCACCCGCGCATAGAACGTCTCCATCCGTTGCAAACTGTCCATCAGATCAGCGGGGTTCGGGGCCACATCACCCAGATCGGCGCAGTTCGCGGCCTCGAACGGTCGCGCGCCGGTCGCCCCGTTCTGCGCACGGATCATGGTGGACATATCGCGCAATTGTCGCGGGCCGTGGCGCGGGCCTGGCCGGTTCGTCGTGCCCCCATCCCACGGCGCGCCAATCAGCCCGATCTGCACGTCGGGAAATCGGGGATGGTCAAAATCGACATGTGGCAGACGCATGAAGGTCGGCACACCGGCAAAGCGCGGCAGATCGAATCCAGAAATCGGTGTGAAGAACGGATCAGACATGGCGAAGCTCCCTTTTCATGAAGGCAGGCTATCGCCTTGCGCGGTCACCGTCACGCCTCCAGTTCCGCATCCCAATAGAGGAAGTCCATCCAGCTTTCATGCAAATGGCCGGGCGGGAACTTGCGCCCGATGTTGCGCAGCTCTTCCGCGGCAGGCTGGCGCGGCGGTTTGCGCAGGTTCAGCCCGGAAAATCGCAGGGGCTTTGACCCTTTGCGCAGGTTGCATTTCTGGCAGGCGGCCACGACATTTTCCCAACTGGTCACGCCACCTGCGGCCCGTGGCACCACATGATCAAAGGTCAGATCCCCCTTGGCCCCGCAATACTGGCAACAGAATTCGTCCCTCAAAAAAAGATTAAAGCGCGTGAAGGCCACGCGCTTTTGAGGTTTGACATAGTCTTTCAGGACAACGACCGAAGGGATCCGTATCTCAAGCGACGGGCTTCGGACCACCTCGTCATATTCGGCCAATATGTTGACCCGGTCCAGCACGGCAGCTTTCACCGCCTCCTGCCAGGGCCACAGGGACAAGGGGTAGTATGACAGGGGCCGGTAATCGGCATTGAGCACAAGGGCTGCATTGGTTCTGGCCCCGCCGCCTTCGCGCACAAACTCTGTCCTGAAATCGCCATCCATCTCGCGTCAATCCTCGCCCGTACTGGCCCTTGGTCAGGCCACCGGGGCGGGGACGCCCGCCCCATGCTCTAAGGTTGACTATATATAGGATGATCAACCTGACAAGCCCCATCATGTTGGGGTAACACGAGTATGAAGTCGCGGTATGACAACGGCATGACGACGATGTGAGGGGAAAAACTATTCCTTAGCGGCCGATTTGATGCCCAGTTTGTCCTGTATAAAGCTCAGCGCGACCGACAAGCCGTCCATCGCGATCCCGTGGCCTGTGCCTTTCATGATGAAACCATAGGTCTCGAACCCGTTGGCCTGAAGGATTTCGCCGCTTTCCGAGAAATGCCCCGGCGGCACCATGTCGTCCTGATCGCCATGCACCAAAAGCACGGGCGGCTTGGACTTGATGTGATCGGCAAACTGGTCAGGCTCCAGCATCCTTCCCGAAAACGCGACGATCCCGGCAATCGGTTCGTCCCGGCGCGGGATCACACGCAACGCCATCATGGTGCCTTGAGAGAAGCCGAAAACGATGAGTTGCTCGGGGCTTATCCCCTCATCTTCAAGCACCTGATCCAGAAAGGCGTCGATGTCCTGCGCGGCCTGATTGGCGCCTTTCATGCTGTCTTCTTCCGACGAGCCGTCAAGCCAGGGAATGGGAAACCACTGAAAGCCGAACGGATTGCCCGCGCATTTCTCGGGCGCGTCGGGGGCGATGAACACCGTATCCGGCAGATGTTCCGACAACGGGTCCGCCAGGCCCAACAGGTCGGCCCCGTCCGCGCCATAGCCATGCAGGAACACCACCACCGATTTGGTGTTGCCCGAGGCCGCCGGGCGGCGTTTCGCATCCAGTATTCGGTTCATCAGCGGATCCCTTCGCGTTGCTTTTCCAGTCGGTAATAGGCCCAGAGCAGCCGGGCCGCAACGCCTCTCCACGGAGACCACGCTTCGGCAAGCGACCGCATCTCTTTCTCCGCCGGGCGCGCGGGCAGGTTGAACAGCAGCCTTGCGGCTTCCTGGAGGGCCAGATCACCCGCCGGAAACACATCCGCCCGCGCCAGCGCGAACAGCGCATAGATCTCGGCCGTCCATGTCCCGATTCCCGGCACGGCGGTCAGCGTGGTGATCACCTGATCCGACGACATCCTGCGCAAAGCGGGATAGTCGATCCCCGCCCCCGCCAACGCATGCGCATAGCGGATCTTAGGGCGTGACAGGCCCAAGGCGGCCAAATCATCGGCGCTTGCAGAGGCAACCGCGTCCGGCGTCACCATGCCCGCGCCTTCGACCCGCGCCCAGATCGCAGTGGCTGACGCGGTCGAGACCTGTTGCCCCACGATGGCAAACATCAGGGCCCCGAACCCGTCATCGCGCAGGCGCAGCGGAATGTCGTCTATCTGATTGTGCACAAGTTGAAAGGCAGGCTCTGCCGCACAGAGCCATTTCGCCCCTTCGCGCAGGCAATCCGGCCCGTGGATCAGGCGGTCTGTTTGGTCAGCCACGCCAGCGCCTCATCCGGGGTTTCCACATGGTCACAATCTTGCATCGCCGGGCGATCCAGCAACGCAACGGGGCGCCCCAAGGCGCGGGCAGCATCCAGTTTCGCACGTGTCGGCCCGCCTGAATTACGCGCCACAACCCAATCAATTGCATAGGTTTTAAGCAGTCGCATCTCATAAGCCAGCACGAAAGGCGGCTGCCCGATGATCCAGCTGCCGTCATAGGGAAACGGATCATCGGTCCGATCCACGCGCCTGCAGAACAGCGTCCTGTCCTTGGCAAATTCGGACCATTCATCAATGGATTGCGCGCCGGTTGCCAGAAAAACACGGGCACCCTTGGGAACCAGTCTTTCCACGTCTTCCCTGGCCGCCGCCGCATGCCACAGATCGCCGTCCTGTGCCCGCCAGGCAGGGCGCAAAACGCGAAGATACCGCAGCCCGAGCCGCCGCGCGATGGACAGCGTCCGACTGGAAATCCGGGTCGCGAACGGGTGGGTTGCGTCAATCACCGTGTCGAATTTACCGTCTTTCAGATAGCGCTCCTGCGCCTCTTCACCTCCGAACCCGCCCCTGCGCGTCTGAATGGGGAACAATCTGGGTTCGTCCGTGACACCGGCCAATGACGCCATGGCGTCAATCCCCTCTGCGGCCAATCGGTCCGCGATTGCCCGCGCTTCCTGCGTCCCTGCCAGCAGAAGGAGTTTCACGACGCCCGTCCGATCACGGTGCCGCTTCGGTCAATCATCACGACATCAAGTCTTATATCGGCCTCCCGCAGCATCTTGACAGCTTCATCCCGGGCCCGTTCCACGATCACATCAGACATTCTTTTTCCATGTTTTTCATATGCTTCCAGGGCAGTATTCATGCTATCGACCTCTGGATCCCCCAACCAGTCAGAAAGCTGGTGGAAATCCACCTGACTGCGGCCTGAATGCAGGTCGCGCGCGCCTTGGGCCAGTTTCGTCAATTTACCAATGCCTCCACCGATGGTTGCGCGCCGGATCGGATGGCGCGCAAGGTATTTCAACATTCCCCCAACAAAATCCCCCATATCAAGCATGGCCCCATCCGGTAGGCTATAAAGCGCCTGCACGACCCGTTCCGAGGTCGCGCCGGTGCAGCCCGCCACATGGGTCAGCCCCTCGGCGCGGGCCACGTCGATGCCCCGATGGATCGAGGCGATCCACGCCGCACAGGAAAACGGGCGCACGATGCCCGTGGTGCCCAGGATCGACAGGCCGCCCTTGATCCCCAAACGCGGATTCCATGTCTTTTCTGCCAGTTGCGCGCCATTCCTCACAGAAATCGTCACATCCAGATCAGGGCTTTTCCCGAACGTCTCTGCCGCTTCGTGGACAACCCCTTTCATCATCTGGCGCGGCACGGGGTTGATCGCGGGCTCGCCCGGCGGGATCGGCAGGCCGGGCTTGGTCACGATACCCACGCCATCGCCTGCCAGAAAGCGGATACCCTGCCCGGCCCGGCCGGTGGCGACCCGCGCGCGGATCAGGGCGCCATGGGTCACGTCCGGGTCATCGCCCGCGTCCTTGATGATCGCGGCCTCGGCCCAGCTGTCTGCCTGCCCAGCCTCTTCGACGACAAATGTCGGTGTTTCGCCTCTGGGTAGGGTGATCGTCACGCGATCCGGCACACCGCCCCCCCACAGCCCCTCAAGCGCGGCTTTCACCGCTGCGGTCGCGCAGGCGCCCGTGGTCCAGCCGCGTCGGAGTTTTGAGGGCAAATCACTGGTCATCGCGCCGACTATAGGCCGAGGTCGCAGCGCCGCCAATCCACCGATTGAGGTCGCATCGGCGCTTTTCGTCCCTCGCGCCCCGGTGCATAAGAAGCGAATGACCGACTCGCATCAATACACCCTGCCCCGCCTGCCGGGCACAGACTGGCCGCAGATGCAGCCCGGTTGGGTATGGCTGGTGGGTGCCGGTCCCGGAGATCCCGGGCTGTTGACCATCCATGCGGTCAATGCACTGTCACAAGCGGATGTGATTGTGCATGACGCGCTGGTTGCGCCCGAAATCCTGTCCTGGGCGCGACCTGAGACCGAGGTCATCTATGCAGGCAAGCGCGGCGGGAAACCGTCGGCCAAACAGCGCGACATCTCGTTACAACTGGTCGATCTGGCGCGTGCGGGCAAGAAAGTGTTGCGCCTGAAAGGCGGCGATCCTTTTGTGTTCGGACGTGGTGGTGAGGAAGGCCAGACGCTCGTTCAACATGGCGTGCCGATCCGCATCATTCCCGGCATTTCGGCGGGGATCGGCGGGCTGGCCTATGCGGGCATCCCGGTGACTCATCGCGACGTGAACCAATCGGTGACCTTCGTGACAGGCCATGATCAGTCGGGCGACACGCCCGGTTCGCTGGACTGGGCCGCGATTGCCCGCGGCTCGCAGGTGATCGTGATCTATATGGGCATGAAGCATCTGGACCGGATTCGTGCCGCGCTGATGGAGGCTGGGCGCCCCGTGGATGAACCCGTCGCCATCACCTCAAACGCGACCACGCCCGATCAACGCGTTCTGGAAACCACCCTTGGCACCTGTGTCGAGGACGCCGCGCGTGATGGCATCGAAGCCCCTGCGATCATCTGCGTCGGCCGTGCCGTTCTGATGCGTCAGGCGCTGGACTGGCAGGCGCTGGCGGCCGGGATGGCCCCGCGCAACACCGACCCGCTGGGCCGTGGCCGCCCGGCCGAGGATCGCTGATGACCTGCTTGGGTCAGAGGGGTCTGATCCTCTCCGCGCCATCCTCGGGCAGCGGCAAGACCACACTGACGCTCGGCCTTCTGCGCGCCTTGTCGCGCCGGGGTGTGGACGTGAGCGGTGCGAAATCCGGACCCGACTATATCGACCCACGCTTCCACGTCGCCGCCTGCGGGCGCGACTGCCCCAACCTAGACGCCTGGGCGATGCAGCCGTCTCGGATCCAAAACCTCGCCACTTCTGGCGCAGACCTTTTGTTGATCGAAGGCGCGATGGGGTTGTTCGATGGAGCACCACCGGACGGGCGCGGCGCCACAGCGGATCTGGCGCGCCAGCTTGGCTTGCCCGTCGTGATGGTCGTCGATTGCGCGAGACTGGCCCATTCGGTCACGCCGCTGGTCGCGGGCTTCGCCGCCCATGACAGGGATGTGCACCTGGCGGGGGTGATCCTGAACAATGTCGGCAGTCCGCGCCATGAAACGATGCTGCGTTCTGCCTTGAAAGACAGCCGGATCCCGGTGCTGGGCACCGTGCATCGGCAAGCGGGGATGGAGCATCCGTCGCGCCATCTGGGACTGGTGCAGGCGGGCGAGCACCCTGACCTGCAGGCCTATCTGAACCGCGTGGCCGACGCGGTCGAGGCTGCGATCGACCTTGACGCTTTGACAGAACTGGCGGAACCGATCCCGGCGCTGGCACAAACCGGCCCGCAAGTATCCGCGCCCGGAAAGCGGATCGCCATCGCGTCGGACCGCGCCTTCGCCTTCGCCTATCCGCATATTCTGGCCGACTGGCAGGCAGAGGGTGCGGTGATCCTGCCGTTTTCGCCGCTTTCCGATGAAACCCCGGACCCAACCGCGGATTTCATCTTCCTGCCCGGCGGGTATCCCGAACTGCACACCGAAACACTCGCCACAGCCCGGACGTTCAGGGCCGGAATGCGCGCCGCGACCTGCCCGATCTATGGCGAATGCGGGGGCTACATGGTGCTGGGCCACGCGATCACCGACAAAGACGGAAACAAGCACGAAATGCTGGGGCTGTTGGACCTGGAAACCAGCTTTGCAACGCGCAAGCTGCATCTGGGGTATCGGTCGCTGACCGCCACGCACGGCCCGTTCGCGGGCGATTGGACGGCGCATGAGTTTCATTACGTCACCACCCTGCGGGCCGAGGGAACGCCGCTGTTCATCGCCTGTGACGCCGAAGGCAACGCCCTGCCCCCCATGGGGCTGATCCGGGGCCATGTCTCCGGCAGCTTTGCCCATCTGATTGACCGCGCCTGACCAAGGGCGATCAAATGCCGCGTCCGGCGCGGTTTTTTCCGTCTGGTCAAATCTCCCGCTCACAGATACGCATATGCGCATGAGTGACGCGACCCTGACCCCGACCGACGACGCCCGCGCCAAGCGCAATGTGACCATCCTGGTGCTGGCGCAAGCCATCCTGGGATCGCAAATGCCGATGATCTTCACCATGGCGGGGCTGGCCGGGCAATCGCTCGCGTCGAACCCCTGCTGGGCGACGCTGCCGATTTCGCTGATGGTGGGTGGCTCGATGGTGTTTGCCAACCCGGTGGCCTGGGTGATGCAGACCTTCGGGCGGCGCGTGGGCTTCTGGCTGGGCACACTGGGCGGATCGCTGGGCGCCGCGATCAGCGCCTATGCCCTGACACAGGCGGATTTCACCATCTTCCTGATCGGGTCCTTCCTGATGGGGCTGTATCAGTCGGCACAGGGGTTCTATCGCTTTGCCGCCGCCGACACGGCCTCGCCCGCCTTCCGGCCCAAGGCGATATCCTATGTGATGGCGGGGGGGCTGGCCTCGGCGATCATCGGCCCGCAATTGTTCAATGCCACCAATGACATGCTGGTGGTGCCGTTTCTGGGCGCCTATTTGACCATCATCGCGATCAACATTCTGGGTGCGTTTCTGTTCCTTGGGCTGGACATTCCCAAACCGCCCAAACCCACGGCTGACGATCCCAAGGGCCGCACAAGGCGCGAGCTTCTGCGCGACCCGGTGATTGCGGTGGCAATCATCTGCGGCATGGTCTCTTACGCGCTGATGAACCTTGTCATGACCTCGACCCCCTTGGCGGTGGTCGGCTGCGGGTTTGAGACCGACATGGCGGGCAATGTCGTCACCGCCCACGTGCTGGCGATGTTCGTGCCCAGCTTCTTCACCGGTCACCTGATCGCGCGCTTCGGCACCCGCAAGGTGATCGCCACCGGGCTGGCCATCCTTGGCTTTGCCGGCGTTGTCGCCCTGCAGGGGGTCGAGTTGGAGAACTTCTTCATCGCCCTGATCCTTCTGGGCATCGGCTGGAATTTCGGCTTCATCGGCGCCACCTCGATGCTCGCAGGCGCCCACGCGCCCGAGGAACGTGGCCGCGTGCAGGGCATGAACGACATGATCGTCTTCGGCTGCGTGACCATCGCGTCGCTGGCGTCAGGCGGGCTGATGAACTGCTCAGGCGGCTCGACGGTCGAGGGCTGGAACGCCGTCAACATCGCCATGGTGCCGTTCCTGGCGCTGGCGGGTGCGTCGCTGATCTGGCTGATGCTGCGGCCGCAGGAGGATGTGGTGTGAGGGGATGTCGGCTCAGAGCCCGAAGTACCAGATGCTGCGCCATAATCGAACGACTGCTTCCAAGTTGCAGCCACGTTGCGCTATCGAACTGCTCATAGAACGCAGAGAGCAGTTTTCGTTAATCATTTTGCAGTAAGTCTTGCTAAACCATTGCGCGGAGTGTCGATGCAACAGAAATTCAGTGACTTCCTAAGGCATGGCGGTAGTGGCCAATACGTCCTGTCGCAGCGGCATGGAAGAACCATTGGCCAAAATCTGACACTTTCTCTCAAGTCAACTATCCCGAGCTACTCTGCTCTACGGGCCGACTTTAGCAACCGTCTAGATCAAGCGGCTGCCGAAAATGCCCGGATGTTGCTGAATGCTTTGACGCCCCCAGATACAGTGCCGAACGTGATCGAGGCTGATCTAAGGGACGTGTCAGACGCCAAAGAAAAAGCGCTAATCGCATGGGACACGCGACTTGAGAACATATTCAATGAATACCAAAACCACCCACAGCGATTGAGACCGCTGCGCTCGGCCATGGAAGAACGCTTGCTGCGGGCGTTTGCTGGTCTGATCAACCAGCTCCGACAAGAAGACCTTGGTATTGAGCAGTATACTTGGCGCTCACAAGACGACACTAAAGTGCGTGATGGCCATGCAGAACATGACGACCAAGTGTTTCGTTGGGATGATCCCCCGGCGGGCGGGCATCCTGGCGAAGCACATAACTGTAGGTGCTATGCGGAACCCATTGCGCCAGCCCATCAAAGCGTTGTAGTACTAGCGGATTTTGACGACAGTGTTCCCCTACAAGATTTATTGGAGCATGAAGCTCGCGGCGGGCATACCATCGCTCAACATGTTGGAAGGAGCGACGACTTCCTGCTCAGGTCTGTCACAACCCCACGCGCTAGCTCCCCATTTCTCAGCCTTTACCGCTATCGCCACGGGTCATTTCCATCGCTTGAAGCTGCACGCAAGTTGACGAATTCCAACCTTGCTAACAATGCTGCCGTGGTCGAAGACGTTGTTAGCGGAAGAAGAAAAAGGGCGTTCTTAACAAGCGAATTCTCTTCGCCGACAGGAACGGAGGCGTTCCGAATGACCCAACGACGCTCATCTCCCGTAATTCTTCGACAGACGTTCGGCATCGGAACTGTTATTGAGCACGCCCCAGATATGCCCGATGGCTTTATCATTATCACTTCGTATCCAAGGAGAGACTGACATGAAGCCACCACAGTCCTTTTATGACTTTACGCTGCAGCTTCACCAGGACTTAGACCTTGTCTATCCGGGATGGGATTCTGACAGGTCCGGTGTGCGTTATGAGATTTATAAGGATTTTCGGCAGGGATACGGTGATCAAGCCGTCCGGGAACTGGCCAAGTATGGTAAGGAACTCTTGGCTGATAACGAGGCGGATCTAGGCACACTCTGGTTCAATGAATCCAAGGCCGACTGGGTTATTCCAGATGAGGGTGTTCGTTTCCTGCTCAAAGACTTTGTGGACTGGGCGGCTTCGCTATCTTAGGCCGCTTTTGAACGAAGGAACTCCAAATGCAGCCATTGGCGCAGTCGCAGCGAAAGCTCGCTCCGTCCCGCAAAGCAGCCTTCTGCTCACCCCACCCGTCCTTTGCGCCCCCCACGCCGCTTGGGTGCCGTCGCCTCCTCCAGCGCCAGTTTCATCACCTCGGTCATCGGGTGCTCCGGCGCGTCGGCACCAAAATGGGTCAGCAGGGTCTTGATCCGCTCGGCCTGCGGCATCTCGTGGTCGTCGAACAGCGCCCAGTCCAGGAAGATGGAGCGGCATTCCTCGATCCGGATGCCGTCAATGCGGTAGCTTTCGCGGATCAGGCCGCGCGGGTCGATGGCTTTGATGAGGTCGGTCATGTTGCCCCCCGGTGTGGCGACCCGTAATCAGTTCGGGGGTGACGCCAGCACCTCGTCTATGGCGCGGGCGGCGGCCCTTGCCCTGGTCTCCAGTTCCTTGACCAGCGCCGCCTCACTTTCGGCACCGGTCTCGCGCATAAGTAAGTCCTGACCGCCCTTCCCCAGCGCGTCAAGGTCCAATGGATCATCGGACAACAGTTTCGACACCGCCTGAAGCCGCCACATCAAATCGTGGCTGTCGGCCATCGCCTGCCCCTGTGCGGGCGTGAACCAGCCAAGCGCCACGCCCTGTTCGATCTGCGCGGCCGGGTCGCGCGCGGTGTCGTGAGACAAAAGGGCCGCCGCCTGCGCGACCAGTTCCACGTCCTGCAAATGCCCGACGCCCAGCTTGGCATCCAGCGCGCCACCGCCGGTTTTTGCCTCGGCAATGCGGCCCCGCATGTCGATCACGTCCGCCACCACCTTTGCCGGGTAGCGGTCAAAGGCCATGACCTCGGCGCGGGCCGCGTCATAGGCCCGGGCCACGCTGTCCGGGCCGGTCACGACACGCGCGCGGGTCAGCGCCAGATGTTCCCAGGTCCAGGCCTCGTCGCGCTGATAGGCACGGAAGCTGTCAATCGAGGTTGCGACCGGCCCCTGACGGCCCGAGGGGCGCAGGCGCATGTCGACCTCGTAAAGCCGCCCCTCGGCCATTGGCGCGGACAGGGCGGTCAGGAAGGCCTGTGTCAGGCGGGCATAGTAGGTGCGGGTGGCCAGGGGACGGCGGCCGTCGGACATCTCTTCGCCCTGGGGGTCGTAGATCACGATCAGGTCAAGGTCCGAGGTTGCCGTCAGGCTGCGCGCGCCCAGTGATCCCATACCGATGATCGCCGCCCCCGCGCCCGGCGGGTCGCCGTGTTTGGCCGCGAAATTCTCGACCACCACCGGCCATATCGCGCGGATCACCGCGTCCGCCAGATCGCTGTATTGCGTGCCTGACTCGCGCGCCGTGATCAGCCCGCGCAACAGATGCACACCCACGCGGAAATGCCATTCCTTCATCCAGCGCCGGGTGCCATCCAATCGTGCTTCGTAATCCGGCCAGTCCTGCAATCGGTCTTCCAGTTGTGCCTGAAGCGCTTCGGCCCCCGGCCAGTCTTCGAAAAATCCGCCGCCGATCACCGCATCCAACACCTGTGCATTGTGCCCCAGATACGCCGCCAGAGCTGGTGCCGTGGCCGCGATATCGATGATCAAGTCTACCAATGTCGGGTTGGCTTCGAACAGGGAAAACAGTTGCACACCGGCGGGCAGACGCGACAGGAAGCCGTCGAAATGGATCAGCGCGTCATGCGGCCGCGGGGCCTCGGCAAGTCGGGCCAGCAGGTCCGGTTTCAGCCGGTTGAAGATTTCGACCGCGCGGGCCGAGCGCAGGCAGGGATAACTTTCCCAGCGGCGCACAATCTCGGCTTCGGTTTCGTCCAGCTCGCGCGTGTCGGCGGCAGAGCCGTCGGGGGCAAAGAAGCTTTCCGTCACCGTATGCACTTCGGACAGGGCGTCATGAATGCGCGCTTTCAGCGCCTCGGTATCGCCTTCCCCCATCATGCGCGCCAGCCGGTCGAACCCCTCATCGGTCGATGGCAGCTTGTGCGTCTGGGCGTCCCGCATCATCTGCACCCGGTGTTCGACCTCGCGGTGGAAGCGGTAGTGATCGGTCAGGGTCCCGGCCACATCGGTGGGGATCCACCCTTTGTCCGCCAACGCCGCCAACCCATCCACGGTGCCACGAACGCGCAGGTCTTCGTCGCGCCCACCCGCGATGATCTGGCGGGTCTGGGTGAAGAACTCGATCTCGCGGATGCCGCCGCGCCCCAGCTTCATGTCATGGCTTGGCAAGGTGATGTCACCATACAGGCCTTTGTGTTCGCGGATCCGCAGGCGCATGTCATGGGCGTCCTGAATGGCGGCAAAATCCAGATGCTTGCGCCAGATGAACGGGCGCAAACGGGTCAGATAAGCCTCGCCCGCAGCAATATCCCCGCCGCACGGACGCGCCTTGATATGAGCGGCGCGCTCCCACGTGCGGCCAAGGCTTTCATAATACCGTTCGGCAGCCTCCATCGAGACGCAGACCGGCGTCACCGCCGGATCGGGGCGCAGGCGCAGATCAGTGCGGAACACATAGCCATCGGCGGTGAGCTCTGAGAGCATCGCGCTCATCTTCCGGGTGGCACGGATGTGGCTGGCGCGGGCATCGTGAAAGTCCGCCCCCTCGAATTTGCTGTCATCAAACAGCATGATCAGGTCGATATCCGAGCTGTAATTCAGCTCAAACGCGCCCATCTTGCCCATCGCCATGGCGACCATGCCACCGGCGGTGGCGATGTGGTCCTCGGTCATGCCCGGCAGCTTGCCGCGTCGGATTTCCTGCGCCACCTGAAACTGCATGGCGGTGTTGGTGGCCATGTCCGCCAGATCGGTCAGTGCGCCTGTCACGTCTTCAAGCGTGAACACCCCGGCCAGATCGGCCAGCCCGGCCAAAAGCGCGATGCGCTGCTTGGCGATGCGCAGGCTGGTCCGCAGGGCGCTGTCCTTGTCCGCAAAAGGTGACAGGTCCGCCAGAACCGTCGCGATCGCATCCTCGGGCGCGCGGGACAAGGCGTCGCGCAGCCAGTCGGCCTGTTTCTCCATCAACCCTTTCAGATACGGCGCACAGCCTGCCGCGCCAGACAGCACCGCCCGTATGTCTGACGGCTGGTCGGCAAACAGGGTGTCGATCTCGTTTGCCGGTTCGACCTCGAACGGAATCGGACAACGGGTGATGCGGGTGGCAAAGGGCGAATGCGTCATGGCCGCAAATTGCGCTGCCGACCGGGGCGGGTCAACTGGCGTCGATCCCGGTGCGGCAACAATACCCCCGGCTTGTGCTGATCGTGCATTTAGATAACGTGGCCGGACACCACATCAACACGAGGTCCAATCACATGTCAAAAAGCCTGAAGCGCGTGAAACAGGCGCTTGTCGACCTTGGGATCGACACGGACGTGCGCGAGATGTCGGACGGCACCCGCACCGCAGCCGATGCCGCCCGCGCGGTTGGCTGCGAGCTTGACCAGATTGCCAAGTCGATCATCTTTCGCGGCGAAGACAGCGGCCATGTGGTCCTGTTTTTGACCGCGGGCGGCAATCAGGTGGATGCGGCGAAAGCCTCGGCGCTGGCGGGCGAGCCGTTGGGCAAGGCAGATGCCCGTCTGATCCGCGCCGAGACCGGCTTTGCGATCGGGGGCGTGTCGCCTGTCGGGCTGATGCAAGCCGTACAGGCGTTTTATGACCCGCGACTGTTGGCCTTTGACACGGTCTGGGCGGCGGCCGGCACCCCGCGCCATGTCTTTCCCGCCCCGCCCCTTTCACTGATCGCGGCCGCCTCTGCCATCAAGGGCGATTTCGTCGCGCGCCGGGGCTGACCCCCTGCCCGTCCTGCGGCGGCAAATACAGTTACTTGCATTTGCAAGTTTTAGCTTGCCCATCGTGCACCTGTATCTATGATACGCCGCATACCTTTATGAATCGGAGGCCATCATGACCCGTTATCACCCCCTATTGGTTGCCCTGCACTGGATCCTTGCCGGGCTTGTCATCGGTGCCCTGATCATGGGCAGTCAGGTGCTGGCCGCCCTGCCCAATGACAATCCCGACAAGATGTTCAGCCTGCGCGCTCATATGACGGTCGGGCTGGTGATCGGCGCGCTGATGCTGGTGCGGTTGGTCACGCGGTTGAAAACGCCGCACCCGCCCAAGGCGGACGCAGGCAACGCCCTTTTGAACACCGGCGCACGCGCGGCGCATTGGGGGCTGTATGTGCTGGTATTGCTGATGGTGGCCAGCGGGATCGGGATCTCGATCACCGCCGGGCTGCCCGCCATCGTGTTCGGCGGATCGGGCGACCCCCTGCCCGAGACCTTCAATGACCTGGCCCCACGCGCGGTGCACGGGATCATTGCCACCCTGCTGGCCCTGACGATCCTGGCCCATATCGCAGGCTGGCTGTATCATCAGTTCGTGCTGAAAGACGGGCTGATCCGTCGCATGTGGTTCGGTCCGCGCGGCTAACTTGCTTGAAACCTCTGCAAGAAGCCGTCGATTTTCGGCGGCTTTTTTCGTTTCATCTCAATGCTTTGGTCAAATAATGTAAAAAAGTTTCACATTAACCCTTGATGGCGGGACAGAAATACCCACATCCTAGTCATGTGAAAGACATTCACATTCAACGCCAACAACGGAGACCTGACATGAACACCGCCGCTCAAACCGACTTCCCCGCCGCCCCGCGCGGCTGGTTTTCGCGAAGCGAAGCATGGCTGGACGAGCGCGGCAAAGGCGCTTGGATCGCGGTCATGGTCATCAGCTTCATCTTCTTCTGGCCCATCGGGCTGGCCCTTCTTGCCTATATGATCTGGAGCAAACGCATGTTTTCGAAATGCAGCCACAGCCGTTCCACCGACTCGACCGCCTGGAAAGACGCGCGCTATGCACGCCGCCACGGTTTCTCGTCCTCGGGCAACACCGCGTTCGATGCCTACAAGGCGGAAACCCTGCGCCGGTTGATGAGCGAGCAGGAGGCATTCGAAGCCTTCCTGGAACGCCTGCGCGCCGCCAAGGACAAATCCGAGTTCGACCAGTTCATGGAAGAACGGGCAAATGCCGCCAAGGCCACCCGCGACGAGGCATATGACGACGACTTCGCCGACGACTATGCCGACGCCGAAATGGACGATGTCGAGGTGCTGGACGAACCCGCCCGCGACAAGAAAAAGAAAAAGTCGTAAATCGACCGCTGGCACTTACATAGGTGACAACCCCGCCCGGCCCCTGAATTTGGGCCGGGTGTCTGCCGACAGACGCAAGCACACAGGACCGACCATGTCTGACTATTCTCATGCCGATCATCGCAATGACCACGGTCGCCGTCCCTATTGGGGTCTGCCCGATCCCGTCACCCAGGCCGAGTTCTACGCCGATGTCACCCTGAAGCGCCTGTTTGCCTGGCTGATCGACGTGGTGCTGATTGCCGCGCTCTGCGTGCTGATCAGCCTTCTGACCTTCGGCATCGGCTTTTTCCTCTGGGGGCTGATCTATCTGGCGGTCAGCTTCGTCTATCGCGTGACAACCTTGTCGAACGCATCGGCGACGCTGGGCATGCGCCTGACCGCGATTGAGCTGCGCACCCATCGCGGCGAACGGTTCGACCGCACCACGGCCGCGCTGCACACACTGGGCTACTTCGTGTCGATGTCGACCTTTGTCGTGCAACTGATTTCCATCGTGATGATGTGCACCACACCGCGCGGACAAAGCCTGGTCGACATGATGCTGGGCACCGCAGCCGTCAACCGCGCCGCCGGACGCTGACTCCGGGTCAGTTCTTCTGAGGCGCCCCGGCGCGTGCCATTTACCTTATGCGCGCCGGGGACTTGCCGGATCAGGTTCTCCGGGCTAACTTTTGAACACTTGAACAATCTTGAAAGTGTCATGCGACATACTTTACCGCTCGCACCCCAGTTCTACGTCACCGCGCCGCAGGAATGTCCCTACCTGGATGGCCGGATGGAACGCAAGTTGTTCACCGCCCTGCAGGGCGAACATGCAAATACCCTGAATGACACCCTGTCCAAGCAAGGCTTTCGCCGGTCGCAGAACGTGCTCTATCGCCCGTCTTGCGCCGAATGTTCGGCCTGCCTGTCGGCGCGTATCCGGGTGGCGGATTTCGTGCCCACAAAAGGCCAGCGCCGCACGATGAAGCGCAATGACGATCTGGAACGCCGCGCCCGCGCGCCCTGGGCCAGCGAAGACCAGTATGAGCTGTTCCGCCGCTATCTGGACACGCGCCATGCCGATGGCGGCATGGCCGATATGGATGTGTTCGAATTTGCCGCAATGATCGAGGAAACGCCGATCAAAAGCCGGGTGATCGAATATGCCGAGCGTGGTGCCGATCAGGCCCCGGGTGACGAACCCACCGGCCCCCTGCGCGCCGTCTGCCTGACCGATGTGCTGGATGACGGCTTGTCGATGGTCTATTCCTTTTATGACCCCGATCGCACCAGAACTTCGCTTGGTACGCATATGATCCTGGATCACATCCAGATCGCGCGCGAGGCTGGCCTGCCCTATGTCTATCTTGGCTATTGGGTGCCGGGCAGCCCCAAGATGGATTACAAGGCCCGCTTTTCGGCGCTGGAGATTTATCGCCGGGGCCAATGGACGCCGCTCAGGGGAGACGAGGATTACAGCGCGGAGCTGCATCCGCTCTCAACCGACCCGATCGCCGAACAGGTGGCCGGGATTACCCTGCCGGACACCGCAAAATCCGGCAGCGGCTGACGGACACCCCCGCCCGCGCGTCCATGCGCGCCGCCAAATCCGCAAACCAGCCGCAAACCCCGTCCGAACCCGGCCTGACGACCGCCACCTCATGCGTCGGACCGGCCACGATTTTCCAAAAGTTGCGCCACACTGATCAGAAACGTCCTAAAATTACAATTTTTTCCAACCTGCGACACTTTATTCGTCCTTTTCACGGTTGACGCCCTTCACCCCCCCTCATAATGTCGCGCCCATATTGTCAAACCGCCCCACCGCGCAACCGGGGGGCACAGCCAGGGAATATGTTGCGATGCGCAGCGTCCTCGTCCTTGTAAGAAAATGGCGCATGGGCCGGTAACGGAACCATATTGGATCCCCATGCGCCCCCGAAAATCGGGGGCTTTTTTGTGAAGAACGCACGTGGAACGGAGAGAGTGATGACACGTCAGATGACCGGAGCGAAAATGGTGGTGCAAGCCCTGAAGGATCAGGGTGTCGACACAGTATTCGGCTATCCGGGGGGCGCTGTCCTGCCGATCTATGACGAGATTTTCCAGCAAAACGACATCCGCCACATTCTGGTGCGTCACGAACAGGGCGCGGTGCACGCCGCCGAAGGCTATGCGCGGTCAACCGGCAAGCCCGGCGTGGTGCTCGTGACCTCCGGCCCCGGCGCGACCAACGCAGTGACGGGTCTGACCGATGCGCTGCTGGATTCCATTCCCATCGTGGTCCTGACCGGGCAGGTGCCGACCTTCATGATCGGCACCGACGGGTTTCAGGAGGCGGACACGGTCGGCATCACCCGCCCCTGCACCAAACACAACTGGCTGGTGAAGGAAACGGACAAACTGTCTGCCGTGATCCACGAGGCGTTCCACGTGGCGACGGCCGGTCGTCCGGGGCCGACGCTGGTGGATATTCCGAAAGACGTGCAGTTTGCGACAGGGGACTACACCCCGCCCGCGAAGGTCGAAACAAGTCACTATGCACCGCAACTGCGCGGGGATACTGACGCCATCACCGATCTGGTGGCCGCGATGGAAACCGCCAAACGGCCGATTTTCTATACCGGTGGCGGCGTCATCAACTCGGGGCCCGAGGCCTGCCAGTTGCTGCGCGAGCTTGTGGATGCCACCGGATTTCCCATCACCTCGACCCTGATGGGGTTGGGTGCCTATCCCGCTGGTGGCGAACACTGGCTGGGCATGTTGGGCATGCACGGGCTGTATGAGGCCAACATGGCGATGCATGACTGCGACCTGATGATCTGCGTCGGCGCGCGGTTTGACGACCGGATCACCGGGCGAATCGACGCCTTCAGCCCGGGGTCTAAAAAGGCCCATATCGACATTGACCCCAGCTCGATCAACAAGGTGATCCACGTGGACATCCCGATCATCGGCGATGTGGGCCATGTGCTTGAAGACATGCTGAAAATCTGGAAAGCCCGCGGCCGCAAGACCAATGGCGAAGCGCTGAAAAACTGGACCGCCAAGATCGAGGAATGGCGCGGGCGCGATTGCCTGGCCTATCAGCCGGACGACAAGGTCATCCAGCCGCAATATGCGATGGAACGGCTTGAGGCGCTGACCCGCGACAAGGACCGCTATGTCGCCACCGAAGTGGGCCAGCACCAGATGTGGGCCGCGCAGTTCCTGGGCTTCAACGACCCCAACCGCTGGCTGACCTCGGGGGGGCTTGGCACGATGGGCTATGGCCTGCCCGCATCGCTGGGCGCACAAATTGCGCATCCGGATGCGCTGGTGATCAACGTGGCGGGGGATGCAAGCTGGCTGATGAACATGCAGGAGATGGGCACCGCCGTGCAGTTCCGCGCACCGATCAAGCAGTTCATCCTGAACAATGAACGGCTGGGCATGGTGCGCCAGTGGCAGGAGCTTCTGCACGGCGAACGCTACAGCCACAGCTGGTCGGAAAGCCTGCCCGATTTCGTGAAACTGGCCGAAGCGTTTGGCTGCAAGGGCCGGCAGGTGTCCGATCCGGCCGAACTGGATGACGCCATTCAGGAAATGATCGACTACGACGGTCCTTACATTTTGGATGTTCTGGTTGAAAAACACGCCAACTGCTTCCCGATGATCCCGTCGGGCGAGCCGCATAACAAGATGCTTCTGGGCGAAGCCGAGACGCAGGGCGTCATCGGCTCCTCGGGCGCAACGCTGGTTTAAGGAGGGTCTGTAAATGTCTGCACTGAAGATCAAAAAAGGCTCGTCACGCAAATCGGCTTATGACCTGCGCGATCCCAATTCCGACGTGATCGAACGCCACACGCTGGCCATCGTGGTCGACAACGAGGCAGGCGTTCTGGCCCGCGTCATCGGGTTGTTTTCCGGCCGGGGGTACAACATCGAAAGCCTGACCGTGGCCGAGGTCGACCATCTGGGCCACCTGTCACGCATCACCATCGTGACCACCGGCACGCCCGCCGTGATCGAGCAGATCAAGGCGCAACTGGGCCGGATCGTGCCCGTTCACGACGTGCATGACCTGACCGTCGAAGGCCCCGCCGTGGAGCGTGAACTGGCTTTGTTCAAGGTGGAAGGCGCGGGCGACAGACGGGTCGAGGCGCTGCGCCTCGCCGACATTTTCCGCGCCAATGTGGTGGATTCGACGCTGGACAGTTTTGTGTTTGAAATCACCGGCACGACCGAGAAAATCTCGGCCTTTGCCGAGCTGATGCGCCCTCTGGGCCTGATCGAGGTGGCCCGCACCGGCGTGGCCGCCCTGTCGCGTGGCGCAACCGGATAGTCGCAAGCGTCACGCCAATAGCGCCCGCCACGTCGAATGGCGGGCGTTTTGTTTATTCATCAGTAAACCGGCAGGATCTGCCCTTCCCGTGCCTGATCAGGCGACGACGCGCAGGGCGGGCCGCGTCTCTGCCCCGTCGAACTCTGCCCGGTCCGGATCCTGCCCGTCCTGTTCCGACCTGCCGAAGCTGCTCAGCACCTGGGCCGGGTCGATCCCGCCCATGATCACGCCGACCGCTTCGATGCGGCTGACCATGCGAAAGCCATTTGCCTCGTCAAAATCGAACCAGATCTGCGAACCGCGTTGCAGTTTGCCAACGCCCTCTGGCGCGACAATCTCGGGACCGATGAACGCCAGCGGTCCCTGATCCTCGCACCAGACCATGCCAACGCTCTTATCGGCGTTGTACCATAGGATTATCCCCAACATTTTTCTTCTCCACTTCTGGTGGATATTTTACCGGCTGGATATGGCAGGAACAGGGCAAATCTTCGCCCATGACAAGAAAGCCTTAACTATTTTTTCCTTTTTTGGTTCTTTTAGGCCCCAATCCCGGTGCTTGACGCCGATTGGTGCCGTAACGTCAACTTTTGCACCGCCACGCCTGGACCGGGCCGGGAATCAGTGGTGCAATGCCCGGTCTTTTAAGACCCGGCGCAGGCCGGACCACAAAGAAAAAGGGGCGCCCAAGGGCACCCCAGTTTCGCTGATAAGGCTCTTGATTGATACCGCCCGGTAGTTTTTGCCTGCGGCCTTATCCGCGTCAGGGGGCGAGCGCACCCGCCCCGTGTCCGTTTGGGCTGGCGGTCGCAACCGCCCTGCCCGGTATGGTCTTAGCTACAGCCCGTGGTCGACCCGCAGGTGTTGCATTTCATGCAGGTGCCGTTGCGCACCAGCGTGTAGTTTCCGCATTCACCGCAGGGGTCGCCCTCGTAGCCCTGCATCTTGGCCTTGGTGCGCGCGTCGATCTTGTTGATCGTGCCCGCCGACACTGCGGTTTCGCTGACCAGCGTTTCGGTAACGGTGGTTTTCACCCCTGCCGTTTCTGGCACCAAAGTGTTCAGCACCCCGACCGGATCGGTTCCCGTCAACACGGACCCACCAACCTCGGCCCCGCCTTGCAGCACCACCAGCTCTTGCGGCAGGCGCTTGCGCAGGTAACCTGTGGAGCTGATTTGTTTCAACACTTCCAAGGACTTGGACGCCGCAGTTTCAGTGATTTCCTGCACGTTCGACACGCCTTCTTCTTCGCCGCGCCCCAGATCATCGAAGCTTGCGCCTTCGGGCTTCACATGGGCCAGGTCGGTGCGGTCCAGATAGGACACCGCCAGTTCGCGGAAGATATAGTCAAGGATCGAGGTCGCGTTCTTGATCGAATCGTTGCCCTGGACCATCCCCGCCGGTTCGAACTTGGTGAAGGTGAAGGCATCCACGAACTCTTCCAGCGGCACACCGTATTGCAGGCCCACGGACACCGCGATGGCGAAGTTGTTCATCATCGCGCGGAAGCCTGCCCCTTCCTTGTGCATGTCGATGAAAATCTCGCCCAGATTGCCGTCTTCGTATTCACCAGTGCGCAGGTAAACCTTGTGCCCGCCGACGATGGCTTTCTGCGTATAGCCCTTGCGGCGCTCCGGCAGCTTCTCGCGGCCGCGCGATACCTCTTTGATCACCACTTTTTCGATGATCTTCTCGGCCAGAGTGACCGCCTTTTCGTGGGTTGAACCCGACGCGAGGATTTCCTCGGCCTCTTCGTCATCTTCAACCAATGCAGCGGCCAAAGGCTGGCTGAGTTTCGAGCCGTCGCGATAGAGCGCATTGGCCTTGATGCCCAGCGACCATGACAGTTCATAGGCCTTCTGGCAGTCCTCGATCGTGGCATCATTCGCCATGTTGATGGTTTTCGAGATCGCGCCGGAAATGAAGCTCTGCGCCGCGGCCATCATGTAGATATGGCTGTCAACACTCAGGAAACGCTTGCCCTTCTTGCCGCACGGGTTGGCACAGTCGAAGACGTTGTAATGCTCTTCTTTCAGATGCGGCGCACCTTCCAGGGTCATCGTGCCGCAAACGTGATCGTTCGCCGCGTCGATATCCTTGCGGGTGAAGCCCAGATGGCTGAGCAGGCTGAAATCGGGGTTGTTCAGCTTTTCCGCCGGAATACCCAGAACATTGGTGCAGAACTCCTCGCCCAACGTCCACTGGTTGAACACGAACCGGATGTCGAAGGCCGATGGTAGTGCTGCTTCGATCTTGTCGATCTCGCTTTCGCCGAAGCCATGGCCGATCAGGGTCGTGTGGTTGATGCCCGGTGCATTACCAAGGGTGCCGTGACCGACGGCGTAGCTGATGATTTCCTCGATCTCGGACGAGGCATAGCCCAGTTTTTCGAGGGCTGCGGGAACCGAGCGGTTGATGATCTTGAAATACCCGCCCCCGGCCAGCTTCTTGAACTTCACCAGCGCGAAGTCAGGCTCGATGCCCGTGGTGTCGCAATCCATCACCAGCCCGATGGTGCCGGTGGGTGCAATCACGGACACCTGCGCGTTGCGATATCCGTGCTTTTCACCCAGCGCCAAGGCTTCGTCCCATGCGCCCATCGCCAGATCGACCAGCTTCGCGTCAGGGCAGTTGGCGTGATCCAGCGCCAGCGGTTTGATCTCAAGGTTCTCATAGCCCTCGGTCGCGCCATACGCCGCCGTCCGGTGGTTGCGGATGACGCGCAGCATGTGGTCCTTGTTGCGCTCGAACCCTTCGAACGCGCCCAACTCACCCGCCATCTCGGCCGATGTCGCATAGGACACGCCCGACAGGATCGCGGTCAGCGCGCCACACATCGCCCGGCCCTCGGCCGAGTCGTAGCCGTAGCCCATGTTCATCAGCAGGCCGCCGATATTGGCATAGCCCAGACCCAGTGTGCGGAAGACATAGCTGCGCTCGGCAATCTCTTTCGACGGGAACTGCGCCATCATCACCGAGATTTCCAGCGTGATCGTCCACAGGCGCGTGGCGTGCATATAGTCCTCGGCCTGGAACTCGCCATCCTTGAGGAAGGTCAGCAGGTTCATCGAGGCCAGGTTACAGGCGGTGTCGTCCAGGAACATGTATTCCGAGCACGGGTTCGAGCCGCGAATCTCGCCGTCTTCCGGGCAGGTGTGCCAGGCGTTGACCGTATCGTGATACTGGATGCCGGGGTCGGCACAGGCCCAGGCGGCGTGACCGATTTGGTCCCACAAGTCGCGCGCCTTGATCGTCTTGGCGACCGAGCCATCGGTACGGCGGATAAGCTCCCAGTCGGCATCGGCCTCGACCGCCTTCAGATACGCATCGGTCACGCGGACCGAGTTGTTCGAGTTCTGGCCCGATACGGTCGCGTAGGCTTCTGAGTCCCAGTCGGTGTCATAGGTCGGAAACTCGATCGAGCCGTAGCCCTGCTTGGCGTAATCCAGCACGCGCTTGACGTAAACCTCGGGGATTGCAACCTTTTTCGCGGCGCGAATGGCGTCTTTCAGGGTGTCGTTGACCTTGGGGTCAAAGGCATCTTCCTCGGCCCCGTCCCACGCGCGGATCGCGGCAAAGATGTGGTTCAGATGCTCTTCGTGCATCTTCGAACCCGCGACCAGAGAGGCGACTTTCTGTTCCTCTTTGACCTTCCAGTTGATGTATTCTTCAATGTCCGGGTGATCGCTGTCCACAATCACCATCTTGGCCGCACGGCGCGTCGTGCCGCCCGACTTGATCGCACCGGCAGCCCGGTCGCCGATCTTCAGAAAGCCCATCAGGCCCGAGGATTTGCCACCGCCCGACAGCGGCTCGTTTGCGGCACGAAGCGACGAGAAGTTGGTGCCGGTACCCGAGCCGTATTTGAACAGACGCGCCTCACGCACCCACAGGTCCATGATGCCGCCGTCACCCACCAGATCGTCGCCGATGGACTGGATGAAACACGCATGAGGCTGCGGATGCTCATAGCTCGACTTGGATTTGGTCAGTTTGCGGGTCTTGTGATCGACGTAATAGTGGCCTTGCGCCGGGCCGTCGATGCCGTAAGCCCAATGCAGGCCGGTGTTGAACCACTGGGGCGAGTTCGGCGCGGCGCGCTGGCTGGCCAGCATGTGGCGCATTTCGTCGAAATAGGCCTTGGCGTCCGCCTCGGTGGTGAAATATCCACCCTTCCAGCCCCAATATGTCCACGCGCCTGCCAAACGGTCGAACACCTGCTTGGCCGAGGTTTCACCGCCGAAGCGGTCCTTTTGCGGCATATCTGCCAAGGCTTTCTCATCGGGGACGGAACGCCACAGGAACTCCGGCACGCCTTTTTCTTTCACCCGCTTCAGCGCGGCGGGCACACCGGCCTTGCGGAAATATTTCTGCGCAATCACGTCCGAGGCGACCTGGCTCCAATCCGCGGGCACTTCGCAAGCGTCCAGTTTGAACACAACAGTGCCGTCCGGGTTGCGGATTTCGGATGTTGTGGTGACAAAATCCAGATCGGAATAAGCGTCTTTGCCTGCCTTGGTAAATTTGCGTTCGATTTTCATTGTGCCCCGTCGGTCCTTCGTGCGCTGTGGTGGTGCGTGTCTGGGCACGCCTTCACCCTTTCAAATTCCGCTGACCACAAAGGACAATCAAAGGCACAGACCCCCCGTCCCCGGGCACACATGTAATGGCCCCGGCTTGGTGCGACCGGTCGGTCAAGGTTTGGTGTTTCACTGTCCTGCTGTAACCTGCCGCCACTATATGTTGTGGCTTGTTGATCAGCACGCACAAGGTGGCGTATCGAACCCCAACAGGTCAACAAAAACTTACCGACTATCCACAACTCTTTTGCGTTGACCTTGATCGGCGATTGAGACAGCGCCGATTAACCACTTGATTCCTCGCAGGCCACGCCCTGTGGATGGTTTCCGATTTTTGCAACAGGGCGGCGGACTTAAAGCCAAAACGCAAAGCATCACCTGAATGCAACGGGCAAATCGACCCTCGGACCGGCCCGCATATGTGCGCAACCCGACGCCCCTTTTTCTCCGACATCCCGGATGACCACCACACGGGAGGCGGACGACTCCGAACAGAATCACGATGAGATCATTTGAAAGGAAAAATGGTCGGGACGGCAAGATTCGAACTTGCGACCTACGGTACCCAAAACCGTCGCGCTACCAGGCTGCGCTACGCCCCGAACGCCCCTTCCTTAACGGGGGTTCAGGACGATGAAAAGGGCAAATTGACAGCAGGAGCGATCTTCGCGCCCCGTCCGGTCAATCAGCCGGGGCGCAAGGCCATGCTGCAATCGACTGGTCCAGATCGGGATGACGCAGCACGGTGCCTTCTTCGATGCCAAATCGCTGTGCAAGACCGCCATTGATCTCAAGCACGGCCTGAATGTCCGGCCCGCCGGGGATGGGGGTCAGATCATGCGGAACGGCATTCGAATGCACGCGCGCCACCGTGCCATCAGCCTGCAAAAACAGCATGTCCAGCGGGATCAACGTGTTTTTCATCCAGAAACTGACCGATTGGGGCGTTTCGAACAGGAACAACATGCCATGCGACACTGGCAGGCTGTCACGATTCATCAGACCAAGGGCGCGTTCGCCTGGGTCGTCGGCCACCTCGACCGAGAAACGCGCCTGCCCCCAGTCGCCGCGCAGGTCCACATGGCCCGGATCGCAGGTCTGGGCCTGGACCGGGGCGCACAGAAGAAGGGCGCCCATCACGGACGCCCCGAATGTCAAAAACCGCTTCCACATGGCGCGAACGTCAGTCCCTGTCAGATGGCGTGTGATCGGTCGCCGCATCCCAGGACGAGACACTGACCGCCATGCAGCCCCGCTTGCCCGCCGCCGAGCGCAGGCCGATCGCTTCGCCCGGTTGCAAATCGGCAAGACCCGACCGGCGCAACACTTCGACATGGATGAACACGTCTTCCGAGCGTCCGAACACATTGGCAAAGCCGAACCCCTTGGCCTTGTCGAACCATTTGACCCGCGCAGGCTCCAGCGGGCCGACGCTGTCGGGATCGACGGCACCTTCGGCAAATTCTTCAAGCTGGTGTTCGGACCCGCCCACGGGCGGTTCGATGGACAACACGTTGACGGCCTGGCGCCCGCGTTCGGTCGATTGCACCGAAATCTCGATCACCGATCCGTCCGCGACAGAGCTTTGGCCGAAATTGCGCAACACATTGGCATGAAGCAGAATATCTGCCCCACCTTCATCCGCGATCACGAACCCAAACCCTTTGCTTGGATCAAACCATTTAACCTGGCCACGCAGCACGACGGGATCATGCGCGTCATTTCCTTGCGCCATAATTGTCCTCAAATCATTCTCATCCCCGCCCATACTATTGAGGCCTTTGATTTCCGGGTGCAAGTGTTTAACACTTATACTTTTAGGCAGGTATAGCACGAAAACCCAATTTTTCTAAGGGTTTAATCTTACCACTGACCACGAGTCATTTTTTTGATTCCGGCGCCAGCGGAACCGGTCGTGAAGGCGAAACGCGCCGTCGGCCCAGAACTCGATTTCGACTGGCCGGATGCGATATCCTCCCCAGAACGGGGGGCGCGGCGGGTTGGGGCCATGGGTCGCGGTCACCTTCGCCACCTCGGCCATCAGCGCGGCACGTGATGCCAGTGGCTGACTTTGATGTGACGCCCAAGCGCCCAGCCGGCTTTTCAGCGATCGGGACGCGTAATAGGCATCCGCCTGCGGTCCCTCTTCGCGTTCAATCACACCGCGCACGCGGATTTGCCGACGCAGGCTTTTCCAATGCATGACGAAGGCAGCCTTGCCGGCGCCGTCAAGCTCCTGCGCCTTGGCGGATCCGTAGTTCGTGTAAAAGACAAAGGCATCGTCTTCGATGTCCTTCAACAGCACCATGCGCGTGTTCGGAAGCCCGTCGGCATCAACCGTGGCCAGCGCGATGGCATTGGGGTCGTTGGGTTCGGATTTCTCGGCTTCGGCCAGCCAGTTGCGCGCGATCACGAAAGGGTCGTCGCCCGCAAATATCCCGCCACGTTCCGCCATCCCGGCCTCCTTTCCGTTCACGATCAACGATATGGCCAAACATATGACCTGCGCGGTTCCGTGCCAACTGTGTTACAAACCCCGCAGGGTGGCACAGCCACAGACTTGAAGAGACAGGACCAATCGCCTAAACGGGCATAACGGAGTATCTCGGGACGGGGAACCAGAATGTCGACCGAATTGATGAAGGGCAAACGCGGCCTGATTATGGGACTTGCAAATGACAAGTCCATCGCCTGGGGGATCGCGAAAGCCTGTGCCGACGCAGGGGCCAAACTGGCGTTCTCGTATCAGGGTGAAGCATTGAAAAAACGCGTCGATCCGCTGGCAGCCCAGTTGGGGTCGGATCTTGTGCTGGAATGTGACGTGGCCGATCAGGGTTCCATCGACACGTTGTTCAACACGCTGAAGGAAAAATGGGGCAAACTGGACTTTGTTGTCCATGCCATTGGTTTCTCGGACAAAAATGAACTTCGCGGACGATATGTCGATACCAGCCCAGAAAACTTCCGTGTGACGATGGATATTTCGGTCTATTCCTTCACCGCCGTCGCTCGTCGCGCAGCGGATATGATGCCGGATGGCGGATCGCTTCTAACGCTGACCTATTACGGCGCCGAACAGGTCATGCCGCATTACAACGTGATGGGCGTGGCCAAGGCTGCCCTTGAAGCCTCGGTGCGGTACATGGCCGAGGATCTGGGCAAGGACGGCATTCGCGTGAACTCGATCTCGGCCGGTCCGATCAAGACGCTCGCGGCTTCGGGCATCGGTGATTTCCGTTATATCCTGAAATGGAACGAGCTGAACTCGCCCCTGCGCCGCAACGTGACCATTCAGGATGTCGGCAACTCGGCCCTGTATCTTCTGTCCGACCTCGGCTCGGGCGTCACGGGTGAAACGCATCATGTGGACAGCGGCTATCACGTCGTCGGCATGAAGGCGGTTGACGCCCCCGATATCGACGTGACCACTGGTCGCAAATAAGGAGCATCCGACATGAGCGACCGCTTGCCCCACGAAAAAGGCTTTCACATCAGCTGGGATCAGATCCATCGCGACAGCCGGGCACTGGCCTGGCGGTTGGACGGTCAGGGCCCGAAAGACACCGGCTGGCGCGCGGTGGTTGCGATCACCCGCGGCGGTCTGGCCCCGGCAATGATCGTCGCACGCGAGCTGGACATCCGCACCGTCGACACCGTATCGGTCAAATCCTATCACCACCAGTCACAGGGCGAAGCCGAGCTTCTGAAAGCCCCGGATGCCGAGATGATGGGCGATGGCGAAGGCATTCTGATCATCGACGATCTGGTCGACACCGGCAAGACACTGGAACTGGTACGCAAAATGTATCCCAAAGCGCATTTCGCCACCGTCTACGCCAAACCCAAAGGCCGCCCGCTGGTGGACACCTTCATCACCGAGGTCAGCCAGGACACCTGGATATTCTTCCCGTGGGATATGGCGCTGCAATATGTCGAACCGTATCGCGGTACGGATTAAGCGGCACGGAGTAAGCGTCCCGACGCAACAGACACCGAAAGCCCCGCCAATTGGCGGGGCTTTTTTTGCGACATGCGTACCAAGATCATGAAAAGCCCGGCGCTGCATCACAGGCCGGGCTTTTTATCAGTGCATCAAAGCCGGATTGGCTTGTTTTATTCGGCCGCCTCGGGCGCATCCGGGGTGCCGCCGCTCTCACCACCGTTGGTGCCTTGCGCTTCAGATTTAGCAGGCTTGCGGGGTTTGCGGGTCCGGGTGGGGGCCTTCTTGGGTTTGCTTTCGGGGGTATCGACCAGCCCGCTTTCTGAATTGTCATCCACCACATCCGGCTGCGGGACGATGTCGGGCTGATCGCCCTCGCCCACAGCGGCTTGCTGTGATTTGCGTTCGGCGCGGGCGTCGCGCTCTTCTTTCTCGCGTTGCTGGCGTTCACGGTTTTGCTGTTCGGATTGCTGCCGGCGGGCTTCCATTTCGCGCTGCGCTTCGCTCAGAAGGCGGGTGTAATGTTCGGCATGCTGCTGAAAATTCTCACCTGCCACCCGGTCGTTCGACAAGAAGGCGTCGCGCGCCAACTGGGTGTATTTGTCGATGATCTGCTGAGGCGTCCCGCGCACTTTGCCTTCGGGGCCTGAACTGTCATAGACGCGGTTGATGATGTTACCCGGATTGTTCCGGTTTCGGTTCGACTTGTTATTCCGCGAACGTGATTTCGGCGATCTCATCAGCTTGTTTTTCCAGCTTTGGCTTCCATCGCACGGAAAGTTCCCGTGCTGTGTTTTCGAACCAGACACCAATCTGCGTCCCATCGTTCGAATTGTAGGGCTTACAAGCAGCGGCTGTCACAAGGACTGCAACACTGCTAAATCCTGATTGTCACGTGGGCCGTCGAAACACAAGCCTTATCTGGCAAAAACTGATCGAAACGGGGAAATTTGCCGGGTTTCGGCAGGTTTATCGGCTGAAACACACCGCTCACGCCGGTCTGATCGGCCTTGGGGGCCGCTTTCCGGTCACCACGCGGTCATGGCCGGACAGGTCTTTCAGAACCTCAACCTTGGCAAATCCGGCCTGCTGAAACAGGTCCCGCACCGCCGCGCCTTGCCCCGCGCCGATCTCGACCATCAGATGGCCGCCTTCGGTCAAGTGCTTTGGCGCGCGGGCGATGATCTGACGATATGCCCCAAGCCCGTCGCCACCGGGGGTCAGGGCTAGATGCGGCTCCCAGTGTCGGACTTCAGGGGCCAGTTCCGCCATCTCGGTTTCCGAGATATAGGGCGGGTTCGATACGATCAGGTCGAAACGTGCACCATTCGGCAGCGGGTCGAACCACGACCCTTGGTGAAACGTCGTTCGGTCGATGACCCCCAATGCGCGCGCATTGTCTTTTGCCACCGCAAGGGCTGCGGCCGAAAGATCGCCCCCCTGCCCCAGCGCATCCGGCCGTTCTGCCAGCAATGTCAAAAGGATACATCCCGATCCGGTGCCAAGATCCAGCACGGTTACAAACGGCGCTGTAAGGGCAGCATCGACCAGAAGCTCGGTGTCCGGGCGCGGGTCCAGCACATCGCCCGTCACGGTGAAGTCCCGTCCGTAAAACGCGCGCGTGCCGATGATCTGGGCGACCGGCTGGCGATGGCTGCGGGCGGCAATGGCGCGTTCATAGGCCGAGGCGTCATCCGGCGACACCTCGTCCGGCAACGCCAGCGTCAGGCGGCTGCGATCAATACCCAGAACATGGGCCAGCAGCACCCGCGCATCGCGGGCTGGGTCATCAACGCCGGCTGCCCTCAGCCGGTGCGTTGCAGCGACCAGTAACGCGGTGCCGGTGGTCATGCGTCCATATCGGCCAGTTGTGCGGCTTGATCTTCGGCAATCAGGGCGTCGATCACCTCGTCCAGATCGCCCGCGATGATCTGATCCAGCTTGTAGAGCGTCAGATTGATCCGGTGATCCGTCATGCGCCCTTGTGGGAAGTTGTAGGTGCGAATCCGCTCCGATCGGTCGCCTGATCCCACCTGCGCCTTTCGATCCGCGGCGCGCGCCTCATCGACCCGCTGGCGTTCCAGATCAAACAGCCGCGTTTTCAAGACCTGCATCGCGATCTCGCGGTTGCGGTGCTGGGATTTTTCCGAACTCGTCACGACGATCCCGGTCGGCAGGTGTGTGATCCGCACGGCACTGTCGGTGGTGTTCACATGCTGCCCACCCGCACCGGACGAACGCATTGTGTCAATGCGCAGATCGTTCGGATTAATCTGGATGTCCACATCTTCGGCCTCGGGCAGCACGGCGACGGTGGCGGCCGAGGTGTGAATGCGCCCGCCGCTTTCGGTTTCCGGCACGCGTTGCACCCGGTGCACCCCGCTTTCGTATTTCAGACGGGCAAACACGCCCTCGCCCTTTACATGGGCCACGACCTCCTTGATGCCGCCAAGTTCGGAAAGGGATTGCTCCATGATCTCGAATTTCCAGCCGTGTGCTTCGGCATAGCGTTGATACATCCGCAGAAGGTCGGCGGCGAACAGACCGGCTTCGTCCCCGCCCGTGCCGGGACGAATTTCGATCATCGCGGGGCGGGCGTCGGCCGCGTCCTTCGGCAACAGGACCAATCGCATGGCCTGTTCGACCTCGGGCAGCCGTTCTTTCAATGCGGGCAGTTCTTCCTCGGCCAGTTCGCGCATCTCCGGGTCGTCCAGCATCGCCTCAGCCTCGGCAATGTCATCCAACAGGCGGCGATAGGCGGCGATTTCCTCGACCACCGGTTTCAGTTCGGCATATTCACGCCCGACCTGCGCAATCTCGTCGCCCGACAGGCCTTGGGCCATGCGGGCTTCCAGAAACTCGAACCGTTCCGTGATCGCCGAGAGTTTTTCCATAGGAACCATCTTCGCGGTGTCCCTTATCACGGGGGTTTGGTCAAGGGGGGTTTGGTCAGGGGCTGCGTTTGTGCTAACCTAGGGTATGTTCAGGATATTACCCCTTATCTTCGTCGCGGGCGGACTGTTCGCAGACCCGGTGATGGCGGATGTCACTACGCCGGGGGGCAAGGTCATTGACTGCTATTGCACCGACACATCCGGCAGCCGGGTCGAGCTGGGCGAGAGCATTTGCCTGTTCGTCGGTGGTCGCGCCTTCATGGCCCGGTGCGAGATGAGCCTGAATGTGCCGATCTGGCGCGACACGGGCAAAGGCTGTGTCTCGGCAGAGGTGGCGCGTCCTTCGGCATTGCCCAAAAGCGATGCCCCCACCAACCTGCCCACGCCTTAAAATTCGTCGTCGATATTGTCGTCGTCAAGATGCCGTAGCTGATCAAGCCATGCGTCCACACGGGCCTCGTTCACGCCCATATCGCTTTTGCCATAAACCAGATGGGCATGAATATGCAGTGCGTCCCCGGCGACCCAGGCGACCGTGATGTCGGGAAAGCCGATCCGGCGAGACCGGGTCACAACGGCGAACAGGTCGTCTTCCTGATACTTCATGTGAGTGCGCGGGGTTTCCAGCGCGATCCAGGCCAGATGATCCAGCGCCCCTTCGGGCAAGATGCTGAGCGGGATCACATACTTGACGCCACCTGGCATCCGGTGCGTGCCGGGATTGTCCGGACCGGGGCGGGCCGAGAACCTTTCGGATGGCAGCGGGGCAAGACGCACCCAGCCAAGCGCCAGAACGGCCAGAAAAAGGACACCCAGAAATGCAGAAACGAAATAATTCACACACGCCCCCGAACCCTCCGCCCCCCAGCGGATCGTGACAAAGCAACTGACGCTAGCGATAGATCAGCGGGACAAGGGCCGCAACCCTTATCCTGCCATGGGTTTTGCGGCGGGTGGTGAACATGGTCATGTGGCAACGCAATCGGGCGTGACGCGCGGCAAGTGTGTCAGAGGTGCGCGGCGACACTTAACGGCGGTCAGCCGCGTCGCGTTGTCGCCCACAGGTTCAGGATTTCCATCGCCACATGCGCCCCCGCGATGGCGGTGGCGCCCGTCGTGTCAAAGGGTGGCGAGACTTCGACCACGTCGCCGCCCACAATGTTGATCCCCGCAAGATCGCGCAGGATGATCGACGCTTGTGCCGAGGTCAGCCCCCCCCAAACCGGCGTCCCCGTGCCCGGTGCAAAAGCCGGGTCCAGCGCATCGATGTCAAAGGTCAGATAGGTCTTGCTGTCGCCCAGGATCGACTTGATCTTATTGACCACGGCGGCGGGGCCGGTTTCATGCACCTCGCGCGCGTCAATGATGTTCACGCCCATCGTATCGGCATTATGGGTGCGGATGCCCACCTGAACCGAACGCGCGGGGTCGATCAGCCCCTCTTTCACCGCCTTGTAGAACATCGTGCCGTGATCCACGCGGGTCATGTCATCGTCGGCCCAGGTATCCGTGTGCGCATCGAACTGCAACAGGCTCAGCGGCCCGTGTTTCTTCGCATGCGCGCGCAGGATCGGGAAGGTGATGTAGTGGTCCCCGCCCAGCGTCAGACAGGCGGCACCCTGATCCAGAATGCCGCTGATATGCGCTTCCAGAGCCGCGGGGAACTGGTCGATATGCGCATAGTCAAACGGCATGTCGCCATAGTCGGCGATGGCAAATTCGCTCATCACATCGAAATCCCAGCCATAGGCCTGATCGGGTGATTGCAGGCAGGAGGCCTCGCGGATCGCGCGCGGACCAAGGCGGGTGCCGGGCCGGTTTGTGACCGCCTGGTCAAAAGGAATACCCGTGACCGCGATGTCGACGCCTGTCAGGTCTTTGGTATAGGTGCGGCGCAGAAAAGACAGCGCGCCGCCGAAGGTGTTTTCAAAGGCCAGCCCCTTGAAACCATCGCGCGTGAAGGCGGTGTCGACCTGGGTTTTTGCGTCTTCCAATGCCATCGGGACCACTCCTGTTTTCTGATCGGTTAGCACAGGTTTCCCGGCCTGGCCAGATAATTTGATCAAATCCAGGGTGGTGACGCTAGATTGGGTTCAACCGCTCGACAAGGCGGGCAAAGAAACTGGCCCCATAAGGCGCGGCCTCGTCATTGAAATCATAGGCGGGGTGATGGACGCCCGCGCCATCCTTGCCCTGACCCAGAAACAGGTAAGCACCGGGGCGTTCTTCCAGCATATAGGCGAAATCCTCGGCCCCCATCTCGCGCCCTTCATCGGCCTGAACACGGTCCGCCCCACTGACCTCGCGCGCGACAGCGGCAGCCTTTTCCACCGCCGCAGGGTCGTTCACCGTGGGGGGATAGCCCAGTTCATAGTCAATCTCGGCCGTCACACCAAAACTGGCCGCCTGCCCCTTGATCACCTCGCGCAACCGGCGCTCGACCATCTCGCGTACCTCGGGGGTGAAGGACCGGATGGTGGCGGCGAACCATGCGTCCTCGGGGATGATGTTGTCCGCCGTGCCGCCGCCGATCATCGTGACCGAGACGACCAGATTGTCCATTGGCGACAGGTTGCGGCTGACGATGGATTGCACCGCCTGCACCATCGACACGACCGCCATGATCGGATCGACTGTATCTTGTGGATAGGCTGCATGCCCGCCACGGCCCGTCACCTTGACCCGAAGCGTATCGACCGCCGCCATGATCGGGCCAGGCGTGGTGTAGAACGTGCCCACCTCATGCCCCGGCATGTTGTGCAGGGCATAGACCTCGGCAATGTCGAACCGCTCCATCATCCCTTCGTCGCACATATATTTCGCACCGCCGTCGATTTCCTCGGCGGGTTGGAAGATCAGCGCGACGCGGCCCCGAAAGTTCCGCGTTTCCGCCAGATAGCGCGCGGCCCCCAGCAACATGGTGGTGTGCCCGTCATGGCCGCAGGCATGCATTCGCCCCGGCACGGTCGAGGCATAATCCAGCCCCGTCGCCTCGTCCATCGGCAGGGCGTCCATATCGGCGCGCAATCCAACGGTCGGCCCATTCCCCTGCCCGTTGATGATTCCCACAACGCCTGAGACACCGATTTTCTCGTAGATCTCGTCCACGCCGAACCTGCGCAGGTGTTCGACGACATAAGCCGCGGTTTTATGGCATTCCAGCCCCAGCTCGGGATGGGCATGGATATACCGCCGCCATGTTTTCATGTCGTCCGCAAATTCGCCAATGCGGTTGATGATCGCCATGACTTCCTCCTATCAAGGGTGGACCGAAACAATCCTGATTTGGACCATGATGCAATGAGCAAAACGCACGATCTTTCCCCCTCGGACACTCTGGTTCACAACCCGCAAGGGGGGATGGATCGCCTGCGCGAGATCATGCGCCGCTTGCGCGATCCGCAAAACGGGTGCCCTTGGGACATCGAACAGAGCTTCGCCACAATTGCGCCTTACACGATCGAGGAAGCCTATGAAGTGGCCGATGCGATCGAGCGTCAAGCGTGGGACGAGCTGAAGGGCGAGTTGGGCGATCTGCTGTTCCAATCGGTGTTTCATGCCCAGATGGCGGAAGAGGCCGGGATGTTCACATTTGACGAGGTGGCCGACACCATGTCCGACAAGATGGTCGCGCGCCACCCGCATGTGTTCGGCGACGAATCGCGCGATAAATCCGCCGAACAGCAGACCCGCGATTGGGAGACCATAAAGGCGGCGGAACGTGCGGGCAAAGCTCAGAAGGGGATACTGGACGGTGTCGCGATCGGCCTGCCTGCCCTTCTGCGCGCGGTCAAGCTGCAAAAACGCGCGGCCCGCGTCGGGTTTGACTGGCCCGATATCGGCCCCGTTCTGGACAAGATCACCGAGGAGGCGCACGAGGTGGCCGAGGCTCGCGACACGCTGGGACCAGACGAGTTGCGAGAAGAAATCGGGGATTTGCTGTTCGTGGTCGCCAATCTGGCACGTCACCTGAATGTCGAACCGGAAGAAGCTCTGCGCCATGCCAATGCGAAGTTTGAACGTCGCTTTCGCGGGATTGAATTGCGTCTGGCCGCCGAAGGGCGCAGCCCTGAACAGGCCACGCTGGACGAAATGGACGCCCATTGGGAGGCCGAGAAACGGGCAGAGCGGGCGGGCAGCAATTAATTTCCGATTGATTTAATCAGGTATTGACCCAAGCAAAAGACTCAGGTTTAAGCGCGTCAACGAAATGAAGGAGACTCGCGTGATGAACACAGTTCGCACACTCGCCTCGGCCTCGATCCTGGCCGCAACCCTGATCCCCGCCGCAGCCAGCGCCGATGAGGTCAATGTTTATTCCTATCGTCAGCCCGAGCTGATCCAGCCGCTGACCGATGCCTTTACCGAAGAAACCGGGATTGCTGTCAATGTCGCCTTCCTGAACAAGGGCATGATCGAACGTCTGGAGGCCGAGGGCCAACGCAGCCCCGCCGACCTGATTTTCACCGTCGACATTTCGCGTCTTGCCGGTGTGGTGGATGCCGGTCTGACCCAGCCGGTGGAAAGCGAAACGCTGAACGCCAATATCCCTGCCGAATACCGCGATCCCGGCAACCAGTGGTTCGGCCTGACCACCCGCGCCCGCATCGTCTATGCCTCGAAAGAGCGCGTGGCCGAGGGCGAAGTGACCACCTATGAAGATCTGGCCGATCCCAAGTGGAAAGGCCGCATCTGCACCCGTTCGGGCACCCACGCCTACACGCTGGCGCTTGTGTCGGCCTACATTCAGCACCACGGTGCGGAAAAGGCCAAGACATGGCTGGAAGGCGTGAAAGCCAACCTTGCCCGCAAACCGCAGGGCAACGACCGCGCACAGGTCAAAGCGATCTGGGCCGGCGAATGCGACATCGCGATCGGCAACACCTATTACATGGGCAAGATGCTCAGCGATCCCGAACAGAAGGCATGGGCTGAAAGCGTGAACGTGACATTCCCTGTCTTTGAAGGCGCAGGCACCCATGTGAACGTGTCGGGTGTTGCATTGGCAAAACACGCGCCGAACAAGGACGCCGCCATCAAGCTGATGGAGTTCCTGTCGTCGCCCAAAGCGCAGGAAATCTATGCCGCTGACAACTTCGAATACCCGATTGCGCCGGGCACGGAAGCGGTGGACCTGGTCAAAAGCTGGGGCAGCTTCACACCGGATGGCGTCAACCTGATGGAAGTGGCCAGTCACCGCGCCGACGCGCTGAAGCTGGTGCAAGAGGTTGATTTTGACGGCTGATCGTCATCACGAATAAAAACGTCAAAGCCCGGCTGTTCAGCCGGGCTTTTTCGTGGCTCATTCGCCTGCCTTGCGAATCGGCGTCAGCATTTGCGCCAGATAGTGTCCTGTATAGCTCTCCGCCACCTGTGCGACCTCTTCCGGGGTGCCGGAGGCCACGATGCGCCCGCCTCCGTCGCCGCCTTCCGGGCCAATATCAATCAGATGATCGGCGGTCTTGATCACATCCAGATTGTGTTCAATCACGATGACCGTATTGCCCTGATCGACCAGTTCATGCAGCACTTCCAACAGCTTGCGCACATCTTCGAAATGTAGGCCGGTGGTCGGTTCGTCGAGGATATAGAGCGTGCGCCCGGTCGACCGTTTCGACAGCTCTTTCGACAGTTTCACCCGCTGCGCCTCGCCCCCTGACAGGGTCGTCGCCTGCTGGCCCACCTTGATATAGCCAAGACCGACCCGCATCAGCGCATCCATCTTGTCGCGGATCGAGGGCACGGCCTGAAAGAAGGTCTGTGCATCCTCGACCGTCATGTCCAGCACATCGGCGATGGACTTGCCCTTGAACTGCACCTCAAGCGTTTCGCGGTTATAGCGTTTGCCCTTGCAGGTTTCGCAGGTGACATAGACGTCGGGCAGAAAATGCATCTCAATCTTGATGACACCGTCGCCCTGACAGGCCTCGCACCGCCCGCCTTTGACGTTGAAACTGAAGCGACCGGGCTTGTAGCCGCGCGTCTTGGCTTCGGGCAGCCCGGCGAACCATTCGCGAATGGGCGTGAAGGCCCCGGTATAGGTCGCTGGGTTTGAGCGCGGGGTGCGCCCGATGGGTCGTTGGTCAATGTCGATCACCTTGTCCAGATGCTCCAGCCCTTTGATGGTTTCGCAAGGTGCTGGCGTCTGGCGCGCGCCGTTCAGACGCATGGATGCGGTTTTGAACAGCGTCTCGATCGTCAGCGTGGATTTGCCCCCGCCCGACACGCCGGTGACGCAAACGAACTTGCCCAGCGGGAAGGTGGCGGTCACGTTTTGCAGGTTGTTGCCCGTGGCTTTCACCACTTTCACCGCTTTGCCATTGCCCTTGCGCCGCCGGGCGGGCACCGCGATTTCGCGGGTGCCGGTCAGGTATTGCCCGGTGATCGACGCCTCGCAGGCGGCAATATCGGCGGGCGTGCCGTGGGCAATCACATCGCCCCCATGCACCCCGGCCCCCGGCCCCATGTCAAAGACATAATCGGCCTCGCGGATGGCCTCTTCGTCATGTTCAACGACAATCACGGTGTTGCCCTGATCGCGCAGGTTTTTCAGCGTGGTCAGAAGCCGCCCGTTGTCGCGCTGATGCAACCCGATGGATGGCTCGTCCAGCACGTATAGCACCCCTGTCAGCCCCGAGCCGATCTGGCTGGCCAGACGGATCCGTTGACTTTCGCCACCCGACAACGTGCCAGAGTTGCGGCTGAGCGTCAGGTATTCCAGACCCACATTGTTCAGAAACCCCAGACGCTCGCGAATTTCCTTCAGGATGGCGCGGGCAATCTCGTTCTTCTGAGCGGACAGATGATTGGGCGCATCCTCGACCCAGGCCAGTGCCTCGCGGATCGACATTTCGACCACCTGCCCCACATGCAACAGCGCGTCACCGGACCCGATTTTCACGGCCAAGGCTTCGTCGCGCAGCCGATACCCACCACAGGCGCCGCAAGGGCGGTTGTTCTGATAGCGTTCAAACTCCTCGCGGATCCAATTCGAATCCGTTTCGCGATAGCGGCGTTCCATATTGGGGATCACGCCTTCGAACGGTCGCGTCACCTCATAGACCCGCCCGCCTTCGTCAAAGCGAAACTTGATCTCTTCCTCGCCCGATCCATACAGGAACACCTGTTGCACATGTTTGGGCAGATCTTTCCATGGCGTGTTCTTGTCGAACTCGTAATGGCGCGCAATGCTTTCGATGGTTTGCAGGAAATAGGGCGACTTGCCCTTGCGCCACGGGGCCAAAGCGCCGTCATAGATTTGCAGCGTGGCGTCGGGCACTACGAGGCGTTCGTCAAAGAACAGCTCCTTGCCCAAACCGTCGCAGACCGGGCACGCCCCGAACGGCGCGTTGAAGGAAAACAGGCGCGGTTCAATTTCCGGAATGGTAAAACCGGACTCCGGACAGGCGAAGTTCTCCGAGAAGGTGAAAATCTCGGGTTCACCCTCTTTCGGCGCGGTTTCCAACAGTGCAATCCCGTCGGCCAGATCAAGGGCCGTGCGGAAGCTGTCGGCAAGCCGTTGCTCCATCCCTTCGCGCACCACGATCCGGTCGACCACCACGTCGATATTGTGGCGAAACTTCTTGTCCAGTGTGGGTGGGGCGTCCAGCTCATACATCTCACCATTGACCTTGACGCGCTGGAACCCTTTTTTCTGAAGCTCTTGAAATTCCTTGCGATATTCGCCCTTTCTGTCGCGCACGATGGGGGCAAGCAGATAGGCGCGGGTGCCCTCCTCCATCTGCATCACGCGGTCGACCATATCCTGAACCTGCTGGGCTTCGATCGGCTGGCCGGTGGCGGGGGAATAGGGAGTGCCCGCGCGGGCAAACAGCAGGCGCAGATAGTCGTAAATCTCGGTCACGGTGCCCACGGTTGAACGCGGGTTTTTCGAAGTCGTCTTTTGCTCGATCGAAATCGCCGGCGACAGCCCCGCGATGTGATCCACATCGGGCTTTTCCATCATGTCCAGAAATTGCCGCGCATAGGCGGACAGGCTTTCGACATACCGCCGCTGCCCTTCCGCATAGATCGTGTCAAACGCCAGCGAAGACTTGCCAGACCCGGACAGCCCGGTGATCACCACAAGCTGATCGCGCGGAATATCCACGTCGATGGATTTCAGGTTGTGTTCGCGCGCACCGCGGACCTGTATTTCTTTCAACTCGGCCATTCTGACCCCCAGTTCACAATTGCTTAACGGTTAGGCCAAACCGCGCGGCGGGACAATCGGAAAGTTAGAACATTTGCGGAACACTTGTAAACGCGCTGCGTTGCCCAGCCCGTTACATTCACTTTCTTGAATTTTAATTCTCAGACCCATTGACCTGAATACGTTGCGATCTATATCCCGGATCAAACCCTTTTCGGGACAGGAGCGAAAACATGTTTGGTTTCATGATGGGCGGCGCGAAAATGGACCCGCGCGAGGCCGTGACCAAAGCCCGCGCTGGCGAGATCACGGTGATCGACGTGCGCGACCACGGCGAGGTGCAGATGACTGGCAAGGCCAAGGGCGCTGTCGTTGTGCCGCTGACGGTGATGCCCTTTCAATGCGACCCGAAGGGGCCGGACTTCAACGCGACGATTGATCCGACTAAGCCCATCGCGCTCTATTGCGCGTCCGGCGCGCGGTCTGCCCAAGGCGCGCAAGTTCTGAAACGACTGGGCTATGACGAGGTCTATAACATCGGCGGACTAGGGCATTGGCATCAGGCAGGCGGCGAGATCGAGCGGTAAGCGCCCTACACCCCCCCCACAACGCAACCCGCGCAGGCCCAGCCCGCGCGGGTTTTTGATGGTAGAGCCAAATCGTCATTCACCTTCTTGGTTGACTGATATCTTTGATTCCGTTATTCACCCATATGGCTGAACGAAACGACATGGACCACCTCAGCGCCGTTCTCAAGGCGGCATCGGATGCCAATCGCCGTGCGATCCTGACCTTGCTGGCACAAGAAGGCCCAATGCGCGTCACAGATATCGCACATCACTTTGACATCAGCCTGAACTCGGTCTCGAAACACATCAAAGTGCTTGAGGCCTGTGGCCTGGCGACCCGGCGCACCGAATGGCGCGAGCATTTGATCGAAGTGCAGATGGGGCCGCTTTCCGACATCGATCAATGGTTTGCCGAATTGCGTTCGATCTGGGCGCTGCGGCTGGATGCCCTCGAAGCTGCCTTGAAGGAGGACGACAATGACTGATCTATCCCTCGAAATCACCCGCCACATCCCCTACCCGCCCGAACGGGTGTTCGATGCGTGGCTGGACCCGAAGATGCTGACGAAATTCATGATTGCCGGCGCAGGCGTCACCGTGCCCGACGCGACCGTCGATGCCAAAGTCGGGGGACGTTTTTGCATCATCATGCGGGTACCGAACGCGGGCGATCTGCCGCACGAAGGAGAATATAGGATCATTGATCGGGCCAAAAAGCTGCAATTCACGTGGGAATCGCATGCAAGCACGGCCGAAGAATCGATCGTCACATTGGATCTGACGCCGAAAGACGGAGGCACAGATCTGCGCCTGCATCACATCCGTTTCCCGTCCGAAGAAAGCCGCGACAACCACAAAGGCGGCTGGACCGCGATCCTTGCCAAGCTGGATGAGGCGTTGGCCTGAATGGCAGTTTGTCCTACCGAACCACCCACGCACACTGAAAAGAGGCCGGGCAATGACCCGGCCTTTCTGTCTTACATGTGAATGACGCGGTCATAGGCGTCCAGCACCGCTTCGTGCATGCTTTCCGAGATTGTCGGATGCGGGAAGACCGTGTGCATCAGCTCTTCTTCGGTGGTTTCCAGCGTCTTGCCGACCACATAACCCTGGATCATCTCGGTCACTTCCGGGCCTACCATATGGGCGCCCAGGAGCTCGCCGGTCTTGGCATCGAAAATGGTTTTGACCATGCCCTCGGGGTCGCCCATCGCAATGGCCTTGCCGTTGCCGATGAAGGGGAAACGACCCACCTTGATCTGATACCCCTGCTCTTTTGCCTTGGCTTCGGACAGGCCGACACTGGCCACCTGCGGGTGGCAATAGGTGCAGCCGGGGATGCTTTCGGGCTTCACGGGATGGGCATGCAGACCGGCGATCAGCTCGGCGACCATCACGCCTTCGTGGCTGGCCTTGTGGGCAAGCCACGGCGCGCCGGCGATGTCTCCGATCGCATAAAGGCCGTCGACGCCGGTGCGGCAATGCGCGTCCGTCACCACATGGGTGCGGTCGATCTTGACGCCCAGCTTTTCAAGCCCCAGCCCTTCCACGTTGCCGACGATGCCGACGGCAGAAATTACGGTGTCGAAATCGTGCTTTTCGACCTTGCCGCCCACTTCAATATGCGCGGTGACCTTGCCTTTCGCACGATCAAGCTGCTTGACCATGGCCTTTTCCATGATCTTCATACCTTGCTTGACGAAAGACTTCTTGGCGAAGGCCGAAATCTCGGCGTCCTCAACGGGCAACACGCGGTCCATCACCTCGACAACGGTGGTATCCGCGCCCAATGTGTTGAAGAAGCTGGCAAATTCGATGCCGATGGCGCCTGATCCGATGACCAGCAGCTTTTTCGGCATACGCGGCGGGTTCAACGCGTGTTTGTAGGTCCAGACCAGATCGCCGTCAGCCTCCAGCCCCGGCAATTCGCGGGCGCGCGCGCCGGTGGCCAGAACGATGTTCTTGGCGGTCAGATCCTCGGTCCCCTTGTCGGTCTTGACCGAGACCTTGCCCTTGGCCGGAATCGTTGCCTCACCCATCACCACGGTGACTTTGTTTTTCTTCATCAGGTGTCCAATACCACCCGACAGTTGTGCGGCCACCCCGCGCGAACGTTTCACGATGGCAGGCAGGTCATAGTCGACCTTGCCTGCGGACAGACCAAATTCCTTGGCGCGGTGCATCAGGTGAAACACCTCGGCCGAGCGCAGAAGCGCCTTGGTCGGAATACAGCCCCAGTTCAGGCAGATACCGCCCAGGTGTTCGCGTTCGACAATCGCCACTTTCTGGCCCAGTTGCGCCGCGCGGATGGCGGCAACATACCCGCCGGGACCGGCGCCGATGACCACGGTATCAAAAGCGTTTCCCGCCATGGGGTCTCCTCCTCGTCCTAAGATAGTTTGGCATTAAACTATTTTGCTCAATGGATCAATGACGTCAGGGAAACCCTGCCAGTCGCTCTGCGAAACCCTGCAACATGCAAGATTATGGGAGCACAGTTGCCAAGGTCAGGCAACACCGCATTAGGCCCGCTGCGCTTCGAGCTGTTTGCGCAGCGCCGTATAGCCTCCGTCCTTTATGAAGGCGATTTCCTCGGGTGAGCTGTCGCGGCCCAGGGCCTCGTTTCGATAGGGAAAGCGGCCGAAACGGCGTATGATCTCGCGGTGGACGCGGGCGTGCAGCGTGTCGCCCTGCCCCGGCGTCTCGGCCATGCGTTCGGCCATCAGGGCGATGCAGCGGTCCTGATCTTCCATCGCCTCGCTGTGCACGAAGGGCAGATAGAAGAACTGCCGGTCCGGCAATGGGATCTGCATATCCAGATTGCGCGCAATGGCGTGGTCCGCGCAGGCACGCGCTGCGGGGTCGGTGGCAAACGACCGGGCGTCGCCCCGGAACATGTTGCGCGGGAACTGGTCAGTCAGGATCAGAAAGGCCAGTGCCCCGTCCGGGCTGTCACGCCAGGCATCGCGCGCACCGTCGCGAGCGGCTTCATAATCGGCCATGAACCGGTCGCGGATCGTCTGATCCAGCTTGTCCGAGGCGTCATACCAGCCCTTCGGTCCGACCTCGTCGATCCAGAAACTGATGATCTCACTTGGTTCGCTCATGCGGGCACCTCCTCAGCCCCTCACTCTAGCGGGTCGGGGGAGCGGTGCAAGCGGGCACTATTCGTCCTCTTCCGCCTCGTCGGCCCAGACCTCCTGCGCCATATCAACGGCAACCGGGGAGGCCGCGGGCGACATTGTCATATAGGCCCCGGTGTCCTTCGGTGCCGGGCCGGACCGCTGCGTCATGCGCCACAGGCCATAGGCCAGGAACCCGACCAGCAGCAGCGCCATGTACCCAAAGAACCCCAACGGTCCCATGATGCCCATCACCCAGCCTGTCACCACCGGGCCGGCAATTGCCCCCACCCCGTTGATGAAGATCAACCCGGCCGAGGCTGCGGGCATGTCGTCGGGTTCCAGAAAGTCGTTCACATAGGCCAGAAGCAGCGCGTAAAGCGGGTTGGTCATGCCCCCCAGCAGGAAGGCTGCCAGCAGCAGCAGATCGTACCGGACGCCGAACAGCACCGGCAGGATCGCCCCGATGGCGGCGATTGCCGTGACGATCAGGATCAGGATGCGCCGGTCCATCCGGTCCGAGATCCAGCCAATGGGGTATTGCAGGACCAGCCCCCCGATATAGAGCGCCGACACAAAGGCCGAGATCTGCCCCACCGTCAGCCCGATCTGCTGCCCAAAGACCGAGGCCATGCCGAACTGCGCGGCAAACACGCCGCCCAGCAACATGAACCCGACACAGCCCATCGGCGAAATATCGAACAGCTCCCGCAGGCTCAGACCTTTCGTCGTCTCAAACGCCGGGGTTGGGTTGACGGACAGAAGAATGGGGGCAAAGGCAATCGATACCAGCACCGAGGGCAGGATGAACAGGATGAACCCGCCGGGATCCCCAATCACCAAAAGCCCCTGGGCGGCGATGATGCCCACCATCTGCACGAACATGTAAAGCGACAGGGCCTTGCCACGGTTTTCATTGTCGGCCGCGTTGTTCAGCCAGCTTTCCGCCGTGACATACACCCCCGAAAAACAGAAGCCGACGATCACGCGCAGCGCGGTCCAGGCCCATGGATCGGTGAACGTCGGATACAGGATCAGCACCGCCGAGATGAACGAGCCAAGCGCCGCAAACACCCGCACATGCCCCACCCGCCGGATCATGATCGGCGCCATGCGCGACCCGAACAGGAAGCCTGCGAAATAGCCGGACATGACCATCGAAAGCTGGAAGGTGGAAAACCCTTCCAACCCGCCCCTGATCCCCAGAAGCGTGCCCTGCACACCGTTGCCGACCATCAACAGCATCATGCCCAGAAGCAGCGCCCAGGAGCTTGACAAGACTTGCAGCATGGAGGTCTCCTGTTTGCGTCCCGGTCAGCTTAGCAGGCCAAACCTCCGGACCAACGACAATTCACGACATTTCAGCGCCCGGCACCGGCCCGGACCCGCGTTTCCGGTATTAGGTCCGATCCGGCAGAAGCAGGGAACTGTCACCATAGGAAAAGAAGCGATAGCGATGCGCGATGGCGTGGTCATAGACCGCGCGCATCCGGTCCGTGCCCATCAGGGCCGACACCAGCATCATCAAGGTGGATTTCGGCAGGTGGAAATTGGTCATCAGCCCATCGGTGATGTTGAACCGGAACCCGGGGGTGATGAAAATGTCGGTCTCGCCCTGCCAAGGCGCGATCCGGCCGGATGCCGTAGCCGCACTTTCGATCAGCCGCAGCGCCGTGGTGCCGACCGGAATGATGCGCCCACCAGCGGCGATGGTCGCTTCGATTTCGGCAGCGGCTTTGGCGCTGACTTGGCCCCATTCGGCGTGCATCTTGTGCTGTGCAATGTCATCGACCTTGACCGGCAGAAAGGTGCCCGCCCCCACATGAAGGGTGACATGGGTCAGCCCCACCCCCATCGCGGCGATCCGATCAAGCAGCGCATCGTCAAAGTGAAGCGACGCCGTGGGCGCTGCCACCGCGCCGGAGTGACGGGCAAAGACGGTTTGATAATCTTCGTTGTCCCGCGCATCCGCCGCGCGTTTGGCGGCGATATAGGGTGGCAGAGGCATCTTGCCCGCCTCAGCCAACGCCGCGTCGAAATCATCGCCCTCAATGTTGAAGCAAATCAGCGCCTGATCATCGTCGCGCCCCAGATAGGTCGCCCAGAGCTTTTCCGAGAAGGTGATGACATCCCCGTCGCGCAATTTGCGCAAAGGCTTGGCCATCACGTGCCACTGCCCTGCCCCGTCTGGGGACAAAAGCGTGACCTCGATCTTTGCAACACCTTCGCCGGGGGCCTGCCCGGGTCGCGTGCGGGTGCCGAACAGGCGGCCGGGAATGACCTTGGTGTCATTCAGCACCAGCCGGTCGCCGGGGCGCAGCCAATCGGTCAGGTCGCTGACCTGTGCGTCCACCATCCGATCCGGTGTGGCCACCAGCAGGCGGCTGGCCGTGCGTGGGCGCGCCGGTCGCGTTGCGATCAGGTCGTCCGGCAGGTCAAAATTGAAATCACTCAGCTTCATGGCGGCGCGTTTAGGGGGCTTGGCGTCCGGCGTCAACGGGTTCATTTTTGGCGCGTGTGGCCGGTCACTCCGGCTGGGGTCGCGTGGGCGGGTTTCGGCGGAAGATGTCACGGAAAAAGCCCGGCGTGAACAGTGACAGGGGATTGACCCCGACCTTGGGATCTGCGGCGGTGCCTTTGAGCGTATAGTTGAACCCGACCAGCCCTTCGCCCTTGCGGGCAAAGATGCGCCCGGCCGAGTTCACGACATAGAATGGCGAGATCACCCCCTGCATGTCCATTTGACCCGAGCCGAGGAAATAGTAGCCATCCATCGAAATCCCTATGGAATGCCCCGTCGCGGCCCCCTCGTAGATCGTGATCTTGTCGGGATCCAACCGAAAGCGCGCATCCACATCGGTAAACGGAATGCCTTGCCCGCCCAGTTGTTGCAGCAGGCCAACGACCGATATGGCGGACAGCAGTTCGGCCATCGCGGGGGCATCATGCACGTCGATGTTCTGTATCTTCAGGTTGCCGTCGTAAACGCCCTTCCCTCCGCCCGGGGCCAGGATCAGCTCCATCGTGCCGTTGCGGGCATTTTTCAGCACACCCGCCGCGCGCAACACGCCCCCGGCATTCTGGCTGGTCAGCCGAAAAGCCGTGCCTTTGGGCTGCGGGGCGGCGGTGCCACGAATAGCCGGGCCGCCATTGATCTGACCGCGGAACGTGCCGTTCAACCCGCCACGCGCGCGAGTGAAGTCCCCATCGAAGCCGGTGATCGTGATCCCTTTCGAAATCACCAGCCGGTCGAGCAGAAGCGAGATTGGCACCGGCGCCCCGGCCTGACCACCGCCCCGGCCCGACCCAAGCGTGGCCTTGCGCATGTCGACCGTGCCGCCCTTGACCGTGACCGCAACCGGCTGTCCCGCGCCGCGTCCCGTCAACGTCACCGGCGCGTCCAGCCAACCACCCAGAGTGACCCTGTCGAACTGGGCCGCGACCAGCCCACCGCCCTCGGCCATGATCACGCTGCCCTTGGCGTCCAGGTCCGGGGCGCGCAGCGTCAGGTCGTCGATCACCGGGGCCGATCCCAGCCTGCCCGACAAGCTGAGCGACCCCGCGCGGCCCGCAGGTTTCGACCAGCCCAGCGGCGCGATGTTCAGCCCGACCCCGGCCAGCGGTGCCTCAAGCGTGATGCGCGGGGCTTCGCCGCGCTGCAATGCGATTTCATAGCTGCCCTTGGTCGCACCGGACACGCTACCGGCGGGCAGGCCGATGGAAAACGCATCCAGAAAGGCCTGATTCAGCGTCACCTCGCCCGATACCGTGGACGTCCCGGTCGATCTTCCATCGTCGAAAACCTGTGACCACGTGCCCGACACCGGCACGCCCGACAACCGCCCCTGCCCTGCGATGCGCACGCCTTCGGTGCTGACCGACAGATCGGCGCGCGGAAGCTCCAGCAAACGCCCTTTCACGATGGTGTCGCTTTTCACCGCACTCAGCGTCCCCGCCAGACGATAGTCGATGGCACTGCGCGGCACTTTCGGCTGCATGGCAATGTCGATCCGACCACCAAGCGTCACGCGCCCGCGGGCCATATCGGGGCCAAGCGCCCCTTCGGGTGCGTTGCGAAAGATGCGAAACGGCTTGTCGTCCAGAAGGTGCAGCGCCGCTTTCATCGGACCGGAAACTGCCAGATCCACCCAGGCCGGCACCGGCGGGCGCGGCGCATCAGGATCGTCCGGCCGGCGCGCCATTTGGGGAATGACGAAGCTCGTTCCCGACGCGTCCAGCACCCCCGCCACCCGGCCCGCACGATCCTTCGGACGCAAGACACCCTGATCCGCCGTGACCACCAGCCGCCGCCCGTCGATCGTGAACTGGCCCGAGGCATTTTCGATCGGCACCATCTCTTTCACCGCGCGCACGGTCACGCCCTCGAACCCCGCGCTCAGCGCGGTGTGGGCGGGTTGGCCCTGCTGTTTGCGCCAGGCGACGGTCACATTGGTGAACTGTCCCTCTGTCACATTATCGCGCGCCCACAGACGGGTGCGCTGCCCGTTGGTCAGGGGCCAGAATGCCGTGACCTGTTCGGGGCTGACATGACCTGCGGCGGCATCAATGGCGACCGACCAGCCATCGTCGCCAATCCCGATCCGTGCCGTTCCCGTGGCAAGGGCGTCGTCATGGGTGATGGCAAACTGCCCGACATCGACACGAAACGGGGCAAGGCCGAGCCGGAAATCCGCCGATCCCTGCCCCAGCGCCAGCGGCGCTTCGAAGACATCGGGCGGGCTGATCCGTGCATGGGTCACGTTCAACTGGCCCAGCAACTCGGTCGGCCAACCGCCGGACCACCCGCGCAAATAGGAATGTCCGTCGGCCTGAACCTCGCCCCAGTCCGATTGCAGCGTCGCCTGCGCAAAATTCATCCGCTCGCGTTCGGGGTCATAGTCCAGATAGACCTTGCCACCAGTGAACTTGACCGGCCTGGCGGCGGGATCCGGAGACAGGCTGCCGGCCCCGAATTCCAGCGTCCCCGCCAAGCCAGAGACCTGCCCGGTCTCGTCAATCACCGTGCGCAGCGCCCCGGAAATCGGCGCGTCCACCAGACCCAGAAAGGTCAGAAGCGGCGTCTGCGCGGCAATGTCGCGCGCACGCGCATTCTTGAAGGTTGCGGTCAGCCGAGCCGACGAACTGCCCTTGACCGAGCGAAAGCCCAGCACTGTTTCCGCCAGCTCTTCGGTCTGGTTGAACACGTCAAAGGACAGCGTCATGTCGACCGCCTGCGCGGTTTGGCTGATCTTCAATGCCCCATCGGTCACCTGCCACAGACGCCCGGTGCGCGCGTCTTCCAGCGTGATGGTCAGGTTGGTGGCGGAAATACTGTCCGTGTGCGCCAGGATGCCCGTGTTAAACACCGCGTCGATGCGATCAAGCACGGACGCCAGGTCACCGCTGGCCCCGATGCCTTGCCCCAGACTCAAATCAAACGACCCGTCCCGGCTGCGGCGGATGGTGATCTGCGCGCCACGCAGCGACAGGCTCGCCGGCTCCACCCGCCCCGACAGGACCGGTCGCAGCAAAAGCGAGCCTTCGACGGCGTTCAGCCGCCCAATCTCAAGCCCGGTTTCATCGCGCACCCCCAGATCGACCAGTCGCAACCGGGGCAGACCCAGCCGCGTCACGCCCAGTTCAACCTGCGACAGCGACAGTTTCACCCGGTTGGTCTGGCTGTTGATCTTCTGCTCGATCCGCTCGGTCGCCCATTTCGGCAGCACAAACACATGCCCAGTGACCGACATGGACAGAAGCGCCAGGAACAGCGCCGCAAGGGCGATCATCACGAAGGACCAGATGCCGAAATGCCATTTCAGGCGCCTGCGACGGCGCGCCCGCTGCTCGGGCGGGATTTCGTGCTTTTCCAACCCCTTGGCTTTCTTCCGGCGCGAGGGTCGCGCTGTGGCGACGAGGGCGGCGGTTTCTTCTGTCGCGTCATCCTTTGACACGGCCGTGACGTCATCGACCATCACAGCCGTTCCGCCATCATCGTTCTTGGCATCGGCGTCCGAGAGGTCCGCGTCATCCTGCCGCTCATCTTGCCCGGTCTTCTCAGGGACCGGCTCAATCCCCTCTCCGGATGCCGAGGACATGTCGTCATCGCGATCGGGGCCATCGCAATCGGGGCGCCGGTCTTTTGCGTCCTCGTGTTCCGTTGGGGTGTCGTCTTTGGTCATGCAGATCGTCCAGATGCCCGTTTGGCCCTGCGGCCGCGTGCCTTTCATCCTGATACGAAACGGCATAGAAGGAAAGTTCGGGAAACACTAGTGACAGAGCACAGGGAAAGCCAAGACTATGACCGATAACATGCTGAAGACAGGCGATATTGCGCCGGATTTCACCCTGCCGCAAGACGGTGGCGCGCCCGTGACCTTGTCTGACCTGACCCCGGCGCCGGTGGTGTTGTATTTCTATCCCAAGGACAACACGCCTGGCTGCACCACCGAGGCGCTGGATTTCTCGGCCTTGTTGCCGGAGTTTCGCGCGCTGGGGGCGCATGTGTTCGGTGTCTCGAAGGACAGCCTGAAAAAGCACGAGAACTTCCGCACGAAACAAGACCTGAGCGTGCCGCTTTTGTCAGATGCGGATGGGGATGTCTGCGAACGCTACGGCGTGTGGGGCGAGAAAAAGAACTATGGCCGCACCTATATGGGCATCACGCGCACGACCTTCCTGATCGGGCCGGATGGCAAGGTTGCGCAGGCGTGGCCCAAGGTGAAGGTGAAAGGCCACGCGGACGAGGTCTTGGCTGCCACCCGCGCATTGGTCGGCGCATGACCGCCCTGTCGCGCCCGCTGGCAGAAATGGCCGATGCGGTGTTGCGCACCGCCGACGGGCGCGAGAAGACCGCCCTGGCCCGCGAATATGCCGCCGAATGGTTTGCAGCACGCGAAAGCGGCACGATCACCGCGCCGCTCACTGAACGCGAACAGATCATAGGTCATGCGACCCCGCCCGATTTCCCCGCCCGCCCGGATCGGCCCGTTTTGAAACACCCGCGCGATGTGCCGCGCCGCCGCCCCGGCTGCCGCGAAGGGCAGATCGCGCTTTTGCACGCTGTGGCACATATCGAACTGAATGCGGTGGATCTGCACTGGGATATCATCGCAAGGTTCACCGATACGCCGATGCCGCTGGGGTTTTATGACGACTGGGTCAAGGCGGCAGACGAAGAAGCCAAGCATTTCAATCTGGTAAGCGACTGTCTTGAAGAATTGGGGAGCCATTACGGCGCCCTCGCCGCCCATGCGGGTATGTGGCGCGCCGCCGAAGATACGGCGCAAGACCTTTTGGGGCGTCTGGCGGTGGTGCCGATGGTGCTTGAAGCGCGCGGGCTGGACGTGACCCCCGGTATGATCGAGGTGTTCCGCAAGGCCAGACTGGACGACACGGTGGCCGCGCTTGAGGTGATCTATGCCGAAGAGGTCGGGCATGTTGCCTATGGCTCGAAATGGTTTCATTTTCTGTGCGGGCGTCATGAACTGGACCCGAAAGACACCTTTCATAACCTCGTGCGCAGGTATTTCCACGGAGCCCTGAAGCCCCCGTTCAACGAAGAAAAACGTGCCGAAGCCGGACTGCCCCCGGATTTCTATTGGCCTTTGGCCGGTGAAACCCCGCCACAAAGCCGCGGCACACCGGACTGAGCTGCGGCGCACCACCCGGCGGCGCGTCGGCAGAATCTCGCTTGAAACCCTGACAATTGTTAAGGAAATTCAAAATTCCTTGCGTGAATGTGTCACCCACGTTAAGGACCACGGGTCTGCGGGGATCACCATCAGAAGCTGGATATCCCAAGGACACGGGATCAAAGGGATGAATTCGGGGCTTCGGACTTGCATATCAGCTGGATGAACAAGGTTAACCACCTGCTTGAACGCGTCTTTCCGGAACAGCGGCTTTTCCTGCGTTCGGAAACCGGCACGCGATTCATCCGGCTGTCTCCGCTGACGCAGGCCCTTGGCTGGACGGGCTCGGCCGCGTTCATCGCCTGGTCGATCATCGCCACCGCCGTTCTGTTGATGGATTCCATCGGCTCCGGCAACATGCGCGATCAGGCGCAGCGTGACAAACGCCTGTATGAACAGCGCCTGCAAACCCTGTCCGAAGAACGCGACGCCCGCGCCGCCGAAGCCGCCGCCGCGCAGGAGCGGTTCAACCTGGCGCTCAGCGAGATTTCCGAGATGCAAAGCGAATTGCTGGCCTCCGAGGAAAGGCGCAAGGAGTTCGAGACCGGCATCGGCGTGATCCAGGCCACGTTGCGCCGCACCATGGGCGAACGGGACAAGGCGAAAGACAGTCTTGAGACGATGTTGGCCGCCGCACAGGAAGATCAGAACGCCAGCGGATCGGGGGCGGCCCCTGCACAGACCAACGCAACCCTGGCCTTTTTGACATCAGAGCTGTCGCGCACCGCCGCCGAACGCGATCTTGTCGCGCAAAACGCGGTCGAAGCTGAACGGTTCGCACAGGACATGCTGTATGAAGCCCGTCTGCGCGACGAGCGCAACGACCAGATCTTCCGCCAGCTTGAAGACGCCGTCACGATCTCGCTTGAGCCGCTGGACAAGATGTTCGCCAAATCCGGCATGTCGGTGGATCACATTCTGGATCAGGTGCGCCGCGGCTATTCCGGTCAGGGCGGCCCGTTGACTCCGCTGATCCTGTCGACGCGCGGCCAGGGGCCCGACCCCGACGCCGAACGCGCCAACAACATTCTGAGCGAGTTGGACAGGATGAACCTGTATCGCATCGCCGCACAGAAGATGCCCTTCGGAATGCCGGTGAAATCCGGTTTCCGCTTCACCTCGGGCTTTGGCTCGCGCTGGGGCCGGATGCACAACGGCACCGATTTCGCCGCCCCGATCGGCACCCCGGTCTATGCCCCCGCCGATGGCGTCGTGATCAGCGCCTCGTGGAGCTCGGGCTATGGGCGGCTTATCAAGATCCAGCACGAATTCGGTATCGAGACGCGATACGCCCATCTTTCGCGCATGAATGTGCAAAAAGGACAAAGGGTCTCGCGCGGGGATAGAATTGGTGATATTGGAAACTCCGGGCGGTCGACCGGACCGCATCTTCACTATGAGGTGCGCGTCGGTGGCAAGCCCATCAACCCGATGGTCTATATCAAGGCAGCAAAAGATGTTCTCTAAAAGCAGGATCAATGAACCCGGCCCCAAAGCCGGTGACAAGGAAACCACAACCGAGGCAAAGTCGGACAAGCCCGCATCCTCTGCCCCGGCTGTTCCGCCCGCACCGTCGTCGGCTGCTCCAAAGGTCAAGCCGCCCGCATCCACCCTGTCGTCGGACCTTGTGATCAAGGGTGACGTCAAGTCGACCGGCGATATTCTGGTCGAAGGCACGGTGGAAGGCGACATTCGCGCCCATCAGTTGACGATTGGCGAAACCGCAACCGTCAAGGGCGAGGTCGTCGGCGATGACGTGGTGATCAATGGTCGCATCATTGGCCGCCTGCGAGGCCTGAAAGTACGCCTGACCTCGTCCGCGCGCGTCGAAGGTGACATCATCCACAAAACCATCGCCATCGAAAGCGGCGCCCATTTCGAAGGCTCGGTACAGCGTCAGGACGACCCATTGGGCGGGGCCAAACCGGCACCGCAAGCCCCTGCAGGCGCGAAACCCGACAACGGCTGATCCGAATTACAATTCCAACTGCACAAGGCCGCCCGGTGGGCGGCCTTCTATTATTTGCGGCTCCGGGTGCCTTGTCCCGCGCCGCCCGGACGCGTTCGCCTATTCCTCGAAGCTCATCACACGGCGATACAGGTGCCAGGTGGCGTGACCCAGGATCGGCAGGACCACGAACAGCCCCAGGAAAAAGGGCAGCATCCCGATCAGCATCAGCACCGAAATGATGAACCCCCAGCCCAGCATCGGCACAAGGTTCTGCAGGACCGACTGGAACGAATAGATCATCGCGGTGATGAAATCCAACTCGCGGTCCAGAAGCAGCGGCAAGCTGGTCACGGTCAGCGAAAACAGGCAAAATGACAGAACTGCCCCGACCGCCGTGCCCACCGCCAGCATCGTGATGCCATTACGGTTCAGGATCGCGTCTTGCCAGTTTGATGTGATGTTGGTCAGTGGCTCAAGCCCCATGAAGATCGCAAAGACAAGATGGGCGACAAAGACCCAGAACATAAAGATCATGATGATCACCATGGCGATGGACGGAAACTGCCGATCCTTCTGGTTGAACACGACCCCCAGCACCTGCGCCCAGTCCAGGGGTTCGCCGGCCTCAAGCCGTCGGCTCACCTCGTAAAGCCCGACCGCCAGGAACGGCGCCAGCAGCGGAAACCCCAGCGCGACGGGAATGATCCAATAGCTTTGGTCCAGCACATCGAGCTGAAGATAGATCACGATCCCCATGATCACATAGAACCCGGCAAAGAACAGGCCAAAGGCGGGCGCGCGTGTGAAATCACGCAGCCCCGCCTTCAACGCCGCGATGATGTCCTCAAAGCCGATTTGTTCGATATTTGGCGGCACCGAGGCCACGGGATGAGTAGAGTCAGACATTGCACCTCCTGGGGCGTGGGTTCATCCACTGTCGCGCGTGGCATAAGTTTTGCGGCTTCGGTGCGATCCGTCAAGATTCTGAATGTGTTAATGTGTTTCACGGCGCGTTCGCGGCACGGGATCGCCGCGTTGCGTGTTGTAATGGTGAATGCAAAGCCTTTACCCAAACTTCAAATGTCATACACTCGGCCAAGCCGAACGAAGGATTGAATTTATGTCTGTTTTCAAAACACTCTTTATTGCGGGATCCGCGCTGACACTCAGCGCCGCGATGGCCACAGGCGCCCCCTGTGGAAATAACGCCAGTGGGTTTGAACGCTGGAAGGCCGATTTTGCCAAAGACGCCAAGGCTGCCGGGGTCGGTCAGCGCGGGTTGCAGGCGCTGGCCTCGGCGCAATATTCCACCGCGACGATCCGCGCCGACCGCAACCAGAAGTCGTTCAAGTATTCCCTGTCCAAGTTCATGTCGGTGCGCGGGGCCGACACGATCGTCGCGCAGGCTCGCAAGCGCAAGGCCGGCAATCCGGGCTTCTATCAATCGCTCGAAAAACATTTCGGCGTGCCTGCCGGGGTGCTTCTGGCCATTCACGGGATGGAAACGGGGTTTGGCGGCTTCATGGGCGACACGCCCGTGGTCTCGGCGATCACCACGCTGGCCTATGATTGCCGCCGACCGCAGTTTTTCATTCCCCACGCCATCGGGGCGCTGAAGCTGGTCGACCGGGGCACGATCACCGCCAATACGCGCGGCGCAAAGCATGGAGAGCTGGGCCATACGCAATTCCTGCCGGGCAATGCCTATACCTATGGCATCGACGCTTCGGGGGATGGGCGCGTGGACCTTTACAACCTTGCCGATGCGTTGGCCTCGACTGCGAATTTCCTGCGCAAGAAGGGCTGGAAGCCCGGCAAAGGGTATCAAAAGGGCCAGCCCAATTATCGGGTGATCAAGGAATGGAACGCGGCCAGCGTCTATCAGCAGGCCATCGCGATCATGGCGGCGCGGATCGACGGCTGATCCATCGCGCCGCTACGTGACGGTGCGTAATGTGCGGTCACGATCTGTGCCAGCACAATCTCGCAACCCTTCATTGACGCGCGTCAATGAGGCATGCGCAGCTTCGCCTAGACTGGAAATGTTGATCCTTGCAGGTCGACATGTCTTTGCAGGAGGGCGCGAAAATGCTGAGTTCAGAGCAATGGTGGGGCATAATCGCCGTGTATGGCGAGCGGATCTGGCCCGCACAGATCATCCTGTATCTAGCGTCGCTTGGCGCGATGGCGCTGGTATTTGTCCGTCCGGGTATCGTCGCCGACACCGTGATGCGCACCTGTCTAGCTGCCTTGTTCGCCTGGATCAGTGTTGTGTTCTTTCTGACGATCGGTCGAGATCTGGCCGGGAATTATGTGTTTGCCGCACTGTTCGGCGTCGTTGCGCTCGTATTCGCGGCCGACCTGTTTCGCAAGAGGATGGCGTTCCGCCCTCCGGCGGCTGGATGGCAACGGCCCGTTGCGATGGTGCTGGCGGTCACGATCGCTGCCTATCCGGCGATCAGTCTTGCCATGGGACACACATTCCCCCGCACGATTTTCCTGGGCGCGTTTCCCTGCCCGACCAGTGCGCTTGCGCTGCTGATGCTGACCTTCGCGCTGCCGCGGGCCGACAAGATCGCCTATGGCGTGCTGCTGTTCTGGGCGGTTCCGTTACCGATTTTCATCCAGATCCCGAAATATGGCGTGTATGAAGACGCGATCATGTTGGTCGCCGGGCTTTATGCACTGGTATTATTGATCCTGCGCTGGTCGGACCCGGCCGCCGGGCGGACAGCCGTATCAAGGGCAAGCTGAGCGCGCCGGACAGGGGTGCCTGCGATCAGTCGTCCAAATTCGCCTCGGCCCGCGATTTCCCGGCCACGTCCTGCGCCAGAACGGCGGCCATGAACGCATCCAGATCGCCGTCCAGCACACCTTTAGTGTCCGAGGTTTCGTGCCCCGTCCGCAGGTCTTTCACCATCTGGTAAGGTTGCAGCACGTAGGACCGGATCTGGTTGCCCCAGCCCGCATCACCCTTGTTTTCATGGGCGGCGTTGATGGCTTCGTTTCGCTTATCCAGCTCCATCTGGTATAGCCGTGACTTCAGGGCCTTCATGGCGATATCGCGGTTCTGGTGCTGCGATTTCACCGAGCTGGTGGTCACGATTCCCGTTGGGATGTGAGTGATCCGCACCGCAGAATCGGTGGTGTTCACGTGTTGCCCGCCCGCACCGGATGACCGGTATGTGTCGATGCGAATGTCGGACGGGTTCACTTCAATCTCGATATTGTCGTCCACCACCGGATAGACCCAGACCGAGCTGAACGACGTGTGCCGCTTGGCCGCTGAATCATAGGGCGAGATGCGCACCAGCCGGTGCACGCCGCTTTCCGATTTCAGCCAGCCATAGGCATTGTGCCCGGAAATCTTGTAGGCGGCGGATTTGATCCCCGCTTCGTCCCCTGCGCTTTCAGATTGCAGCTCGACCTTATAGCCGTGCTTTTCGGCCCAACGGACATACATCCGCGCCAGCATCGACGCCCAGTCGCAGCTTTCCGTACCACCGGCACCCGCGTTGATTTCCAGAAACGTGTCATTGCTGTCGGCTTCGCCGTCCAAAAGCGCCTCCAACTCGGCGGCGGCGGCTTTTTCGACCAGCTTGGCCAGAGCGGCTTCGGCATCCGCAACGACCTCGGTGTCCTCTTCCATTTCGCCCAGTTCGATCAGGTCGATATTGTCCTGAAGATCCTGCGCCATGGCCTTGTAACTGTTGACGGAATCCAAAAGCGCCTGCCGTTCGCGCATCAGCTTCTGCGCGCGGTCGGGGTCGTTCCACAGATCCGGGTCTTCGGTCATCGCGTTGAATTCCTCCAACCGATGTTCGGCCGTGTCCCAACCGATCCGCTGACGCAACAGCGCCAGGGATTTTTCGATGGCCTCTACGTTGTTCTGAGCCTCTGCCCGCATGGGTGCGTCCCTTGTCCGAAAACCTGTCCCCCGCAATATCAACAGGGGCGCGGATGGGCAAGATGCGCGCGCAGGCCGCGGGTGCAAAACTCAACCGCGCATCGTCACCCCGTCATGGAAGATCTGCAGCTTCGAGGGGTCTGCCGTCAGGCCCACGGTCTGACCTTTCAACTGCTCGTGAATCCCCGGCAATTTCGCAAGCAGGTGGGTCTGGTTGGCGCTGTCCGCGCCCTCGCCCACTGACATTTTCGAGGGCAGATACAAAAGCGTAACCTCGCCCAAGGCTTCGACGATTTCAACCTTGCCGGTGAAAATCGCATCGCCATCGGTCTGCACCAGATCTTCTGGCCGGACACCCAGATTGACCTGTTTGCCCATGTCGGATTCGGTGGTGGCAATATCCGCCCGGCCCACGCCGCCCGCATCCAGCGTCACCTCGGTCTGCGGGCCGGTGGCGGTGATCTTACCGGGCAGAAGGTTCATGGCGGGCGATCCGATGAACTGGGCAACAAATTCAGTGCGGGGACGTTCGTAAAGCTCCAGCGGGCTGCCCACCTGCGCGATGCCTTTGTTGGCCAGCACCACGATCCGGTCGGCCAGCGTCATCGCCTCGACCTGATCATGGGTCACATAGATCATCGTGCTTTCGGGCATCGCCTCTTTCAGTTGCGAAATCTCGATCCGCGTCGCGACCCGCAAAGCGGCGTCGAGGTTCGAGAGCGGTTCGTCAAACAAATAGACCTTCGGATCGCGCACAATGGCCCGCCCGATGGCAACCCGCTGCCGCTGCCCGCCGGACAGCGCCTTGGGAAGGCGGTGCAGATACGGGTCCAGTTGCAGCGCCTTTGCCGCGCGGTCGACCGCCGCGTCGATCTCGGCCTTCGGCTTCTTGGCGATGTTCAGCGCAAAAGCCATGTTGTCGCGCACGGTCATATGCGGATACAGCGCATAGGACTGGAACACCATCGCAATGCCGCGCTGGCTGGGGGGCACATCGTTGACCACCTCGCCGTCGATTTGCAGCGTGCCATCGGTGATCTTCTCTAGCCCGGCAATCATCCGCAGCAGGGTGGACTTGCCGCAGCCCGAGGGGCCGACGAACACGATCAACTCTCCGGTCGTGATGTCCAGGTTGATGTCGCGAAGGACATTCACCTTGCCATAGGTCTTGACGACATTGGTCAGTGTCAGATTGGCCATTTACTTGTCTCCCTCGGGTTTCATCACCAGTGACTGCCAGGCACCCAGCATCACGGGCGCGCGCGCCGTCAGCGTAGTCTGCATTCCTTCCACCGCCGCCCATGTGCCTTCGGGCGGGGTCACGGTCTGATCCGCATCGCCAAGGTTGAAGGCACACCAAAGCACCTGATCCCCTGCCCGTCGCAGGAAGCTCAGCGCCGTGCCTTCCACGCGCATCGCCTCCATTGCGCCCTTTGCCAGCGCGGGATGCGCCCGCCTGAGCGCAATCGCACGGCGATAGTGATGTAGAAGCGATCCGGGTGCTTCGTCTGCAACGGCCACCGCGCGGCGCAGATGGTCCGACGCGACCGGAAGCCATGGTCTGACCGACGTGGTGAAACCGCCCTGACTGTTCGACGCCTCCCACACCATCGGGGTGCGGCAGCCATCGCGGCCCTTGAATTCGGGCCAGAACTCGATCCCATAGGGGTCTTGCAGGTCGTCAAAGGACAGTTCGGCCTCGGTCAGACCCAGTTCCTCGCCCTGATACAGACACGCCGACCCACGCAGGCACATCAGAAGCGTTGCAAAGAGTTTTTGCGCTTCTTCCGTCAGGTTCCAGCGCGTCGCGTGGCGCACCACATCGTGATTGGAATAGGCCCAGCAGGCCCAGCCGTCCCGCGCCACCTCTGCCACCCGATCCATCAAAGCGGCGATGCTTGTGGCATCCGGCCGGTCGCCCGACAACAGCTCGAACGCATAACACATCTGAACAAGGTCGTCGCCCGCGGTGTATTCGCCCATGATCTCCAGCCCGCGTTGGGCATCGCCCACCTCGCCAACGGCGGCGGCGCCATAGGGGTCCATCACGGCGCGCAGCTTGCGCAGGAACTCCAGCGTTTCCGGGCGGTTTTTATCGTAGATATGTTCCTGATGATTGTAAGGGTTCACCGCTGGCGCAATCGAGCTGTTGCGGCGTTCGGGCGGCAAGGGCGGGTTGTCGCGCAACTGGGCGTCGTGCGTATAGAAGTTGATCGTGTCCAGCCGGAACCCATCCACGCCACGTTCCAGCCAGAACCGGGCGACATCCAGCAACGCCTGTTGCACCGCCGGTTCGTGGAAATTCAGGTCCGGTTGCGACACAAGGAAATTGTGCAGGTAATACTGGCAGCGCCGCGTGTCCCACGTCCAGGCCGGGCCGCCGAAGATCGACAGCCAGTTGTTGGGCGGGGTGCCGTCCGGCCTGGCATCCGCCCAGACATACCAGTTCGCCTTGTCGTTATCGCGATCCGCGCGGCTTTCGGCAAACCATGGGTGCTGATCCGAACTGTGGCTCAGCACCAGGTCGATCATCACTTTCAAACCCAGCCCATGAGCCGTTTGCACCAGGGTCTCGAGATCCGCGAGCGTGCCGAACATCGGGTCCACATCACAATAGTCGGACACGTCATATCCGAAATCCTTCATCGGCGAGGTGAAGAAGGGCGAAATCCAGATTGCATCCACCCCCAACGACGCGATGTAAGGCAAGCGGCGCGTGATGCCCTTCAGATCGCCAATGCCATCGCCGCTGTCGTCCTGAAAGCTGCGCGGATAGATCTGATAGATCACCGCACCGCGCCACCAATCGGGCGATTTTTCAAGATGGACCAGATCGCATTTCGCGACGTTTGCATTCATGTCTCAGCCCCCTTTGACCGAGCCGGCCAACAGACCGCGCACAAGATAGCGTTGCAGTGAGAAAAAGACCGCGATCGGCACCGCGATCGACACAAAGGCCGAGGCCGCCAGGATTTCCCAATCCCCCCCGCGTGACCCCAGCAGATCGACAATGCGCCCGGTCATCACGACCTGATCCTCGCCGGTGCCCAGGAACACCTTGGCTACCAGAAGGTCGTTCCAGACCCACAGGAACTGGAAGATCGCAAAGGACGCCAGCGCCGGGAAGCTGAGCGGCAGGATGATCTTGCGGAAGATCGCGAAATCCGACGCGCCGTCGACGCGCGCGCTTTCAATGATCTCACCCGGCAACCCGGCCATGTAGTTTCGAAGCAGAAACACCGCAAGCGGCAAGCCGAACCCGGTATGGGCCAGCCAGATGCCCAGATATCCCTTGCCGATCCCGATATTGTTGTGAAGTTTCAGAAGCGGGATGAACGCGACCTGTAGCGGCACCACCAGAAGCCCCACGATCGCGGCAATCAACAGCGCCCGGCCCGGCATTTCCATCCACGCCAGCGCGTAAGCGGCGAAGGCAGCGACCAAGATGGGGATGATGGTCGCGGGAATGGTCACTGTCAGCGTGTTCAACAGCGCCTTGCCCATGCCTTCGGCAAACATCACCTCGCGGTAATTGTCCAGGGTGAAGCTGGGCGGACTTTCCGCACGCACGAACAGGCGCTGTCCGCGATTGCCGGACGGCTCTTCGGGATAGGTGATACGGTAGTCTCCATTGGCTTCGACGGTGATCTGATGGCCGCGGGCATGGGTCGCAACGTCACCGGGGGCGAAGGCTTCCGGTTCGCGTGATGTGATGCCGAATGCGGTGACATTGCCGCTGCCACTTTCGAAAACATTGCCGGTCAGAACCCAGACCGCGCCGTCCGGCTTGACCGTGTCGGGCGCATCCGCCCGCACGATGACGTTTTGCTCTGACGCCGACAGCGCCGTCCACCAGCCCGAGGTCGAAATCGCGTCACGGTCGCGAAACGAACTGACCAGAAGGCCGAAGGTGGGAATGATCCACAAAAGGACCAGAAACCCGACGGCCAGGTTGACCGCCCATGTCAGGCGGGATTTGGTACCAGCCATTTCCATCAGCGGTTCTCCTTATGTGCGTTCGAGATGTTCCAGATCATCACCGGCGTCACCAGCAGCATGATCACCATGACAATCGCCGACCCGCGCCCGAAATCGGGCGAGCCACGGAACATCCAGTCATACATGAGGTTGGCCAGAACCTGCGTACCCCATTGGCCGTTGGTCATGGCAAACACGATGTCGAACACTTTCAACACGGTGACGGTGATCGTGGTCCAGACCACCGCGATGGTGCCCCAGATCTGCGGGATCTTGATCTTGAAGAAGATCTGCAAGGGCGAGGCCCCGTCCAGATAGGCTGCTTCGATGGTTTCTTCGCTGATCCCCTTCAGGGCGGCGGACAGGATCACCATGGCAAATCCCGTCTGAATCCAGATCAGGATGATCATCAGGAAAATGTTGTTCCAGAACGGCATGGTGATCCAGGTTTGCGCGGTGCCGCCCAGCCCTTCGACAATCGCATTCAAAAGGCCGATCTGTTCGCCTTGATTGTCTCCGCGATAGTCATAGATGAATTTCCAGATGACCGAGGCGCCGACGAAGCTGATCGCCATCGGCATGAAGATCAGGCTTTGCGCGATTGACCCCCACTTGATCCGGTCTGTGAGCCCGGCCGCAACCAGCCCGAAGAACGTCGAGGCCGCCGGCACGATCACCAGCCACAAAAGGTTGTTCCCAAGGCTTTCACGAAACTTGTCGTCGCCGGCCAGCCAGACATAATTGTCCACGCCGACGAAATCCCCCCGCGTATCCCGCATCGACAGAAAGAACGTCGAAAACACCGGATAGACAAGATACAGCGCCAGCACCAGCAGGGCGGGCAACACGAACAACCAGGGCCGGATGGCGTTGGCCTTGTTGATGTTTGCGCCTGCGTTCGGCCCCTTGGAGGGAAAGATCCGGTCCAGCAGAATGTTCGAGAAATAGAAATAGGCGACGCAACCGAAGACGCCCACGATGATGGTTGAAACCGCGAAAAGCAACTGGTCCATAGTCCCCCCTGTCACCGCCCGGCGGTGCGAAACCTGATGATCCCCGGCACCGGTTCAGGCGCCGGGGACATGCGTTTGAATGGTTACTTGATCGACTCCCAGGTGGACTGGATCGACGCGGCCACCTCGGCTGCGTCCTTGCCACCGGCGTAATCCACCATACCCGTCCAGAACACACCGGCGCCAATGGCCCCCGGCATCAGGTCAGACCCATCAAACCGGAATGTGTCGGCGTTCAGCAGGATGTCATTCATCTTGGCCACGGTCGGGTCGGTATAGACCTCGGTGTTGACGCCGGTATGCGGGGTCAGGAAGCCCTTTTGCGCCATCCATACTTCATGCGCGATGGGGGATTTCAGAAACTCCATGAAGGCCTGCGCGCCCTTGGAATCGCTGGTGATCGCCCAGACGGTGCCCGCGCCCAGAACGGGCTTGCCCAGATCTTTTTCCGCATAGGCCGGGAAATAGAAGAAATCGGCATCCACGCCCACCTCGGTCCCTTCCGGGAAGAAGGTCGGGATGAAGCTGGCTTGACGGTGCATGTAACACTGCGGCGGCGAGGCAAAGAGGCCCTGCGGGCTGTCGCGGAAATCGGTCGTTGCAACCGCACCCGCCCCGCCCGACACGTAATCGTCATTGCGGGCAAAGGCGCCAAATTCCTCGATCGCGGCGATCACCTTGGGGTCATCGAAGGGCAGTTCGTTCGTCACCCACGCGTCATAGTCTTCGGGCGTGTTGATGCGCAGCATCATATCCTCGACCCAGTCGGTCGCGGGCCAGCCCGTGGCGCCGCCTGACCCCAGCCCGATGCACCAGGGCGTTTCGCCATCGGCAACGATCTGATCGGTCAGCGCCTTCAGTTCTTCCATCGTCTGCGGCACGTCATAGCCTGCGTCCTCGAAGTTTTCGGGCACATACCAAACCAAAGACTTCACATCGACCTTGTAGAAGAAGCCGTACAACGCCTCATTCCCGTCGGCCCCCGCATAGGTGCCCAGATCGACCCAGCTTTGCCCGGCGGCATAATTGTCGCGGATCCAGTCGGCGGTTTCTGCGGGCAGCGGCGCCAACAGGCCTTTCGAGGCCAAATCCGCCGCCAGACCGGGCTGTGGGAAGATCGCGATATTGGGCGGGCTGCCCGCCTCGGCATCAATCACGATCTGCTGTTCGAAACTGTCCGAACCGGAATATTCCACATCCGCGCCGGTGGCCTCTTCGAAATAGTGAACGACGCTTTCAATCAGTTCCTTGTCCGGCCCCAGCCAAGGGCCAAGGATCGAGATTTCTTCACCCGAAAGATCCATGGATTTCAGGGCTTCGAAACTGTCCCAACTGAACGCCCCTTCACCGGGTGCGAATTTCAGATGCTGGTCAGCCTGCGCCATGCCTGTCGACAGCGCCAACGCCGCCGCGCTTGCGTAGAATACGTGTTTCATTTGTCCTCCCAATGGTCCGACGGACCTGCCAGGTTTCTGAGACCGCCCCGCGGCCCCGGCGCCTGCTGCGCCTGGTGAATTCACCAAACCGGACGGAAAGCAGATTCGCAATCTTTCCAAACCGCTTTGAATACCCCAAGGTTGCGCAGAACCCCCCAACCTGTCAACATTACTGTTAGCGCAAACGAGAAATCGGGGAGCAATCCTAGTTTTGAAGCCAATTCATCAATCTTTCTTTGACCGCTGCCCCTTGGCTGGCTAACCTGACGGGTATTCAAACCGCTTTGGAGCGTCGCGCCCGACCCATGACCCTGAAAGAGCTCTCCGATCTTCTGGGCCTGTCCCCGACCACCGTCAGCCGCGCGCTGAACGGCTATCCCGAAGTATCGGAAGCCACGCGCAAACGGGTCGCCGCCGCGGCGCGCGAACATGGTTATGCGCCCAACACGCGGGCAAGGTCTCTGGCCACCGGGCGTGCCATGGCGATCGGTCACGTGATCCCGATCAGCGCCAAGCACGAAATGGTGAACCCGGTTTTCGGTGACTTCATCGCGGGCGCGGGCGAGGTTTATTCCCGCAACGGCTATGACATGCTGCTATCCGTCGTCCCTGATGCCGACGAAGAAGCCGCCTATCGCAGTTTTCTGACCAAGCGAAACGTGGATGGCATCATCCTGCACGCCCCCACCCTGACCGATCCGCGCATCCCTCTTCTGAATGCGCTTGGCCTGCCCTTCGTTGTACATGGGCGCAGCTCGGACATGGACGCCCCCTATGCCTGGGTGGACGTGAACAACACACGCGCCTTTCAGCGGGCCACCGAGTTTTTGCTGGATCTGGGGCATCGGCGCATCGCGCTGGTTAACGGGCTGGAACATATGGATTTCGCCATCCGCCGCCGCGCGGGATACGAGGCGGCGCTGACCGCGCGCGGCATCGCCCCTGACGCAGACCTGATGTTTGCAGGCGAAATGACCGAGGCACAGGGGCATGATATCACCCGCGGGCTTCTGGCTCAGCCGCACCCGCCAACCGCCATTCTGGTCAGTTCGATGATCACCGCCATTGGTGTGCGGCGCGGGATCGAGGAGATGGGGTTGCGCATGGGGCGCGACGTGTCGCTGATCACCCATGATGATGAACTCAGCTATTTCCGGAACGGGGCCGATATTCCTGTCTATACCGCCACGCGGTCTTCGGTGCGCGAGGCCGGACGCAAGGCGGCGCGCATGCTGGTCGACATCATCGAGGGGCAGGACACCCCCCGCGATATCCTGCTTGAGGCCGACCTGACCCTGGGGCGGTCGACCGGCCCGGCCGCGCCGCTTCGGATGGAAACCGGCTGACCAAAGGACAACATATCCCAGAAAGACATGAAGATGCTGCCACATCGCACTGATTTTCCAAGCGACTTCCTGTTTGGCACCGCCACCTCGGCCTATCAGATCGAAGGCCATGCCAAGGGCGGTGCCGGGCGCACCCATTGGGATGATTTCGCCGCCACACCCGGCAATGTCGCCGGGGCAGAAAACGGGGCCGTGGCTTGCGGACATCTGGACCTGTGGGCCGAGGATCTGGATCTTGTAAAGGGCGCCGGGTTCGACGTTTACCGCTTCTCGACCTCGTGGGCGCGGGTGCTGCCCGAGGGGCGCGGCACCCCCAACCCGGCGGGGCTGGATTTCTATGACCGGCTGATTGACGGGATGCTGGAACGCGGCATCAAACCCGCCGCGACGCTGTATCACTGGGAACTGCCCTCGCCGCTGTCTGATCTGGGCGGCTGGCGTAATCGCGATATTGCAAGTTGGTTTGCCGATTTCACCGAAATTATCATGTCGCGCATCGGAGATCGGGTCTGGTCTGCCGCGCCCATCAACGAACCTTGGTGCGTATCATGGCTCAGCCATTTCGAAGGCCACCACGCCCCCGGCCTGCGCGACATCCGCGCCACCGCCCGCGCCATGCACCATGTTCTTCTGGCCCATGGCCGCGCGACCGAGGTGATGCGCGGGCTGGGCATGGCGAACCTGGGCGCGGTCTGCAACATGGAATTTGCCGCCCCCGTCGACAACAGCGCGGGCGCGCAGCGCGCCGCACAGGTGCAAGACGCGATCTATAACCGGTTTTTCCTGTCGGGCATCACGAAAGGCAGCTATCCGACCGAGGTGCTGGAGGGAATCGAACCGCATCTTCCCCCCGGCTGGCAGGATGATTTCGCCATCATCACTGCGCCCATCGACTGGATTGGCGTGAACTACTACACCCGCAAGATCTATGGCCCGGTGGATGACCCCTCAGCCCCCTGGCCCGCAACGCGCGAGCATGACGGCCCCCTGCCCAAGACAGCCATGGGGTGGGAAATCTATCCGGACGGGCTGGCCCATTTCCTTAAGATGGTGCCGGAATACACCGGATCCCTGCCCATCTATGTCACCGAAAACGGGATGGCCGGGCTGGTCGAACGCCAAGGCGACCCGACCCGGGACCCCGACCGCATCGCCTATCTGGCCGATCACATGCATGTGGTGCAAGACGCCATCGCAGACGGCGTCCCGGTAAGAGGCTACTTTACCTGGTCGCTTCTGGACAATTATGAATGGGCCCTGGGCTATGCGCCGCGCTTCGGGCTGGTCCATGTCGATTTCAAGACCCTGACACGCACGCCAAAGGCGTCCTATCATGCACTCAGAAAGGCCTTGACGCGCCCATGACTTCCCTTTCGCTTGTCGCCGATGTGGGTGGCACCAATACCCGTGTCGCCCTTGCCCGCGGCAAAGACCTGTTGACCGACAGCATCGTCAAGCACCGCAACGCCGATCATGACGGATTGCCGCAATTGCTGTCGGCCTACCTTGAGGGTCAGGGCAACCCGGTCTGTAAACGGGCGGCGGTGGCCATTGCCGGGCCTGTCAAGGACGGCGCGGGGCGTCTGACCAACCTGAACTGGGACATCGACAAGGACCGGCTGGCGCGTGTCGCGGGGGCGGATCGTGGCGCGGTGATGAATGATCTGCAGGCACAGGGCCATGCGCTGGGGCATATCGACCCGAACAATCTGGTGACGTTGAAACAAGGCGCGGACGAGAACCCCAACGCCGCCATGCTGGTGATTGGCGTGGGCACCGGGTTCAACTGCGCCCCGGTGTTTCAAACCGCCAAGGGCCGGTTCGTGCCCCCGTCCGAGGCCGGGCACCTGACCTTCGCCGCGCGGGGGGCAGACCAGTGGGACCTGTCGCAATTTCTCGAGGCCAGGCTGGGCCATGTCGGGGTCGAAGACGTCCTGTCCGGGCGCGGGATGGAGCGGTGCTATGCCTGGGCCTCGGACCGGGCGGGCGATGGCAAAACCGCCACCACTGCCGAAGTGTTCGCGCAGGCCGATGCGGGCGACCCCGCGGCCTTGCGCGCCATCGGGGCCTTCGTCACCGCCTTGGGCAATGTAACCGGTGATCTGGCGCTGACGCTTCTGCCCTTTGGCGGCATCTATCTGATCGGCGGCATGTCCCGCGCGGTGGCCCCGTGGTTTGACCGCTGCGGGTTTGACGCGGCAATGACTGATAAAGGGCGGTTTGGCGAATTTCTGAACGCCTTTTCCGTCCGTCTGGTCGAGGACGATTATGCCGCACTGTCCGGCTGCGCACATTTTCTGGCACGCACGGACAATCAGTAATAGAAGACCCTCGGCAAACAGCATCAATCGGAGGCCACCATGACCGGATGGGGCGCGTATTTCCTGGCGTTTCTCGTGTTTTTCCTGACCCATTCCATTCCCGTCCGCCCAGCGGTGAAATCGCAGCTGGTCGGGGTTCTGGGGCCGCGCGGCTTTACGCTGGCCTATTCGGCGCTGTCAATTGCTGTGCTCGCGCTGGTGATCGTGGCCGCCGGGCGCGCGCCTGATGTGACGCTATGGCACTGGGAACCGTGGCAAAACCACGTGACGCTGACCGTGATGTTTCTTGTCTGCGTGATCGCGGCACTGGCGCTTGGCCGCCCCAATCCGCTGTCTTTCGGGGGCGCGCAGAACGACCGGTTCGACCCCGACCACCCCGGCCTGATCGGCTGGATGCGCCATCCCCTGTTGGTCGCGCTGTTTCTCTGGGCCTTTGGGCACATGGTTCCCAATGGCAACTTGGCCCACGTGATCCTGTTCGTGGTGTTTGCAGGTTTTGCCCTTCTGGGAATGTGGATCATCGACCGGCGCAAGAAGCGCATCCTGGGCCCGGATGAATGGTCACGGCTGGCCGATACGCGGCGCGAGATTGCCGTGACCCCTAACGGCCTGATCCGCGTCGGCATTGCGGTGGCGTTCTATGCCCTTCTGCTGTGGCTGCACGGCCCGGTCATCGGCGTCGAGCCGCTGTTGTAACCGGGGCATCGCGCGCGGCGTCGCGCGGGGTCAGGCCAAACTCGGCGCGAAAGGCGCGGGCGAAGGCGCTCGCATCGCCATAGCCTGCGCGCAGCGCCACCTCGGCAATCGAGGTGCCGCCTTCGGCCAGCATCCGTTTCGCCGCATTCAGCCGCAACCGGCGATAGACCTGCCGGGGCGTGGCCCCGAAGTGACGCGCGAACCGCTGTTCCAGATCGCGCAACCGGCAGCCCGAGCGACGGGCCAGATCCGGGATGGTCAGGGGCGTTTCGATATGCGCCTCCATCTCGCGCAGGCAGACCTCGACCCGGCGGTCGCCGCGCACCCGGGTCAGGGCATGGGGCGTGGTCATGCTGTCGGACATGAACAGCTGCGTGATTTCCAACAAAAGCGCCGCGCCGTGATCGTCCTTGATCAGGTCACAGGCCAGCTCATAGGCCGCCATCCCGCCGCTGCATGTGATCCGGTGGCGGTCCTTCACCCAGCGGGCGCGTTCAACCTCGATTGTCGGGAACCGTTCGGCAAACGCGTCCAGCAGGTCATAGTGGATGGTGGTCCGCCCGCCGTCCAGCAGCCCCGCCGCCGCCAAAAGCCAGCCCCCTGTATCAACCCCGGCCATGGTTTGAAACCGCCCGGCCAGCACGCGCAGGGTCTTGGCATTGCCCGGCGTGGCATGGGCCTGATAATCATAGCTCGCCACAGCAAACAGAATATCCCCCGGCCCCAGATCCGACAGCCGCACCGTCGGCATCACCGGCAAGCCGCTGGAGCTGTGCACCACACCGTTCTCCGGCGCACCGATCTGCCATTCATAGGCCTGCCGACCCAGCAGCATGTTGGCCGCCCGCAACGGTTCCAACAGGTTGGCAAGCGCCAGATTCGAGAAGCGATCGAACAGCAAAAAACCGATACGGCGTGGTTTCTGGGTGGATTTCGACCAAATCTGCATAATTTTGATTAATTCTGCATAGCACTCCCGTCAATCCCGGACATCATAAATGAACACGTGAACCAGATGCCGAGGACACCATGCCGCTCTCCATGAACACCGACGTTTTCATCACCTGCGCCGTGACGGGGTCAGGCAGCACGCAGGATCGGTCCCCCCATGTGCCGCGCAGCCCCAAGCAGATCGCCGACAGCGCGATTGCTGCTGCGAAAGCGGGTGCTGCCATCGTGCATTGCCATGTGCGCGACCCCGAGACGGGGACGCCTTCGCGCGATCTGAAGCTCTATCGTGAAGTCACGGACCGCATCCGCGATGCCGACGTGGACGTGGTCCTGAACCTGACTGCCGGCATGGGCGGCGACATCACCTTCGGCCCCACAGACGCGCCCCTGCCGGTGAACGATGCGGGCACCGACATGATCGGCGCGGCCGAACGCGTGGCCCATGTGGCCGAATGCCTGCCCGAAATCTGCACGCTGGATTGCGGCACCATGAACTTCGCCGAGGCCGATTATGTCATGACCAACACCCCCGGCATGTTGCGCGCCATGGGGCAGATGATGACCGACCTTGGCGTGAAACCCGAGATCGAGGCCTTCGACACCGGCCATCTGTGGTTCGCCAAGGAGTTGGTGAAAGAAGGCGTGTTGGACGCCCCTGCCCTTGTGCAACTTTGCATGGGCGTGCCGTGGGGGGCGCCCGACGATCTGAACACTTTCATGGCGATGGTGAACAATGTGCCGGACGACTGGACGTTCTCGGCCTTTTCGCTGGGGCGCAACCAGATGGCCTATGCCGCCGCCGCCGTGCTGGCGGGCGGCAACGTGCGCGTGGGGCTTGAGGATAACCTGTGGCTGGGCAAGGGCGAGCTTGCGACCAACGAACAGCTTGTTACCCGTGCGCGCGGCATCATTGAGGGCATGGGTGCCCGCTTGATTGGCCCGGACGAGGTGCGCAAGAAACTTGGCCTTGTAAAAAGGGCACCCAAATGAAGGCGGCCATCATTGGCGGCGGCGTCATCGGTGGCGGCTGGGCCGCGCGGTTTTTGCTGAACGGATGGGACGTGGCCGTGTTCGACCCCGACCCCGAGGCCGAACGCAAGATCAGCGAAGTTCTGATGAACGCCCGCCGCGCCCTGCCGGGGCTTTACGACACCGCGCTTCCGCCGGAAGGCAAGCTGACCTATCACAGTGATCTAGCCCAAGCAGTTTCGGGTGCCGACTGGGTGCAGGAAAGTGTGCCGGAGCGGCTGGAGTTGAAGCACAAAGTGCTCGCCGATCTGATGCAACACGCGCCCGGCACCGCAATCATCGGATCGTCAACATCAGGCTTCAAACCCTCGGAACTGAACGAAAAAGGCGCGCGTGCGATTGTCGCGCATCCGTTCAACCCGGTCTATCTTCTGCCCTTGATCGAACTGGTCGGCGACGCAGAGATCTGCAACCGTGCATCTGACATCCTCAGCGACATCGGAATGTTCCCCCTGAAGGTCCGCAAGGAAATCGACGCCCATATCGCCGACCGCTTTCTTGAAGCTGTCTGGCGCGAGGCGCTCTGGCTGGTCAAGGACGGCATCGCCACTACCGAGGAAATCGACGAGGCAATCCGCATGGGATTCGGCCTTCGCTGGGCGCAGATGGGCCTGTTTGAAACCTACCGCGTTGCGGGTGGCGAAGCGGGCATGAAGCACTTCATGGCGCAGTTCGGCCCCTGCCTCAGCTGGCCGTGGACCAAACTGATGGACGTGCCGGAGTTCACCGATGAACTGGTCGACCTGATCGCGGACCAATCCGATGCGCAATCCGGCCATATGTCGATCCGCGAGTTGGAACGTCTGCGCGATGACAACCTCGTGTCGATCCTGCGCGCCTTGAAGGCGCGCGGTCCGGGGTCTGGTGCGGGCCGCGTGATCCGCGACCACGAAACGGACCTGTGGCCCCCGCTGGACGACACCGCCCCCCTGCGCACGGTCACCCGTGACGTGCCCATCGACTGGACCGATTACAACGGCCACATGAACGAAGGGCGTTATGGACAGGTGTTTTCGGACGCTGCGGACCGCGTGATGGCCCACGTGGGCGCGGATGCAGATTACATCGCCTCGGGACTGAGTTATTTTACCGCCGAGACCCACATCAAGTATATGGATGAATGCCACGCGGGCGAAGCGGTTTACGTCGACAGCACTGTGACGCTTGGCGAGGGCAAGAAGCTGCGCCTGTGGCACGAGATGCGCCGTACGGCTGACGACAGTCTTCTGGCCACCTGCGACCAGTTCCTTCTGCATGTGGACCTGACCACCCGCAAATCCTGCCCACCCCGCGCCGATGTGGAAGCCCGCGTTGAAACACTGGCGGCCCTGCACGCGAGAGGAACAACCTGATGCATTTCGGATTGTCAGAAGAACAGGACATGATCGTCTCGACGGTGCGCAGCTTTGTCGAGAAAGAGATCTATCCCCACGAAGATCTGGTCGAACGCACCGGCCAGGTGCCCCACGAGTTGGGGCAAGAGATCAAGCAGAAGGTTATCGACCTTGGCTTCTATGCCTGCAACTTTCCCGAAGAGGTGGGCGGCGCGGGGCTGAGCCACCTCGATTTCACCCTTGTCGAACGCGAGCTTGGACGTGGGTCGATGGCGCTGACGCATTTCTTCGGACGACCCCAGAACATCCTGATGGCCTGCACAGGCGATCAGCGCGAGCGATACCTTCTGCCCGCCGTGCGGGGCGAAAGGATGGACGCGCTGGCGATGACCGAACCGGACGCCGGATCAGACGTGCGGGGCATGAAATGCTCGGCTGTGCGGGATGGCGGCGATTGGGTGCTGAACGGATCGAAACACTTCATCTCTGGCGCTGAACATGCTGATTTCTTTATTGTTTTCGTAGCAACAGGTGTTGATGACACCCCGCGCGGACCGAAGAAGCGCATCACCTGTTTCCTTGTCGACCGCGGCACGCCGGGGTTTGAGGTGCGCGACGGCTATGCCTCGGTTAGCCATAAAGGTTACAAGAATTGCATCCTTGATTTCGACAATTGCCGCCTGCCCGACGCCCAAGTGCTGGGCGAGGTTGATGGCGGCTTTGCGGTGATGAATGAATGGCTTTATGCCACCCGCCTGACAGTGGCGGCCTTCTGCGTTGGGCGCGCGCGGCGCTGCTTTGATATGGCGCTGAACTATGCTGCCGAACGCAAGCAATTCGGCCAACCCATCGCCAAGTTCCAAGGCGTCAGCTTTCAGGTCGCCGACATGATCACCGAAATCGACGCGGCAGACTGGCTGACGCTGGCTGGCGCGTGGCGGCTGGACCAGAACCTGCCCGCCAACCGCGAAATCGCCTCTGCCAAGCTCTACGCCTCCGAAATGCTGGCCCGCGTGACGGATACCACGCTGCAAATCTTCGGTGGCATGGGCCTGATGAACGACTTCCCAATCGAACGTTTCTGGCGCGACGCCCGCGTCGAACGCATCTGGGACGGCACATCCGAAATCCAGCGCCACATCATCAGCCGCGACCTGTTTCGCCCCCTGGGAGCATGAGATTCAATGCCTTCGGCGAGGATATTTGAAGCCAGAAGAAACGCAGGAGGACCCATCAGATCCCCCCGCGCGTTGAAACACCTGATTGTGCTTCTCCTGGCGCGGTCATCGGCGTCCCCGCCTGTACCGCTCGTTCCTTTTGCACGGACAAGGTTAATAAATCGTTGCTTCTTCTGGCCAGAAATATCCCGGGGGGAATTGGCCAACGGCCAAGGGGGGCAGCTCCCCCGCACCATCCACCCATTCGCCCGTGGGTGCGATCATGCAACCTGATCTCTCACGTCTGCTGCGGCCCAGGTCGATTGCCGTCATTGGCGGCGGCGCGTGGTGTGCGAACGTGATCGAACAGTGCCACAAGATGGGTTTCGCCGGTGATATCTGGCCGGTCCATCCCAACCACGATGCGCTGGCCAATCTGCGTGCTTACCCGTCTGTCGATGCTTTACCAGGCGCACCTGATGCCTGTTTCATCGGCGTCAATCGGCACGCGACGATCGAGGTGGTCCGCGCGCTGCGTGGTCGTGCAGCAGGTGGTGCGGTCTGTTTCGCATCGGGCTTTGCCGAAGCCAGCAGCGAATGTGCCGCAGGGGCGTCGCTTGCGGCGGATTTGCTGGGCGCGGCAGGCGATATGCCGATCCTTGGTCCCAATTGCTATGGGTTTCTGAATTACCTTGAAGGTGTGGCCCTGTGGCCGGATCAGCATGGCGGCATCCCCTGCCAAAGCGGTGTGGCGCTGATCACCCAAAGCTCGAACATCGCGATCAATCTAACCATGCAAACGCGTGGATTGCCCGTGGCCTATGTGGTCACGGCGGGCAATCAGGCGCAGGTCGGGTTGGCACAGATCGGTGCGGCCCTGCTGGATGACCCTCGGGTCACCGCGCTTGGTTTGCATATCGAAGGGGTCGGCGACATCCGCGCGCTGGAGGATCTGGCCGCAGGGGCACGCAAGCTGGGCAAACCGATTATCGCGCTGAAGGTCGGGCAGTCCGATCACGCGCGGGCGGCAACGATTTCGCACACGGCATCGCTTGCGGGAAGTGACGCGGGCGCGCGGGCCCTGTTTTCCCGCCTTGGCATTGGGCAGGTCACATCTCTGCCCGCCTTTCTTGAGGCATTGAAGCTCGTCCATGTAGCCGGGCCGCTTGCATCAAGTCGTGTGGCCGCGATGTCCTGCTCGGGGGGCGAGGCGAGCCTTGTCGCAGATGCGGCCCACGGAAAAGACATCTGCTTTCCACCGCTGGACACCGCCCGCGCCGCCCGCTTGCGCACCGCCTTGGGGCCGATGGTCGCGCTGGCCAACCCTTTGGATTACCACACCTATATCTGGGGCGATGCCCCTGCCATGGCCGAGACATTCACCGCCATGATGGCCCCGGACCTGGGATTTGGGTTTGTGGTGCTGGACTTTCCGCGTGGCGATCGCTGCTCGGCGGCGGATTGGGATGTGGTGATCGACACCGTCAAACACGCCCACGCAGCAAGCGGGGTGCCGATGGGCATCGTTGCCACGTTGTCCGAGAACATGCCCGAGCCGGTGGCCCGGCATTTGGTCGAGGCCGGAATCGTGCCCTTGTGCGGTCTTGACCATGCGATGGACGCGATCGAGGTCGCCGCTGCCCTTGGCCGTCCGCACACCCGGCCCGAACCAGTGTTTCTGGCCGAACCGCAGGGCACCGAAACGCTGAACGAGGCACAGGCCAAGGTGGCTCTTGCCCATCATGGCGCGACCATTCCGCGCGCCCATCGTGCCGACAGCCCCGACAAGATTGCCCGTCTGGCCCGCGATATCGGCTTTCCGGTCGTTTTGAAGGGCGAAGGGCTGGCACACAAGACCGAAGCAGGCGCGGTTAAACTGAACCTGGCGGACGGCGATGCAGTGCGCGCCGCCGCCGCGTCGATGACCTGCGACGGTTTTCTGGTTGAGGAAATGATAACCGACGCCATTGCCGAGCTGTTGATCGGTGTCACCCGCGACCCGGCGCATGGGTTTGTGCTGACCGTCGCGGCGGGAGGTGTCCTGACCGAGCTTTTGCAGGACAGCCAGTCGCTTCTGGTGCCCGCAACCCGGGCCGAGGTTCGCGACGCCCTGATGCGGCTGAAGATCGCCCCGCTGCTAATGGGCTATCGCGGGACCGCGCCCGCCGCGCTGGAGGCTGTGCTTGACACCGTGATGGCCGTTCAGGCTTTTGTCATGGCATCACCCGCGCATGAGATCGAGATTAACCCCCTGATCGTGACCGCCGACCGTGCTGTGGCGGCGGACGCCCTGATCCGGATTGAAGGAGACAGTTGAATGACCGATACCCCCATCAAGACCCACCGCGACGGCCATGTGCTTGAGGTCACGCTGGATCGCCCCAAGGCCAATGCCATCGACCTTGCCACCAGCCGCATCATGGGCGAGGTGTTCACCGATTTTCGCGATGACCCCGACCTGCGCGTGGCGATCATCACCGGCGCGGGCGACAAGTTCTTTTGCCCCGGATGGGATTTGAAAGCGGCGGCAGATGGTGACGCGGTTGACGGTGATTACGGGCTGGGCGGGTTTGGCGGCTTGCAGGAGCTGCGCGGGTTGAACAAGCCGGTGATTGGTGCCGTGAACGGCATCTGCTGCGGCGGCGGGCTAGAGCTTGCCCTGTCTGCCGACATCATTCTGGCCGCTGATCACGCCAGCTTTGCCCTGCCTGAAATCCGTTCCGGCACCGTGGCCGATGCCGCCAGCATCAAGCTGCCCAAACGCATCCCCTATCACATCGCGATGGAGATGCTGTTCACCGGTCGCTGGCTGGACGCGGACGAGGCCGCACGCTGGGGCTTGATCAATCACATCCATCCGGCCGCCGACCTGATGGCCGAGGCACGCAGGATGGCCGCGCTTATCGCGTCTGGCCCACCGCTCGTCAATGCGGCAATCAAGGAGATCGTGCGCGAGGCTGAGGACATGAAATTCCAGGACGCAATGAACCGGATCACAAAGAGCCAGTTTGAAACGGTCGAAAAGCTCTATCGGTCCGAGGATCAGCTGGAAGGCGCCCGCGCTTTCGCCGAAAAACGCGATCCGATCTGGAAGGGCAAGTGACGGCTCAGAACACCACGTTCAACATGACCAGTGACACGATCAGAAAGATCACCGTCATCACGCCGCCGCTTTTGACGAAGTCTTTCACCTTGTAGCCCGCAGGTCCCATGATCAGCGCGTTTACCTGATGGGTCGGGATGATGAAGGAATTTGACGTGGAGATCGCCACCGTCAGGGCAAACAGCGCCGGGTCCCCCCCGGCGGCGACCGCTATGGACACCGCCAGCGGCACTAAAAGCACCGTCGCCCCGACATTCGACATGACCAGCGAAAACGCGGTGGACAGAACCGCAATCCCGGTCTGCAAAGACCAAAGCGGCCAGCCGTCAAGAAGCGTCAGGATCTGCTGGGCGATCCATTCCGCCGTGCCCGTGTTCTGCACCGCCTGCCCCAGTGGAATAAGGCTTGCCAGAAGGAAGACCGTGTTCCAGCCGACCGCCTGATAGGCCTCGTCGATCGAGATCACGCGCGCCAGCAGCATCCCGACCGCGCCGGTCAACAGACAAAGAGACAGGCGAATGTCGGTGAACAGGATCATCGAGATCGAGATGGCGAAGAACAGAAGTGCCCAGCCGACCTTGTGGGGGCGCAGCTCCTCTTGCGGGAAGTCCGATGTGATGATGACGAAATCCCGGTTTTCCTTCAATCGGGTCAGGTTATCCCAGCGGGTATGGGCCACCAGCATGTCACCCACCTGAAACTTCACCAGTCCGATGGCGGTGGGCTTGTGATCTTCGGTTTCCACATGGCTCAGCGTTTCCTCGCCCCGGTGAATTGCCAAAAGCGACAGGCCATAGGTCTTGCGCAGCAAAAGTTCACGCGGGGATTTGCCGATCAGCTTGCTTTCGGGGGGGATGACGATCTCGGCGATGCCTGCATTGGTGGGGGCAAACTCTTCTGCGAACACATCGAGTTCCGGAAAGATCGACAGACCGTATCTTTTGGCGAATGTCTCGACCACCGACTTTTTCCCGATGATCGCCAACCGGCACGGGGCGGCGATCTCGGCCGTCAGCACCTGCACCATCGAGGTTTTGCCGCGATAGAAGGTCGAGATGATGTATAGGTTGTTTTCAAGGTTCACATCCGCAAGGATCTGCCCGACCAGCGGGCTGTTGGCAGGCACGTCAACCTCGTACACATTGGCTTTGATGCCATAGACCCGTTTCAGATAGGCCGACATACCCTGCCCCACGGACGCCCGGTCGGCAGAGGCCTGCTCGGGCAGCACCCAGCGCCCCAGAAGCAGGAAATAGAGAATACCGCTCAGGATCAGAACCGCGCCGATGGGGGTGACAGAAAAAAGCCCAAAGGCCGGAATTTGCTGCGCGTCAGGCAAGCTGGTGTTCGCGGTCTCGATCAGATCGTTCAGCAGGATCAGGGGGGACGAGCCGACCATCGTCATGGTGCCGCCAAGGATCGCGCAGAAGCCCATCGGCATCGCCAGTCGGTTTAGCGGAATGCCCGAGCGGGTCGAGATGCGGCTGATCACCGGCAAAAACAACGCCGCCGCGCCCACATTCTGCATGAAGCTGGAAATCACGCCCACGGTGGCCGCGACGATGGGCTGAATGCGCGCCTCGGTCGCGCCGCCGCGCTTCATGATCGTGGCGGCGACCTTGTTCATCAACCCGGTCTTGTCCAGCCCCGCCCCCACAATCATCACTGCGATGATCGAGATCACAGCGTTCGAGGCAAACCCGTCAAACAGGTGACTGACCTCGGCCAGATTGGACATGGCGGGGATATAGCTCAGGATACCCAGGATCACGAGGATCAGGATGGCGGCCAGATCGATCCGTACGACTTCGGTCACGAACAGGAAAACGGTGAAGGCCAGCATTGCGCAGACGACACCCATCTCAAGCGAAAAGGCCAATGTTTCCATGCTGTCCCCCCATGGTGTGCCACGATCCTTGCGCCGTGATCATCACCCATATCTTAACTTAGGGGGAACGTCCGCCTGAAATCAAATTCTAAGGACTTCAACGCAAGATGTGCGTGGGTCAGGCCATGGCTCATCGCGCTGCGCGCCCCGCGCAGTCGCGCACGCGCCTGCGGATCGGTGTCGTTTCGATCCGGGAACTTTTTGTCAGGGGCCGCGTTGACCCCCCATGAAACAGAAACGAACTACAAAATTGGTCCCGATCGCCTTTGCGATCACCGCCGCCTCGGCCCTGTCGGCAATGGCCTTGCAGAGCTTGCCAGATACGGGGGCAAATCCGGGCCTGCGCCCTGAACTTGCCCTGCCTGCCGCCTTTGACCCGGATCTTGTGGGTCGGGGCGCGGGTCAATTGAACATCTATGAACACGACCTCAACCCGATCCTGGGTGCCCCGGTTTATGACACGGCACGCAATTTCGCCGGGCACGTGGCCGAATTGATGGTCAGCGCCGAGGGCGACGTTCGCGGTATGGTCCTGACCGTGCCGCAGGCGGATGGCGTCAAAGTCAAGCGCGTCGCCGCCCAGGCATCGGAGTTTTCAGTGATCGACCCGACTGTGGGTGAAGTCGTCGTGCTGACCAACATCGCGCAGGCCGAACTGCAGGACCGGCCGGAGTTTGCTCCCGACTACGCCACGGATTTTCATTAACCCATCAAAGTCTTTTCATTGACCAATTGATAAAAAGAGAAACCCGGCAGCATGTCCCAGCTGCCGGGTTTCGTTCCGCGAGAAGGTTCGCTTACTTGGGCATGATCACCGCGTCGATCACGTGGATCACGCCGTTCGAGGCCTCGATGTCTGCCTGAACGACGCTTGCGCCGTCGATCTTCACACCGTCGGTTGCATCGACCATGGCCTTGGCACCATTCACGGTTTCGACATCCATGCTCTTGCCTGCGATGTCACCGGACATGACTTTGCCGGGCACCACGTGGTACGTGAGGATCGCGGTCAGCTGATCCTTGTTTTCAGGCATAAGCAACGTTTCGACCGTGCCTTCGGGCAAAGCTGCGAAGGCGTCGTCCGTTGGGGCGAATACGGTGAACGGACCTTCGCCTTTCAGGGTGTCGACCAAGCCTGCGGCCTCAACCGCAGCGACCAGCGTGGTGAAGCTACCGGCACCGACTGCGGTGTCAACGATGTCCATGGAGTGGTTGTCGGCCATGGCCGGGGTGGCCAGAAGCGCGGCGGTGGTGATCGAAAGAAAGGTTCTGCGAAGCATGTTATTTCCTTTTCTGTATCCCAGTTGGAAGTTGTATCGAGGATACGGAAGGGGGCGCGAGGTGGATCACTCTGCGCTGAATTATTTTTTCTGAAAGGCGTCCAAACCCAAGATTTTCACGGGAATGTTTCGCATTCAGACGCGGTCAGCCAGCAGCGGTCACATGCTTCAGATCGCCAAGAACTGCCGCAAGATCGCCGGTCAGATACAGGTCATCATCCAGCAGGATCACATCTTCGACGGGCCGTCCCACAAGCCGCCCGATGTCAGGCTGACCGATGCAATCGGCCGGGACCGAGGTCGCCATCCGCAACGCCTGCGTCAATGACGTGCCGGTGCGATCCACCAACCGTTTGACACCCTCGGCTTGCGTGACATGCGCGCCGGCCAGACTGCCTTCGGCATTGATCAAGCGGCCCTCTTTCAAAGCAATGTGTTGCCCATAGAGGTTGAAATGTTCCGGCCCCCCGACGGTCGCCATGGCGTCAGACACCAGAAACATGCGGTCTGGCACCGGGCGGGCACGGATGGCGAGCCCTACCATTTCATCCGCCACGTGATGACCGTCGCAAATGATCCCACTGTAATGGGTCGAGTTGATCACGGCCCCCACCGCTCCGGGCGCACGCCCCACCATCGGCGACATGGCGTTGAACAGGTGGGTGGCACAACTTGCCCCGGCCTTGAAGGCGGCCCTCATCATGTCGGCCGTCGCGTCCGTATGACCCAGCGAGACAACCGTGCCCATCCTGACAAGCTGGGCAATCTGGTCGGCTGTGGCCGCTTCGGGGGCCAGCGTGATCATCACGGACACATCCGCACCGCGCAAACGGCGCACCGTGTCCATCGTGCGCGCATCCAGCGGACGCACCAGATCGGGCGAATGGGTGCCGCGACGCGCCAAGGCGATATGCGGCCCTTCGACATGAAGCCCGACAATGCCCCGCTGTCCTTTGGCCGCGATCGCCGCGTCGGCTGCGCTGTCCAGAACTTCGGGCAGGTCGGTGATCACCGTGGGCAGAAGCGCGACGGTGCCAAAGCGCCGATGCGCATCGGCGATGATCTGCATCCCCTCGGGCGTCGGGGTCGAATTCAACTGCACGCCCCCCCCGCCATTGACCTGCAGATCCACGAAGCCGGGGGTCAAGAGGCCGGGCACACGGGCGGCATCCTTGCGAGCATCGGCCAAATCCACAACCCGGCCATCACGGATCAACACGGATACTCCGCTGTGCAGGTCGCGGCCATCAAACAGGCGGTCGGGTGTGATCCAATGCTCCATCATGCCGCCTCATCAAAGAAATAGGGATCGAGCGCAAGTTGTATCTGCGCGTCGATCAGTCGCTGCACGTGGTCGCCTGTCAGCTGTTCGGCGCGTGTCAGCACATCTTCACTGAACACCTCGCGCAGCTTCGCGTCCGTAATCGGCCCGTCAAACCCGCCGCGCAACGCCGCCACCGCCGCCTGCGCCGACGGATCGGGCCAATAGTACCGGATGCGGTCGGCCAGCCCGAAATGGCGCTGGTGCGACAGCGCGTCGGCATTCCCGTGATAATGCCCCTGCCAGTAGGCGGGGTTTTCGGTCATCACCCGCTCCATCACCACCTGAAGCGCACCGGGCGACGTGCTGATCTGGTCCAGCGCATAAAGTGCCTGACGATACGCAAAGGTCAGTGCGGGGCCGATTTTCTGGAAGGCAAAGCCAAGCTCGGCCAGTCGCGGAAAGACAGAGGGGTGTTGATAGTCGGTCGAATGCGCCTCCAGACAGACACCCGGCCAGCCGTTCAGCGCGGCCAGAAGGCCCGGATCACGGTCCAGCGGCATGTGATGCACGGCGGTGGGGCTGAATTCGACACCGGGCTGCACGACCAAACCGCCGATCATCGACGCCATATCTCCGAAACTGTCGCCATGCGCGGCCAGCGTGGCCTTGGCGGCAACCGGGTCGGTGGGGGGAATATCACCATCCTCGTCCATCCGCGCGCCACCCGGTGGGGGCACCTCGGTGCCAACGACAAAAAGCAGCCCGGTGGTGTCGCTGTCGCACGCCGCGACACAGACCCGCGCCAGATCGGCGGAGCGGGCGGCGGCCTCTGCGTCGCCCAACTGCGCAGCCTCGCCAGCACACCCTTCAGAACAATCCAGATGGATCTTGCGAAACCCGGCTTTGACGTAGTCGCGCACCAGAACGCGCGCTTTCTCCATCGCGGCGTCGGCGGGCATCGACCGCCACGCCTGTGGGCCAAGATGATCACCACCGAAGATGATCCGGTCGCGATCCACACCGGCCTTGTCGGCGATGTCTTGAACATATCCGATGAACCCGTCGGGGGTGATCCCGGTATAGCCGCCATCCTGATTGACCTGATTGCTCGTCGCCTCGATCACCACGGGGCGATCCAGGGCCTGCGCCCGCATGAGTGACGCGCGCAGCACATCGGGTTGCGCCGAACACACGGACGGAATGGCGGCCCGCTGGCCCGCCCTGTTGCGGGCGATTATATCACGCAGCGCATCAGCCATTATGCGCCCCCTCCGCTTGCCATGCGGCATAGGCCGCCCCACGGGCACCGCTGGTGTCGCCACCCTGCGCCAGAACCAGTTTGGCGGTGCCGAAATCACCGATCTGTGCCCGCTCGGCAGCGGCGGTCAGGTCATCGACCACGCCGTCAATCTGGCTCAACCCGCCGCCCAGAACGATCAGATCGGGATCGACCATCATCGTCAGCGTGTGCAAAAGCTCGGCGGCCATTTCGCACCAGACCGTCCAGACCTGCGCCATGTCGCCTGTGCGGCGTGCGGCGATCTGGGGCGGGTCGATGTGTTCGCCGGTCAGGGCCTTGGCCAGTCGGCTCATCCCCGGTCCGGCAATGTATGTCTCGGTGCAGCCGGGACGACCGCACCCACAGGTCACGACCGGCAGGTTGTATTTGGCAACAAGATGCGCGGGCGCTGCGGTATGGCCGAACTCACCCCCGGTCATGGTCGGGCCTTGCAGGATGGTGCCGTCCACGGCGATGCCGCCCCCGATGCCGGTGCCAAGGATCAGCGCAACGACCGTGCGCCGCCCCTGCCCGACGCCAAACACCGCCTCGGACAACGCCATGGCGCGGCAGTCATTGACATAGGTGATTGGGCGTCCGATCGCGGCCTCGATGTCACGCTGAAACGGCTTGCCAGATGCGGGAAGGTTTGCGGTCAGCGCAAGACCGGTCACAGGGTGCAAAAGCCCGGCAGCCCCCACGCCGACGGGAACGTACCGGCCCGCAATCTCATCCGCCCAACGGATCTGCTCGGCAATGGACGTGACCAGATCACCATAATCAGAGGGCGTCGGCACCCGATGGCGATGGGCCACCGCCCAGTCATCGCCGAACAGCTGCACCTCGATCTTGGTGCCGCCCAGATCAATGCCGGTCGCGATCATGACGCCACCGGATAGAGCTTCACGCCCGACACCACGCGGCTGAGCGTCCCCTGACCCGAAAACGGATCATCCACGTTCAACCCCAGCGCGCCCGCCCATTCCACGCCCGTCACCTGCGCCAGTGCGACGCATAGCGGCGCCGCCCAGGTGGGGCCGAAGGGCATGGGAATGTCGATATCCCCACCCGGACCGACCGCCATCACCCGCGCCTGCGGGAACTGCGCGCGCAGCTCGGCCACCAGATCGGAATCATAGTCGCGCGTGGGGGCATCGGGGCTGGTGAACACCGTGATCGCGGTGTCGTCACTCACAAAGGATTTCGGGCCGTGGCGGAAGCCCAATGTGCTGTCCCACAGCGCCGGGATTTGTCCGGCGGACAGTTCCATCACCTTCAACGCCGCCTCGCGGGCGGCAAAGGCCAAAGGGCCAGCGCCAACATAGACAGCCCGTTCAGGGCGCGGCATCCCGCGAAACTGCGGCAGAAGGGTGGATAAATGCCCCGCCAGCGCGTCCAGCCGCGACGGTACATTGCATGGCGCGTCAAACAGGGCCAGCGCGGTCAACAGCATGGTTGAAAAGCTGCTGGTCATCGCAAAGCCCGCGTCATGCGTGGCCTCGGGCAACACGATCACTTTCATCGGCCCTTGCGCGCCGCGCGTCGCCAGCGCGCCATCCTTGTTGCAGGTGATATGCAGCCGCGGCGCATCCGGCGCCAGCGCGTCCAACGCATCCAGCGTGCCGATGCTTTCGGTGCTGTTGCCCGACCGACCAAAGCTGACCACCAAGGGCTTCACGCCGTTCAGGAACGCCTTTGGCGCAGCCACAAGATCGGTGCTGGGCACGGCCCGCAGCCCCGGCACACCTGCCGCGATGATGTCACCGATATAGGCCGAAGTGCCAGCCCCGCAGAACCAGACCTCGTCATGGTCGACGCTTTTGATCCAGGCGCGCAGCCCGTCCACGTCCAGCGCCTTGCCCCAAGCCGACCAGATGGCAGGTTGGCGATGGATCTCGGCCCATGTGGCCCAATTGTCCAGAGCAGTCGTCATGTCGTTTGCGTCACTTTCGAAAGGGTTTCGGGGGTGTCAGGATCCAGACCCAGCGCCAGCGCGGTGTTCAGGATCACCGGATACATCACCGCCAGCAGAACCGCTGCCGCCGCAGCAGGCGTCAGGTCCGATACGCCAATATCTGCCGGCGAGATGCGATGCACATCGCAGCCAACCGCGCGGAACCGGGCCTCGGCCTTGTCCAGGCTCTCCTGAATGTGATCTGATCCCGTATCGAGGATCAGCACCATCAGCGGATTGGTCGCCAGTTGGAGCGGGCCATGCAGCACCTCGGAGGCAGAATAGTCCTCGGCATGCAGCGCGCAGCATTCCTTGAGCTTCAACGCCACCTCGATTGCCGCACCGTGGCCCGTGTCGCGTCCGATCACATAGACATTGCGCGCCCGCAAAAGGGCCGCTTGCAAGGCTTTGGCGCGGGGATGATGGGTCGTGATCCCCCTGAGTGCCTCTGCCGAGGCCTCGGCGCGCAGTTTATACTCAGGTTTGATCCCGCCCAGCAGCGCCATCCCGGCGGCAACCGACCCGATCACCGTTTTGGTGGCGGGCACCGCCAGTTCCGGTCCTGCCCCGATGGGCACAGTGGTTTCCGATGCGGCTTCGACCGGGCTGTCCGGCTGGTTGGTGATTGCCACCACGTCGGCCCCATTGCTGCGCGCACCTTTGGCGGCCCGGACAAGATCGTCGCTGGCCCCCGATTGGCTGATCACCAGCGCGCCCGCGCCGTCCATGTTGACCCCCGCTCCCAGTGAAAACACCGACGGCGGCAGAGAGGTGACAGGCACAGACAGCTCGCGCATGAGCTCGTAGGACAGGATATTGGCCGCCGCATCCGACGATCCGCGCGCGATGGTGTATATCGCCTTCGCATCCGCCAGCCTGCCTGCATCCACCGTTTGCGTGGCGGCTTGGCAGAACACCTTCAGCGCCTCGGCGCTTTCGCTGGCCATCAGATGGCCGTGGGTTTTCGTCTCAATGCTCATGCGCGTAGTCCATAGCTGTCAAATTCTTCCCAAGTGCCGCGCAGGTCGACCACGCCGCCATTGATCCGGGCCTCGTCCAGCGCCATGGCGACCAGTCCGGCCTCAAGCGCATCGACCACGCCGACGGGCAGGCTGTCAGTCTTGCCGCGCAGAAAATCGGCAATATCCGCGACCATCATGTGATCCGCCCCGTAATGCGCCGAGGCATGTTTCTGTTCCATCGTCGTATAGTCATGGTCGGCAATCACCGACCCATCGCGCGCCGTGGCCTTCAGATAGCCACGCACAAAGTCACCTTCGGCCATCCCCAAGGCCCCGAAGATGCAGAACCGCCGGTGATCGTCGGGCGCGTTCAGATTGGTGTGGAACGCCATCGACGCCCCGCTTTCATAGCGCAGGATCGCGGTCTGAAAGTCGATGATATCGCCATCCGAGTCGTAGGGGTCCGGGGCGCTTTCCCAGACGCTTGACTTGCGCTGCGCGATCTCGGTCTCGGTGTTGGTGGTGGGGGCGAACTCCGGCAGAAAGGACTTCTTGCCGCCAAAGCTCGCCACCTGCATGGGCCGTGAGCGGGTGACCATGTTGTAGATATCCAGATCGTGGCAGCATTTTTCCAGCATGAAGCCACCGGACAGCGCGCTTTTGCGCCGCCAGTCGCGCATGAAAAACGCACCGTGATAGGGCGGGATATGTTCGTTCGCTTCCAGCGAGGCGATGGGGCCAAGCCGGTCCAGCACCGCGCGCAGATCGACCATGTGCTGCGAATAGCGCAACACCAGCCCCACCATCACCTGATCGGTACCATGTTCGGCCAGTAGCCGGGCCAGTTCGAACGTGTCCGCGCGCGTCGTCACCACCGGCTTCTCGGTGAATATCCGCACCCCAGCTTCCAGCCCCAGCCTGATATGTTCAAGGTGATAGACATTGGGCGAGCCGACGAAGAACAGGTCCGGCTGCGTGTCCGAAAGCATCAAAGCCACATCGTCAAACCGCGGAACGTCCGTGCCGATCATCTCCAGATGCGACGGCTGCGGGTCGTAATACCCAACGAACTCCACCTCGGGCATCGCCTCTTTCAGGATCGACAGGACATGGCCTGCACGCAGACCAATTCCGGCAGTGACGACTTTCATGCCACCATCTCCGGTGCGGCCTGACGGCGCAACACGTCGCCATTGGCATCAAAGACATGGCAGTTCTCCGGCGCCACACTCAGCGTCAGGTTGCGCCCCTCTTCGATCGGCGCGTCGCCGGGCAATGCGGCGCAGAAGCGTGTGCCGTTGCCAATGGTGCCATAGGTGATCGAGGTGCCGCCCAGACGCTCCAGCACGTTGACCGAGATATCCAGACCGCTATCGCCCATACTGACATGCTCGGGGCGAATGCCGACCTCGACCTTGTCGCCCTTGTTCACTGTGGTTGACGCGACGGGCAATGCCATGCGGTGGCCGCCATCAAGTTCAACCATGACGCCGGAGCCGTCCACACCTGCCACGCGGGCCGGGATCAGGTTCATGTTGGGCTGACCGATGAACGAGGCCACGAATTTCGTCGCGGGGTGGTGATAGAGCTCCATCGGGCTGCCGAACTGTTCGACACGGCCGCCGTTCAGAACCACGATGCGATCCGCCATAGTCATCGCTTCGACCTGATCGTGGGTTACATAGACCATGGTGGCGTCCAGTTCGCGATGAAGCTGGCTCAGTTCCACGCGCATGTCACCGCGCAAAGCCGCATCGAGGTTCGACAGGGGCTCATCGAACAGGAATACCTTGGGATTGCGTACAATCGACCGCCCGATGGCGACCCGCTGGCGTTGACCACCCGACAATTGCCCCGGTTTCAGGTGCAGCTTGTCGGTCAGTTGCAGAATGCCCGCGGCTGTCTGCACGCGGCTGTCCAGTTCGGCGGCGTCCATCTTCTGCACGCGCAGCGGAAAGGCGATGTTCTCGTAAACGCTCAGATGCGGATACAGCGCATAGGACTGAAACACCATCGAGATACCGCGATCCACCGGGTTGGCGGTGCTGACATCCGTGCCGCCGATGACGATCTGGCCCGATGTGGCCTCTTCCAGCCCGGCGATGATGCGCAGCAAGGTGGATTTGCCGCAGCCCGAGGGGCCGACGAACACCACGAACTCCTTGTCCTTGATCGCAAGACTGATGTCATGCAGCACCTTCGCCGCGCCGAAGGATTTGTTGATCGCGTTCAGGTCAAGCGTTGCCATGGTCAAACCGTCCTTTTTCCAAAGATCCGAAGGCGGCCTGGGCGACGTTGGACGCCGCCCAAACCAGCGAGGATGAGATCAAAGAGCCTCGTCCAGCTCTTCCCCCGCGATGGTCACCAGGTTATCCACAGTGTCATCCTTCAGGATGATGCCCTGCACCATGTTGGTGAACACCGATTGCAGCGATTTGAAGTCTTCGACCAGCGGCTCGGGGCCACCTGTCGAAATCGTTGCGGTGAAATTCGGCCAGATGCCGCTTTCATAATACAGATCGGTCTTGCCCAGCGCGGCATAGTCAAGGATCGGCGTCAGGCCCCATGTGCTGTCCAGATCATACTGGCTGTCGCCCGAGGTGATCATCTGCGCCAGTTCATGCGCCAGATCTTCGTGACCCGTGCCCTTGAACACGACGATGCTGTCGGTGATCAGGATCGTGCCGCTTTCCCCCGACGGGCCTGCGGGCACCGGGGCCACCAACTGGTTGATGTCTTCGTTATGTTGGCCATAGCCCCACGGGCCTTGCACATACATCGCGATCTTGCCGTCATTGAACAGGTCACGAAGTTGGTCACGCTCCCACGCGGTGGGGCCTTCCTGCGCCACATCAACAAGTTTGCCATAGAACTCCAGCGTCTCGCGAGTTTCCTTGCTGTCCAGCTTGTTTTCCCCCGTGGCCGGGTCGATCACCACACCACCGTTGGAGTAGAGATAGTTCAGGAACTGGTGCATCGTGTTGTCGAAGTCCTTGCCCGCAAGGCCCACGCCCGCCACATCGGTGTTGTCGACAACGCCTTTGGCCATTGCATACATCTCGTCCCAGGTTTTGGGCGCGACACATTCCTGACCGCTTTCTTCGATGATACCGCAGTTGATATAAAGTGCTTTGGTCGAGAACGCGTGCGGATAACCCCAAGCCTGTCCTTCGATGGTGACGGTGTTCAACACACCTTCCTGATACGGGGCGTCTGCCGGGATTTGCGCTGGTACGATCAGGTCGTTATTGGCCATCTGGCGCAGGGTGCGCGAGCCCATATAGGCGATCGAGGGCGGATCACCGGCCGCTGCCAGCGTCAGCGACTTGTCCTGGCAGGTGCCCCACGGCACGGCCTCCAGATTGACAGTAACGCCTTCGTGCTTGGCGACAAACTCATCCACGGTTTTCTGATCCGCTTCGCGCACTTCGCCGCCGCACATGATGAAGTGCAGTTCGGTCGTATCAGCCGTGGCGGTCAGCGCCGAGCCTGACAGCAGCAGCGCCGCCAATGACAGTTTGGTTACATTCATTTTGTCTCTCCCTTGGTTGGTTCATTCCTTGACCGCACCGGCCGTCAGGCCCGCGACAAGGTATTTTTGCAGGAACAGGAAGATGACCATGACCGGCAGAACCCCCACCAGGGCCGCGGCCATCATCTCGTTCCAGGTCACCGACTGATAGCCGATGAATTCGTAAAGACCGGCGGGCAGCGGTTGCAGCTCGCGGGTCTGGTTGAACGTGATTGCGAACAGGAATTGCTGCGCATAGGCGCCGATGAACACAGCGACACCGACCACGATCAGCCCCGGCACCGCCAGGGGCAGCACCACGCGGCGCAGGGTGTACAGGCGCGATGCCCCGTCAACAAAGGCCGCTTCCTCCAACTCGCGCGGGATCTTTTCCAGATATGAGCGCAGCAGCCAGATGCCGGTGGGGATCAGGAAGGCCACGCCCGGCACGATCATCGCCCAATAGGTGTTCAAAAGCCCCATGGTGCGCAGCACCCGATAAAGCGGGATCAGCAGCACCGCACCCGTGAACATGTTGACGCCCAGAAAGAGGCCCAAGGACAGGTTTTTGAATGGAAACTGCAACCGCGCATAGGCATAGGCCGCCGGGACGACAAAGATCATCGTCAACCCCGTCACCATGAACGAGATATAGATCGAGTTGAAGATGTAGCGGCCCAAGAGCGGCACCGTGACCCACATCTGTTTGTAGGCATCGAAGCTGAAATCATCCGACCAGAACTGATAGGGGCTGCGGAACAGGTGTTCGAGCGGACGCAGCGACGCCATGAACATCTCGAAAAACGGCAGCAGGATGAAGGTCAGGAAGACCGCGAGGCACGCGTAAATGCCGAGAATCTGTAGCTTGGTGTAGCGATCCATCATCTTACTTCACTCCGTATTTCTTGTTCACCTTGTTCAGGAAGAACAGATAGGCGAGTGAGAACAGGCCAAGCAGCAACACGATGATCACCGCGCGCGCTGAGCCTTCGCCAAATTTGTAATTGCCGATGGCAGTCTTGTAGGTGTCGACGATCAGGGTGGTTGTCGCGCCGCGCGGGCCGCCTTCGGTCAGGATCCAGATGATCTCGAAACTGTTGAAGGTGAAAATGGCGGACAGAAGCGACATCGACACGATCACCGGCATGATCTGCGGAATGGTGATGCGGCGGAACCGATACCAGCGCCCTGCCCCATCGACCCAGGCGGCCTCGTAAAGATCGCGGCTCACGCCTTGCATGGCGGCCAGGAAGAACAGCGTAACCATCGGCACCCCGACCCAGACATCGGTGACGATGGCGGAATAGAAAGCCGATTGCTTCTGGGCCAGAAACTCGAACGGTGCATCGGTGATGCCCAGATGCATCATGACACCGGACAGCACGCCGAAATAGCCGTTATAGAGCCACAGCCAGCCGATACAGCCGATGGCGATGGGAATGACCCAAGGCGGCATGACCAGCACCCGGAACAGCGCCCGCCCCGGAATGGCAGCGTTCAGAAGCGTCGCACCGATCAGACCCAACACCAGCTTCAGCGCAACGGAAAGGAACATCCAGTAGAAGGTGCGCACAATGGTCTGGTGAAACTTCCGGCTCTCGACCAGCTCTTCGTAATTTGCAAGGCCGACGAAGGTCTCGCCCCCCAGCCCGGCCTCCATGAAGGACAGGCGGATGGTTTCGGCCAGGGGCCAGGCGACGATGACAGCGATGAAGATCATGGCGGGGCCGACCAGAAGCCAGGCGAACACGCTTTCAGGCAAGGCTTTGCGTACGCCCTTTGCCGTTGACGACTCTTCTGCATGCATCACGTCTGCCATCTATGTCCCCCCATGGCACCCCGGCGAATCGAGGCGTATACCAATTCATACCATTACAAGCCTATTTTGACTACCATTATAATACCATTAAATGCACCTCTATGAATATATGGGCCGTTTCAATGCGTTAACCACTAGATCGGCAGCTGCGCCGAACTAACATCTTGCCAAGCGGGCTTCTTTGGTATTATTTTTTGATACCAAACAGGATCGGACACAAGATGCAGACGCAGACTGAATGGCTTTCACCGGAGGTGTGGTATCAGCAGGGGCGCGGGCCGCGTTACCTGCAACTGCACCGCCATATCAGGGCAACGATCCAGTCAGGCGATCTTGGCCCGGACGATCAGCTTCCGCCCGAACGCGACCTGGCCGAGGCCGCCGATGTCAGCCGCGTCACAGTGCGCAAGGCCATCGCGAAATTGGTCGAAGACGGGTTGATCGAACAACGTCAGGGGGCCGGGTCATTCGTGCGCGCCGCCGCACCCAAGCTGGAACAATCCCTGTCCTCGCTCGTGTCCTTTACCGAGAACATGCAGGCGCGTGGCATGACCTCGACCAGTGAAACGCTGTCGTTGGGTCTGTTTCGCCCCACCAGCGAAGAGATGATGTCGCTGGGCCTGTCCGCCAATGATCGGGTTGCCCGCATCGAACGGCTGCGCAGCGCCAGCGGCACACCGATGGCGCTGGAACGCTCGTCCCTGCCCGGTGATATCCTGCCCCACCCCGAACAGATCGACGTGTCGCTTTATGCGCTTCTGCGCAAGACAGGTCAGGCCCCCACCCGCGCCATTCAGCGGGTCACCGCAACCAACCTGACCGCCGCGGACGCCCAGATGTTCAACCTTCCCGAAGGGGCAGCGGTTCTAAAAATCGAACGCACCGGATACCTGACCACCGGTCGCCCGATCGAGTTTACAAGCGGCCTCTACCGCTCTGATATCTATGACTTTGTGTCTGAATTAAGATTGGACTGATATGGAATATACCTGCCGCCTGGATGGCGCGAAAATGATCTGCTCCATCACGTCGGATCGGGACCTTGCGGCCCCGATCTTATGCTTTTCCGGCATGGCGCCGATGACGGCCACGAAAGGTGGTGAACGGCTGCGCGGGATGGGGAGTTTCACCGAAGTGGCCCTGCCCGACCTGAAAGCAGGTCACCCGCACGAGGTGGTGGTGGAATACACCGACGGCCACCGCGCGGCCAACCGGGCGTGGTTGCCGCTTGGCCCCTATCTGCGTGCACAAGGCGAAGCAATCGCCCTGCCATACCACCCCAAAGGCCGCGTGCCGCCCCTCTTGCCCGACCTTGGCCCCATTGATGGCCTGCCCCTTGTGCCGCAACCGGTAAATTGGACGCCCAGCGATGGCACGGTCGACGTGACCGGGGTGCAGTGTGGTGACGACGCCCTGACAGCCGTTGCCGATCTGGCCGCCCGGCGAGGGTGGCGGTTTGACGGAGATTTCCCCGTCAGGATCACGACCGCCGATATGGCCGCAGATGCCTATCGGTTGCAGATCACCCCGAAATCCATTCACATCACGGCGGGTGACTACGGTGGGCGGTTTTATGCAGGGGTCACTCTTCTGACACTGATGCAGGCCGGGCCGCTGCCCTGTGGCGTGATCAGTGACGCCCCGCGGTTTGGCTGGCGCGGGCAGCATCTGGACACCGCGCGCCATTATTACCAACCGCAGACCATTCTGGATCTACTGGACCTGATGGCGCTGTTGAAACTGAACCGCTTCCACTGGCATTTCGCGGATGACGAGGCGTTCCGGCTGGAAATCGACAGCTTCCCCGAGCTTTGGCAAAAGACAGCGTTCTGCGGCGAAGGCCATCTGCTGCCCGCGCTGTTCGCGGGGGGCATCAAGGCGGGCGGCAGTTACTCCAAGGCGACGGCCCGCCAGATCATCGCCCGTGCTGCGACCCTGAACATCGAAGTGATGCCGGAAATCGAAGCCCCGGCCCACGCGCTTGCCATGACCCATGTGTTCCCCGACATGCGCGACCCGGCGGATAACGGTCCCGAGACCTCGGTGCAGGGGTATCAGGGCAATTGCGTGAACCCGGCCATGCCCAGAACATGGGACGTCCTTGACGCGATTGCGATAGAGGTCGGCAACCTGTTTCCCTTTGGTCACTTGCATCTTGGATGTGATGAGTTGCCCAAGGACACATGGATGGGATCGCCTAAGGCGCGCGCCTTGATGAAGGAAAAGGGTTTGAACACCACACAAGACCTGCAAGGCTGGACCATCGCAAAACTCGCTGAAACCGTCGTTCAGAATGGCCAGCGCCCCGCCGCCTGGGAAGAGGCTGCGCAAGGGGCCAACGGCGGTATCGGACATGACGCCATCCTGTTCAGTTGGACCGGACAAGGGCCGGGGCTGGAAGCTGCCCGCGCGGGTTATGACGTGGTGATGTCGCCCGCCCAGCATGTCTATCTGGACATGGCGCACAGCGCCGATCCCGACGACTGGGGCGCAAGCTGGGCGGCGTTTATCTCGCTCGCCGATACGATCAACTGGGATCCGGTTCCCGACCCTGCACTGGCCGACAGGATCATCGGGGTGCAAGGCACCTTCTGGTCCGAGTTCACGACCGAAGACAGCCAGATCTGGCCGATGCTGATGCCCCGGATGTTGGGTGTGGCCGTCAAGGCATGGCAGGTGGATCCGATCAGCGCCGATAACCTGACCCGCCTTGCGGTCAGCTATCAACGCATTTGGCCGGTCGACCGGGCCGGGTGATGCATGGCCGCCGTGCCCATCTGACAGATCATTCCTTTTTGGCTTCGGCAATCTGCTCTCGCAGCCAGCGGGCGCGGTCCAGTTGTTCGCTCACAAGGTCGATCTTCTGCTGCAACCGCTGCTTTTTGGTTTCTTTCGTGGCCACTTCAAGATCGGATCGAAGCGCGGTGGCTTTGGCCTCCAGCTTCTTCATGATCTTCTCGACATGGGTCGGCTTGATCTTCTGCGCCTTCCCCTTCTCCAGACGCGTGAAATAGCTGTCCAGTTTTTCGGTCGTGCTTTCAAGTCCCATCACGGTCTCCTTTTCGGTGTCGGGCCGTTCAGCCCCCCGGGCGACGACAGAATGGGTGGCTGCCCTTATCGGGTGCCCCCCTTCTCCTTGTCACGTAACGCCTCCATGACGATGGCCATCAACTCGTCATCATCCAGCGCCAGAATGCGTTCGACCTCGGCCATCGCGTCCTCTTGTGCGATGTAATACGCCCGCGCAGCCCCAAGCAGATCGCGCATCGCGGAATAGGCATAGCTGGAATCGTTCAGGAACGACGTTGCAACCGCGGCATCCAGTTCGCGCTGGCGGATCAGGGCTTCGATCCGCGTGTTTGCCTCGCGTTCATCTGTTTCCACCTGCATGCGTTCCTGATCCAGCCACAGGCTGGAACGGTCATCGGGGTCGGCCATGTCAAGGTTGCGGATTTCGACCAGAATGCGCGCGATCTCGATGCGCAACTGGTCATAGATATCGGTGACAGCCCCCTGCCGGCGCGTGGTATAGCGGGTGACGTTGCGCCGCAGATGTTTCACCGCCTTCACCGCGCGCACGATCCGCCCGGCCACGTCACGCAACGTATAGATGTCGTCCATCACATCGGCGGGCATATCCTTGGCCCCGATCCGCGTGGCAAATTCAACAATGGCGGAATAGAGCGTCTTGATCCGCGCCTCGTAGCGTTCGTCGATGTCAAATTCGAACGGTTTCCGGCTGGCCCGGACGGTCGCGGCAATGTCGGTTGACGAAAACACCGCGTCCCGGTGCAGGTTCAGCCCGTGCAGGATCAATTCGACCGCGTTGTCATAAAGGTGTTTGACCTCGTGCCGCATGGCCACGGCGATGGTCTGTGGAAACTCGTCGACCGCTTCGGTCAGGTATTTCGGCTGGCTCAGATCCTCGACCGGGGACGGGATGGTCTGTTCCAGAAAGCCGATCAGGCGGGGCAGAAGCGGCAGCATCAGCACCACTCCGAGCGTGTTGAAGATGGTGTGAAACACGGCGAGCTTCAGGGCGTAATCCGTGTCCGGGATCCCGACACCGGCGGCAACCAGATCGACGCCATCACGGATCGGCGCAAGGAAAATCAGCGCGACACCGGCGGTCACCAGATTGAAGATCAGATGCGCCAGCGCCAACCGCTTGCCCTGATAGTTGGACGTCACCGCCCCGATGATCGCGGTGATCGTGGTGCCGATATTCGCCCCGATCGCCAGCGCCAGCGCGTTTTCATAGGATATCTGCCCAGCCGCCAGCGCGGTGATGATCAGGGTCATCGTGGCATGGCTGGATTGCATGACCACCGTGGCCGCCGCCCCGACAAGCGTATAGACCGCAAGCCCGGCCAGCCCGGTCATGGCAAACCGGGTCAGATCGAACTGGCCCTTGAAGGCGTCGAACCCCTCTTTCATGTGGTGAATGCCCAGAAACAGAAATCCCAGCCCGGCCAGAACCAACCCTGCCCCGCGCAGGTACTTGTTCTTTTGAAACACCAGCACGATGGCCACCGCCAGCATCGGCAGCGCGAAAGAGGCGATGTTGACCTTCAACCCGAACCCCGCCACCAGCCACGCCCCCGTGGTGGTGCCGATATTGGCGCCAAAGATGATCCCGACCCCCGCCATCAGCGTGATCAGCCCTGCCGACAGGAAGGATATGGTAATCACCGACACCAGCGAACTGGACTGCATGATTGTGGTCGACAGGATCCCGAACCCCATCGACCTGGGGACCGAGGCCGTGGCTTTTTCCAAAAGGCTTTCAAGGAACCCGCCACTGAACAGCTTGAACCCGTCTTCCAGCATCAGCATGCCAAACAGGAATATGGCGACGCCGGCCGCGATTTCCTGAAAATCACGGCTGAGCCAGAAGCCAAGGCCAAGCGCCAGAAGGATCACCGGCAACAGAAGTTTCTTCATCATGGCGGCATGATCGCGCGCCCGCGTGGCCTCTGCCTTGTCGCAGGTCAATTCACTGAAACATTGCGCCCGGGGGAAATTTATCGTTCCCTGTGGCCCAATTGGGGGCGCGCATTGGAACGACTGAAATCAGCCACGATGAAGATACTGGCCATCGCCCTGATCGCCATGATGTGCGCGATCGTGGTGCAAGTTGTGTGCAGCGCGTTCGACATCAATCCTATCCTGAGCTTCACATCGCCCCTGCCCCTGTTGGGCAAGGCGGTCACGTTGAACTCGCTACTTGACCTGCAATGGCACCTGTTGGTGGTCACCGGGTCGATTCCGGCCGGGATAGTCTGGTTGTCAAACAAGCATGTGCGGGTGGACTTTCTGTATCAAAACCGCAGCGACCGGACACGCGCCCGCATTGATCTGCTGGGCAACTTGCTGTTCGCGGTGCCGTTCTTTGCCTTGGGGCTGCCCGCGGCGTGGTCTTTTATGACGCGCGCCTGGTCCTCGGACGAAGGCGGACGCAATGGCGGGTTGAACGACCTTTGGTTGATCAAGGCGGCGCTGCCGCTGGGGTTGGGTCTGCTGGCCGTCGCGATCCTGATCGAGACCCTCCGCCTGATCCGGGCCAGCCGATGAGCGACAGTTTGCTGCCCCTCGCGATGGCGGGACTGACCCTGACCGCAATTTTCGCCGGTTATCGCGTCGGCATGGTGTTGGCGGGGTCCGCGGCGCTGTTTATCCTGATCTCGGACCTGCCAATCGCCTATTTCAATCTGCTGATCAGCCGGATTTATGCCAATGTCCTGTCCAACTGGCTGCTGGTCGCGGTGCCGATGTTCATCTTCATGGGGCTGATCCTTGAGATTTCAGGCGCAGCCGAGCGTTCGCTGAAAGCCGCCCAACGCGCCTTGGGCGGCAGTGCGGCGGGGATGGGGTTTTCGGTTCTGGTGATCGGGGTCTTGCTGGCCGCCTCCTCCGGCATCGTCGGCGCATCGGTGGTGCTTCTGGCCCTGCTGGCCCTGCCCCGGTTGGAAGAGGTCGGTTATGACAAGCAAACCTCGGCAGGGTTGATCGCGGCCTCGGGCACGCTGGCGATCCTGATCCCGCCCTCGGTCATGCTGATCGTCTTGGGCGATCAGTTGCAAACCCCGGTGCCCGACATGTTTGCTGGCGCCATCGGGCCGGGGCTTTTGCTGGTGCTGGCTTATAGCGCCTATGTCATCTGGCGCGCGCGAGGGTTGCCTGCGCAACCCCGCCACGACCGCATCTCGCTACCGCGTCTGATCTTCGACCTCGCCCCGCTGTTGGCGCTGGTCATCTCGGTCCTTGGCTCGATCGTTGCAGGCATCGCCACCCCGACCGAGGCCAGCGGCCTTGGCGCGTTTGGCGCGGTCATGATCACCCTGCTCTATCGCAGGTTCAGCGTTGCCATGTTGATGGAGGCCGCCACCCGCACCGTCACCACCACATCGGTCGTGTTGTTCGTGATGATCGGCGCCACCTGCTTTTCCGCCGTGTTCAAAGGCGTGGGTGGCGATGACCTGGTCGAGGCCGGCATCACCGCTTTCGGCACCGACCCTTACACGGTGCTGGCCGTGGTCATGGGGGCGATCTTCCTTCTGGGCTTCGTGCTGGACTGGCTGGAAATTACCCTTATCCTCATGCCCATCTTTGCGCCCATCGTGGCGGGGCTGGATTTCGGCAATGGGCTGACGGGCGACACACTTCTGATCTGGTTCGGCATACTGGTAGCAGTAAACCTGCAAACATCGTTCCTGACCCCGCCCTTCGGCTTTTCGCTGTTCTATCTGCGTGGTGCGGCGGGCGACAGCCTGACGACACCGCAAATCTATCGCGGCGTGTTGCCCTTCATCGCGCTTCAGGTGCTGGTGTTGGTGCTGCTGATCCTGTTTCCCGGTTTGATCACCGGGCTTACGTCATATTAATCGGAGGACCCTTATGAAAACGACCTACATGCTGGCCACTGTCGCCGCCCTTGCCGCGTCAAGCGCAACGGCCGAGACCTTCACCCTGCAAAGCGCCTTTGGCGGTCTGCCGGTGCTGGATCCCACCGCCAAACGCTTCGTGGCGAACGTCTCTGCCCTGACCGGCGGCGAGGTGGAGTTCAAATATCTTCTGGCCGGTGAAATGTCCCCGCCGTTCGAGATTTTCGACAATGTGAGCGTCGGCGCGATTGATGCAGGCTGGTCCTTTGCCGCCTATGCCAGTGGCAAGGAACCGGCAGCCGCCCTGTTCGGCTCGGTGCCTTTTGGCGGCGACCCTCTCTCCTATGTCAGCTGGTTGCACCACGGCGGCGGGTTGGAGCTGTGGCGCGAGATATATGCCCCCTACAACCTTGTGCCCATGGCCTGTGGCGTGATCCTGTCCGAAGCGGGTGGTTGGTATACCAAAGAAATCAACGCCCCCGAAGACCTGCAAGGGCTGAACATCCGCATCGGCGGGCTGGGGGGAGATATCCTTGCCAAGCTGGGCGCGAACGCGATGTCCCTGCCCACCGGCGAGATTTCCACATCGCTGGAAACCGGACGGCTGGACGCGACCGAACTCAGCTTCCCGCTGGTCGACAAGCTGTTGGGCTTCGACAAGGTGGCCAAGAACTACTATTTCCCCGGCTGGCACCAACCGGCGGGCTTTATCGAGTTCTATATGAACAAAGATAAATGGGACGGCCTAACCGACAGCCAGCGCACCGCGATCGAAGTCTCCTGCGCCGATGCCAACCTTTATGCGCTGGGGTCTGCCGCCGGGGCGCAAAGCGAGGTGCTGGATGGGTTCCGCGCCAATGGTGTGAACGTCGCCCGCCTGCCCGACAGCGTGATGGAGGCGTTGCGCGCCGCCGCTGACGCGGTCTATGCCGAAGAATCCGCCGAGGACGAGATGTTCAAGCGGGTGATCGACAGCTATCGCGCCTATGCCGCGAATTATCGCGAATATCAGGACCTTACCGACCTGAATTGATCCTGCATGCCGCGCCTCGATCCGGGGCGCGGCTGCTTTGCGAAGAAGGTTGCCCGATGTCCTACGCCCTGACAGATTTCGGTTCCTACACCGTGGGCGGGCGGCTTTTGCACGTGACCGAAGGCACCCCGCGCAAGGTGCAGTTCACCCGCAGCGTGTCGTTTACCGTTGATCCGCGCGGACATTTCGCCGTCGAACATGCCTATGTGCAGTATTTCGTGCCGCAAGACCGCCGCCCCGGCCCGCCTGTGGTGCTGGTCCATGGTGGCGGCATGTCCGGCAGTTGTTGGGAGACGACGCCGGACGGGCGGCCAGGCTGGCTGCATATTCTGCTGACACGCGGATACGAGGTGCATGTGGTCGACAATGTCGAACGGGGTCGCGCGGGATTTGCACCCAGCTTGTGGGAGGGCGACCCGATCCTGCGCGGCCTCGAAGAAGCGTGGACCTTGTTCCGCATCGGCCCTGCCGATGGTTTCCCCACGCGCACACCCTTCCCCGGCCAGCTTTTCCCCGTGGACCACGTCGAACCCCTTGCGCGCCAATTTGTGCCGCGCTGGCTGGGCACAACGCCGCTTCAATCCGCAGCCCTGCAAGCGGTATTGGAGCGGACCGGACCGGCCTTGGTGATCTGTCACAGCCAGGGGGCCGAGGTGACCTTTGACGCATTGTCCAGCACCCCGGAACTGTTCATGGGGATCATTGCCGTTGAACCCTCTGGCCTGCCCGATGATACAAACCACGCGCCCGATCCGCCCATCGTGATCTGCGCTGGTGATTTCCTTGACACCGACCCCGACTGGCAAGCCCGCGCTCTGGGGTGGGATCAGTTTGCAAAGCAGAAAAATGCCGCGCGCGTCCTTGGGGCGTCCGCATTCAGACCCGGCAACAGTCATATGATGATGATGGATGCCAACAATGCCGAGGTGTTGGATATTGCGTTGGACACGTTGGCGACGATCAGCCTCTAAACCCGACTGCCCGTCTTGAGTTCAAACCGCCGGAACAGAAGTGCAATGATCCCGGCGATGATCATGTAGAACAGCGCCAAAAGCAACAATGGCTCGTAGACGATAAACAAGTCTGACCGCACGCGGGACGAGACCGCATAAATCTCGACCACCGTAATCGTGGCGACCAGTGGGGTCGCCTTGAGTTGCAGGATGGTCTCACCCCCCAGCGTCGGCAGGACATTGCGGATCGCCTGCGGCAACCAGATGCGGCGGAACATGGTGAAACGGGGCATGCCGAATGCGTTTGCGGCCTCTAACTGGCCCTTGTTGACGCCTGCGAACGCACCGCGCATCACCTCGCCTTCGTAGCCCGCATAAGACAGGGTCAAGGCCAGCACCGCATAGGGCCAGGCCTGCCGCAGATAGGGCCACAGCTCGCTGCCACGGATCCACGGGATTTGCGGGAACAGCGAGCCCAGCCCGTAGTAGAGCAACCAGATTTGCAGCAAAAGCGGCGTGCCGCGAATAATTGTGCAGAACGTTTTGGCCGGTGCCGACAGATACCAAGGCCCGACCGCCTGCGCGAGGCCAAGGGGGATGGCCAGAAGAAACCCGGCCACCGTCGTCACGACCAAAATCCAGATCGTCCGCCAAGCGCCTTCAATCGCCAGCGGTGTGTATTGCGGGATCCAGTCCCAGCGAAGCGAGACCGCGCACCAGACCACCAGCCCGGCAAACAGCGCCATCAGCACGATGCGGTGCGGTTGCAGAAGGCTGCGCCATCCGGTCATTTGCCCGCCCCCCGCAAAGATGGCTGACCGCGGCGCGCCCATTTTTCGATCCGCGCAAAGATCGCACCGGAAAACAGCGTGACGATCATGTAAAGCGCGCCGGCTGCCAGAAAGAAGGTGAAATAGGCGCGGGTGCTGGACGCCGCCTGCCGGGTTTCAAGCGTCAGTTCACTGAAGCCCACGATGGCCAGAAGGGCGGTGTCCTTGGTGGCGATCAGCCACAGGTTTGCCAAACCCGGCGTTGCATAGGACATCATCGCCGGAATCGTCACCCGTCGCATCAGCATCAGGGGCGGCATGCCGAAGGCGCGCGCGGCTTCGATCTGGCCTTGCGGGATTGCCTGAATGGCACCCCGCAGCACCTCGGTCGCATAGGCGCCCTGAACAATGCCCAAAACCCAGATGCCCGCCACCACACCGCTGATTTCCACGCGTCCATATCCCAACGCGCTTGCCGCCTGATTGATCAGGTCGGTGCCGACATAATAAAGGATCAGGATCAACACCAGTTCCGGCACCGCCCGGATCACCGTTGTGTAAATAGCAAGGAGGTCACGGACGACCACCCCGCCATGCAGTTTTCCCGACGCGCCGAACAGCCCGATCACCAACCCGAACCCGAAGGCCCCCAAGGCGATCTGAAGCGAGTTGGCAAGGCCGCGCAGAAGGTTGCCGCCCCACCCCGGAGGGCTGAGCGACAGCAATTCTGCGCTTCTGGCCAGGCCAAGCGTGTCGAGGATCAGCTCCAAACCGAGGTTTACTCGCTATAGATGCTGGTCGTGAAGTAGCGCGACGTGATCTCGGCATGAGTGCCGTCGGCCAGAATGGCGGCGATCCCCTTGTTCAGGCTTTCACGCAGCGCATCATCGCCCTTGCGCACACCGGCCCCGACGCCCTTGCCCAAAATAGCTTCGTCATTGGCGACGGCGCCCTTGATTTCGCAGCACTGGCCCGCGTCCGAGTTGACGAAATCCGCCATCGCAATGCTGTCGGCCTGGGTGGCGTCAATGCGGCCCGCAACAAGATCCTGATTGGCTTCATCCTGGGTCTGATAGACACGAATTTCGGCGGCATCCCCGAAATAGGTGTTGGCATAGGTCTGGTGGATGGTCGATGCCTGAATGCCGACGATCTTGCCTGCAAGCGAGTCCGGTGTCGGCTCAATATCCATCGACTTGTCGGCCACGATCACGGCGGGCGTGTTGTAGTAAGGATCGCTGAAATCAATGGTTTTCATGCGTTCTTCGGTGATCGACATGGACGCCATGATCGCGTCGATCTGCTGGCCGGTCAGTGACGGGATGATCCCATCCCACGCCACGGGGGTAATCACGCAGTCCAGTTCCGCCGCTGCGCAAATGGCGTCGGCCACCTCGATTTCCCAGCCAACCCAGTTGCCCGAAGCATCAAGCGAAGCAAAGGGCGGATAGGGTTCGGCGGCAATGCCGATCTTGACTTCGGCCGATGCAGTCCCTGCGGCCAGCAGAGATGAGGCAAGGCCCACGGCCAGGTATGTCTTGAGTTTCATTGGTAATCTCCCGTTGGTTGGTTTCATTGTTCTCAGCCGACTGTCTTCAGAAACTGTTGCAGCCGTGCGGATTGCGGATTGCCGAACACCTCGGCAGGTGGGCCTTGTTCTTCGATCCGTCCTTCAAAAAGATACACCACATGGGTTGCCACTTCGCGGGCAAACTTCATCTCGTGCGTGACCAGAAGCATGGTACGCCCCTCCGCCGCCAGATCGCGGATCACGGTCAGCACCTCGCCCACAAGTTCCGGGTCCAGTGCGCTGGTCGGTTCGTCAAACAGCATCACGCTGGGGTCAACCGCCAAAGCGCGCGCAATCGCCGCCCGCTGCTGCTGCCCGCCGGACAGGTAGGACGGGAACGTATCGGCCTTGTCGCCCAGCCCGACCCGCTCCAACAGCTCTTTCGCGCGTTCAATCGCCTTGTCGCGCGGCACTTTCAACACATACACCGGCACTTCGATCACGTTTTCCAGAAGCGTGCGGTGGGTCCACAGGTTGAACGCCTGAAACACCATGCCCAGCCGCGTGCGGATGCGTTCGATCTGACGGCGCTTGACGGGGGTGCCATCGGGACGCAACAGCACCTCTTCGCCATTGATGACGATCTGGCCAGAGCTGGGCGTTTCCAGAAAGTTGATGCAGCGCAGAAAGGTCGATTTGCCCGACCCGCTGCCCCCGATGATCGCCACGACATCGCCCTTGTGCGCCGTCAGCGAGACCCCTTTCAGCACCTCGAGCGTGCCAAAGGACTTGTGCAGATCCGTCACCCGAATGGCTTCGGTTTCTTCGGCTTGCACCGGTGTTTCGCTGGCCGTCACGTCCGGCGTTGCCATCATTACCCCCCCGATTTCCGGCTTGTAGTAAGCCGCGATTTCCGCAATTATGCAAGCGTATAATTAGACTGTCGAGAGATGCGGTGACACAGACCCCTCGCAAATTCAGGCGCGAACCTGCCGAACAACGCATGGACGCGTTGATCCAGGCCGCGCTTGCGCTGATTGCCGAACGCGGGGTGCGGGGTGCCACCGTGCGCGCCATCGCCGAACGCGCCAATGTCACGCAAGGCTTGATTCGACATTATTTCACATCAAAGGAAGACCTGATTTCAGCGGCCTATGCGTATCACATGGGGCGCATGACCGATTTGACCACGGCGCCCGACGTATCCCAGGGCGCCACGGCCCGGGCGCGTCTGGCTGCGTTTGTGACGGCAGGTCTGCGCCCGCCGGTGGTCGATCCGGCGTCGGTCTCGCTTTGGGCCAGCTTTCTGAACAAGGTGCGCGAAGATGCGCGGATGCGCGCCATCCACGAACAAACCTACCACGATTTTCGCGACCGTCTGGAAGGGTTGATCGCCATGGCCCTGGCCGAAGCAGGCATCGCCACGACCCCCACGCAGCTGAGACATCTGGCGATCGCCTGCAATGCGGTGATCGACGGGTTGTGGATGGAGGGCGGCGCGCTGCCCGATGCGTTTGAACCGGGAGAGCTGCCCCGGATCGGATTGCGCTCGATCAGCGCGATCATCGGCTTAGACTTGCAGGAAACAGGACATCCATCATGAAATACGCAGAAATTACCCGCCGCCTTGCCGGTCTGGGCGGTGCGAAATGGGACGTTCACGTCCGGGCAAGAGCCTTGCGCGCCAAGGGGTGCGATGTGATCGAACTGACGATTGGCGAACCTGATGTGCCCACTCCGCCGGCCCTGATCGACGCGGCAGCCGCGGCCATGCAGGCCGGGCGCACCGGCTATTCCAACGGGCGCGGCGAGCCCGGGCTGCGCAGCGCCTTGGCAGAACGCTATACACACCGGACAGGGCGTGCGATCAGCGCCGATCAGGTGATGTGCTTTCCCGGCACGCAAACCGCGTTGTTCACCGTTTTGATGGGGTTGGCCGAACCGGGATGCGAGGTCCTGGTGGGTGATCCGATGTATGCGACCTATGAAGGCGTGATCCGCGCCAGCGGGGCCGACATGGTGCCCGTGCCCCTGCGCCCGGAAAACGGCTTTCGGCTGGCCGCAGACGACATCGCCGCCCGGATCACGCCCCAAACCCGTGCGATCCTGCTGACCACGCCGCACAATCCCACCGGGTCCATTCTGACACCTTCTGACATCGACGCCATTGGCGCGCTGGCATTGCAGCATGATCTGTGGATCATCTCGGACGAGGTCTATGAAGACCTGGTGTTTGACGGCGAAACCTTCACCTCGCCCCTGTCACGCGCTCAGCTTGCGGATCGGGTGGTTGTGGTCTCGTCGATCTCGAAATCACATGCCGCACCCGGCTTTCGCAGCGGTTGGTGCGTCGGTCCCGAGGCATTCACCGATGCGCTGCTGCCGCTGGCCGAGACCATGTTGTTCGGCAACCAGCCCTTTATCGCGGACATGACCGAACAGGCCGTGCGCGATGGGTCCGAGGTGGCCCCGGGCATGGCCCGCCGGTTTGCCGCCCGCGCGCGTCACCTTGCCGACCGGTTGGGCGGGGGGAGCGATCTGGTGGTGCACACGCCGCAGGCCGGGATGTTTGCCATGATCGACGTGTCCTCGACCGGGATGAGCGGCCACGCCTATGCCCTGCATCTGCTGGAGCACGCCCATGTCGCGGTGATGCCGGGGGCGTCTTTCGGCACCACGCTGGACGGATGGGTGCGCGTCGCCCTGACCGTCGATGACGATGCCTTTGATACCGCGTGTACCCGGATCATCGACCACGCCGCCCATCTGCACCGCGAGACAGCATGAAGACCGTCGGACAAGCCCTTGTTGCTGAATTGGAAAACCGCGATGTGACCTGCGTGTTCGGCATTCCCGGCGTTCACACGATCGAGCTGTATCGCGGGCTGGCGGAATCGTCGATCCGTCATGTCACGCCCCGGCATGAACAGGGCGCCGGGTTTATGGCCGATGGCTATGCGCGGGTGTCCGGCAAGCCCGGCGTGGCTTTCGTGATCACCGGGCCGGGCCTGACCAACACGCTGACCGCAATGGGCCAGGCGCGCGCAGACAGCGTGCCGATGCTGGTGGTGTCGGGCATGAACGCCCTGCCCGATCTTGGCAAGGGTCTGGGTCATTTGCACGAATTACCCGACCAGCAGGCATTGGCGCGCAGCGTCGCCCTGGTGTCGGAACGGGTGAGCAGCCCCGACAGCCTTGCACCCGCGCTGGATGCCGCATTCGCCGCCATGCAGGCCGGACGTCCCGGCCCGGTCCATATCGACATTCCGCTGGATGTGGCGGGGCAGCAGGTGACGCAGGATGTGCCGCCCGCTGCCCCCCTGCCTGAACGCGCGTTGGATGCAGCCACACTCGCCCGCACGGCGGATCTGCTGGCGAAAGCGCGCACGCCTGTCATTCTGGCCGGAGGCGGGGCGCGGACGGCGGCACTTGCGCTGCGCGACATCGCCGAACGGCTGGATGCGCCTGTCGTGCAGACCGTCAATGCGCGTGGTGCCATGTATGCCCATCCGCTGGGCGTCCCGGCCAGCCCCAGCCTTCGCGCGGTGCGCGACCTGATCGACGCCGCCGACGTGGTGCTGGCGGTCGGGACCGAGCTTGGGCCGACGGATTACGATATGTATGCCACCGGAAAGTTGCCGGTGCTGAACAACCTGATCCGCATCGACCTGTGCCCCGATCAACTGGCCCGCCACCCCGCCGAGGTTCCGATCCTTGGCGATGCCACGCACGTGCTGACGACGCTGGGCACGCATTTCAAAAACCATGACGTTAATAGGAACGGGGACCAGCGTGCCGAAGCAACCCGACACACCGCCTATGACGAGATCGGCCCCGAGATGCAGGCGCTGACCCGTGTTCTGAACGTGGTCCGAGACACCGTTCCCAATGCCATCATCGTCGGCGACTCCGCGCAGCCGATCTATGCCGGAAACCTCTATTACGACCACGACCGGCCCGGCGGCTGGTTCAATGCCGCAACCGGGTTCGGGGCGCTGGGATACGGCATTCCGGCGGCGATTGGCGCGGCGATGGCGGACCCGAGCGCCCCGGTGATCTGCCTGACCGGCGATGGCGGGGCGCAGTTCAGCCTGCCCGAGCTGATGTGCGCCGTGGATGAAAACCTGCCGATCACCTTCGTGATCTGGAACAACCATGGCTATCAGGAAATCGCGACCTCGATGCAGGCGGCGGGGGTGACCGTTGTGGGCTGCGACCCGACGCCACCCGATTTCGAGCATGTGGCCCGATCCTGCGGGATGCCGTTCTGGCGCTGCGGCCCGGATGGGATTGCCGCAGCACTCGGCGCGGCACGTGCTGTATCCGGCCCGACCCTGATCGACATCCGCGCCCCCAATCTTGCGCATTCCAACTAGAAAGCGAGACCCCGATGACCGACCCGACCTATGAGTTCACCCGCGCCATCACCCGCAGCCCCTCGGCCAGCATCACCGACGGGTTGCGCGCCGAAGACACCGGCACGCCGGACCTTGACCAGATGCTGAGGGATCACGCGCATTATGTCGCGACCTTGAAAAAGACCGGGGCCGAGGTGGTCGAACTGCCCCCGCTGGAGGACTTTCCCGACGCGGTCTTCGTCGAAGACACGGCACTGTGTCTGCCCCAGGGCGCGGTTCTGATGCGGCCGGGGGCACCGAGCCGCATGGGGGAAGTGGCGCATATGGCCCCTGCCCTGCGCGACTTTTATCCCGACGTGCGGGAAATTGTCGGACCGGGTCATATCGAAGGGGGCGACATTCTGGTTACGGGGCGGGAAATCCTTGTCGGACGCTCCGACCGGACCGATGCGGCCGGGGTTGCCGAACTGACCCGGATCGTCAGCGATTGGGGGCATAATCTGCGCGAGGTTTTTACCCCGCCGGGCGTGTTGCATTTCAAGACCGATTGTTCGCTTCTGGATGGGGATACCATCATGTCCACCCAGCGGCTTGGTGCGTCGGGCTGTTTTGACGGCTACCGTGTTCTACATGTGGCGGATGGGGAAGAGGCCGCGGCCAACAGCATCCGCTTCAACCAGTTTGTGCTGATGCCCGCGGGCTTTCCCCGCACGGCTGAAATGTTGGACAAGGCCGGGTTCGACGTTGTGGAAATCAACAATTCGGAATGCGCCAAACTGGATGGCGGCATGTCCTGCCTGTCGCTTAGGTTCTGATCACGCTGACCGCGCCGAGAAAAGAAAAGACCGCCTTGATTGAGGCGGTCTTTGTCGTTGTTTTATTCGGCGTCTTTGACCGAACGCCGCTCGGACGACAACCCCTTGCCGATTGCGACGCACATCAAAAGCAGTACGACGGTAAAGGGCAGCCCGGTGGAAATCACCATGGATTGCAGCGACTGCAACCCGCCCGCGCTGAGCAGAAGCACAATGGCCACCGCCCCTTCAAAGATGCACCAGAAGGCCCGCTGCGGCACCGGGGCGTCGATCTTGCCCCCTGCCGTGATCGTGTCGATCACCAGCGAACCGGAATCCGACGAGGTGACGAAGAACACGACCACCAGCATGATCCCGACCAGCGAGGTGATGCCAGCCAGCGGCATCACGTCCAGCATCTTGAACAACTTGAGCTCCAGCGCGGCTTCCTGCGCCAGCGTATAGCCGTCATTGACGACCTGATGCAGCGCCGTGCCGCCGAAAACGGTCATCCACAGCACACAGACCATCGACGGGATCAGAAGAACGCAGATGATGAACTCGCGCACCGTCCGGCCCCGGCTGACGCGGGCGATGAACATGCCCACGAAGGGGGACCAACTGATCCACCACGCCCAATAGAACGAAGTCCAGCCCTGCATGAAGTTCACGTCTTCACGTCCGACCGGATTGGACAGCGCCGGCAGGTATTGCAGATATGCTCCCAGCGAGCTGAAGAACAGCTTCACCAGATAGACTGTCGGGCCGACCAGCAACACGAACAAGAGCAGCAGGAAAGCCAGACCCATGTTGATTTCCGACAGCACCTTCACGCCGCCATCAAGCCCACGCAGCACCGAGACCAGCGCAATCGCGGTGATGACCGAGATCAAAACAACCTCGGTCGTCGACCCGATGGGCAAACCGAACAGCTCATTCAGACCGGCATTCGCCTGCGTGGCCCCAAAGCCCAGCGAGGTCGCCAAACCAAAGAGCGTGGCAAACACCGCCAGCGTGTCGATGATGTGCCCGACCCAGCCCCAGACCGCATCCCCGAAAATCGGATAGAAGGCCGAACGGATCGTCAGCGGCAGACCCTTGTTATAGGAAAACAAGGCCAGCGACAGCGCCACAATCGCATAGATCGCCCAGGGGTGAAGCCCCCAATGAAAGATCGTAGCGGCCATACCAAGGCGTACGGCAGCATCCGTATCCCCGCCGGCAGCTCCAAGCGGAGCCCAGTCGGTCCGCACACCGTTCTCAGACGCGGTGCCGCCCAACGAGGACGAGAAGTGGCTCATTGGCTCAGAGACACCATAGAACATCAGCCCGATGCCCATACCGGCTGCAAACAACATCGCGAACCACCCGATATAGCTGTAATCGGGTGTCGCCTCGGTCCCGCCAAGACGCACATTCCCCCACGGGGTGACGATCAGCACAAGGCAGAACAGGACAAAGATGTTGGCAGCGCCAAGAAAGAACCAGTCAAAGCCCTTTGTCACGGCGCCGAACAGCCAGCTGAACAGCGCGTTTGACTGCTCGGGCAGCGCCAGCGTGTAGAACACGAAGGCGACGATCGAAAGACCCGAGATCAGAAAGACCGGGTTGTGAATGTCAAAGCCGAAGGGTCCAAGACTGCCTTCGACGTTGTCCTCTCCTATTTCATATTCTGTTTCAATAAGTTGGGTGGTGCCATCCGGGCTGGGTATGCCCTCAAGCTCCTCCGTGTCGGGTGATTGGTCGACCATACGGCGTCCTTTCTGTTTTTTGTGTGCGCGTGGAATGCGCGCGATCAGCCACGGATCAGCATGACCGAGGCGGCGCTGTGCGCGGCCAGATGAGCCCCGTGACCAGACCAAAAATAGTCGCTCACGCCGGGGGGATGTGTCGCCATAACGACCAAATCGGCCCCGATTTCGGTCACCGCGTCCTCAAGCTCCTGATTCATCTGCACCGCCGGATCGTGGCTGACGATCGCGTGGCTTGATGTCGGCACCCCCAGAGTCGTGCGCTGTTCAGCGGCAAAACTCTCAAGTTGCTTGCGATATTCTTCTGGCGTGCGGGCCAGTTCGCTGGGCGTGGACCCTGTGACACCGACAAAGCAGACCTCGGCCCCGTAGGTCCGGGCCAATTCGCCCGTGACCGCCAACGCTTTTTCAAGTTTGTCGACATGGGCAAGATCGACCGGTGATACGATTTTCTTGAACATTGTCCCTCCTGTATCCGACGGCAATGGATTGCCGCTTGTTGCCGGGTGCCGTGACGGTCACGTCACGACAATGCAAACCGGCCGCATCTGTTGCCGGCGCGAATGCCGGGCAGACGACCCGTCTGTCGGCGCCAGTCTTGCACTCAAACCATTGACAATCAACCCAAGGTCCAAACCAGCGTGATTTGGCCCCGGCACTGGCAATCTCCAACGGCAGACAATTCGCAACCGTATGGTCAAGCCCCTCCGGTGCGCCGCGCAAGATGTCCGAGCGCGGCGCAATTGGGGTTCACAGGCTGTTCAGGGGGTAAATCGGGGCCAACTCAGCCTGACCGACAACCCGCCGGATGGGCTGCGGGACAGCTCCAGCGTGCATCCGGCCGTCTTTGCCATGTCGTGAACGATCGTCAAGCCAAGCCCGGCCCCCAGCTCTGACACCGCTTGCGCGTCAGCCTCCGTGGCGGCGCGGGTCTGATCGTCCGACAGTTGTTTTCCCCGCTCCAGCACCTGGCCCCGAAGGCTTTCTGAAATTCCCGGACCGTTGTCGTCGATGCGCAGCACGTCCCGATCCCCGTCATGCGTTGCGGACACGCGGATGTGATCCCGCGTCCATTTCATCGCATTGTCCATCAGGTTGCCCAGCAACTCGGTCAGGTCGTGCGGGTCGAACGGGGCCAGAACGTCGTCCACCACGTCGAGTTCCCATGAGATATGCGCGGCGTTCGGCTGTTGCTTCAGCACATTCACCAACCGCTGGGCAGACGGTTTCACGCGGCTGTACCGGCGCGCCGTCGCGCTGTTGCGCACCGATGCAAGCTCGCGTTCGACAATGTGGCGCATATTCTCAAGCTCGGTCTCGATATGGGTCGCCACCTGCGCCTCTCCCTTGCCGCGCAGGGTGCGCGCGGCGTTCTGCAGGATGGTCAGAGGGGTTTTCAGCCCGTGCGCCAGATTGCCGGAATGGGTGCGCGCCTTATCCAACGCGGTCTCGTTGGCATCCAGCAGGTTGTTGACCTCGCGGGCAAGCGGCTGAACCTCGCGCGGATAGTCGTGCGACAGGCGGGAATTGGACGAGGTCATGATCTGCGTGACCTCGGCGCGGATCTTTTCCAGCGGTTTCAACCCCAGGCGCACCTGCAACCACGCCGCAAGGATCAGAACCGCCCCCATGATTGCAAGCCACAGTGCGGAACTGCGGAAAAACCCCGCCGCCGACAGATCAATGTCAGAGCGATCCATCGCCACGATCACGAACACGTCCTGCGCATGTGTCGGATCGCCCATCGACAATCGCCAACTGGCCAGCGACAGCTGGGTTTCGGCATCGACCTCGACCCGGTCATATTGCACCTGACCATGGGCTTGCGGGCGCGGCACGTCGAGCGGTGCGGCCCAGAACGAGGGCGACAGCATCGGTGGATCGTCGTTGATCTGGATCTGCCAGTAATAGCCGGACAAGGGCTGATCGAAGCGTGGATCGGCTATCGGCGCCAAAGCCACTGCGCCCGTGTCGTCGATGCCAAGGTGGCCCGTGATCATGAACAGGTGGGTGTCCAGCTCCTGCGCGATCCGGTCCTCGAAATACTCCTGAAACAGCAGGTTCAGGAACAGCGCGGTCGAGACAAGGGCCACGCTTGTGGACACCATGGCCAGAAGCAACAGGCGAAGGCTGAGCGACGAGGTCATGGCTCAGACCTGGTGAACACATATCCAAATCCACGCCGGGTTTGGATGATGTCCTCGCCCAGCTTGCGCCGCAACCGGCCCACCAGCACCTCAAGCGCGTTGCTGTCCGGTTCCTGGTCGCGGGAATAGATGCTTTCGGCCAGTTCCGGCTGGCTGATCACGCGGTCCGGATTGTGCATGACATAGGCCAGCAGGCGGTATTCCAGCGGGGTCAGCTTGACCGGTCGCCCTGCCCGCGTGACCTGCATGCGCTTCATGTCCAGCCGCACATCCCCGGTTTCCAGCACGGTGGATTTCTGCGCCCCGCTGCGCCGCAAAAGCGCGCGCAGGCGGGCGACAAGCTCTTCCATCTGGAACGGCTTGCCCAGATAGTCGTCGGCCCCCGCGTCGATGCCCGCGACGCGTTCGTTCCAGCTACTGCGCGCCGTCAGCAGGATCACCGGCATGTCGACCCCTTCGGACCGCCAGTTCCTGAGCACCGACAACCCGTCCATCTCGGGCAGGCCGATATCCAGTATCGCCGCCACATAGGCTTCGGTGCTGCCCAGAAACCAGCCTTCCTTGCCATCCTGCGCCACTTCGGCAATGAACCCTTCGCTTTCCAGAACGGCCGCGATCAGGTCGGATATCTTTGCTTCGTCTTCTACGATCAAGACCCTCATTCAGCATCTCCGTGCCTTGAGTATGGTGCCCGATCGCGCGGAAATCGTTACGGCGATCACTTCGCCCGATCCGGTGACGATCTGGATGTGGTATTGCGGTTCGCCCCGATTCGTCGAAAACCCGACGCGCACAGGCTGGCCGGGATAGCGGCGTTGGGCGATCCGCACGATCTCGCCCAGGGGCCGTGCCTGACCTTGCCGGATTGCCGCCTGCGCCTGCCGGTATTCCTGCCTTGAAATCGTCATCTGCCCACCCGACCGGGACACCCGACAATCGTCACGGCTTCCCGACGCACCGGACACGGATGAGGGGGCGTCAGATCCGCCCCCGCCCCCGCTCCCGCCATTGCCCGCGCCGGGTCCGTCATTGCCCGATGGTCCCGATGGCGCGGTGGGGCGCGAGGCTTTGCTGGGCGGTGAGGCACGGCTGGGGGCCGAGGCCGGGCTTGGGGGGGTGGCGCGGCTGGCGGGCGACGCGGTCGAGGCGCGCGCCTGGCTCAGCCCCAGCACTGCCGGGGCCACATAGGCCGTCGCAGCCCCCAGCCCGATGCGGGCCAGCGCCTGACGACGGGATATGAGGTCTTTGCGCGTCATCCGCGCCCGCTGTGTTGAGCGTTCTGGTCGATCTGGGACGCTGCCATGCTATTCCGTGCCATTTCAATCAGCCGTGCCTGTGCAAACAGTTGCAAACACTGGGTTGCATCAATCCGGATCTGGTCCGGGTCGATCTGCGGAAAGGCCGCGCACATGACCTCGACCACCTCGTCCAGGCTGGCCGGTTCGTCCAGGATTCGCCAGATTGCCAGCGACCCCTGGTTCAGTTGGTGGATCGCCTGCCCATTGGCATCGGCCAGAAAGAACGCGTCCTCGACCTGGGTTTCGACCAGACCAGGCGCCCGAGCATAGATCGCCAAAGGATCGAACGGCTGGCCCGGAGCCGCGTCCCGGTCATAGGACTGCACAAGCTCATCCGAAACCCCGTGCGCGATCCGCGCTTCGGGCAGATCGCGCAGTTTCTCCGACCGGGCAAGCCAGTCTGCGGCTTCCTCGGCACTGGAGTATTCCAGGCGAAACAGAGGCGCCGTTTGCGTCACCGCCTCGACCGCTGTCAGGATCCGCCCCGCGTGTTGATCGCGCGAGAAATTCTGCCGGATCATCACCTGCATCACATCGGCAGGTGAGGCGGACACCAGACGGGGTGCGGTGGGGCTGTCCTGCCGGTCCAGCACAACAACCGCCCCGATCGGAAGGCGGCGCTGGCCCTCGGCGATCGGCACATCGGTCATATATTTATAGCGCGCATTCGCCGGGCCGGGATCATGCGCGACCCAGGTCTGGAACGCTTCGGAAAACCCGTCAGGCAAAGGCAAGCGCAGGCGGGGCGCGATTCCGTTGGCGATTCCAAGCAGGCGACCGTCCTCGGCCTCGATCTCGACCGGCAGGAAGTCATCGGTGAACACGGTCAGTCCCAAATGTGCCAGTGCCATGGTCAGGGTGGATTTGCCCGCCCGTCTTGCGTTGGGAAACACCACCAGACGCGGGCCAAAAGCCACCGCAGCGCAGTGCAGGCACAGAAGCTCCGGGGCAGCGCGCAGTCGTTGCCAGGCCATTTCCGATATCAGGTCGCACAGCGCGTCCACATCATCCCAGATGCGCGCGCCATCAGGCTCGGCGGCGATATCGACCAGCCACTTGTCATTCCCGGCTGGCGACAGGCGCGCAAAAGGTGCGTCCGGGGCACCATCTGGGGCTGCTTCCTTTGGCCAGGACGGGATAATGACCTGTGCCAGTCGCTCAAGCGGTGCGGCATCCTGAAAGGCGATTGGGGCCTGCAAACCTTCAAATGTGACAAGATTGGTTCGCGCCACGTGCGATTTCCTTTCTGCTTGCGCCCCGACCCGCCAAATCGACCGCCCTTGATCCAAGGGCGGTCGCGGTTTGGCCGGGTCGGTGTTGGCGCCGGGGCCGATTATCGTGTGCGCACCGTACAGGTATTTGCACCGGCATCAAAGCGTCCACCGGCCGCTTCGCAGCTGTCGCGGTCGACGATCTTTGAATAGTCGGGACGGCTTGGCCCGCTGACCGGAGACGGGCCGGTTGGCGTGGTCGGACCGCTCGGTGTGCTGGGGGTGCTGGCGGGGCTGGGCTGCGACGCGGGGCTGGGGCTGGACGTCGGGCTGGGGCTGGACGTCGGGCTGGGCTTCGATGTCGGGCTCGGACGCGTGGCTTTGCTGGCCGGGCTGGCACCGCTGGCATGGGCTGCGGACAGAACGGTCATCGAGGGCACGACATAGGCCGCCACGGCGACGCCCCCCAACCGCAGCATCGCCGCGCGCCGGGACAGGGGTTTCTTGACTTGGGGGGTGGACGCGTTCCGGGTCATGATCTTCTCCTTTATATTGCGTGGTCGGGCTGTTTTTTGCCCTGACACGGGCGTCATATCATGGGCGACTTCAAGAACTGCTGACCCCGCGCTTCAGCGAATTGTCAGGTTGGTCCAAGACCTGACGGGTCCGTGAACGGCGTTTGCGCTCTGGCGTCCGGCTCAGATCCGACCGATGATGAAATCAGGGGTGATCGCCGCGCGCTGAATGGCGTCATTTGCGTCCATACCAGTCAGCAACCCGTGATCCATCACCAACGCCGTGGCAAACCCCATATGCCGCCCGCCCAGCACATCGGTGTGCAATGTGTCGCCCACCATCAACACGCGGGACGGGTGCGGGGTGGGTGTATGACGCGCCAGAGCCAGGTCGAAAATCTCGGGAAAGGGTTTGCCCAGAAAACGCGGTGCGATGCCGGTGGCGTCGGCCAGTTGGTGTGCAAAAAAGCCCGGTTCACGCGACAACCCGCCTTCGCGGGGGGCGACGATGTCGGGGTTGCCGACGACGACAGGGCGGGGACGGGCGCGCAGGCTTGCCGTCAGCATCGCTTGCCTTGTATTGGTCCAACCATCCGCGCCGATCAGCAGAAAGCCGTCGACCGCGTCATAGGCCATGGGGTCGTCGCCCAGTTCGTGCGCGTCGATGCCGCTTAGGTCGTCCGTCCCGTTGGTGATGTTCAGCATCATCCCCCATGTCAGGGGCGGCTGCGCGGCCAGATGGGCCAGCAGGGCTTCGCGGCTGGTGACGACTTCGGCGGGCGTGAAATCAAAGCCAAGGCGCGCATATCGCTCCATCATCCGCGCCTTGGGGTATCCGGCGGAATTGGACACCACCATGACGCGCTTGCCCGCTGCGCGCAGGGCGGCGATTCGGTCGGCGGCCCCGGCAATCGGAGTCTCGCCCACATTCAGAACGCCGTAGGCATCGAACAGGATCAGGTCGTATGGGTCCGCAATGCCCTCAAGCGTGAATGCCGTTTGGGGTTGCGTATCGAACCCGGCGTCGGGCAGACGGTGACGCACCGACAGATAGGCGTCGAACGCGGTCGCGGCGTCTGTCGTTGTCATCCGGTTCACAACCTGTGCCCTACAGGATGCGGCGGCGCAGGAAGGCCGACACGACCTCGCCCAGCACCACAAGGGCCAGGATCGCAAGCAGAACCATCGCCGCTTCGGGCCAGTTGAACGTATCAATCGCGCCTTGCAGGATGATGCCGATCCCCCCTGCCCCGACCAGACCCAGCACGGTGGATTCGCGCAAGTTGATGTCCCAGCGTAGGATCGCCACGGCCCAGAAGGTTGGCATGACCTGCGGGATGATCGCATAGACGATCACTTTGAAACGGGATGCGCCGGTGGCCTCCAGCGCCTCGACGGGGCGTTTGTCGATCTCTTCGATCGCCTCGCCCAGCAGCTTGCCGATAAAGCCGATGGATCGGAACATGATGGCCAGAATCCCGGCCACCACGCCGGGGCCGAAGATCGCCACGAACAACAGCGCCCAGATGATCGTGTTGACAGAGCGCGAGGTGACAAGGATCAGCCGTCCCAGCCACAGGGTTGCGCGGTTGGGTGTGGTGTTCTGCGCCGCCAGATAGGCAACCGGCAGCGACACCACGACGCCAAGTGCCGTCGCAAAGGTGGCGATGTTCACCGTTTCCAGAAGCACGCGCAGGATGTCGCCCAGATTGCTGGGGTCGGGCGGATACATGCGGGCGAACAGATCGCCCATCTGTTCGGGCGCATCCCAGACCCAGGCCCAGATCACGTCAATCGACCCCAAGGCCCAGCCCAGCACCAGCGCGCTGAGGGCGAAGATCGCATAGCGTTGCAGGCGCTGCCGGGGGGTGAATCGCGACCAGTCCTCGCGCCCGAATTTTTCGGCAATCGTGCTCATGAAATGCGCTTCCTGATCATGCCGCTGATCCCTTCCGAGATCAGGATCGCGCCTACGATCACAATGGTGATGGCCAGCGCGAAGTCATAGTCATAGCGCCCGAACGCATTGGCCAGCGTGGCCCCGATGCCGCCCGCACCAACGATGCCCACAACGGCGGAGGCGCGCAGGTTGGAATCAAGCTGATAGATCGACAGGCCGATCTGGCGCGGCATGATCTGCGGCACGATGGCATAGACCAGCGTCGACAGGTACGGCGCACCGGCGGCGCGCATCGCCTCGACCTGACCAAAGTCGATTTCCTCGATCCGTTCGGCCAGCATCTTGGCGACGAAACCGATGGAATAGACGATCAGTGTCAACACGCCCGCAAATGGGCCAAACCCCACCGCCTTCACGAAGATGATCGCGACGATCACCGGGTGAAAACTGCGCGCGATGATGATGATCGCCCGGCCAAGATAATAGATCGGCAAAGGCGCGATATTGCGCGCCGCCATGAAGGCAATCGGGACAGACAGGGCGACACCGCCTGCGGTCGCCAGAAGCGCAATTTTCAGGCTTTCCAGAAATCCATCAATCAACAGCCCGCTGCGTTCGAAGCTGGGGGGGAAGGCGCCACCGAAGATCCGTTTGGCCCGGCCAAGGCCGTCTGCGACCCGCTCCCAGTCGATGGGCATGCTGGCGCCCACCCAGAGGATATAGGTGATGATCCCCAGATAAACGGCCCAACGCAGCCAGCGATTGGCGATGAAGGGGGGCTTGCGCCAGGTATCGGGCGTGTCCGGCGTGCTGCTCATGACGCTTCTTTCATGTCGGTCTTGCGGTCGGCATGGGGGCTGCCGGAATAGATCTGGTCCATCGCCTCCTGATCCAGATTGTCCGGTATGTCGTCAAAGATGATCCGGCCATAGCGCATCCCGACGATACGGTCGGTATAGATCTTGGCCTCGGTCACGTTGTGAATATTGATCAGGACCGGCAGTTTCAGCTCGCCCGCCAGATCGCGCAGCAACCCCATGATCTGCTCGGAGGTCTTGGGGTCCAGCGACGCGGTGGGTTCGTCCGCCAGCAGGATTTCAGGGTCTTGCATCAGGGCGCGCACCACGCCGACGCGCTGCCGTTCGCCGCCGGACAGCTCATCCGCGCGTTTGTCGGCATAATGCGCGATGCCCACCCGCTCCATCAATTCGTAAGCGCGGCGAATGTCCTTTTTCGGATAGCGGCGCATCACGGCCGCCCAGGTCGAGATATAGCCAAGCCGCCCGGATTGCACGTTTTCCATCACCGTCAGGCGATCCACCAGGTTGAAGCTTTGAAACACCATCCCGATCTTGCGCCGCGCGGCGCGCAGTTCGCGCCCATGCAGGGTCGTCAGTTCGGTTCCGTTCAGCTCGATACTGCCCGACGTGGGCTCCACCAGTCGGTTGATGCAGCGCAGAAGCGTCGATTTCCCTGCCCCGGAGGATCCGATGATGGACACGACGCTTTCGCCCTCGATCGTCAGGTCGAGGTTTTTCAGAACCGGGTCGCCCTTGCCGTAGCGTTTGACCAGGTCGGTGATTTTCAACATATGCTGACTCCTTGATGGGGCCGATACTATTGCACCGGCCCCGAACGCGCAGGTCTTATTCCGCCGCGAGGCCTTCGGGCGTGTATTCCACACCGTTCGCCTTCTGGATCTGGCGGATCACTTTCCACTGATCCTTATAGGTGATCGGGATGAATTTGCTGACCCCCGTGAACTCGTCCCCCAAGGCCGTACCGGCGAATTCAAAGGTGAAGAAGGCTTCTTCGATCTTCTCTTTCAACTCCGGCGTCAGATCGTGGGCATAGGCATAGGACGTGGTCGGGAAGGGGTCGCTTTCCCACACGATGCGCACATCGGCCGGGTCATAAAGCCCGCGTTCGGCCATCCGGTCGACCACTTCGGACGCCACCGGGGCCGCGTCATAGTCACCAGCAACGACGCCCAGCATCGACTGGTCATGTGATCCCGAATAGCTGACCTCGTAATCCTGATCCGGCACGACGCCCAGATCGGGGAACAGCGCGCGCGGCGCCAGATTGCCCGAGTTCGACGTGGGCGAGGTGTGCGCGATGCGCTTACCCGCCATATCGGCGACCTCTTTGATGTCGCTGTCGGCTTGGGTATAGATTTGCAGCTTATAGCCAAATTGCCCGTCATCCCCGCCCATGATCGCAAAGGGCACCGCACCGGCCAGGTTCACCGCAAACGGCGTAGGCCCGGTCGAGAAACCCGCGATGTGCAAACGGCCCGAGCGCATCGCCTCGACCTCGGCCGAGTTGGATTGCACGGCGAAGAACTGCACGTCCTTTCCCGTCACCTCTTCCAGATGTTCGATGAACGGGTTCCAGATGTCTTCATAGATCGCCGGGTCTTCCACCGGCGTATAGGCGAAGACGAGCGTGTCGGGGTCTTTCAGCAGGCTGGGGTCGGTTGGCGCATCGGCCACCAGATCACCATCGGCATCGGTGTATTGACTGTCCAACGCGGCGGTTTCGTCCTGCGCCATGGCCGCGCCTGCGGCAAAGGCAATCGCCGCCAGCAACGTCGTTCCATATGCGGTCTGTTTGTGCATGTCTTGATCCTCCCAGATTGTTCTGTCTGCGCCCGACACGCCGGGCTCAGTTGTGGGGATGACACCACCGATATTTGCGATATGCAAGATAAATCATGTGCAAATTTTGGAAAGCCAAAGTAAATTGACCCCGAACGGGCCGAAACAGCATCAGCGTAAAGGCGGACACCCCTTGAGCAACCGACGCTACAAAAAGCAGGAACGGCACGACCAGATCCTGCTGGAGCTGAAGCTGAAGCCCCATGTCCGGGTTGCTGATCTGGCCCGGCAGTTTGGTGTGACCACCGAAACCGTGCGCCGCGATATCGAAGACCTTGGCCGCGACGGCCTGTTGCAACGCGCCCATGGCGGGGCGTCGGCACGCCACCCAGGGTCGCATCGTGACCTGGACGAACGCCGCCACGAACGCGTGGCCGAACGCGAGCGTCTTGGCCGCTTTGCCGCCTCGCTTGTGAGCGAGGGCACCTCGATCATGGTGGATGCAGGCGCGACCACCATGGAATTTGCGCGGGCGCTGGCCTTTCTACAAACGCGTGCGACGGTGATCACCAACAGCGTGCAGGTGGCGATGATCCTGGGCCAGAGCCCCGCGACGTCCGTGCGCCTGACCCCCGGAGATTACCTGCCTCGCGAGGCCGCGGTGATCGGCACCGAAACCTGTGACTATCTGGCGGGGTACAATGTCGATGCCTGTTTCATCGGCGCCGCCGGTTTAAGCGAAACGGGCGTCAGCGAAGCGGTGGCCGGGTTTGCTTCTGTCAAACGTGCCATGATGCGTCAAAGTGCGGACCACCATTTCCTGATGGATGCCAGCAAGTTTGGCCGCACCCATCTGGAGCGGGTGGTCCGGCTTGACGACATCGGCACGCTGATCAGCGATCAACAGCCTAAAAAACCCCTGTCAGACGCGCTGCGGGCTCGAAAGGTGCGTGTTCTGGTCGCCTGAACTGAACAGTCGCCCCGCCACCCCCCGTGGTCCGGCGTCTCCGGTGCGAAGGAGGATCGACGTGTCGACATGAAGGCAGATGCGGACGGTGCGGAATAGAATCCGATCCAACCACCCTGCCTTTGCGTAACATCAACAGCACCGGACGAGAGATGGGAGCCCCCTCATGAAGCTGCGCTTGATCCTGGGCGACCGAATACCTTATCGCCCGCCGACCGTGACATACGCGGATCGGGAACAGGATCCCCCATCCTGCGCGCCGTCAGCCGCACGTGAATCTGGCGTCGTCGCACGGACGCTGGCGGGTACGCCACGAATCAGGAGCTTGCTGAGGCCGTTGGTTTGGCCGAACGCCATGTCAGCCGTCAGCTACGCCTTGCCTATCTTGATCCGAGGATCTGGAGCGCCTGGCCTGCAGTCGCGAGGCATCGGTGTACAGTCTTTACAACCTGTGCTTACTGGCGGGAGGGCCTTGGGGGGAGCAGTCTGAGCGGGTGTGTGGCTGATCCTCAATGAAAACTCGCTTGAAAGGATGTCGCGGTCAGCGAGACATGTGCGTCCAGCGGTGGATGCAGCTCGAACGCCTTCGGCTCACGTGCAAAGTTCCAAAGCCGGAACAGGGACCATTCCGCGCGCCGCTCCTCGGCCACGGCCAGTTCGTTACGGCTGATATGGAAAGGCGTGCGTTCCCAACCATTTGTCGTCTTGACCTCGATCAGGCGCGGGCGACCGTCCGGAGAGAAGCTGGCGATATCGTAGCCAGCACCATCGCCATCCTCTTCCGACACCCATCGGACCTTACGCGCAAGGTCGTCGCGGCCCGCTGATTTGAGCGCTGCACGTTCGTGCGCAAGGACACGCTCCTCACCGGCGCGGCCGATGGTGCGGTTTCGTTCGTCTCTCGCCGCGACATCGAACTTTCGCGCGATGTGCAGCATTTGCTCCAGCTCCTGTGGCGGTGGCTGGTTCGACAGCGTCGGCGGTGGCCCGATCCAGATCGGCGCGGCGTCAGCCAGGCCGGTCGGCGGTCGCGCAGCAGGACGGCGACCAAGCCAAGCCGGGTTCAGCGCCAGCCAGCGCGCCACGGCATCCACTAATGTCATCTGGAAATTGAACGCAGGCTTGTAGCCCGGGATCCAGTCTTCCCCGAGCCCCTTGAGCACTGCGCTGATGTTCTGATGCTTGAACTCGACCGATCCCTCGGACCGATCTTTCAACTGCGGCAGAAGTCCCCGCCGGTGCTCGGCCTTGTTATAGCGGTGCCCTGCGATGTCCTCGGTCAGCATCGCAAAGTAATCTGCGACGATCAGATCGTTTTCTTCGTCTGTCCAAGGCCCATTCGACATGTCGCTAGGCTATGGGCGGAAAGCCTCTTTGTCATCAGAGACTTCGCGCAATACTTCAAAGACATACCAACCACAACGCCGCCCGTGTCGCGTCTCCGTCTCCATCGAAACAAGTCGGAACCAGCTAAACACAGGCGCAACGCGATCCCGTCAGTTCACTGAATTATAGGGGATTTTGATCCCGTCTCGCCGAGAACGAAGGGCGGGCGGAATGAGACTGTGGGCGCTCGGAGACCGATCTCGCGTGGCTGCGCTGTCTTAGAAGGGCGTATGGTCCCTGCAAACCCCTTTGGCACATAAAGAGAAAAGCCCCGCGAGGGACTTTTTTCGGGTTTGCAATATGCAAGTGGCGGACAGGAAGGCAGCCATAATACGGTGCGATCCGATCCCACAACGTCCATTATTATCCTTTTAATTATAGATATATAGCTGAATTCGAGTTCCCATAGGGTCTTGCACATTCCCACTATATCCGGCATTTATTGGGGGATAACATGGGGGATACATTTGTGGCGACTTCAACCCGACGGGGGCCAAATTCAGGCCTCACAGCCGCCTTCGTGAACAAAGCGCGGGAGCCTGGCAAGTATCACGATGGCAAAGGCACCGGGCTTTACCTACGGATCGACAAGGCGGGGCGCAAGCAATGGGTGCAGCGGGTGGTTGTCGGCGGCAAACGCGTCGAATTGGGGCTGGGCAGCTATCCGATTTGCACCCTGGCAATGGCACGCGAGGATGCGCTTGAGAACAAGCGCATGGTGCGCAATGGCAAAGACCCGCGCGTCGAGCGCAACATAAACAAGGGCAACATGACGTTTGCCAATGCTGTGGATCGTTATCTTGAGATCAAGCTCAAGGAGTTTCGCAATGACAAGCACCGCAAGCAATGGCGTTCGACCCTGGACAACTATGCGATGCCGGTCATCGGGCATATGTCGATGGAAGGGGTAAATGTGCAGGACGTGTTGCGCATCCTGGAGCCGATCTGGTTGACCAAGACGGAAACGGCCAAGCGCTTGCGAGGACGGATTGAGAAAGTATTTGATTGGGCCATTGTTGCCAACCATCGCAAGAGCGACAACCCGGCGCGCTACAAAGGGTATCTGTCCGAGCTTCTGCCCAAGCCCGAGAAGATCACCAAAACCCGCCACCATGCCGCGCTCACGCTCAAGGACGCTCCGCGCTGGTGGGACGCCCTTGCCAGGCGCGGCGGCAATTCGGCCCGTGCTTTGCAATTTCTTTGCCTGACCGCCGCGCGCTCAGGCGAGGTTCGGGGCATGACCTGGGACGAGGTGGATTTGGATGAAGCTCTGTGGGTCATTCCTGCGGATCGCATGAAGGCAGGGCGTGAACATCGCGTGCCGTTGCCGGATCAGGCGGTCAAGCTATTGCGCGACTTGCCGCGCCTGGAAGGCAGCGCGTTTGTGTTCTTTGCGCCGCAAGGTGGAATGCTATCGGATATGTCGCTGTCCGCCGTCATGCGCAAAATGCAAAAGACCGAGGAAAAGGCAGGCGGTGTCGGTTATCTCGACGCCCGTTCGGGTCGTCCAGCGGTGCCGCATGGATTGCGGTCCACCTTTCGCGATTGGGCGGCTGAGAACGGCTATGACCATGTTCTGGCCGAGCTCGCGCTGGCGCATACGGTCGGCAGCGAGGTAGAGCGCGCCTATCGCCGGACAGATATGCTGAGTCGCCGTCGCGCCATGCTTGAA
>NZ_JALPQE010000007.1:0-155171 GCF_023195575.1 Aliiroseovarius sp. S2029
TCGCAGCGGTCAGCGTCGTCTTGCCGTGGTCAACGTGGCCAATCGTGCCGATGTTGACGTGCGGTTTGGAGCGTTCAAACTTTTCCTTAGCCATGTGCCATAAGCCTTGTATCTGATGGGGTTGCGCCGAACCCGGATTCATTATCGCGCGCTCACTACTCGGTCGCGCGGGGAAAATCAAGACTTGCGTGACCCGGATCGCGCGGAAAGCCAAGATTGTTTCATTTGGGAATGTCCGCCCCGGGAAACGCGCCGCGACCTTCCTCTAGTCACCGTCAGGCCAAGCCTTCTTGTCCGGCAGATTCGTGTCGGGTTGCACGGCCGATCCATTCTGGCACACCGTTTGCAACGACCGCCAGGCTTCCGGCTTCAACACCGCGCCATAGCTTCGCCCTTCGACAACAGCGTCCTGCGCCGCCGCGATCCGTTTGCCCATCTGCGGATGCGACATGAAATGCGCGACGATCCCTTCCGCGTCGCCATGTTCCGCCAGCAGGCGTTCAAACATTGTGCCCAGCGCAGCAGGCGATACACCCGCCTTGTCCAGCAACTCATGGGCATAAATATCTGCCGCTGCTTCGGCAGACTGACTGTAGGAGGCGTTGATCAGTTGGTTGGCCAGAAACAACGCTATCGTTCCCCCGGCGAAATCACCGAACAGAAGGCCCAGTACACCCAGCGACCCCGCCGAGCGAAGCGCGTCACGGGTCGGGTCGCGGTTGACCACATGGCCGATTTCATGCGCCAGCACGGCGGCAATCTCTTCAGGGTTTTCGGCCTGCTCGATCAAGCCCCGGAAAAAGACGACGCGCCCGCCAGGCAGGGCAAAGGCGTTGACCATATCATGATCCAGAATGTGGATCTGCACGTCATATGGCAGGTCCGAGGCAGGGTTCAGCTTGTCATACATCGCCTGCATCGCCGCATTGCCCGCCGGGGCGTCGCAGATCGGCGTGCCGACCAGCCCCGTTTCGTCCAGCGCCATGCGGATCTGTTCAAATGTGGTGTCCCCCAGCGCCTTCTCGCCCTCGGGCGGCAGCATGACAGCCAGTTGGGCCGCCATCATCGGGACCAGCACGAAGATGATCGCCGCGACGGATACGACCGCCCCACCGGCCCAGGCCATCAATTTGGGAAACGTGATCACCCGGTCACGTTTCCCAAGGCGTGGCGCGCGGGCGCGCAGTTGCGATTGCAGGGTCTTGTCGCGCAGATAAAGCCGCGAAAGCCTGTCGCCAGTACGGCTGATCACCAGTGTTTCCGTGTTGGCCTGATCGGGTTCGGCCCGCACGTCAGCCCAAGGCCAGATCTGCATTTGGCCATCGGGCAGGGTAAGTTCGACCCCTTCGGTCTGCAAGCGCACCGAAACACGGGTCAGGACCGCGCGGTCGCCTGCAACGAAATCCGCGAATACGACGGAGGCCGTGGGGGTGCCGATCATATCGCGGCCCCCACATCCAAGGCTTCGGCGAAGCCCTCTGCTTCGGCAAATTCATCACGGTCGCGTTGGGTGATCTGGTGCAGGTCACCGGCATTCACGATCCGCGTCACCTCGGCGAAATGTGCGGTGATGGGCAGGGTGATCCAGGCATGGGTCATGGCGCGATAGCCCAGGAAGATCGCGAAATAGATCAGGATCATGATCGGGGCACCGGCGGCCATCATCGCTTCAATCTGATCCGGGTTTTCAAGGTCAAAGCTCCCGCCGCCGACTGCAACCAGAACCAGACCCGTGGCGACAAGCACCAATCCGGTGAACACCAGATAAATCAGGAACCAGCCCAGCGCATATATGCCGATGATGGTCCAGGGTCGGGGTGTTGTGCGAAACCGCATGTCGCCCAGTTCTTTGGCCTCTGTCAGTCGCTTGAAGCTGTCGGCCCGCCAATAGGCCAGGCCATAGATGCCCCACGGCACGGTCAGCAGAAACGCCGCGAGCCAGGCCGGGTTGTCGAAGGCGGCGGCCATGCCGCCAACCACGGCTGACAGGACCAGCGGGTAATAGACGTGCTTCATGGATCCAAACAACATCCCGCGCCGCCCGCCCTGCACAAACTGCTGGTCGCCGAAATAGGTGTGGTTGGTCTTGTATTTCTCAAGCCAAAGCGTGGTCAGTGGCCAAGCCAGCCCGAGCGTTGCAATGGCAAGACCCCAATGCACCATCGCCCGCCACGCATAGCCCCAAGCCCCCGGTTCCAACCCGAACCGGATGCCGCGCCAACGGGTGCGGGCCAGAATGTACCTGCGCGCGCGGTACTGCGCGAAAAAGATGATGGGGGCGAGACCCGCAAGGCTGAGCAGATAGGCCGCGACATTTCCCTGCAACCAGGCAAAGCTGATATACATCAGGATCAGGTTCACCACCCCGATATAAAACGCCATGAACACCACGGCGACCAGAAAACCGAGCAGCTTTTCCAACGGGTCGCCCACATATTCCAGCGGGATGCCTCCGGGGCGAATGGCGCTCCAGTAATACCGCCGCAAGCGTGTCTTGGCCCAGAAGCGATAGAAACCAAGCGTCAGGATGGTCAGCAACCCGGTTCGCAGCGCCAATCCCAACATCGGACCTTTGCGCCCGGAATACATGATGTTCAGATTGGTGGGCGGCATCGGTCAGTCAAACTTGTTGTCACGCGGGAAGCCATGCGGCGGCGCTTTGCCGACCCCTGCCCGCTTGCCCAGCCAAGGCGACATGTCTGCCTCGGTCCGGGTGCGGTCGCCCGTGGCGGGCCAGGACAGGCCAACCTCCCAGTCAAAGGTCTTGAGGTCAGACAATCCGCCGTCCAGCTCAAGCACACCCTGTTTGCCGCGCGCGCTGTGGTATTTCTGAAGCCGCACACCTTTGCCGCGTGTCATCTCGTTGATCTCGGCCACCGGGAAGACCAGGAGCTTGCGGTTCTCGGATACAATCGCGACGTGATCGCCTTCGACCGGCTTGCAGATCTTGGCACGCGCATCGCCCACATTCAGCACCTGTTTGCCATTCTTGGTCTGCGCCAGCACATCATCTTCACCGACGATAAACCCGTTGCCCGCGGTCGAGGCCACCAGCAAGCGCCGCCCCGGTTGGTGGATGAACAGGTCCACGATTTCAGCCTCGTTCGGCAGATCAACCATCAGGCGCAGGGGTTCGCCCATGCCGCGCCCGCCGGGCAGGTTGGCCGCCGACAGGGTGAAGAACTTGCCGTTCGAATCAAAGACAAGCAACTTGTCGGTGGTTTCAGCATGGAAGATGAAGCGGGGGCCGTCGCCATCGCGGAACTTCAGTTCACGCGTCAGGTCGATATGGCCTGACATGGCGCGTATCCACCCCATTTGCGAGCAGACCACGGTGATCGGCTCCTTCTCGATCATCGCTTCCAACGGCACATCCTCGACCTCGCCCGCCTCGGCGAACTGGGTGCGCCGGGCGCCGCCTTCGTAATCCTTGCCAAACAGCTTCTTGGTTTCTTTCAACTGCTCGGAAATGCGCGCCCATTGCAGGCTTTCGCTGTCCAGCAGATCCTCAAGCCCTGCGCGCTCTTCCATCAGCTCGTCGCGTTCGCGCACAAGTTCGATTTCTTCCAAACGACGCAAGCTGCGCAGACGCATGTTCAGGATGGCGTCGACCTGAACTTCGGACAACTCGCCTTCGCCGGGGGGCGGGCTGACATAATCCACTTCGCTCATGGCGCGGACGTGGTCACGGCCCCAATCCTCGCGCATCAGGGCGGGTTTGGGGTCGTCGTCATAGCGGATGATGTCGATCACGCGATCAAGGTTCAGGAACGCGACAATGAAGCCTTCCAATACTTCAAGCCGATGGTCGATCTTTTCCATCCGGTGGGTCGAGCGCCGCAGCAGCACGTCCCGGCGATGGTCAAGAAAGGCGCGCAGCACCTCTTTCATCGAACAGACTTTCGGCGTCACACCGTCGATCAGCACGTTCATGTTCAGGCTGAACCGCGTCTCAAGGTCCGAATTGCGGAACATCAGGTTCATCAAAAGCTCGGCATCGACGTTCTTGGATTTCGGCTCCAGCACGATGCGGATATCGTCGGCGCTTTCGTCGCGAATATCGCCAAGAATCGGGACCTTCTTGGTCTGGATCAACTCGGCGATCTTTTCGATCAGCTTCGACTTTTGAACCTGATACGGAATCTCGGTTACAACGACCTGCCACTGGCCACGGCCCAAATCCTCGACCTCCCACGTGCAGCGCAGCCGGAATGACCCGCGCCCGGTGCGATAGGCCTGCGCAATGTTTTCACGCGGCTCGACGATCACGCCGCCGGTCGGGAAATCCGGGCCGGGCACATAATTCAACAGCGTATCGTCCCGTGCATCGGGCACCTTGATCAGATGCAGGCAGGCGTCGATCAGCTCGGCAATATTGTGCGGCGGGATGTTTGTGGCCATGCCGACGGCAATCCCGGACGAGCCATTGGCCAACAGATTCGGAAACTCGGCGGGCAGAACCACCGGTTCCGTCAGGCGCCCGTCATAGTTGTCGCGAAAATCGACCGCGTTTTCGTCCAGCCCCTGCAACATGGCCTCGGCAACGAAGGTCATGCGCGCTTCGGTGTACCGGCTGGCGGCCGGATTATCACCGTCGATATTGCCGAAGTTCCCCTGCCCGTCGACCAGCGGATAGCGCACCGCGAAATCCTGCGCCAAACGCGCCATCGCGTCATAGATTGCCGCGTCCCCGTGGGGGTGGAAATCCCCCATCGTGTCACCAGAAATCTTGGCGGATTTCACAAACTTGCCACCAGATGCCAGCTTCAGCCGCGACATCGCGTAAAGGATGCGGCGGTGCACCGGTTTCAGACCATCGCGCGCGTCGGGCAAAGCCCGGTGCATGATGGTTGACAGGGCATAGGTCAGGTAGCGATCCCCGATCGCCCGGCGCAACGGCTCGGACAAGGTTGGGGAGTTTTCGTTGCTGTCATCGGTCAATTCGTTCATAATTGTTGTGTATCGAGTGCTGTCGGAAGGGTAAAGCTGCTGCGGGAAAGGTCGACGAACTTTCCCCTGATATTATTACAAGACACGGTGTTCATTTTAACACCAAGCTGACGAACTCCTGCTTATACGTTGTCTGCAAGGGCTGACATACGGAACCAAGACAGGGGTCGTGCGTTAAGCGATTGAACAGAAGATCAAAAAGATCTCACCAAGGGTAAATGGTTTAAAGGGGATTTAAGATGGGGATTATCAAACTAAGCTGCCTGACACTCGGGGCGCTCGGCGTGGCGATGCTGCATTTCGGCCGCGATGACGGTCTGCCCGTTGACCGGATCGGGCGCGAACCAACCATTGCACAAGACACGATCGTGCCGGTGTCAGCCGCACTCGACCCGGGGATCGCAGGCTCGCCTGAAACTGCCGAAGGTGAAATTATCGCAACCGCAAATGCAACCCCGGCGGTTCAAGCGCCGAAAGCGGCGGCACCTGCGCGCCTTGTGGCAGTGCCAGTCACTCTGGCAAGCGCGTCGACGCCACAAACGCCTGCGGAACTTGCCGAAGCTCAGGCGCGAAAGATGGCGTCAAACATCACAACCGCAACCCCGGCTGCGGCCAGCCTGACCACCGACGCCTTTCCTACGGTCTTTGTCAGCGGCACAACCGTGAACATGCGCGCCGGGCCGTCGACCAAACATGGTGTCGTGGCAAAATTGACCTACGGGACCGAGGTTTACGACATGGGCACAACCGCCAGCGGGTGGAGCCAGATCAAAGTGGTGGACACCGGTGCGCGGGGTTTCATGGCAACGCGTTTTCTGGTGTCGCAGCTTTAACCGTCCGGCAAATGCCTGAAATCAGCCCCGAATGACGCGGCCGACCACAGGTGCGCGTCATTTTCCGTTGACCCCATCGCGCCAGACCGCCTTAGTGCTGCCTGCGCGAAACAGGGATCACCACATGACCACACCAACAAAATCCATCCTGATCACCGGGTGCTCGTCGGGTATCGGCTATGACGCGGCGCACGCGTTGGCCAAACGCGGCTGGCGGGTCTTTGCCACTTGCCGGAAAGACGCAGACTGCGAACGACTGCGTGCCGAAGGGCTGGAAAGCGTCGTCCTGGATCACGCGGATGCTGCCAGCATGGACGCCGCCATGGCCGAGGTTCTGAACCGCACCGGCGGCACACTGGACGCGCTGTTCAACAACGGGGCGTTTGCGATTCCCGGTGCTGTCGAAGACCTGCCCACCGATGCTCTGCGGTCGATTTTTGAAACGAACCTGTTTGGCTATCACCACCTGACCCGCCTTGCCCTGCCGGTGATGCGGGCGCAGGGATATGGGCGGGTGGTCAACAACTCGTCCGTTCTGGGGTTTGCGGCCATGCCGTGGCGCGGGGCGTATGTGGCGTCAAAATTCGCGTTGGAGGGCCTGACCGACACGCTGCGGCTTGAGATGCGAAGCACCAACATCAAGGTGATCCTGATCGAGCCCGGCCCGATCACCACGAAAATCCGCCAGAACGCACAACCGCATTTCGAACGCTGGATAGACTGGGAAAACAGCTCGCGCCGCAACCTCTATGCCAAACTGCGTGAGCGGCTATATGACGACAGCGGCACGCCCGACCGATTCGAACTGCCGCCGTCAGCGGTCACTGATAAGCTGATCCATGCGCTGGAAAGCCCGAATCCAAAGCCGCGTTATTACGTCACCACGGCGACCCGCATCGCAGGGATTGCCCGGCGGGTTCTATCGACCCGGGTGGGGGATCGCCTGACACCCAACGGCTAAGCGCAGCCGATTGCCCCTCGCCTTTTTGGCGTCACGGCGCTATCTCATCAGGAACTGAACCCGAGGATATTTCATGTTCGACGACCCGTTATTTCTGATTGTTGCCGTTGCCTGCGGCGCCGTGGTCATCATCCTGATGCTGGGCATCGGATCGTTTGGAATCGGCGGCGAGACGTCGCGGAAATACTCCAACAAGATGATGCGGTGGCGGGTCGCGGCGCAGGCCATCGCCATTGCACTGATCCTTCTGTTTGTCTGGCTGCGCGGAGGTAATGGCTGATGGTTGTTCTGAACAAGATTTACACCCGTACCGGGGACAAGGGCGAAACCGCTTTGGGCGACGGATCGCGCGTGGCCAAGCATTCAGCCCGCGTGGATGCCTATGGCACCGTGGATGAAACCAATGCCACGATCGGTTTGGCGCGACTGCACGCCGAGGGGGACACAGACGCTGCCCTTGCCCGCATCCAGAACGATCTGTTTGACCTTGGCGCGGATCTATGCCGCCCAGAAATGGCCAAGGATGCCGAGGCTGAATACCCACCCCTGCGCATGGCGCAGGAGCAGGTCGACCGGCTGGAGGCCGAGATCGACGCGATGAACAAGGCGCTGGAACCGCTGCGCAGTTTCATCCTGCCCGGCGGGTCCGCCCTGGCTGCACATCTGCACCTGTCGCGCACGGTCAGCCGCCGCGCGGAACGCCTGGCCACCGAACTGGCCGCGCAGGAGGACGTGAACCCGGTGGCGGTGAAATACCTGAACCGCCTGTCCGACTGGTGCTTTGTCGCCGCGCGCGTGGCCAATGACGACGGCAAGGCCGACGTGCTTTGGGTGCCGGGTGCCAACCGATAGACCCGCCGCGACACCGGTGACATGCCACATATCGGAAACATTCTCGTAACGAATCCCCGTCAAAAGCAAAAAACGCGGCGTCCTTTGGACAGAACGTGACGATTTTGCGCTGTTTTCAGCGCCCTTGACCCGGTAAACGGGTGTGGAACTGAGACCGCCCCATCCGGGGCCTAATTGGGAGAGACACGCCAATGAAGGTGCTTGTGCCTGTGAAGCGCGTGATCGACTACAACGTGAAAGTTCGTGTGAAAGCGGACGGATCAGGTGTCGATCTTGCAAACGTGAAAATGTCGATGAACCCCTTCGACGAAATCGCCGTCGAAGAGGCGATCCGCCTGAAGGAAGCTGGCAAGGCGGACGAAATTGTCGTCGTGTCGATCGGCGTGAAGCAATCTCAGGAAACCCTGCGCACCGCGCTGGCGATGGGGGCGGACCGCGCGATTCTGGTGGTGGCCGCCGAAGACGTGCACACCGACATCGAACCGCTGGCGGTGGCCAAGATTCTGGCGAAGGTCGTGGAAGAAGAAAAACCAGACATCGTTCTGGCGGGCAAGCAAGCCATCGACAACGACATGAACGCCACCGGTCAGATGCTGTCGGCCCTGCTGGGCTGGTCGCAAGGCACCTTTGCGTCAGAGCTGGATATCGACGGCGACAAAGCCGTTGTGACCCGCGAAGTTGATGGCGGTCTGCAGACGATCAAGGTCTCGATGCCGACCATCGTCACCGTCGATCTGCGTTTGAATGAACCGCGCTATGCGTCCCTTCCGAACATCATGAAAGCGAAGAAAAAGCCGCTGGACGAAAAAACGGCCGCCGATTACGGCGTCGATACCGCCCCGCGCCTTGAGATCGTCAAGACCGAAGAACCGGCCGCCCGTGCCGCCGGGATCATCGTCGGCTCGGTCGACGAACTGGTAGAGAAACTTAAAGAAGCGGGGGCTGTATAATGGCTGTTCTTCTTCTCGCAGAAGTTAACAATGGCGAACTGGCGATGGACGCCACCGCCAAGGCTGTCACCGCGGCCAAGGCGCTGGGTGACGTGACGGTTCTGGCCGCGGGCGCTTCGGCTGCCGCGGCTGGTGAAGCTGCCGCCAAGATCGACGGTGTGTCCAAGGTGCTGGTCGCCGAAGACCCCTCGCTGGGCCACCGATTGGCGGAATCAACCGCTGCCCTGATTGTATCGCTGGCTGACGATTACGAACACATCGTGGCCCCGGCCACCACCGACGCCAAGAACGTGATGCCCCGCGTGGCCGCCCTTCTGGACGTTATGGTGATCTCGGACGCGTCCGGTGTGGTGGATGCCAACACCTTCGAACGTCCGATCTATGCCGGTAACGCCGTGCAGACCGTGAAGTCGTCGGATGCCAAGAAGGTCGTGACCTTCCGCACATCGACCTTCGATGCGGCTGGCGAAGGCGGGTCGGCTTCGGTCGAAACGGTGTCTGCCGCCGACAATCCCGGCCTGTCCGAATGGGTCGAAGACAAGGTTGCCGAAAGCGACCGGCCCGAGCTGACCTCGGCCGGTGTGGTCGTGTCCGGCGGGCGCGGCGTTGGCTCGGAAGAGGATTTCGCCCTGATCGAGAAACTGGCCGACAAGCTGGGCGCTGCCGTTGGTGCGTCGCGCGCGGCGGTCGATTCGGGCTATGCCCCGAACGACTGGCAGGTGGGTCAGACCGGCAAGGTCGTCGCTCCGGACCTGTATATCGCCGTCGGCATTTCGGGCGCCATCCAGCACTTGGCTGGCATGAAGGATTCGAAGATCATCGTCGCGATCAACAAGGACGAGGAAGCCCCGATCTTCCAGGTGGCCGATTTCGGTCTGGTCGCCGACCTGTTCGAGGCCGTTCCGGCGCTGACAGAAAAGCTCTGACGCCCTCAAAATACTACAGATCAAGGCCCGCCACCGCAGCGGGCCTTTTTTATGCGCGCATCAAAGCAACCGGTCGATTGCACAATGCAACGCGCGGCTGGCATTTTGGTGCGCGACACAGCCCAACATGTCGCGCGTGGCCGGTTCATCCATATCGGCATAGACCAGCCCACTTTGCCCGTCCTGCTTCTGCTGGGGGGTTACGGCAACCTCGACTGTTTCCGCGACAAAGGGCGCGACGGCCTGCATCATCTCTTGATCGACAAACAGGGGATCGGATCCGTTGATGCCATCGACACCGCCCGACCGGATCGGGTGGTCGGCCAGCCACAACAGCACGATGTCGCAATCCAGCCGGGCGATCAGCAGCTTCATCCGCGCCACCCAGGCTGTTCGCAGTTCTTCCACCACATGCCTGAAACGATCGGCCGAGATACCATGCAGCGCGGTCAGCAGGTGGCGGGTAAAATTGAACTCGGTCAGATCGACGTCGCCATACAATTCTTTCAGCAGGTTTGAGCCGCGCAGGAACCTGTCATTCCGCCTTGGATGCACCGAATAGAACCGGTTGGACATGTTGTGTGCTCCGGGCACCTGCAACACCGTGACCCTGGCGCGATTGGCAAGGGTCAGCAGCCCGTGATCATGCAAAAACGCGTCCACTCCGGCATTCTGGCAGCCGAAATTGATGACCTGCATCCCCATCTCAAGCCCCAGCAGATCGGGATAGGGGTGTTCGTGGTACTTTCCGAATGTCTCGGTCCCGCCGAGCACGGCGACATAGGGCGCCGCCAGTTTCCGCTTCGGCCCGCGAAACAGGATTTTGGACGTGCCATATCTGCACAAATGATACTCCAACGGGCTTTTGCCCAAGGTGTCGTAAGCCATTCCACCCACTCCGTTCTTGTTCACCCGACCCGATGATTCGCATGAAGAGGTTTGGATTTGGCTAATCTTCAAATGCAGGTAATTTTCTTAGCGGCTGCTTAACCCTTGCACCCCTGCCGCACCGCCGCATAGTCTGGCGCAAGACAAGGAAAGGGATCAGATGAGCATCGAGACAATCGGCATCGTGGGCGCCGGGCAGATGGGCAACGGCATCGCGCATGTGATGGCGCTGGCCGGGTATGACGTGCGCCTGAACGACATCAGTCAGGACAGTCTGGATGCTGCCATGGCGCGCATCGCAAAGAACATGGAACGGCAGGTCGCGCGCGAGGCGATCACGCCAGAAGACCGCGACACCGCTCTGGGCCGGATTTCGACCACGCTGAAGTTGCCAGAGATCGGTGCAACCGACCTGATCATCGAAGCGGCGACGGAAAACGAAGCCCTCAAGAAGAAGATTTTCGATGGGCTTCTGCCGCATCTGAAACCGGATACGATCCTGACCTCGAACACCTCATCCATCTCGATCACGCGGCTGGCCAGCGGCACTGACCGGCCCGAACGGTTCATGGGGTTTCACTTCATGAACCCGGTGCCGGTGATGCAACTGGTCGAGCTGATCCGCGGCATTGCCACGGACGAAGCCACCTTCAAGGCCTGTCACGGCGTCGTCGAACGCCTGGGCAAAACCGCCGCCAGCGCCGAGGATTTCCCCGCCTTCATCGTCAACCGCATCCTGATGCCGATGATCAACGAAGCCGTATACACGCTCTATGAAGGTGTGGGGTCAGTGCAAAGCATCGACACGTCGCTGAAGCTAGGCGCCAATCATCCGATGGGGCCGCTGGAACTGGCCGACTTCATCGGGCTGGACACCTGTCTGGCGATCATGAACGTGCTGCATGATGGGTTGGCGGATACGAAATACCGCCCCTGCCCGCTTCTTACCAAGTATGTCGAAGCTGGCTGGCTGGGGCGTAAATCGAAGCGCGGATTTTATGACTATCGTGGCGAGGTGCCTGTTCCGACACGGTGACGCCACTAGTCGCGAGGTTTGCCCAATGCCAGCGTATGATCGCGCAACCACCCCATGAAACCACGCGGGTCGGTGTGCAGCCGCTCCATTTCCGCGTCCGACAGCACCGGCCCGATCACCGGCTTCTGTGGGCGGTTACAACTGCGCACGATCTCGTGCAGCAGCAGTGCCTGGCGCATGCTGGCCGACAGCCGGTTGGCCATCTGATACCAGCGCGAATTTGCGCCGGGGAAATAGATCGGCACCACCTTGGCGCCGGATCGCCGGATCAACTGCGCCGTAAATACATTCCATTCGCGTTCAATCGCGGGTCCGAACAGCGTATCGGACGAGGCGACAACACCCGACGGGAACAGGGTCACAAGCCCCCCGGCCTTTAGATGCGCCATGGTCTGCGCTCGCATTTCGACCATCTTTTGCTGCGCGTCGGGGTCATGGGGAAATGGCACCGGGATCATGTAGGATGACGCAACCTCGTCCAACCCATCCAGAACCGAACGGCTCAGGATCCGATAGTCCTGACGGCGACGGCCGATCAGCTCGGCCAGAACCATCCCGTCCACCAGACCGTGCGGGTGATTGGCGACTGCGATCACGGGGCCGTCCGCCGGGATTTGTTTTAGCTGTTCGTCGGGCGTTTCAACTCGAATGCCCATCACGTCCAGACAAGCCCCCCAGAACGCCTGACCCTTAGGGGCACCGCGCCGTTCCAGTTTGCGCACCATCCGCAGGATCGAAATCTTGCCCGTCAGCCATTCCACCACGCGGATGACATAGGACTGGATCGGGTTGTTCAGGGAATTGGCATAGGTCAGGTTGCGACGGTCATATTGATCATGCGACAGGTCGCCCTGGCTTTGTCCGGCCATATCGCTGTCAGTGTTGTTCACAACATCTTGTCCCATATCAGCCTGCAGCACGTGCCTTACATGCCTTCGCCGAACTTGTCTTCGACCAACTCGGTCAGGGCGGCCATCAGCTCGGTCGCCTGCGGGCCCGAGGTTTCGACATGGATCTTGGTGCCCTGAGATGCCGCCAGCATCAAAAGCCCCATGATCGAATCCCCTTCGGCGTCGATGCCATCCTTGGACACGCGCGCGGTCGCATCATGGTTTTCCACAGTGTCAACGAACTTGGCCGAGGCGCGCGCGTGCAGGCCCTTGACGTTGATGATCTCCAATTCGCGGCTTGTGCTCATACACTACACCCCCTGTATACCATCAATACAGTCGATGTATTTCCGGCCCGCCGCAAGTGCCTTGCTTGTGGACATATCAATCGGCAAATGTCGGGTCTTGGCCAGCTTCACCAACATGGGCAAGTTGGCGCCGTACAGGATCTTGCGGTCAGCCTTGCTACAGGCTGGCAGCGACAGGTTGGCGGGCGATCCGCCGAACATATCGACCACGACCACGACACCGTCACCTTTGTCGACGGCATCAGCCGCGGCTGAGATTTCCGATTGCTTGCTGGCCCGGTCGCAATCCGCCGCGGTCGAGATGGCGCGCACGCCCGGTTGCCTGCCGACGACATGTTCGACAGCGGCAAGATATTCATTCGCAAGCCCGCCATGCGCGACGATCACGATGCCGATCACGCTCTTACCCCAATTCTTTCAACACCGGCCCCGTTTCGGCACGGCGTTCCATTTCCCGGTGTCTAATTGACACCTGCCACCCCTTATTTGCAAGGGACTTCGCCAGTCTTTCCGTAAGGGCAACAGAGCGGTGTTGCCCTCCGGTACATCCAAACCCGATGGCCAGATGCGATTTCCCCTCATCCCCATAGGCGGGGATCAGGAAATCCACCAGTTCAGAGACTCGGGTGAAGAACTCGTCAAACCGCGGATCCTTGGCGACATAGTCCGCCACCGCATCATCACGCCCGTCCAGTGACCTGAGCGTCGGTTCCCAGTGCGGGTTGCGCAAGAACCGTGCATCCAACACCATATCAAGCCCGCGCGGCACGCCACGTTTGTAGGAAAAAGAATGGACCGATACCGCCAGGTTTTCAGCACCTGACTGCGACAGCCATTGCATCAGCTCTTCTTTCAGCTCATGCGGCGACAGATCCGAGGTGTCGATCAGCACATCCGCCCGTCCCCGAATGGGCACCAGCAGCTCGATCTCGCGGGTGATGCCGTGATCCGGGGTCTCTGCGGGCGCCAGCGGGTGGCGACGCCGCGTTTCCGAATAGCGGCGGATCAACACATCGCGCGAACAATCCAGATACAGAAGCTCGACATCATGGCGATCATCTTCCCGCAGATCCTCGATCACCTGCAACATCATCTCGGTCGAGAAATCGCGGTTGCGCACATCCACGCCCAGCGCCAGCGGGTGATCCAGAACAGGCCCGCCCAGAACCCGGTTGATCAGCGACAGCGGCAGGTTGTCGATGACCTCGTAGCCGATATCCTCCAGCACACGAATGGCCGTCGTGCGCCCGGCGCCCGAAGGACCGGTCACCAGAACAACCTTTTGTCCCGTGTTGGTGTTGTCGTCTGTCATCATCTTCGCCTAGCTTGTCCCGTCATGCCTGCCGGATTTCAACAGGTGGTATAGCGCACATGCGAAGTAAGGTGCATCAACCCGTAAAACAAGGTCGATTTCGTATCCGCCAACGTTTGTGAGGCGTCGTGAAGGGGGAAGGCGATCCACCTCGTCCTTTGACAGATCAACGACCAGTTGAAGGTGCGCCGATACCTTCCACGGCACATTGATCAGCCCGATGCCCCGCGCCTCGATCACCCCTTGCAGGCGGTCGGGCGCCATGACCACAGGACCATCTTCGCCAACCCTCAACCGACTGTAATCATCCGCAATCAGGCTGGCGCCCAATCCGATCAATTCCAGCGCCAGTGACGATTTTCCAGACCCCGAGGGACCGACGATCATCGCCGCGGCATCGTCAACGGCAATCGTCGTAGCATGAAAGCCAAGCGGATCGGACTGGTCGCTTTGGGTCACACCGGAAGGCCAACCACGAAGCGCGCGCCCAGCGGGTCCGAGGTCACATCCGCATCGGTAGGCCGGATGTTCTCGGCCCAGATCACGCCGCCATGGGCTTCGACAATCTGCTTAGAGATCGCAAGCCCCAGACCCGAGTTGTTGCCGAACTGGTTCTCCGGCCGCTCGGAATAGAACCGCTTGAAGATCTTGTTCAGCGCCTGTTCCGGGATGCCGGGGCCGGTATCTTCGACCACCACCAGCACCCGGTTTTCACGACGGCGCGCCCACACCCGGATCGCATCCCCTTCGTCGCAGAAGCTCAGCGCATTGGTGATCAGGTTCACGAACACCTGTGCCAACCGGGCTTCCAACCCGCGAATGTAAATCGGGTCAGGCGGCAGGTCGGTGATGAACTCAACCCCCTTGTCGCTGCCTTCGTTGCCCAGATAGTCGGTCAGGTTGCGCAACATCTTCAGAAGGTTGAACTCTTCTTCCTCTTCCTTCACCAACTCGCTGTCCAGCCGCGAGGCGTTCGAGATGTCGCTGACCAACCGGTCCAGCCGCCGCACGTCATGGTCGATCACGTCCAGCAACTTGTTCCGGTGCTCGTCTTTCTTGGCCAGGCGCAGGGTGCCGATGGCGGATCTCAGGCTGGCCAGCGGGTTCTTGATCTCGTGCGCCACGTCGGCGGCAAACTGTTCGTTGGAATCGATCCGGTCATACAGCGCCGCAACCATCCCGCGCAGGGCACCTGACAGGCGGCCGATCTCATCCGGTCGCGCGGTCAGATCCGGGATGCGAACGCGCCCGGTGCGAACGCTGTTGTGATCCTTGTCCCGCCCCAGTTCGGCGGCGGCGGCTAGATCGGACAGCGGGTTGGCAATGGTCGAGGCCAGAACGAGGCTCAGCCCGATCGACACAAGGATCGCGATGACGAACATCTGCAGCAATTGCTCGCGCTCGGCGCGCACCAGCAGGTCAAGCTCACCCGCGGCGCTGGTGATCGCCACGACGCCGGCAGGGACGCCATTTTGCAGGATTGGGGTTGCGACGGAAAACACCGTGCCGCCGTTTTCATCGACGCCGTTCGACACGCGCGTCGCGCCGTTCATCGCGCCGGGATACAAGGTTCGGGCCATCACTTCGGTGTCCAACGGGATGGATTGCCCGTCGCCCTTCGCCACGATGCCCGACACGCCTTCCCACACTGCGTTCAGAAGATCGGTGATGATGGTCGACCCGACCTCGTGCCCCATTCCGTCGACCGGAGTCGGTTCGGCGCTTGGCACCCCGACCGAGCGCGCCAGCAGCGCCTCGTTCGCATCGAACACGAACACCTCCAGCCCCGCCGGAAGCTGCAAGTCAGACAGTGTCTCGGCAAAGTCGGGCTGGGCGGGTTGGGCAGGCTGGGCGGGTTGGGCAGGTTGAGAGGTGGCTGGGGTCACATCGGGGGCCGTATCGCCCCCCTCGGACGGCTCCGGCGCGGTCGCCGCCTGAATTTCGCTGGCCTGTTCCAGCTGGGCTTCGAACACATCCGCGATCAATTCGGCCTCGACCACCAATCCACGTTCGCGTTGGATCAGAAGACTGTCGCGAAACGGGTTCAGATACAGAACCCCAGCCACCAGAACCACCAGACCAAGCAGGTTGAATGTGATGATCTTTCGCGCCAGTGGCGAACGATTGATCGAAATCAGCCCGCGCTGCGCCCGCTTGTCGCGCAACTCGAAATCCATCTCGCCGGTCGGCGAGACCCAATCTTCACCCAGAACAAGATCGCTTCGGGTTGTGGCCTTGGTGTCCTTCACCTTTTTCACCATCTTGTCGAACGCACGCGGCGTTATTCCTCGTTATACCGGTAACCGATGCCATAGAGCGTTTCGATGGCCGAGAAATCATCATCCGCGGTCCGCATCTTCTTGCGCAACCGCTTGATGTGGCTGTCGATGGTGCGGTCATCCACATAAACCTGATCGTCATAGGCCACATCCATCAACTGGTCGCGACTTTTGACAAAACCGGGCCGTTGGGCAAGGGCCTGAAGCAACAAGAACTCGGTCACGGTCAGGGACACGTCCTTGCCCTTCCAGGTGACAGCATGGCGCAGCGGGTCCATCGTCAGATCACCGCGCACCAGCGATTTGCTTTCCTCAACCTCGCCCGCGTCGTCCTTGGCGATGACCTCCTGCCGTCGCAGCAGCGCGCGAATACGTTCAACCAGAAGCCGCTGGCTAAAGGGCTTCGTCACGTAATCATCGGCGCCCATGCGCAGGCCCAGAACCTCGTCGATCTCATCATCTTTCGAGGTCAGGAAAATCACCGGCATGGTCTTGGTTTTTTGCCGCAGGCGCTGCAACAGGTCCATCCCGTCCATCCGGGGCATCTTGATGTCCAGCACGGCCATGTCGGGCAGGCGCTGCATGAACGCGTCCAGCGCGCTTTGTCCATCGTTATAGGTTTCAACTTCGAAGCCCTCGGCCTCGAGAGTAATGGCGACGGAGGTCAGGATATTCCTGTCATCGTCCACCAACGCGATTCTCGACATAGGGGTCTCCTTACACTGCTCGTTGTTATTTTGTTTTTCGCCATTGTCCTGTTTTCGGTGTTGCGAATCAATAACGAACTGCGAATCGCAGCAGCAGGTACGCGCCCGCCGCGTGAAATGATCAAAATGCTGGCGAATTTACCGCACATTCCCGCAATCCCCTGCGCAACATGATTGCGCAAACAGACGCTTGGTTGCGCTAACTGCGCCAAAGCGACCTGTTCCATCTGAAAGTCACCATGCTATAGCGCGAACATCGGCCCTCGTTCACATGAGGGTTGGCGCGCGTGGCGGATGCCACGCGCTTGCATGTGAAACCTATATACGCCGGGCCAGACAGGCCGGCGACAGGAGCGAGATATGACCACTGGACGGGTGAACCCAGAACGCCGCTTGGAAGATCAAGGCATCAAGGGGCTGGGCAATGTCTATTACAACTTGATGGAGCCGGACCTGATCGAAGCCGCACTGGCGCGCGGCGAAGGACATTTGGGTCAGGGTGGCGCCTTCCTGGTCACGACCGGCAAGCACACGGGCCGCTCTCCCAAAGACAAGTTTGTCGTCAAAACCCCGAATGTCGAGCCGCATATCTGGTGGGACAACAACCCGCCGATGGACCCGGCCAAGTTCGATGTCCTGTATGAAGACATGCTGGAGCATATGAAGGGCGGCGACTATTATGTTCAGGATCTGTTCGGTGGCGCCGACCCCGCCTATCGGCTGGACGTGCGCCTTGTGACCGAAATGGCCTGGCACAGCCTGTTCATCCGCCACATGCTGCGCCGCCCCGACCGTGAAGAACTGGACGATTTCGACCCTGAATTTACCGTCATCAACTGCCCGACTTTCAAAGCCGACGCCGAACGCCACGGCTGCCGGTCGGAAACAGTCATCGCGCTGAACTTCGACCGCAAGATCATTCTGATCGGCGGCACCGAATACGCGGGCGAGAATAAGAAATCGGTGTTCACCCTGCTGAACTATATCCTGCCGGAAAAAGGCGTGATGCCGATGCACTGCTCGGCCAACCACGCAAAAGCCAACCCGGTCGACACGGCGATTTTCTTCGGCCTGTCGGGCACCGGCAAGACCACCCTGTCCGCCGACCCCGAGCGCACTTTGATCGGCGACGACGAACACGGCTGGTCGGACACCGGCACCTTCAATTTCGAAGGTGGCTGCTATGCCAAGACCATCAACCTGTCAGCCGAGGCCGAGCCGGAAATCTATGCGACCACGACCAAGTTCGCGACCGTCATCGAAAACATGGTCTATGACGAAGAGACCAAGGAACTGGATTTCGAGGATGACAGCCTGACCGCGAACATGCGCTGCGCCTATCCGCTGCACTATATCGCCAACGCGTCGAAATCGGCCATCGGCGGCCATCCGAAGAACATCATCATGCTGACCTGTGATGCGTTCGGCGTCCTGCCCCCGATCGCGCGGCTGACCCCGGCGCAGGCGATGTATCACTTCCTGTCTGGCTTCACCTCGAAGGTCGCTGGCACCGAAAAGGGCGTGACCGAGCCCGAGCCTACGTTCTCGACCTGTTTCGGCGCCCCCTTCATGCCGCGCCGCCCTGCCGAATATGGCGCGCTGCTGCGGGACAAGATCGCCAAGCATGGCGCGACCTGCTGGCTGGTCAACACCGGCTGGACTGGTGGTGCTTATGGCACCGGATCGCGGATGCCGATCCGTGCCACCCGTGCGCTCTTGACCGCTGCGCTTGACGGATCGCTGGCCAATTCGCAGTTCCGCAAGGACGATAATTTCGGGTTCGAAGTGCCCGTGACCGTCGAAGGGGTGCCGGACCTGCTTCTGAACCCGCGCCGCACCTGGCAGGACGCCGCAGCTTATGACGCTCAGGCGCAGAAACTGGTCGATATGTTTGCCAAGAACTTCGTTCAGTATGAAAGCGATATTGACGATGACGTGAAGGCCGTGGCCATCGGCTGATCCAAGGCCACAACGACATGCAAGCGCGCCTCGGTATCCGAGGCGCGTTTTGCGTTCGGCTTAGCCCCACAGCCCCCGGCGGATCAGGTTCAGACCTGCAATCGTCAACACGATCAGCGTCACCCGCTTGAACGTCGCTTGCGGCATCCGGTCATGCAGAACACCGCCCAGTGCCATCCCGATCAGCGCCGGGATCAGCATCAGGACCGACATCGGCAGCGTCTGCGCGTTCAGCACGCCGGATTTCACATGCGCTGCAAACAGCGCCACGGCCCCAACCCCATAGATCACCCCCTGCACCCGCATCTGCTCGGCCTTCGGCGTGTCGATCGCCGTCAGATAGGCGATGGTGGGCGGGCCCCAGACACCGGACAAACCACCCGACAGACCCGCAAAGGCGCCGATCAGGCTCTCATCTCGCCTGCGGTGCCTGGCGTGCAGGGTGGGTTTCCAACCGCTCAGCTGCATCAGGCAGAACGCCACGACCGGCACGCCGATCAGGATGAACAATGCCGCCTGTGACAACACGGTCACGAGCTGCGCGCTGAGGGTCAGGCAGATCAGAAGCGCGATCAGAAAGACGCGAAACTTGTCCACAGCCTGCCACGCCGCCCTCAACCCCTGTCGGAACGCCTGGTATCCGTTGGTGACCACGGTCGGCACGATCAGCGCGGCCAGGGCTTGGTCGGCTGGCAACATCGTGGCCAAGCCGGAAATCATGATCAGCGGCATGCCGAAGCCGACCGCGCCCTTTACGAACCCGGCAAAGACCGCGACAAGTGCCGCCAGAAGCACTGTCAATTGCGTCAGTTCAGAAACTATTCCCATGCCGGTTCGATCCTGTTTTCCCTGTTCTACCCAAGCCGGAGGGACCGCGCATCAGGCAATTTTGTGCGTCACTTTTGTTCGTTTTCGATGTTTCTGACGTATTTTTATTGCGCTGCATCTGCAAAAGGATTACTTCTCTGCACATGCGAAAGACCCGGCCGAATCCCGGCTTCGACCAAGACAGGAGACAGCGATGACAGGCGCTCTGATCGACAATCTTTTGACCCTCACCGCCGACGCGCTGGCACCTGTGGAAACCGTGTTCGATGCTGCCAAGGCATCTGTACGCAATATGGTGGCGGAAGGTGATCGCATCTCGGGCACCAAACTGGAAGAGCACCAGGCCGCAGCCCACGCCCTGTCATGGCTTGCCACCTATACCGAGAGCCTGCGCCAGATGAATGCCTGGGCCAGCAGACTGAACGACGATGGGAAGCTGGGCGAGATGGAGCAACTGATCCTGCAAATCGCCTTCGGGGAATATCTTGCCCAGATCAAGGGCGGGATCATGATGAGCCAGAATGAAATGGCGCGCCTGTCGGACATGGGCATTGACGGCGCCGCGCTTGACACCGATGCGATTGACACCTTGATCGCGGCGGGCAACAGCCAAGCCGCCCGCACCCGTCTGGTTGCACTGATGCGCGACAATGCCGGTCACGCCACCTTCGGGGCCACCGGGCTGGACGAAGAGCTTGAGATGATCCGCGAACAGTTCCGTCGATATGCCGACGAGCGCGTGGCGCCGAATGCCCATGACTGGCACCTGAAGGATGAGTACATCCCGATGGAGATCCTTGAAGAACTGGCCGAGATGGGCGTGTTCGGCCTGACCATCCCCGAGGAATATGGCGGGCTGGGTTTGTCGAAAGCGTCGATGGTGGTGGTGTCCGAAGAACTCAGCCGCGGCTATATCGGGGTCGGCTCGCTGGGCACGCGGTCCGAGATCGCGGCCGAGCTGATCCTGGCGGGTGGCACCGACGCACAGAAAGAACACTGGCTGCCGAAAATCTCGTCGGCCGAGATCCTGCCCACCGCCGTGTTTACCGAGCCCAACACGGGGTCCGACCTTGGGTCGTTGCGCACCCGCGCCGTGAAGACCGCCGATGGGGACTATGAAATCACGGGCAACAAGACCTGGATCACCCACGCCGCGCGGACCCATGTGATGACTCTGCTGGCACGCACCGACCCCAACTCGACCGACCATCGGGGCCTGTCGATGTTTCTTGCCGAAAAGCAGCCCGGTGATGACGACAACCCCTTCCCCACCGAAGGCATGACCGGCGGCGAGATCGAGGTGCTGGGTTATCGCGGCATGAAAGAGTTCGAACTGGGCTTTGACGGGTTCAAAGTAAAGGGTGAAAACCTGCTGGGTGGCGAGGAAGGTCAGGGCTTCAAGCAGTTGATGAAAACCTTCGAAGCCGCGCGCATTCAAACCGCTGCCCGTGCCATTGGCGTGGCCCAGAACGCGCTTGAAATCGGCATGCAATATGCCGAAGACCGCAAACAGTTCGGCAAATCCCTGGTCAACTTCCCGCGCGTGGCCAACAAGCTGGCGATGATGGCGGTGGAAATCATGGTGGCGCGGCAGCTCACCTATTTCTCGGCGTGGGAAAAAGACCACGATCAACGTTGCGATCTGGAAGCGGGCATGGCAAAGCTTTTGGGCGCGCGTGTCGCATGGGCTTGCGCGGACAATGCGTTGCAAATTCACGGTGGCAACGGGTTTGCGCTGGAATATCAGATCAGCCGCGTGTTGTGTGATGCCCGCATCCTGAACATCTTTGAAGGCGCGGCGGAAATTCAGGCCCAGGTGATCGCACGCCGCCTGCTGGGGTGACACGGAACTGGTCGCAGCGTCGCCCCGGACGGGGCAGAATGCCGCAGCGCCGACCGCTTGAACACGTCCATACGGCGGCGTATGTAGCGGGTGTTACTCACGCACCCATACGTCACCGTATGCAATCTGTCGGAGCATCCCATGCCAGAAAAGAAACCCCGCCTGAAAGCTGACGACTGGATCCGGGCAGGGCTTGCCGCCTTGGTCTCGGACGGGCCGCAGGCACTGAAAGCGGAAGTTCTGGCCAGACGGTTGAACACCACGAAAGGGTCGTTCTACTGGCACTTCAAGGATGTCCCCGATTTTCACCAACGATTGCTTGCGCGTTGGGAAGAGCTTGCCATTGCGGCGATCTCGCACGCCCTGTCGGACGCCGATGATCCCGTGAAACGCCTGTATCACCTTGGCCACATGGCCGCCGCGTCACAGCAGGGTGTAGGTCAAGATCGGGCTGAGACGGCAATCCGCGCCTGGGCATATGGATATGATCTGGCATCCGACGCCGTGCTTCGCGTCGATCAAAGACGGATCGAGTTGCTTGGGGAAACCCTGAATGCGCTGGACCTGACCAACCCCGATTTCGCCCGGATCATCCACAGCGCCATCGTCGGGATGTCTGCGCTTTCTGCCACCGACATGACCGGCAACAAGAACGCGATGTCCACGCTGATGGCGGCAATTCTTGCCCTTCGGGATGCTTAATCGCGTTGGCATGACGCAACTTCAGGCGTAAGTTACGCGCATGAAACAGACACTTCTCATCACCGCCGCGATCGCCGCACTCGCCTTGGCCGGGTGCAAGGACGAAACGATTTCAGGCTATGCTGACCGCAAGGTTGTCTGGAAACTGCTTGAGATTGATCGAAAACCCTTCGATGCGGATGCGACGATCGCCTTCCCGAAGCATGGTCAGATCGTGGGCCAGGCACCCTGCAACAGCTATACCAGCGAGCAGAAAGCCCCCTATCCCTGGTTCGAAATCGGCCCGATCGCCGCAACCCGCAAAGCCTGCGATGCGATGGACGAGGAAAGCCGGTTCTTCACCGCTCTCACCCAGATGCGCGAGATCGAGGCCCAGGGCGACATGCTCATCATGTCGAACGAGGCTGGGCGTCAGATGGTGTTCCTGGCCCAACGCTGATCGCGGCGCGTCACTCGCCCCGGGCTTCGCGCTTAAGCCGGTCGATCAGCCGTGCGCGTTGTTCCGGCAGGGGTTTGTCGCCCAGAGAATGCGCCAGCCAGTTGGTCAGGAAATATCCGGTCGTCTGCAACCCCGCCAGAACCTGCATCGGCGCACCGGTGCCAACCCCCAAAAGCTCGGGCGGCAGGGGCAGCAGGCGGTCGGCCCACGCTCCGGCCGCGTCGGCGGACACGGCACGCCCGGTTTTGGGCGACACATAGGCAAGATCATCCATCGACCCGGTGACCGCACAGGCAGACAGGTCCAGCCCGAAACCGAGGTCATCCAGCAAGGCCAATTCCCATTTCAGATAGGCCGTCGGCCACGCCTCGTTCACGCCCAGAAGGTCCAGCATCGCCTGCGTGCGTCGATAAAGCTGGGGATGCGGTTCACGCTCAGGCAGTGAGAAGGTCAGAAGCGACGTGACCGCGTTCAGCCCGGCCAGCGCGGTGCGATCTGACAAAACCGTTGCGCGGCTACGCAGGGGTTCGACGGTATAGCTGCCGATATGTTCTTCCAGTCGCGCCCTCCAGGCAACATCCAGTTGCGCACCGGGTTGCAGGATGGGGGCGATCTTGCGGCTCGTCCCGCCCCGCACAACACCTGCATGGCGCCCGTGGGCTTCGGTGAACACGTCAATGATCACCGAGGTTTCGCCATGCTTGCGCACGGACAAAAGCGCGCCCTGATCCCGCCAATCCATGCCCGTCACCCTCCTTGGGTCAAACTAGCCCTGATAATGCGAATGGCAATGGCGTCAATCGGACAATCCCGGCTCGTCCAGCAGATGGCGGCCCTGTCGATCCTCCACCTCAATCACCCAGAGGTCCGGGTCGAAGCCTTTCTGCCGTTCCAGCGCCGCGTCCACATCCGCCTCGACCCCCTCGGCAAGCGCGACCCAGCGACGCGCGCCGGTCATCAGGTCGAAACTGCGTTGATAGGCCACCGCCTGCCCGTCCAGTGTGTTCAGCTTCACCAGAACAGCCCCCGCCGTGGCGTCGCCCTTCTGCGTGATGAACGCCGGAATGTCAGACAGGCGCAACCGCGTCAAATAGGCTGCAACCCAAAGTTCAGCCGTCAGTCGGGTCAAGCGTTCCCGTCCTTGAAATCAAGACCCATTTCCGAATACCGCTCTTTTTCATCCAGCCAGTTCGGGCGCACTTTCACCTGCAAGAACAGATGAATCTTGCGCCCCATGAACTCTTCCAACTCGGCGCGGGCGGATTGGCTGACGGCTTTGATCGTCTCGCCCTTCTTGCCCAGAATGATGCCTTTGTGGCCGTCGCGGGCGACATAGATCACCTGATCCACGCGGGCCGAGCCATCCTTGCGTTCCTCCCAGTTCTCGGTTTCGACCGTCAACTGGTAAGGCAGTTCCTGATGCAGGCGCAGGGTCAGCTTTTCGCGAGTCATTTCAGCCGCGATCATGCGCATGGGCAGATCGGCGATTTGGTCTTCGGGGTAAAGCCACGGCCCTTCAGGCAATTGTTCGGCCAGCCATGCGCGCAAGGCCTGCACCCCGTGACCTTTCTCGGCCGAGATCATGAAGGTCTCGGCAAAATCATATCGGTCATTCAGGTCTTTCGCCAAAGCCAGCAGCACCTCGGCCTTCACCTTGTCGATCTTGTTGATGGCAAGGGCAACGGTGCGACCCTGACCGATTTCTTCCAGCCCCTCAAGGATACGTTTGACACCTTCGGTCACACCGCGATGCGCTTCGACCAGCAGCACGGTGATATCGGCATCCGCCGCCCCACCCCATGCGGCGGCGACCATCGCACGATCAAGGCGGCGGCGCGGTTGGAACAGGCCCGGCGTGTCCACGAACACGATCTGCGTGTTGCCCTCGATCGCCACACCACGGATGCGCGCGCGGGTCGTTTGAACCTTATGCGTCACGATCGAGACCTTGGCCCCGACCATCTGGTTCGTCAGCGTCGATTTCCCGGCATTGGGTTCTCCAATCAGGGCGACGAATCCGGCGCGTTGCGGTTGGTCTGTCATGTCTTGCTCTCCAACTGCTTCAGCAGGGCGCGGGCAGCCGATTGTTCGGCCACACGTTTGGACGGTGCAGTAGCGGTGGCGGAATGCCCGTTCGACAGCTCTGCCCGAATGGTGAACACCGGCGCGTGGTCCGGCCCTTCGCGTCCCGTTTCGGCATAGGTCGGCGGGGGCATCTTGCGCGCCTGCGCCCATTCCTGCAATGCCGTCTTGGGGTCGCGCGCGTCCTCTTCCACGGTATCGATGCGGTCGCCCCATAGCGTCAGGATCATTTTGCGTGCCGCGTTCAACCCTGCATCAAGATATACGGCGGCGATCACCGCCTCCATCGCGTCCCCCAGAAGCGCCTGCTTGCGCCGCCCGCCGGTCTTCATCTCGGACCGGCCCAGTTTCAGCACCGCACCGACATCAACCTGCCGGGCCACATCGGCGCAGGTTTCCTTGCGCACCAGCGCGTTGTAGCGCGGTGCCAGTGTGCCTTCGGGCGCGCCGGGGTCGGCCCGCAGCAGCGTTTCGGACATCACAAGGCCAAGCACCCGGTCGCCCAGAAACTCAAGCCGTTGGTTGTCGGGGCGGGTGGCAGAGGAAATCGACCCGTGGGTCAGCGCACGGACCAGCAGCTCGGGGTCTTTGAACCTGTGCCCGATACGACCTTCGAAGGCCTGAAGATCACCAGACAGCTTCACTCGATCTCCTTAAAGAACCGATCCGTCCGCCACGTCCAGAAATAGAACAGCCGCTTGCCCGCCGCCGAGAACATGATGCGGTCGGCACGGCCCAGCAGGTATTCCGCAGGCACGAAACCGACGCCTCCCGCATTGGGGCTGACCCGGCTGTCGGTCGAGTTGTCGCGGTTGTCGCCCATGAAGAAATACTCGCCTTCCGGCACGGTGAACACATTGGTGTTGTCCAGACGCGTGTTGCGCACATTCAGGACCGAATGGCTGACACCATTGGGCAGCGTTTCAATCGCCTTTTCCTTGATGCACGTGCCGCCCTGCCCGACGGGGCTGTTGGCACATTGCGGGAAGGTGGCAAAGCGGCCCTGCGCTTGTTTGATCTCCTCATACGTGCCGTCGGGCACCTGCTTGGCCTCTTCGCCGTTGATGAACAGGATGCCGTTCTTGATCTGGATCTTGTCACCCGGCAGGCCGATCAGACGTTTCACGTAGTCGGTGCCAAGCGACGGGTGGCGGAAGACCACGACATCGCCTCGCTCCGGCTCGGACCCGAACAAGCGGCCCGAAATCGGGCAGGACGAGAACGGGCAGGAATGGCGGGAATAGCCATAGGCCATCTTGTTCACGAACAGAAAATCGCCGATCAGCAGCGTGTCTTTCATGGAGCCCGTGGGAATCCAGAACGGCTGGAAGAACAGGGTGCGGAAGACACCTGCGATGATCAGCGCCCAGAAGATCGTCTTGACCGTTTCCCAGATGCCGTCTTGTTTCTTTTCAGCCATGTCCATGTCTGCCTCTTTTCATCGGGCCGATCTGTGCCGGTCCATTAGGGATGAGTGGCGATATGAGCGGATGCGCGGGAAGTGTCAAGTTTCGCAGGGCCCGTCACGCAGATGCAGGCGTCTTTTCGATGGGCCGCGCTTCGATCACGACGAAAGCCTGCGCCCAAGGGTGATCGTCTGTCAGGGTGACGTGGATGATCGCCTCGTGCCCCGCCGGGGTCATCTCGGCCAACCGGTCGGCAGCCCAGCCGGTGACGGCCATGACGGGCTGCCCGGTGCGCAGGTTGCTGACCGCCATGTCGCGCCAGCTGATCCCCATGGCAAGCCCCGTGCCCAGCGCCTTGGAACACGCTTCCTTCGCGGCCCAACGCTTGGCCAGCGTGCCCGCCTCATCCCGGCGACGGGCGGCTTTGCGCAATTCGGTCTCGGTGAACACACGGTTGCGGAACCGGTCGCCGAAGCGTTCCAGCGTTCCGGCGATACGATCGATATTTGCAAGGTCCGTGCCGATGCCGAGGATCATAGGGGCCACTGATATGGATGCGCAGATGTCACCCGCGCGCCTCGTCCATCAGGCGACGCATTTCGGCCATGGCATCGGGCAAGCCGCGAAAGATCGCCTCGCCGATCAGGAAATGACCGATGTTCAGTTCGACAACTTCGGGCATCGCAGCAATGGGTTTTACGGTGTCATAGGTCAGCCCATGACCCGCGTGCACTTCCAGCCCCAGCGAATGCGCCAATGCCGCCCCTTCGCGCAGACGCGCAAGCTCGGCATCACGATCCTCATACCGGCCTTCGGCGTGCAGATCGCAGTAAGCACCGGTGTGCAGCTCAACCACCGCAGCCCCCACCCGCGCCGAGGCTTCGATCTGCACGGGATCGGCCGCGATGAACAGCGACACACGACACCCGGCGTCCCGCAACGGGGCGATGTATTCGGAAAGTTTTTCTGCCTGCGCAGTGACCTCCAACCCGCCTTCGGTGGTCAGTTCTTCACGCTTTTCGGGCACCAGACACACCGCATGAGGTTTGTGGCGCAGGGCAATGTCCAGCATCTCTCGCGTTGCTGCGCATTCGAAGTTCAGGGGCGCGGACAGTTCGGCCATCAAACGATCAATATCATCGTCCAGAATATGCCGCCGGTCTTCGCGCAGATGCGCCGTGATCCCGTCTGCACCCGCCTTTTCGGCCACAAGGGCGGCGCGCACCGGGTCGGGATAAGCGGACCCCCGCGCGTTTCTGACCGTCGCCACGTGGTCGATATTCACACCCAGGCGCAGTTTTCCCGTCTGGTTGGCCATGTCGCGTCCCTCCGTCGATGCAATCTGTCGGCTTGCCAAGTCTTACGGTTTTTCCGCCGCTTCGCCACCCTTGTCTCGTCCGGCTTTCAGGCGTTTTTCGTACCGTTCTTTCAACTTCTTGATCCGCCGCCGCTGATAGGCATGGATGACCGGGTTGGACAGTGCATAGCCGACGGTGCCCGCCGCGATGCCAGGAATGATGCAACCCACCAGATAGGGCAGGAAAACGCGGTGAAAAAACTCGGACAGGCTGGACCAATCCACCACATGCCCGGTGAAGGGCGATTTTATGTTGCTCCAGAACTCCGTGGTGGCGGCGGCGAACTGCGACACGATTTCGGGAAGATGGATGTTCGAGGACTGCCCCAGAATCGCATTGCCAAGGTTCACCGACAATTCAGCGATCAGCGGGAATGTCAGCGGGTTGCCGACAAAGGTTGCCAGCAATGATGCCAGAACATTGCCCCGGATGATCCAGGACAGGATCGCGGCGGTCAGAAAATGCAGACCGAAAAACGGCGTGAACGAGGCGAAGATCCCCGCTGCAATCCCGCGCGAAATCCGGTGCGCCGGATCGGGCAGACGTCGAATGCGGTGTATCACATATTGCGATGCCCGATACCAACCGCCCCGTGGATAGAAGAATTCCGCAATGATACGCAAGTATGAGCGCGGATTTCTCTTGAACACGGATCGTCCCTTTCGGCCGAAATTGGCGGGTTACGGTTTGCGGGCAATGTCCCTGTGCCGGTGAACATCGGCGACATCACTATCTGCCTCGAGTGTCAGCATGATGGCATGCAAATGTTCAATATCGCGCAAATCTACATCAACAAGGAGGCGGTAAAAATCGGGTTTCCGGTCCAGAAACTTCAGGTCCGAGATATTGGCTTTCTGCTCGCCGATCAACGAGCATATGCGGCCCAGAACACCCGCATCGTTCGAAATGGTCATGTCGATGCTGACGGTATGAATGGCCGGATGCTGGCCGGAATGCCAGTGCAGATCGACCCAGCGTGAACTGTCTTCGGCCACGTCGGCCAGCGCGTCACAGTCGATCGTGTGCACCATCACGCCCTTGCCACGATAGGTGATCCCGACGATACGTTCCCCCGGCACCGGCTGGCAACACTGGGCGCGGGCGAAATCCTGCCCCGTTTCCAGCCCCACAACCACCGAATCGCCATCCACCTCGGCTTCGGCTTCGACACTTTCGGGATACAGCGCCGCGACCACGTCGCGCGCCTGCAATTCAGCCGAACCTAGACGGGCCAGCAGTTCTTCGGCGTTTTTCAGGCGCAGTTGCTTGGCGGCGGTGGACAGTGCCTTGTCGGTGGCCTTGCGCCCGACATGCTCGAACGCCACGCGTGCCAGTTCACGCCCCAGCCGCATGAACCGTTCGCGATCCACGCTGCGCAGGCTTTTGCGAATGGCGGCCTTGGCACGGCCTGTCACAACGATGTCGATCCAGGTTGCTTGCGGGCTTTGACCTTCGGCGGTCATGATCTCGACAGACTGGCCGTTCTTGATCCGGGTCCACAGCGGCACCCGGATGCCGTCGACCTTGGCGCCCACGCAACTGTCCCCGATCCGCGTATGGATCGCATAGGCAAAGTCCAGAGGCGTCGCGCCACGCGGCAGCTTCACAACTTCGCCCTTGGGCGTGAAACAGAACACCTGGTCCTGGTACATCTCCATCTTCACGTGTTCCAGGAACTCGTCATGGTCTTCGGCGGATTCAAACCGCTCGGTCAGCGCCGAAATCCACTTGGCCGGATCAACCGCGAAGGGGTTTTCGGCGCGCACCCCGTCTTTATAGGACCAATGCGCCGCAACCCCGGCTTCGGCCACGTCATGCATCGCATGCGTGCGGATCTGAACCTCGACCCGTTTGCCGTCGCGGCCTGACACCGTGGTGTGAATCGACCGATAACCATTGGATTTCGGCTGGCTGATGTAATCCTTGAACCGGCCCGGAATGGCCCGCCAGCGTTGATGGATCACACCCAGAACACGATAGCAATCTGCTTCGCTGTCCGTGATGATCCGAAAGCCATAGGTGTCCGACAGGCGCGAAAAGCTCTGGTTCTTTTCCTGCATCTTGCGCCAGATCGAAAACGGCTTCTTGGCGCGCCCGAACACGTCCGCCATTATCCCCGCCTTGTCCAGCTCCAGCCGGATATCCCCGGTGATCTTTTCGATCACATCGCCGCTTTCCTTCTGCAATCGCAGAAACCGCCGCATGATCGAATTCCGCGCCTCGGGGTTCAACACGCGAAACGCCAGATCTTCCAGTTCCTCGCGCATCCACTGCATCCCCATGCGGCCCGCCAGGGGAGCATAGATGTCCATGGTCTCGCGCGATTTCTGAACCTGCTTGTCGGGTCGCATGGCGCGGATCGTGCGCATATTGTGAAGGCGGTCGGCCAGCTTGACCAGGATCACCCGCAGATCCTTGGACATTGCCATGAACAGCTTGCGGAAGTTCTCGGCCTGCTTGGTCTCGGACGAGCTGAGCTGAAGGTTGGTCAGTTTGGTCACACCATCGACAAGCTCGGCCACCTCGACCCCGAAGATCTTGGTCACGTCCGAATAGGTCGACCGGGTATCCTCGATCGTATCATGCAAAAGCGCGGTGATGATCGTGGCATCATCCAGCTGCATATCCGCCAGAATTTCGGCAACAGCAAAGGGATGGGTGAAATACGGTTCGCCAGAATGACGGGTCTGCCCATCATGCATCCGCGCGCCGTATTCATACGCCGTGCGGATCAGATCGGAATTGGATTTGGGATTGTAGCGGCGGATCCGTTCGATCAGCCCGTCAAGATCAAGATCGAGATCTGGAATGTCGTTCATCCGATCCGCCACCCCGCGGAAACAGGGGTCGTTTACCCCTGCCCTTGTGCTTCCATCAAGGCGCGCAGCAGCTTTTCTTCGGACAGGTCGTCTTCGGCCGGTTTGTCGGCGGCTTCCGCGCCCATCAACAAGGCCATGCTGTCTTCTTCCGGCTCATCAACCTCGATCTGGGTCTGATGGCTTTCGATCATGCGTTCGCGCAATTCGTCGGCGGTTTGCGTCTCGTCAGCAATTTCGCGCAGGGCAACGACCGGGTTCTTGTCGTTGTCGCGATCCACGGTGATCTGGCCCCCGGCCGAGATTTCTCGGGCACGATGCGAGGCGAGCATCACAAGCTCGAACCTGTTCGGGACTTTGTCTACGCAATCTTCAACCGTCACGCGGGCCATGATCAATCTCCATTCCTTGCAAGGGGATGTGAAACGCCTATCTAGGGCCGTTGCCCGCCGGTTACAAGCAAAAACAGGTGCCGATCAGGGATAGGTATAGGGCAAAACGCCCTTTTTATCGGCGTCGGGCAGTTCATCGACCATCTGCTTCACCGTCATCTGCGTGATCGGATGGCGCCATTGCGGGGCGACATCGGCAAGGGGAATCAGCACGAAGGCACGCTCATGCAGGCGCGGATGCGGCAGGATCAACTGGTCGGGGGCCTGTTTCATCTGCTCTGCCAGCGGAAGGGTCATCCAGCGTTTCAGAATGAAGATATCGGGCAGAATCTGATCGCCGCAGGCCAACAGGTCCAGATCCAGAGTGCGCGGCGCCCAACGGGACGGGCGTTCGCGCCCGAACGCCTCTTCCACCTCATGCAAGACGGCCAGGATGTCTGCGGGGGGCAAATCGCTGTCGATTCCAACCACGGCATTCACAAAATCGGGACCGGCACCCGCAGGAAAGCAAGGCGTGCTATAATAGCGGCTCTTTCTGGTGATTCTAAGACCGAGTGCCGCCAGTTGTTCAACCGCGTCGTGTATGATCTTTGCGGATTCACGCAGGCTTGACGTTGCGTTACTTCCCAATGAAACCAGCACTTTTGGACAGGTTGAATGCAGATTAATTGCTTGCGGCACGCCATTGTTTCCCTAGATTGCAAGATGTGTTTCTTCGTTGATTGATTTCTTCATTACCACTCACGGAATTATTCGGCGAAGCGAATTGGAAAGGAATTATTATGTTCTATCGGGACGAACGGCTTGCGCTGTTCATTGATGGTTCGAACCTTTACGCGGCCGCCAAATCGCTGGGCTTCGACATCGACTACAAACTTCTTCGCCAGGAATTCATGCGTCGGGGCAAACTGCTTCGTGCATTTTACTACACCGCCCTTCTGGAAAACGAGGAATATTCGCCCATCCGCCCACTGGTGGATTGGCTGAACTATAACGGCTTCTCGATGGTGACGAAGCCGGCCAAGGAATACACCGACTCGATGGGGCGGCGGAAGGTCAAGGGCAACATGGATATCGAACTGACCGTCGATGCGCTGGAGCTTGCCCCGCATATTGACCATGCCGTTCTCTTTTCGGGCGATGGCGATTTCCGCCCGCTGATCGAAGCGTTGCAGCGTCAGGGTGTGCGGGTATCGGTCGTGTCCACGATCCGCAGCCAACCCCCGATGATCGCGGACGAACTGCGTCGTCAGGCTGACAATTTCATCGAACTTGAAGAGCTGAAAGACGTGATCGGGCGTCCGCCACGCGACTTTGACCGGCCCGAGCGGTCTGAGGAATGATCGCGTCAACGAGTTCGTGATTGAAGGGCCGGGGCGCGCTCCCGGCCTTTTGCATTTCCGTGTCGGGCACGCTTCCGACTGGACCTTGCCGCCTAAAATGCGTACCCCTCCCCACATCGGAGGATGCCATGACCAAGCCTGCTCTTACTCTTTACCTTGCCGCGCCGAACGGGTTTTGCGCGGGCGTGGATCGCGCCATCAAGATCGTCGAAATGGCGGTCGAGAAATGGGGGCCGCCGATCTATGTGCGCCACGAGATCGTGCATAACAAATTCGTCGTCGATGGATTGCGCGCCAAAGGTGCCGTCTTTGTCGAAGAGCTGGACGAGGTGCCGGACGACCGCCCGGTGATCTTTTCGGCCCACGGGGTCGCCAAGGCGGTGCCGGCTGAGGCCAACCGCCGCCAGATGGTCTATGTCGATGCGACCTGCCCCCTTGTGTCAAAGGTCCATATCGAGGCCGAGCGCCATCATCAGAACGGCCTGCAAATGGTGATGATTGGCCATGCAGGCCACCCCGAAACCATCGGCACGATGGGGCAATTGCCGGAAGGCGAAGTTCTGTTGGTCGAAACCGCAGAAGATGTCGCCACCCTGACCCCGCGCGACCCCGAACGGCTGGCCTACATCACCCAGACCACCCTGTCGGTGGATGACACGGCGGGCATCGTTGCCGCGCTCCGCGCCCGCTTCCCGCAGATCATCGGCCCGCATAAGGAAGACATCTGTTACGCGACCACCAACCGGCAAGAGGCCGTGAAGGCCGTCGCCCCCAAGGTCGACGCGCTTCTAGTGATCGGTGCGCCCAACAGCTCGAACTCCCGCCGGTTGGTCGAGGTGGCTCGCGCAAATGGCTGCGACTACGCCATGCTTGTCCAACGGGCGAACGAGATCGACTGGCGCGCCATTGACGGCATTCAGACTGTCGGCCTGACCGCGGGTGCGTCCGCGCCGCAGGTGCTGGTGGACGAAGTGATCGACGCCTTCCGCGATCGTTACGACGTCACCGTTGAACGGGTGGAAACCGCACAAGAGAATGTTGAATTCAAGGTGCCCCGCGTCCTGCGCGAACCCGCATGACCGAAGACAAAAAGACGCTTTCTGTATATGACGCCGAGGCCGACGCTTATGAAAAGCGTGTGGCCGAAAAATCGTCCCCCGGCCTCCGCGCGTTTCTGAAGCACTTATCGGCAAATTCTCATGTGCTTGATCTGGGCTGCGGGCCCGGCCTGTCCGCTGTCGCGATGCAGACCGCCGGTCACATTGTTGATGCTGTCGATGGATCAGCCGCAATGGTGGCACGCGCCTGTGCAAACGGCGTTCCCGCCCGACAGGCACTGTTTTCCGAGATCGACACAACCAATCAATATGACGGGATATGGGCCAATTTCAGCTTGCTGCACCTGCCCCGCTCAGAGTTCAAACCCACACTGGCCCGGTTGCATACAACCCTTCGCGCCGGTGGGCTCTTTCACATTGGTATGAAACTGGGTAAAGGCGAGGGCCGCGACCGGCTGGAGCGTTTCTATACTTACTACCAGCCGGACGAACTTGAGGCTGCATTGACAGAAAGCGGGTTCACCCCCCTGTCTCGCACCCATGGTTCGGGGCGTGGGTTGGAAGGTTTGATTTCAGACTGGATGGTGGTGTTGGCCCATGGCTGAGTTTTTTGCATACACAGATGGCGCGTGTTCCGGCAATCCCGGCCCCGGCGGTTGGGGGGCTTTGCTGCAGGCCCATGAAAACGGTCGCGTGATCAAGGAACGCGAGCTGAAGGGCGGCGCGGCCGAGACCACCAACAACCAGATGGAGCTGATGGCTGCCATCATGGCGCTGGAAACCCTTGGCAAACCCTGTGCGATCACGGTCGTGACCGACAGCGCCTATGTGAAGAACGGCGTGACAGGCTGGATTCACGGCTGGAAGCGGAACGGCTGGCGGACCTCATCGAAGAAGCCCGTGAAGAACGTCGAGCTTTGGCAACGGTTGGACGAAGCTCAGGCCCGTCATCAGGTGACATGGAAATGGGTCAAGGGCCACGCCGGGCATCCGGAAAACGAACGCGCCGATGAACTGGCCCGCGCGGGCATGGCCCCGTTCAAACGCTGACCGGATCAGAATTCCAACCAGATCCCCGCCGCGACTTCGTGCTTCATCGCGCCTTCCAGCGCAGAGCGCCACTCAAGTTGCAGGTGCTTGCCCTGCACGTACTCCCACGCCACAGAGGGGGTCAGGTCGACCTGAGCGCCAGCATCCATTCTGGTCACATCCAACGCCACCATCGTCATCAGGCGCGGGTTCGGCTTCACACCGATCTGGGCAAATGCGCTGTAATCCACCCGTTCCCCAAGGATCGAGGCATTGGCCGCCAGTTCCATATCCAGCCACCCCGGACCGATCGCGGTATCGAACCCGCGGCCAAGGTGAAGCGATGGCACGGCCTGGGGGTCATCTTCGGCGCCTTCGACAGCGAAACCAACGGCCTTCCGCCATGGCCCGCCATCATCGGGCACATGCCAGCGCGCAAACGCCCTCATCCGCGCGATGTCCCGGTCCGCCACCGCATAATCCAGCTTGCCGCCAATGGTCCACCGATCCGACACCCCGTATTCGCCATAGATGCTGACAGTGGGCGCATCATCGGGCGCATCAACGACTTGCCGCACATGACCCGAGACGAATCCCTCACCTTTTTCGCGCGGCCAGACTCCTGCGTGGGCCGGATCGCCAAGGACGACCAGAAGGGCCAGAGCAAGGAGGACAAACCAGTGATACATGATCACCAGCTTGGCGACGATTGGTTAATCAAAGATTAAGAAAACCCTGCAAAATAAGGACGTTTCGCCACGAAACCGCGTTGCTTCTATTTGCGCCGTCCACTGTACCACTGCCAGACCCAGATCAGGAATATCGCCCCGACGACAGCGCCGACAAAGCCAAACGCCATGCCGCCGAGCATCGCAATGGATCGCAAGACAAAACCCCCAATCAGCGCCCCTGCGACGCCGATTGCAATCGTGGTCGGCACATCAGTGCGCAAATCCATGATCCGCGTCGCCAGAAACCCGGCGGCCGCTCCGAATATGATCAGCATGATAACCGGCATGGTTGGAATATGGGCGTGAAAGGGCCGGATTGTAAGGGCTATTTCACCATCGCGGGCATGTCGAAACCGCGCAGGAAGTCCTGGGCTTCCATCGCGCGTTTGCCGGGGCGTTGGGCGCGCAGCACCTCGACCGCGCCATCCCCACAGGCGATGGTCAGACCATCCAGAACCTGACCCGGTGCGCCCGCGCCATCCGCGCTGCGCGAGGCCAGAAGTTTCACCTGCTCGCCTCCCATATCGCATTTCGCACCCGGGAAAGGCGACAGACCGCGAATCAGGCGATCCACCTCGATGGCCGGGCGGGTCCAGTCGATCTGCGCCTCGGCCTTGTCGATCTTGTGGGCATAGGTCACGCCCTCGTCCGGTTGCGGCACGGGGGTCAGGTCGGGCAAGCGGTCCAGTGCCTGCACAATCAGGCGTGCACCCATGGCGGACAGCCGGTCGTGCAACCCGGCAGTGGTTTCCTCGGCGCCGATGGGTGTCGCCTCACGCAGCAGCACAGGGCCAGTGTCCAACCCGGCCTCCATCCGCATGATGCAGACGCCGGTTTCCGCGTCGCCCGCCATGATCGCGCGATGGATCGGCGCGGCCCCGCGCCAGCGTGGCAACAGCGAGGCGTGGATGTTCAGGCAGCCGTGCTTGGGCGCATCAAGCACCGCCTGTGGCAGGATCAGCCCATAGGCCACGACAACGGCGACATCAGCATTTAGCGCAGCGAACGCCGCTTGTTCATCGGCTCCCTTCAGCGATACTGGGTGGCGCACCTTCAACCCAAGGGCTTCGGCGCGAGCATGGACCGGACCGGGGCGGTCTTTCTTGCCGCGACCGGCGGGACGGGGCGGCTGGCAATAGACGGCGGCAACCTCGTGCCCGGCCTCCACCAGCGCCTCAAGCACCGGCACCGAGAAATCGGGCGAGCCCATGAACACCAGTCTCATCGCGCCAGTTTCCTTGCCTTCTTGATCAGCATGTCGCGTTTCACCTTGGACAGGTGGTCAAAATACATCCGCCCGTTCAGATGGTCGATCTGGTGCTGAACCGAGGTCGCCCAGATGCCGACGAAATCCTGTTCCTGCTCTGCACTGTCTTCGTTAAGAAACCGTACCGTCACCGCACGCGGGCGGCTGATCACGGCCGAGACACCGGGCAGGTTGGGGCTGGCTTCTTCATGGTCGCGAAATTCGATGGACCGGTGCAGGATCTCCGGGTTCGCCATCCTGACCGCCTTGCCGCGTTCGTCGGACGCATCCACCACCGCCAAGCGTTGCATGATACCAAGCTGCGGCGCGGCAAGACCAACGCCGGGCATGGCGTCCATTGCCTCGATCATCTCGTCCCAGATCGCGCGGGTGTCGTCCGTCACCTCGGCCACCGGATCAGCCGCCGTGCGCAGGCATTTATGCGGATATCTCAGATACGGGCGGTGGGTCACATCCGCGCCATTTCACGTTTCAGCTTTTGCATCTTTCGGGTGATCATCTGCCGCTTGAGCGGCTTCAGATAGTCGATGAACAGCTTGCCGTTCAGGTGATCAATCTCGTGCTGCACACAGGTCGCCCACAGCCCGTCAAAATCTCGCTCTTGCACGTTCCCGTCACGGTCGACCCAACGGACCGAGACCTCTTTCGGGCGTGTCACCTCGGCAAACTGCTCGGGGATCGACAGGCAGCCTTCCTCATAGGTGTTCAACTCGTCCGAGGACAGGATGACCTCGGGGTTGAACATGATCATGGGTTGCGGTGGCTCGTCTTCGTCCCGCACACAATCCATCACGATCAGCCGGGTCAAGACGCCGACCTGTGGCGCGGCCAGACCGATGCCCGGCGCGTCATACATGGTTTCCAGCATGTCGTCAGCCAGTTGTCGCAAGTCATCCGACAGGTCGGGGACTGCGTCGGCAACCTTCTTGAGGCGCGGATCGGGATGGATCAGGATCGGTTTAATGCTCATGCGGTGGATTTAGGCCATGGGTGGCCCTTGCGCAATGGGGGCGTGTCACGATGCCACCAAACCTGTCGCCGCGCTGACGGCAACGCGACTTGCGCCTGCCGCCCAAAACGCTACCGTGCCACCAGAAAGGAGACCCCATGAGCTTCGACAAGATCATCGACCGCCGCGGCACCCATTCATCGAAATGGGACAAGATGGAGAAACTGTTTGGCGTCTCGCCAGACGATGGGCTGGCCATGTGGACCGCCGACAGCGATTATCCCACTGCGCCCTGCGTCATTGACGCCGTAAGGCGCGCCGCAGACCATGGTGTCTTTGGCTATTCCTGGGAGCACCCGGAATACCGCAACGCGGTCGCATGGTGGATGCTGACCCGCCACGGATGGGAGGTAGATCCGGATTGGGTTCTGACCAGTCAGGGGTTGGGTAACGCGATTGCCCTGTGCTTAAATGTCTGGAGCGAACCGGGGGACGGGGTCGTGATCTTCACGCCCGTTTATCACGAGTTCGCGATAAAAGTTCGCAAGAACAACCGGCAGGTGGTGGAATGCCCTCTTGCCCTGAACGGCGACCGGTACGAACTGGATCTGGACGACGCGCAGTCACGCCTGACGGGCAATGAAAAGGTTCTGCTCTGGTGTTCGCCACAGAACCCCTCGGGCCGGGTCTGGACCGAAGACGAGCTGCGGGCCGTGGCCGCGTTTGCCGACCGCAACGGGTTGTTGCTGGTGGCCGATGAAATCCACCACGATCTGGTCTATCCCGGAAACACCTTCGTTCCGATGGCAGTTGCCGCGCCCGATGCAGTGTCGCGGATGGTGACGCTGACGGCGGCGTCAAAGACGTTCAACATCGCGGGTCAGCGCACAGGAAACATGATCATTCCCGACGACAGGCTCCGGGCGGATATGTACAACCAATTGAACAAGCTTGACTATGCGCCTGGCATGATTGCCGTTGCGATGATCACCGCCGCTTATTCACCTGACGGCGCGAAATGGGTGGATGCGCAGATCGCCCATCTAGCGCGCAACAAGGCGGTGTTTGATGAAGGGATCAACAGCATTCCGGGCTTGTCCTCGATGCCCCTGCAAGCCACCTATCTGGCCTGGGTGGATTTTTCGGGCACCGGCATGTCACATGATGAGGTCACGGCGCGCATTCGTGATGATGCGAAAATCGCGGTCAGCCCCGGCCCGGCCTTCGGCATCGGCGGCGACGGCTTCCAGCGGTTCAACCTGGCCACGCAAGGCGCGCGCGTCGAAGAGGCCGTCGCCCGCATGAAACGGGCGTTCAGCGACCTTCAATAGTATTTCAACCGGCAGAGAACCGCCCAGCGCGAATCCCTGCCGAAGTTCTGGCTTGATCCCATCACGCGCTTGGCACAGATGCGCGACATGACCCGATTGGCGCATTTCTTCTCCAGGCTCACCCTTCTGGCCCTTGTCGGGCTGTTGGGCTTCATCCTGTGGGACCGCTATACGCCGCCAGCACCGCCCACAACGCTGGAGCCGATCATCGGTCAGATCGACCGCATCGTGATCGAGAAATCAGAGCGGCGGATGGTGGTGTTTCAGGGCGACACACCTGTACGCACCTATAACATCGCACTGGGCTTCGCGCCCGCGGGCGACAAGGTGCTGGAAGGGGATGGCAAGACCCCGGAAGGCCGGTTCACGATCGACCGGCGCAACGAGCAGAGCGCGTTTCACCTGTCGCTGGGGCTTGACTATCCGTTGCCCGAAGACCAGGCGCGCGCCCGCGCCGACGGGGTTGATCCGGGCGGCGACATTTTCATCCACGGACAACCGAACCGGCGCAAATCCCCCGACCCGATCCTGATGGATTGGACCAATGGTTGCATCGCCGTGTCCAACGCCGAAATCGAGGAATTGTGGGCCGTGACCCCCATCGGAACGCCGGTCGAGATCAGGCCCTGACCCCTGCGGTCACGAAGTCTGGATCTGCTCTTCAATCAGGGCGACCGGCGCGTTTTCTTCGCGGGCGAAATCCAGCGGGGCTTTGTCATGGGCTTCGGCCCGCCATTTAAACTCGTACTTCATCTGGCCGTTATCTTCTTCGGACGCAATGATCAGACACTGGTACAGGTGGCGCGACCCGTCATACAGGTCCACCAGCCCGCGCAGGTGGGGGGCGCGTTCGGCATCAAGGGCAAAGCCGCCGTCCCAGAAATCGAGGATCGGAAAGACCTCTTCGTTGAAGCGTATGCGCAGCCTGCTTTTCTTCTTGAGGTCCTTCTTGCGGGCTGCGTCCAGCCCTTCGCGCACCTCTTTCGGCAAGTATTCCAGCATGTTCCACCTCCAAAACCCGGCCCATGATGCCACGGAATGTGTATCGGTCAAGTGAAGGTTTTTTGCGACGATCTGGCGGGTTGGATCACTCCGCGCCGACGCTCAGCCCTTCGAACGCGTCCAAAGCCGCCTTGCGGGCGGTGGCATGATCCACCATCGGGGCGGGATAGGTGTCGCCCAATACGACGCCCGCATCCTCCAGCACATCGTCCGGCGCGGTCCACGGCGCGGCCAGGTATTTGTCGGGAAGGCCCGCGATCTCGGGCACGTATTTGCGGATATAATCCCCGTTGGAGTCAAACTTTTCAGCCTGTGTCATCGGATTGAACACCCGGAAATAGGGGGCCGCATCGGCACCACAGCCTGCCACCCATTGCCAACTGGCCGCGTTCGAGGCCAGATCGCCATCCACCAGCGTATCCCAGAACCAGTCGCGCCCGGCCCGCCAGTCGATCCGCAGATGTTTCACCAGGAATGACGCGACCACCATGCGCACCCGGTTGTGCATGTAGCCGGTCTGCCAAAGCTCACGCATCCCCGCGTCAACGATGGGATAACCGGTTTGCCCTTTCTGCCACGCGGTCAGGTCGTCCTTGTCATAGCGCCACGGGAAGTCGCGGAACTTGGGTTGGAACTCGCAATCCTCGAAATTGCGGTTATGAAACAGAAGATAGGCTGCAAAGTCGCGCCAGCCCAGTTCGGCGCGAAATTTCTCGGCATCGCGGCCGGACATCTGGCCCAGATGCTCGGCCCGGTCCAGCGCCGCCCAGATCTGGCGCGGGCTGATATTGCCGGACTGCAGGTAGGGCGACAGGCGCGAGGTATGCGGTTCTGCCGGGAAATCGCGCCCCTTGGCATAGCCCTGCGCGCCCTCCTCCAGAAAGGCATCCAGCCGCGCCCATGCGCCTTCCTCGCCGGGCTGCCACAAGGGTTCAAACCCCTTCGCCCAGTTGGGCACGGTCGGCGGAAGGTCGAACTCTCCCAGCGGCACCGAGGGAAGATGAGCACCGAAGCTGATCTTCTTGGGAGTTGGCAGAGGATCACCCAAACCGGTCGCGCGGATGTCTTCGCGGCAGGCGCGCCAGAAGGGCGAAAACACCTTGAACGGCGTGCCGGATTTGGTGGTCACGCGCCATGGCTCAAGCAGATAGCGGCCGGGATGGCTGTGCACGGTGCAGCCCTGAGCGGTCAGGTCGGCCTTCAACGTCGTGTCTGCGGCCACTTCATCGGGGGTGTATCGACGGCTCCAATAGATATGTTTGGCGCCAGTTTCATCGCGCAGCCTCGTCAGCTCGTCGAATGTGGTGCCGTGGCGCAGCACCAGTTGCCCGCCTTGATCCGCCACCTGTTCTGACAATGCCGCCAAGGCATGATGCAGCCACCACTTGCGCGCGCCGCCCGGCGGATAGGGCGCGTCCGGGTCCAGAATGAACGCGCAGGTCAGGCGATGCCCGGCCTGCACCGCAGCCGTCAGAGCGGGGTGATCCGACAGGCGCAGATCGTCCCGGAACAACAATAGTGCCGCGTCGTTGTCGCTCATCCCGTCACCTTGTGCTTGTTGGCGTCACCAAAATATACGACCCAAAGCGCCGGATGGATCAGGTATTGTGGTCTTCCACCAGATCGACGCCAACCACCGGACGCAGCACATGCGGCTTGGCAGGATCATAAAGCGCGCTGTCCTTGAAATCGCGCCCACGATCCAGCGCGGGACCAACGAGGATCAGCGCGGTACGGGTGATTTTCTCGGCGCGCACTTTCTTGCGGATGTCAGCGATGGTGCCGCGAATGAACATCTCGTCCGGCCAGCCGACGCGATAGGCCACGACCGCCGGGCAATCCGCGCCATAGTAAGGCGTCAGCACCCGTTCGATTTCACGCATGTTGCGCACCGCAAGGTGGATCGCCAGTGTCGCGCCGGTTTTGGCGAAGTTTTCCAGAGTTTCGCCCTCGGGCATCGAGGTCGATTGCATCGACATCCGCGTCAGCACGATGGATTGCGCAATTTCAGGAATGGTCAGTTCCTGCCCCAACGCAGCGGCGGCGGCGGCATAGGCAGGCACGCCGGGGATGACCTGATAGTCGATGCCGTCGGCCTTCAAGCGGCGGATTTGCTCGGCAATTGCACCATAAAGCGACGGGTCGCCGGAATGCACCCGCGCAACGTCTTCGCCCCGCGCGTGGGCGGCTTTGATTTCCGCGTGGGTGTCATCCAGCGTCATGGCTGCGGTGTCCATGACCTTGGCCCCGTCGGGCGCGCAAGCGACAACCTGCGGCGGCACCAGAGATCCTGCGTAAAGGCACACCGGACATTCGCCGATGATACGCTGCGCTTTCAGGGTCAAGAGCTCGGGATCGCCGGGGCCTGCGCCGATGAAATAGACGGTCATGACAGATCTCCATCAATGCGGCGGGCATAGCCGCGTGGGGTGAACATGCGGGGGCCTTCGCCCAACTGCGCAAGGCGGGAGTTTGACGAGCCGACCAGCACGACGGTCAGCATGTCGACCTCGTCGACTTCAAGTTCGGATAGCTTGCGATAGCGGATATGTTCCGTGGGACGACCCAGATTGGATGCCAGCATCACCGGCGTATCGGAGGGACGGTGCTTCAGCAGAATGTCCCGCGCCTCGGCCAGCAGGGTGCGGCGTTTCTTCGATACGGGGTTGTAAAAGGCGATCACGAAATCCCCTTCGGCGGCGGCATGAAGGCGCTTCACGATATCCTCACGATGGGTCAGAAGATCCGACAGGGAGATGGCGCAGAAATCATGGCCCAAGGGCGCCCCGGCCCGCGCGGCGGCCCCTTGCAGGGCCGAGACACCGGGGGTCGAGACAACTTCGACTCGACGCGCGGCATCCGTCACGCCTTTTTCTTCTTCGGTCCGATCCAGAAGCTCATAAACCAGCGCGCCCATCGCATAGATGCCCGCATCCCCCGAGCAGACCAGCGCCACGTTCTTGCCCTTGCTTGCCTGTTCCAGCGCGTAACGGCAGCGGTCTTCCTCGCCACCCAGCGGGAAGTCGGAACGGGTCTTGCCTGCCGCCAACGGCCCGATCAGGTCGATATAGAGACCATAGCCCACCAGTTCTTCAGCCTCTTGCAGCAGACGACTCGCCTCCGGCGTGCGCCACGTGTGCTGGCCCGGCCCGATTGAAACGATCGAGAGCTTGCCACGCGACCGACCGGGCATCTTGGTGATCGGGTCGGGCGCGCGAGCAATGGCGCAGGTGGTGTTGGCAGTTTTCACCTTCGGCACGACCAGTTCGGCGTCGGGTCCCGCAGCCGCCAGTGCGGCCCCTTCGGACACACCGTGGCACCCAACTTCGGCGAACACCACGTCGGACGGGTTGGCCAGCCGGGCGGTCTGAGCTTCCAGTTCGGCGGCGGTGAACACGCGGAAGGGCACGCCCAAGCGGCGGGCCAAATGGGTCATTGCAAGCTCGTCCGCCTTCAGGTCCAGCGAGGTCACGCAGGCAATCGCTTCGGGCGCGATATTTGCGGCGGCGAGCTGCTTGGACACGTTCTGCCACAGCTCTTCCGGGTCGGCATTGCGCGCACAACCCACGCCCAGTGCGTAACGCTGCGGGTGATAGGCAAGCCGGGTCGGCCCCGTATCAACCGGCGCTTCGGTCACAGCCAGTTCGACCGCGCCGCCCGTATCCTCGATATCAAAAATATTCTCACCCGTGACCGAGACCCCGGCACCTGACAAGAGTTCCGCCATCGCCTCTTTCGCGTCTTGGGGATTGGCGAGGCGATAGCCCAAGGGCGGCTCGTCCAGCGCGACCCCCAGCGACACGTCCCCTGCCGTGGTAACGGCAGCGGTCGCGCCAATCTCGGCCGCGATCCGGTTGGCCAAACGGTTCGCGCCGCGATGCCCACCCAGAAGCGGCACCACGACCGATCCGTCATCGGCCACCGAGACTACGGGTGGCTCGGTCGTCTTGTCAGCCAGAAGCGGGGCAACGGCACGGATCAGGATACCGGCTGCGCAGACGCCGACAACGGGCGTGCCCGCAGCAAACAGCATCCGCACGTGATCCAGCGCATTGGGGAAGAACGTATCCGCCTTTTTAACGCGACCTTCGCGCCCATGCACCTGAGCCCCCAAGAGGGTTGCGACCCGATGGGCCAGTTTTTCACCTGATTTGTTCAGGCAAATTACAACAGGCGTCACAGCCATGGATCATTTCCTTTCGCAAGAAGGATCATCGAGAAATAGGGGGCTTTTTCGGGCGCATCGGCCAAGGGCAGCACGACCTCTTCCGGCAGCGAGGCGCGTTCGACATAGGTGGCTTTGTCAACCAATCCCAATTCTTCGATCACGCCGCGGATTTTGGGCAGATGGCGTCCGACTTTCATGATCGCCACGCTTTCTGCCCCTTCGATGCGCGCGCGCAGTTCATCTTCGGGCAGCGGGCCGGGCAGGATCGTCAGACGTTCGTTGCGTGCCACCAAGGGGCTGCGGGCGCGGGCGGCGCAGGCCGTAACGGATGTGACACCCGGCACGATCTCGGTCCGGAACCGATCGGCCAGCCGCGCGAACAAATACATGAAGGATCCATAGAAAAACGGGTCGCCTTCGCACAGCACCACCACGTCATCCCCGGCTTCCAGCCGTGCGGCGATCTTGGCGGCACCCGCGTCATATGCCTTTTGTGCAGGCGCACGTTCGACGGTCATCGGGATGTCCATTGCGATCTCGTCCGCGTCCTTGGCGATCAGATGCGCAGCAATCGAGCGGGCAAAACTGTCGCCGCCTTCCAGCGTCGGAAAGGCGACCACTTTGGCAGATCCAATCAGTCGCGCGGCCCTGAGCGTCATCAGGTCGGGGTCGCCCGGCCCAAGGCCCACACCGTAAAGCGTTCCGCTCATCTTTTGATCAGGCTCCACTGTGTGACGGGGCGCAGCGGTTTCCAGCCGGAATGGGGCCCGAGTGGCTCGGCGCGTTCAACGGACAGCTTCACCAATTGACCCCCATGTTTTTGATGCAGGGCGGTCAGGCACATCTCGCTTTCGATTGTGACAGCGTTGGCCACCAACCGGCCCAACGGTTTCAACGCCGCCCAGGCCGCATCGAACACCGGTTCCGACAGGCCACCGCCGATGAAGATCGCGTCGGGCGCCTCCAACCCGTCCAGCGCATCGGGCACCGTGCCCTCGATCAGATCCAGCTTCGGCACGCCCAGCGCCAGCGCATTCGCAGCGGCCATTGCCCGGCGGTCCGCGCGCGGTTCGATCCCGATGGCACGGGCATAGCGCGCACCGCGCATCCATTCGATGGCAATCGAGCCGCAGCCGGTGCCGATGTCCCACAAAAGCGCCCCACGCATCGGCATGAGTTTGGCCAGCGTGACCGCGCGAACCTCTTGCTTGGTCATGGTGCCGTCGCTTTGGAAAAGCTCGTCCGCCAGCCCCGGCACGCGTGGCAAAAGGGCGGCGTCCGGCGCGGCGACGCATTCAACGGCCAGCGTGTTGAACTCTGGCACGGCGTGGTTCCAGCTTTCGGCAATGCCATCAAAGCGCGCTTCGTCCTTGCCGCCCATATGGGCCAGCACGGTCATGCGCGATTTTCCGAAGCCACGTTCGGTTAGGAAGCGGGCGATCTGGCCCGGCGTTTCCGAGCCGGTGGTCAGAACAAGAAGCCGGATGTCGGGCTGGATGAAAGCGATCATCTGCTCAACCGGGCGGCCATGCACGGTCAGCGTCTCCAAGTCCGCCATCGACCAGCCCATGCGCGCGGCGGCCAATTGGAATGCGCCCACTTGCGGGTGGTAAACGATCTGCGCCGGGTCGATATGACGGCCAATTTTCGCACCGACCGAATACCAAAGCGGGTCGCCGGTTGCCAAGACAACGACACGCTTGCCGTTGCGCTTCGTCAACTCGTCTATGAGGCTGTCAAACGGCGAGGGCCAAGCGAGCCGCTCGGCATTCCCATCGATCAGGTCGTGGTGGCGCGTGCCGCCCACGATCACCTCGGCGGCGTCAACAACCGCGCGGGTGGCGGGGGTCAGCCCGGCAATGCCATCTTCGCCGATCCCGACGATGTGAAGCCACGGGGTTGTCATGCGCGCTCCTCCGGCAGTCCGGCGGCCAATGCGTTGACGGCAGCAGAGGCAATGGCAGACCCACCACGCCGCCCACGCAGGGCGACAAATTCGCAGCCGCGCGGGTTGTTTGCCAGTTCCGCCTTGCTTTCCGCAGCGCCCACAAACCCGACCGGAAAGCCAAGGATCACGGCAGGTTTGGGTGCACCTGCGTCGATCAGCTCAAGCAGGTGGAACAGGGCTGTTGGCGCGTTCCCCACAGCGACCACCGCACCTTCCAGACGGTCCAACCACAGCTCGACCGCGGCGGCGGAGCGTGTGTTGCCGATGGACTTCGCCAGTTCCGGCACAGACGGATCGTTCAACGTGACAATCACATCGTTTTCCGATGGCAGATAGCGGCGAATGATGCCCGCCCCGACCATCTCGCAATCGCAAAACACAGGCGCACCGGCCTTAAGAGCAGCGTGACCTGTTTCATAGGCGTTCGCAGAAAAGGCCAGTCGATCCGCAACTTCGACCATGCCGCAGGCGTGGATTACACGGGTCGCAAGGGCCGCCATGCCGCCGGGAAAGCGGTCCAACCGCGCCTCTTTGCGCAGGGTCGCGAAGGACTGCGCATAGATCGCGGCCGGATCGCGCTCATACCTGAGCGCGGGGCGCGTGGGAGCGGCCCCGTTGGGGCCCGAGGAGCGACCACCTTCGCTCATTTCGAACGGGCCGATTCAGGCCCATGCGGGTGATTTGCATGGGGGTATTCGGCATGCACGTGATCATGGTGATGATCGTGATGGTGATGGTGGCCGTGATGGTCGTGATCATGGTCGTGGTGATGGTGATGCCCCATATGCAGGCGGCATTCGCCGGTGCAGAAGGTGTCGCAGAACGAACAATCGGCCACGTTCGACCCCGGTGCGGACGCCCCCTGCCCTTCGACATGGTGGTGGTGGCTTTCCTGAATGGCACCGACTTCGGCTTCAAACCCCAACACCTCGACCCGGTATTTGCACATCACGCAAGTCGGGGGCGGCACGTCGGCATAGGCCGGATGCTTGGCGCGTTCTTCGACCGGAATCGTGCGGTCCTCATCACCGTCCAGTGCCAAAACCTGCGTGCGGTAGCCACAGGTGCCGCAGTTGGGCGGCGGTACGGTGCCAAGCTGTTCGGTGATCCGTTCGGCGAAGGTCTCCAACACCTTTGGGTGATCGTTCAGATACCCGGCCTTCACGAATTCAATCTCGGGATGAGCAGCGGCAACCTTGTCGGTGAAGCCATAAATCCGGTCGATCAGGATGCCCGAGAACAGGAAGTACGGGAACACCACGACCCGTTTGTAGCCCAGCTTGACCACGTGGTTCAGGCACGGTTCCACCAGAGGGAAGGTCACACCGGAATACCCGACCTCAAGCCAGCCGAACCCCATGCCCTCCTGCAGCAGGCGCGCCACCTTGGCGACATTGCCGTTGGCATCGGGGTCTGACGCGCCGCGGCCAATCACCACAAGACAGGTGTCTTCCAGCGGCACTTCGCCATGTTCGGCATTGGCTCGTTCGACAGCCTCGCGCACGCGATCCCCGGCGGCGGCGATCATCTTGGGGTCCACCCCCAACTCGCGGCCATAGCTGACCTCGATCCCGTGCTTCTTGGCATAGGTGTTCAGGACGGTCGGGATGTCATTTTTCGTATGCATCGCGGCGAACAGCATTCCCGGCACGGCCAGAATACGGTCACAGCCCGCTTCGCGCAGACGGTCCAGCCCGTCGCGGATCACCGGGTTGGCAAACTCCAGATAGCCATAGTCGGTCATCCAGTCCTTGGGCAGCAAAGCAGGCAGCTTTTCGGCCAGCACGGCGAACTGGTCCACCGCGTCCTGGCTGCGCGAGCCGTGGCCGCAGATCATCACACCAATCTTCGACATGGTCTATGCCTCCTGCAATTCGTCTTCGTCGGAAGTATCATCGGCGGCTTCACCTGCATCGTCGGCTTGCGACGCTTTCGCCCCCTTCAGCGCAGCCCAAAGCCCGATAGCGGCCGCCAACCCGATCAGGATCATGCCGCCGACGTGACCATGCCCGGCAATCTCTCCGATATGGCCGGGATGTGCGATGGCGGGGCCAGCCAGAAGGCCAAGGGCAAGAAGTATCAGTCGGGTCATGCAGACATCCTTTCACGCAGAATCTGGGCGCAAAGAGGCTGTCCCTTGTCATCGACGACGCTGTGTCCGATCCCCGTTGCGGGTCGATCTTCGACAGCCAACCTCTCTGGCCCCAAGGGCTTCGTCGCCCAACCGTATAGGGCGGGGTACGGGGGATCGCAACGGGAAAGGCGGCAGGATTGCGGGCAGGGGTGACCAATGACCTCAAGATCGCCAGGGCTGAGTGCCTAAAGTCAGCCGCCGGTGCAGCCGCGAATATCAACGCCGCGCCCGGCCGCCAAAACGGTCATCCGCAGGTCAGAGCGGTTCAGCAGGAACGATTTGCCGCTGCTGGGCACAAGATCGGCCACGGTGATCAGGGCGTTTCCCTGCCGCTTCGTCATGCGCGGCGACACCCAGACCGAGGGGTCGGCGGTTTCCACCACGACCACCTCGTTCGGGCCAAGCTTGGGCAAATCCATCCTGACGGTGACGCGCAGCCCGTCTTTCGTCGGCTCCACATCGCAAACCGCGCGGCGCAACCCGGCCTCGTCCGCGGTATCGGGTCGTTGGCGCAGCGCTTGCTTGATCGGTGCCTTCGACCCCGCCCCTTGTGCGGGCAGTTCAACGGCAATCTTCGCGTCCATCGGCATACAGACATCAAGGCAGACGCCCAGATTGACATTGCCGGACAGCGTGATCGGTTCATCCGCCATCTTGGGAACAAGGGTCATGGGCAACACAAGCTCGTGCGCGTAACCGATGGTTTGTACCCCGCCCGAGGTGAAGACATCCGGCACCGGCCAGTGAAACTGCACGGCAGACAGGTTTCCCGACCCCTGCCAGTTCAGGCTGGGGGGAATCCCCGCCTCGCCCGGTGCACGCCAATAGGTTTTCCAACCCTCCGCCAGCCGGATGCGCAGCGCGGCGACGTGGTGCCCGCTTGCATCCCGCCAACCGGGCAGAACGTCGATCTTGACCACGTCTTCAGGTGCAGGCGGCATTCCGCTGCCGGAAAACGCGGGCGCGGCAAAGGACGCAAGCGCGACAACAGCAGCAGATATGGCGGATTTCAGCTTCATGCCCCGATACATAAGCGCAGAGCCTTCAATGTGAAATCACATTTCAGGGAGAGAACGTTACCATTTTCCACCCATTGCATCTTGCCTTTCCCCACGGGCGGCGGTTTTCTGAACATATGAGCACGGATGACAGCATCTCTGAACCGAAGCCGATGGATCTGAGCGGCAAACTTCTGATCGCCATGCCGGGCATGGGCGATCCGCGGTTTGAACACTCGGTCGTTTTCATGTGCGCCCATTCGCCCGAAGGCGCGATGGGGTTGATCATCAACAAACCAGCCCCGGACGTGTCGCTGGGGGATGTGCTGGCGCAGTTGGACATCAATGCAGGCGCAACGACTAAGGCCGCGCATGTGTTTTTCGGCGGCCCGGTCGAAGGTGGGCGCGGGTTTGTGCTGCATACGGCGGAATATGACAACGATGCCTCGACCCTGAAAGTGGACGAAGCGTTTTCGATGACCGCAACGCGCGATATTCTGGAAGCCATGGCCAACGGTGAAGGCCCGGAAAACGCCTTGGCCGCGCTTGGCTATGCGGGCTGGTCTCCGGGGCAGTTGGAGGCCGAGATTCAGCAAAACGCCTGGCTGACCTGCGACGCCGAGAAAGCCATTGTTTTTTCCGATGACAGCGACGGGAAATGGAAGGCGGCGTTGGCGAAGCTGGGGGTTGATCCACTGCTTCTGTCAGCCGAAGGCGGTCACGCCTGATCGCCTGCTAAAGCGTTTCGCGACAAACCTGAATCACAGCTTGTCGCGAAACGCAGTGTACCGCTCATATGTTGCGCGCGTTTCGCCTTAAGTGATGTCTCAAGTTTAAGGCGAAACGCTTTAGTCACGTGGCGCCGCAGCCCGGCGCAGGCGATCATTGATCGCGCGACCAATCCCGTGATCGGGAATCGGCGACACGGCAATCGGACTGTCCCCTTCTGCGTCCAATTGGTGCAGATATCTGAACAGGTTTGCCGCCGCCTCGACCAGATCACCCGATGGTGACAAGTTCAGATCGGCGTCCACGTGACCAAATCCCAACAGGCGCTCACCGGGGCGGGTGGTTTCGGCGTTCAGGCGCAACTCTGCTTCCGGCGCATAATGTGACGATAGCTGCCCCGGCGCGGTAATCCCTGCACTGGTCTGCCGCGCGGCGATGGGGCCGCCCAGCGCAGATTCAATCGCTTCGACGGGCAGCCCACCGGGGCGCAGCAGGACCGGGGCGGGGTCAAACCCGACGATTGTGCTTTCCAACCCGACCTTGCAAGGGCCACCGTCCAGCACGGCCTCGATCCGGCCGGACAGGCCGTCCAGCACATGTTGCGCGGTCGAGGGGCTGATGCGGCCCGATGGGTTGGCCGAGGGCGCGGCGACAGGAACGCCGGCAGCCTCAAGCAACGCATGCCCCAGGGGATGTGCCGGCACCCGCACCGCCACCGTGGGAAGGCCTGCAGACACCAAGGCCGACAGGGGACCGCCAGGTTTCAGGGGCAGCACCAAGGTCAACGGGCCGGGCCAGAACGCCTGCGCCAGATCCTGCGCCGCACCCTCCAGCACGGCGATGTCGCGCACCGCGTCCGGCGATGGCACATGCACGATCAGCGGGTTGAAGCGGGGGCGCCCCTTGGCCGCGAAGATACGGGCGACCGCATGATCGTTGGTGGCATCCGCGCCAAGGCCATAAACCGTCTCGGTCGGGAAGGACACAAGGGCACCGGCACGCAGCAGTTCGGCTGCCCGCGCGACACCGCCCGCGTCACCCGGCAGGGTTTCCGTGTTCAGATCATCCTTGGTCATGACGCTGCGTTTTCCTTTGCCACCCCCCTGACCTTCGGTAATGGGGGAATAGAGGCCCAGTTAATGGCCAAACGCCCAGATGCCAAGAGATTTGCCAAGGACCGACCATGACCTATCGCGCGACAACCGACGATTTCCAGTTCCTGCTGGACCATGTCATCGGCTATGACCAACTGCCCGAAACCGAGCTGTTCGAGGATGCGACCCCCGATGTGGCCATGGCCGTCCTGACCGAAGCGGGCAAGATGTGCGAGGATATTCTGGCGCCCCTGAACCGCAACGGCGACCTGACGCCTGCCCAACTGGAAAACGGTGTGGTGCGGACGTCGCCGGGGTTTGCGGATGGCTATAAGGCGATTGCCGAAGGCGGCTGGATCGGCATGGCAGCAGACCCCGAATATGGCGGCATGGGCCTGCCCCTGACCCTGCAAACGGCGGTGAATGACATGATGTCGGCAAGCTGCCTGTCGCTGCAACTGTGCCCGTTGATGACGCAGGGCCAGATCGAAGCGCTGGAGCATCACGCCTCGGACACGCTGAAAGACCTGTATCTGCCCAAGCTGATCAGCGGTGAATGGGCGGGCACGATGAACCTGACCGAACCGCAGGCCGGGTCGGATGTGGGTGCGCTCTCGACAAAGGCCGAAGACAATGGCGATGGCACCTATGCGATCACCGGGCAGAAGATCTTTATCTCGTGGGGCGACAGCGACATCACGGACAATGTCTGCCACCTTGTTTTGGCACGTCTGCCCGATGGGGCGCCCGGCACAAAGGGGATCAGCCTGTTTCTGGTGCCGAAACTGATCCCGGACGCCGACGGCAATCCGGGCGAGCCAAACACCCTGCGCGTCGTCAGCCTTGAACACAAGATGGGTCTGCACGGCAGCCCGACCGCCGTCATGTCGTTTGAGGGCGCGAAGGGCTGGTTGGTGGGCGAGCCACACAAGGGCATGGCTGCCATGTTCACCATGATGAACAACGCCCGCATGGGTGTGGGCGTACAAGGCTATGGCGTGGGCGAACGTGCTTATCAAGAGGCGCTGGCCTATGCGTTGGAGCGCAAGCAGGGCCGCACCCCGTTGGGTGACGCGGGCACAGGCACCATCATCGACTTTGCCGATGTGCGCCGGATGCTGACCCAGATGCGAGCCGAGCTGTTCGCGGCGCGGTCGATGGCGCTGTCGCTGGCACTTGCCATTGATATGGCGCGCGCGACGGGGGACGACGACTGGACAGCGCGCGCCGCCCTTCTGACCCCCATCGTCAAGGCCTATGGCACCGAGACCGGCATCCTTGTCAGCCAGCTTGGCGTTCAGGTCCATGGCGGCATGGGGTATATCGAGGAAACCGGCGCCGCCCAGCATTCGCGCGACGTGCGTGTGACCGCCATTTACGAAGGCACCAACGGCATTCAGGCGATGGACCTTGTGGGGCGCAAGCTGATGGACGGGGGCGAGGCCGCCTTCCGCCTGCTGGACGAGATCGAAAGCCAGGCCGAAGCCGCCCGTGCCGAGTTTCCGAACATGACCGAAGCCGTCTGGTCGGCGGCAGAAGACCTGCGTGAAACCACCGAATGGATGGTCGACCAATCGGATATGCAGGATCGTTTTGCCGGGGCCGTGCCGTTCCTGATGGGCTTTGCCCGTGTGTTGGGGGCGCATTACCACCTGCGCGCTGCGATTGCCGAAGGTGGCAAAGGGCCACGGTCTGCGCTGGCCCGGTTCCACATCAACCGCCTGTTGCCGGAACACACCGCGCAGTTTGCGCAGGCGCGTGCGGGTGCGGCGGGGCTTTATGCGCTCAGCCCGGAAGATCTGGCCTCGTGAACAAACCGGTCGCAAGCCCGCTGCGCTTTCCCTTCCCCGACGCCCCCGGCGACGGCGAGGCGATCGAGGTGGCGCAAGGCGTTCTGTGGATGCGCCTGCCCCTGCCGATGGCCCTGGATCACGTCAACGTCTTCGCCTTTGACGATCCCGACGGATGGACCATCGTGGACACCGGCTTTGACACCAACAAGACACGCCGCATCTGGGACAAACTTCTGGCCGGTCCACTCGGCGGCAAACCCATCGCGCGGGTGATCGTGACCCACCATCACCCCGACCATGTGGGGCTGGCGGGGTGGTTTCAGCGCAACCACGGGGCCGAGCTTGTCACGACCCGCACCGCTTGGCTGTTTGCCCGGATGCTTCTGCTGGATGAACAAATGGTGCCAGTGGATGAAACGCTTGCCTTTTGGCGCGCGGCGGGTATGGCGCGCGAGGTGTATGAGAAACGGCTCAAGGAACGCCCCTTCAACTATGCCGACATTGTCGCCGACATGCCGCTGGGCTTCACACGCATCAAAGAGGGCAGCCGCATTCACTTTGGCGGGCGCGATTGGGACGTGCGCATCGGCAACGGCCACGCACCGGAACATGCGACGCTGTGGTCCACCGATGGCGCGCTGGTGATTGGCGGCGATCAACTTCTGGCCACGATCAGCCCCAATCTTGGCGTCTATGCCACCGAACCCGAGGCCGACCCGGTCGGTGACTGGCTGGAAGCCTGCGAACGACTGTCGCAATATGCCACCCCGGACCAGCTTGTCCTGCCGGGCCACAAACTGCCCTTCACCGGGTTGCCGACGCGGATGCGCCAACTTATCGCCAACCACCACGGCGCGCTGGACCGGCTGGAGACGTTTCTGGAAACGCCCCATGTGGCTGGTGATTGCTTCCCCCCGCTGTTCAAACGGCAGATCTCGGGCGGCGAATACGGGCTGGCGCTGGTCGAGGCGGTGGGCCACCTGAACCACCTATTGCATGAAGGGCGCGTCACGCGCACCCGCCGCGCAGATGGCGCGTGGCTTTGGCAAAAAGCCTAGCTGCGCCCGCGCGGCACCACCTCATACCCCGGTTCTTCGGGCTCATCATCCACCATCTCGGCGGGGAAGCCGGGGGCGGTGATGTCCAGTCCTGTCGCCTCTTCCAGCCTGCGAATGATGTCATCTGATTGCGCGCGGTCGCCAAAGCGCGCGATGCCGTCATTGAAAATCTCGACCATCAAGGGCGAGATTTCCAGCGGCACGCCCGCCCGGTCGGCAATCGCCTGAAACAAGCCAATGTCCTTTTTCACAAGGTCCATGGTGAAGGAAATGTCGCGCGATCCGTTCAGGATCACCTGACTTTCTGTTTCATGCACGAATGACGTGCCAGACGAGATTTTGATCGCCTCATAGGTGGTCGCAAGGTCCAGTCCGGCGGCTTTCATCGTCACCAACGCCTCGCAACAGGTCAGCAGGTTGGCGGTGGCCAGATAATTCGTCATCACCTTCAGAACCGAGGCCGAGCCAAGCGGGCCAGTGTGCAGAACCCGGCGACCCATGGTGGTCAGAAGCGGCAGCACCCGTTCAAACGTCGCCCGGTCACAGCCCGCAAAGATCGAAATGTTGCCCGTATCCGCCCGATGGCATCCGCCCGACACCGGGCAGTCGACCGCCGCGCCGCCGCGCGCGACCACCTTGGCGCCCAGGCGTTTGACCTCGGCCTCGTCGGTGGTGGACATTTCCAGCCAGATTTTGCCGGGCCGCACGTGCTCCAACATCTGGCCGACGACAGCAGTGGACGCCGCTGGCGATGGCAGGCAGGTGATAACGATGTCGCAACCCTGCATCAGATCGAAAGCGTCGTCCGCCGCCTTCGCCCCACGCGCCACGAAACCCGCAACACGGTCAGGATCAAGATCCAGAACCGTCAGATCCTTGCCGTTGCGAAGCAGACTGCCAGCCAGTTTCCCGCCGACATTTCCCAACCCTATGAAACCTATTTTCACGTTCTCATCCTTTGCTGCGTGCAGACGGGCCAGATACATGGTCAGTCCTTGCGCGGTAGTTGCAAGATCGAGACGATCTCGCGATCGTCAGGTGACGCCCCTGGATGTGTGTGCCACAAAGAGCTGAGTGAACTGTAATTCGTTGTGAGGCCAGATGGCGAAGAAAAAGCAGACCGACCGCCCCAACCCGCCCCGCGCGCATACTGCCAGGTGCAGCGAGGATGGGCCTGTTGTCGTCGACGACCAACCCTTGCCCAAGAAGGTGGCCGAAACGCCGCTGGAACAGAAAAGCCCGGCGGAATGGGCCTATGAGCGGCTGATTCTCTATATCAAGAACTTCGAGGAACAGTTGGACAATGAACACGAGGTCGCGATGGGCTTCACTGGTGGCGATGCCGGTGTGCTGCGGATCGAAGGGATCGGGTATTTCGACCCCGACGTACTGACATTCTATGGGTCGGATGGCGAAGGCATGAAAACGCAGCTGATCCAGCATGTCAGCCAGCTGTCGGTCATGTTGCGCGCCCTGCCGAAACTGGTCGAAAGCGAAGCCCCCAATCGCATTGGATTTCGCCTGGCCGCCCAGTTGGAGGAAGGTGACGCCCCCGAGGGCTGATCTGCAATCCGGCACGTGACAGACGATTACAAATCGGGTAATTGAAACTTCAACGCAGGTTTGTGAACAGGAAGACACATGATGGAAGATCACGTACACGGAACGATGGACACCAGCGAGCAGGAAAAAACCTTTGAAGGTTTTGTAAAGTTTTCAGCCCGCGCGGTGATCGCTTTCTTGGTGGTGCTGCTTCTGCTGGCGATGTTCAACGCCTGAGGCCACGGTCTGTTGTCGAGTTAGGATTTCCCGATGTTGCGATTGATCATGGCTGTGTCGCTGTTGCTGACGCTTGCAGCCTGTGGGGGCGCAGACAATGTCTGGGCCAGCGACGAGGCCGTGTCGCGCGCCAAATACCGGCATGGCGGGCCACCCACGATCACCTTGTTCACCGTGATTTCGAACAAATCCGGGGCAGGCGCTCATTCCGCGCTGCTGATCAACGGGTCCGAGCGGCTGATCTTTGATCCGGCGGGGACGTGGCATCACCCGAACCTGCCCGAACGGCATGACGTGCATTACGGCATGACCGACAAGGCGGTCGATTTCTATATCGATTACCATGCCCGCATCACCTATCACGTGGTGCGGCAGGACATCGTGGTCAGTCCGCAGGTGGCGGAAATGGCGATCCGGGCGGTCGAACGGTATGGCGCGGTGCCAAAAGCGCAATGCGCCACTTCGGTCGGGACCATTCTGCGCAGCCTGCCCGGGTTCCAGTCGGTCAAACCCTCGATGTTTCCGAAGAAGATCATGGATCAGTTCGCAGCCTTTCCGGGTGTGACCGAACGCAAATTCTATGACAACGACCCGGAAGAAAACGGCGAGATTCTGACGCGCGGCATCTGACCCGCGCCCCTATCCCAGCAGGTAAAGCAACCCGTAAAGCGTGGCGGCCCCAGACAGGATCGCGGCCAGCACATTGCGGCTGAAATACCCCACCGACAAGGTCATCAGTGCAGCACCCAGCCGGGCCGGATCGGTGACTCCGCCGGTCGCGGCGGGCCACAGGACCAGTGGGGCCACCAGCCCCGGCAACACGGCAACCGGAGTGTAACGCAAGTGGCGCAACAGCCATTCCGGCATCGGGCGATCCCCGACGATCCCAAGGAAACTGAACCGGATCAGGAAGCTGCCAATCGCTAACGCGACAATGACGATCCAGACCGTGATGTGATCCGTGATCATTGTCCCGCCTTTCGCGTCATCAGAAGCTCGACCTGCGCCCCGACGATCATCGCGCCGATGGCGGCGACCAGAAGGCCGGAACCATAGGGCATCCAGGCCATCAAAAGCGCCAGTACAACCGATGTCGTCGCGGCCGCCACATGCGCCAATGTGCGCAGGGCGGGTGCAATCATCGCCAGAAAGGTAATCGGCAGCGCAAAATCCAGCGCAAGTGACGGCGGCACCTGCGCCCCAGCCACAGCCCCCACATAGCTTGCGCCATACCAAAGCGGCGCAAGTGGCGCGACAGTCCCGATATAGTAGGCGAACCGCTCGGATACAGAAAGATCGCGCTCCATCTCGAACTTGATCTGGGACAGGGCATAGGCCTGATCCACCATGAAATAAGCAACCAACGCCCGCTTCCACATCGGAGCTTTCCCCAAATATGGGGTCAGGGACGCGCTATACATTGCCATGCGAAGGTTCACCGCCAACGCGGTCAGGATCACGATGATCGTCGGCGCATTCTCGGTCATCAACTGCACGGCGGTGAACTGCGCCGCCCCTGCAATCACCAAAACCGAAAAGCTCATCACCTCGACCACGTTCAAACCGGCTTCGGTCGCGACCACGCCAAACAGCGCAGCGAAGGGTACGATCACCAGTATGAATGGCAAAGAGTCACGCACACCGCGCAGGAAATGTCGTTTCGGGTTGGACGAAGTCATCATCGGGTCCTAAGTTGCGCACTACGCTTACGGCGTCATGGCAGGAGTTGCAATTGGCCACCGAAGACAAACTTTCCGACTATCTGATCGCGCCCCTCCCTGCCGATCCACGCCTGACACGGGCGGTGGACGGCTTCGACGAAACAGGTGCGCCCGTCCATGTATCGGTCGTAGAGGAACGCCCGCTGACCATCTTCCTGAACAAGCGCGAGATCGTGACCGCCATGACCATCGGTGACTATCCCGAATATCTTGCGCTCGGCTTTCTGCGCAATCAGGGAATGCTGTCCGACGATGACCGGATCATTGGCGTGGACTATGACGAAGATATCGACACCGTCGTGGTGCGCACGGAGGTCGAGACCGACTACGAAGACAAGCTGGCCCGCAAAACGCGCACCTCGGGCTGCGCGGTCGGCACCGTTTTCGGCGACATGATGGAGGGGTTGGAGGGGCTGACCCTGCCCCCCGCGCCGCTGAAAACCTCTTGGCTGTATGTGCTGGCGCAGAAGATCAACCGCACCCCGTCGCTCTATCTTGAAGCCGGCGCCATCCACGGCACGGTTCTGTGCCAGGAAGACCGCCCACTGGTCTATATGGAGGACGTGGGCCGCCACAACGCCGTCGACAAGGTGGCGGGCTGGATGCTGTCCGAAGGCGTCACGGGGGCCGACAAGATTCTGTATACGACAGGCCGCCTGACATCCGAGATGGTGATCAAGACCGCGCAGATGGGCATTCCGATTTTGGTGTCCCGCTCTGGGTTCACGGCCTGGGGCGTCGAGATTGCCCGCGAGGTCGGCCTGACCCTGATTGGACGGATGCGCGGGCAACGCTTCACCTGTTTGTCAGGTGAGGATCGCCTGATCCGCGATATCGACCCTGCCCATGTGGCCCACGAAGACCGCAAACACCGCCGCAAAGGGGCTGGCGCATGACCAAGCCGGTCGGCATCATTCTGGCGGGTGGTCTGGCCACCCGGATGGGCGGGGGCGACAAGGGGCTGTTGCCATTGGGCGACGGCACACTTTTGTCGCAGGTCATCGACCGGCTGTCCCCGCAGGTGGAGACAATGGCCCTGAACGCCAATGGCGATCCCGCGCGGTTTGCAGGCCTCGGACTGCCGGTCCTGCCCGACAGCATCGGCGGGTTTGCCGGGCCTTTGGCCGGTGTGCTTGCGGGGATGGATTGGGCGGCGGCGCAGGGTGCAAGCCAAGTGGTGTCCGCCGCCGCAGACACCCCTTTTTTCCCGCGCGATCTGGTCGATCGGCTGACGCAAGCGGCGCGCGCCGCCAACGCTCCGATCGCCCTTGCCGCCACATTGGACCCTGACCGTGGCCCGATGCGGCAACCGACCTTCGGGTTGTGGGATGTCACCCTGCGCGATGATCTGCGCGCGGCACTTGCAGACGGGCTGCGCAAGGTCGTCCAATGGACCGACCGCCACGGCGCTGCGCAGGCCGTGTTCGATCCTGACCCGTTCGACCCGTTCTTCAACGTGAACACCCCCCAAGACCTGACCCGCGCCCAATCTTTGCTGGAGTCCGCCCCATGAAAACCTTTGGTGTCACCGGCTGGAAAAACTCCGGCAAGACCGGGCTGATGGAACGCCTGATCGCCCATTTCACCGCCAAGGGGCTGCGGGTCTCGACCCTGAAACACACCCATCACGGCGTTGATCTGGAACGCCCCGGCACCGACACGCACCGCCACCGCTTAGCGGGCGCGCAAGAGGTCGTGCTGACCTCGTCCGCCCGCGTGACGATCCTGCACGAGCTGCGCGACAACGCCGAGCCGCTCCTTGACGATCTGATTGCCCGGCTGACCCCCTGCGATCTGGTGTTGATCGAAGGGTTCAAATCCGCCCCCCACCCCAAGATCGAAGCCCATCGCGCGGCAACGGGCGAGGCATTGCTTGCCCTCAAAAACGACACCATCCGCGCGGTTGCCAGCGACACCCCCCTGCCCGATCTTGACCTGCCAGTCTTCGACCTTGACGACACCGCCGCCATTGCCGCCTTCATCGACGTCGCAACGGGCATGACCCGACGATCCTCGGCCAAGCTGGCCAATGACTGTTTCGCCCTGCCCCCCGGTGTGCACTGGACCCCGGTTGATGAGGCGCTTGAGACCCTGCAAAGCCGCCTGACCCCCATCACCGGCACCGAAACGATCCCCGTGGCACAGGCACGTGGCCGCGTCCTTGCCGCCGACCATATGGCGGTGCGCGCCAACCCGCCCGGCGCAAACGCGGCAGTTGATGGCTATGGTTTCGCTTATGTGGGGCTTCCGACAGGTGACGCGATCCAGATGCCCCTTGTCGATGGCCGTGCCGCCGCTGGCGCACCCTTTGAAGGCACGGTGCCAATGGGTCACGCCATCCGCATCCTGACCGGTGCCCTGCTGCCCGACGGGGTCGACACAGTCGTGATGCAGGAAGACGTGCAGATCGACGGACATACCGTGAGCTTTCCGGCAGGCGTAAAGCCCGGCGCAAACGCCCGCGCCGCAGGCGAAGACGTGGCCGCCGGCAAGCTTGCCCTGCCCGCAGGCCACAAAATGCGCGCCCCGGATGTGGCCCTTCTGTCGGCGCTTGGCCTGCCGGATGTTCAGGTCCATACGAAATTGCGTGTCGGCGTCTTGTCCACCGGCGATGAACTGACTGAGCCCGGCACCACGCTGGACGTGGGTCGCACCTATGACGCGAACCGCCCGATGCTGCTGTCACTGGCGGAAAATTGGGGCTACACCCCGGTCGATCTGGGCCATGTGGCCGATGATCGCGACAAGCTGCGCCAGGCCTTTGACGATGCGGCCACCAAAGCGGACGTGATCCTAACCTCCGGCGGCGCATCTGCTGGCGACGAAGACCATGTCTCGGCCCTGCTTGAACAGACCGGTTCGCTGCACCACTGGCGCATCGCGATCAAACCGGGCCGCCCGCTGGCGCTTGCCCAATGGAACGGAACCCCGGTCTTTGGCCTGCCCGGCAACCCTGTCGCTGCCCTGATCACCACGCTGATCTTCGCACGCCCCGCCTTCTCGAAACTCGCGGGCGGCCCGTGGCTTACCCCGCAAGCCTTTGACCTGTCCGCCGCCTTCACAAAATCCAAGAAAGCCGGGCGCCGCGAATACCTGCGCGCGCGGGTCAATGATGAGGGTCAAGTTGAAGCGTTCAAATCCGAAGGCTCGGGCCGCATTTCAGGCCTTAGCTGGGCCACGGGGCTGGTCGAACTGCCAGACGAGGCGCTTGACATCACACCCGGAACGCCGGTGCGCTTCCTGCCCTATTCAGGTTTCGGCCTGACGTGACCCGTGCTTCTTCTGGCTTCAAGTATCCTGGGGTGAATGCGCGCATGCGCAGAGGGGCAAGGCCCCTTCTTAATCCCCGTGCCGCAACAACCGCTGTTTCTGGCGGCCCCAATCCCGCTTGGCCTCGGTCGCGCGTTTGTCATGGGCCTTTTTGCCCTTTGCGATGCCGATCTTGATCTTCACCAGACCCTTATGATTGAAATACATGACCAGAGGCACAAGGGTCATGCCCTTGCGCTGGGTCGCATTCCACATCTTCGCAATCTCGCGCTTTGAGGCCAACAGCTTGCGCTTGCGCCGCTCAAGATGCCCCCAGGTCACGGCCTGTTTATAGGGCGCGATATAGGCGTTGGTCAGGTAAAGCTCTCCATCTTCGACCGCCGCGTAGCTTTCGGCGATATTGGCGCTGCCGTCGCGCAGAGATTTGACTTCGGACCCCATCAATACGATGCCGCACTCGATATCCTCTTCGATCGCGTAATCGTAACGCGCGCGCCGATTTTCGGCGATCACCTTATAGTTGGGGTCGTCTTTCGTCTTTGCCATATCGCGGATGTAGGCGTTCGGTCGGGTGCTGTCCAGCCCGGCCATCCGCAAATCACAGACGACCGGCCTGATTTGATCAGTTCAGCAGACCTGCTTGACGCATCGCGTCGTCCAGCGCCGCCTTGGTCTGATCGGTCAGGCCGACCAGCGGCGACCGTACCTCTTCCGAACAAAGCCCCAGCTTCGACAGCGCATATTTCGCTCCGCTGGTGCCCGGCTCCAGAAAGATTGCCTTGTGCAGCGGCATCAACTTGTCGGCGATCTCCAACGCGCGGGCATAATTACCTTCAAGGGTCGCGGTCTGCATATCGGCACACAGGCGCGGGGCCACGTTCGCCGTGACCGAGATACAGCCCTGCCCGCCCTGAGCGTTGAAGCCATGCGCGGTCGCGTCTTCGCCGGACAGTTGGACGAAATTCTTGCCGCAGGTCATGCGCTGCATCGACACGCGGGCCAGATCGCCGGTCGCGTCCTTCACGCCGATGATGTTCTTGTGCTTTGCCAGCTCGCCCATTGTTTCCGGCGTCATGTCCACGACCGAGCGGCCGGGGATGTTGTAAATCACGATCGGCAAGTCCACTGCATCGGCCACGGTCAGGAAGTGGTGGATCAGCCCGCGCTGGGTCGGCTTGTTGTAATACGGCGTAACCACCAGACCCGCAGCGGCACCCACACGCTTGGCATGCTCCATGAATCGCAGGGTTTCCACGGTGTTGTTCGATCCGGCACCCGCAATGACAGGCACACGCCCGGCGGCGGCGGCGACCACCGCTTCGATCACCGCTTCGTGCTCTTGGTGGGTCAAGGTCGGGCTTTCGCCGGTCGTCCCGACAGGCACCAACCCGTGCGACCCTTCGGAAATCTGCCAGTCCACCAAGCGTTTAAGCGCGTCAAAATCCACTGCGCCGTCCTTGAACGGCGTGACCAGGGCAGGAAGAGATCCTTTGAACATGACACGCTCCATCTTGTTGTATCTGATTTCAAGCGGTGCAAACTGACTCGCACCCGCAAACGCGGCGGAAACTAGCCGGGTTCAACACAAATGCCAAGTTTGTGTGTTGCGTATCCGGCGGCCATTACTAGTTTTTCCCCATGAGCAGGTTATTCAAACACACAATCGGGGCCTTGTCCCTGTCACTCTTGCCCTTTCTGGCTATGTCGAAAGGGGCAATAGCGCAAGAATCAAGCGCGGTGAACGCGTTGAAGCAGGCGGTACAACAGGCCCGCTCGGATGACTGGTCAGCAGCCTTGTCGACGGCGCAGGGCGGAGGGCCTTTGGTGCGCGATATCGTCGAATGGCACCGGTTGCGCCGTGGCGAGGGCAGTTTCGAGGACACCCGCGCCTTTTTGGCAAAACACCCGGACTGGCCGGGTCTGAAATACCTGCGCAAGCAATCCGAAGAGAATATCCCGTATCGCTACGATCCACAGAAGGTGTTGGCATTCTTCAAACAGGAACCACCGCAAACCGGCCGGGGCGCGCTGCGGCACGCCGAGGCGTTGACCGCGACAGGTGCCGCCGAAGAAGCCCGCGCCCAGATCATTCTGGCCTGGACCACCTTGTCGCTGGACGAAGAAGAACATGATGCGTTCCTGTCCCGCTATGGCGACACGCTGAAACCCTATCACTGGGACCGGCTGGATATTCTGCTTTGGCGGGGCGATACGCAGGAAGCGGGCTGGATGCTGCCGTTGGTCGACAAGGATCATCAGGCGCTGGCCAACGCGCGACTGGCCCTGCGCAAGAAGAAAGACGGCGTCGACGCGCTGATCGCCGCTGTTCCTTCTGCTTTGGCAGATGATCCGGGGCTTGCCTATGAGCGTTTCCTGTGGCGTGCATCGAAGGGACGAAATCAGGACGCGATCGACCTGATCCTTTCTCGTTCCAACAGTGCGGCATCGCTGGGGCAACCCCAACGCTGGGCCAGTTGGCGCCGGGTTCTGGCGCGGTGGTCGATGCGCGAAGGCGAGGCGCAGCAAGCCTATCAACTGGCGGCGTTCCATCACTTGTCCGGCGGGTCGGATCAGAACGACCTTGAATGGATCGCCGGCTATGTCGCGCTGCGCAAGTTGAACGATCCGGTCACGGCGCTTGAGCATTTCCAGGCGTTCCGTCTGGCGGTGGACACACCGATCAGCATGGGTCGCGCGGGGTATTGGCTGGGTCGCGCCTATGAGGCGTCAGGCGACGCGGTCGCGGCACAGGCTGCCTATGAGCTGGGGGGCGAGTACCAGACCAGTTTCTATGGTCTGCTGGCCGCCGAGAAGGCTGGCATGCCGATGGATCCGACATTGACCGGCAACGAGCCGTTCCCCCCATTCCAGCAAGCCCGGTTCTGGGGCGGATCGGTGATGGAGGCCGCGCGGCTTCTGCAAGCGGCTGGCGAACGCTATTGGGCCGAACGGTTTACCGTGCATCTGGCCGAAAGCCTGTATCGTGAGGAGATCGGCCAGCTTGCCGCATGGGCCGAAAGCGTGGATGAGCCGCATTTGCAAGTCATGATCGCCAAACAGGCCGCCCGCGTCGGCCTGACGATCCCGCGCCCCTATTATCCGACGCCGGATATCGGGCGCGGCAATCGCACCGTGCCCCGCGCGCTGGAGCTTGCCATCGCACGGCGCGAAAGCGAATTTGACCCTAGCGTCATGTCGGGCGTGGGCGCGCGTGGCTTGATGCAGCTTATGCCCGGCACCGCATCGGACATGGCCAAGCGTCTGGACATGCCATACTCGAAATCGCGCCTGATCACGGATCCCGAATACAACACACGGTTAGGGTCTGAATATCTTGCCAAGCTGATCGAGGATTTCGGGATGAACCCGGTGCTTGTCTCGGTGGCTTACAACGCAGGACCGACCCGCGCGACACGTTGGACCGAACAACTCGGCGATGTGCGCGCCAGTTCAACTGACATCATCGACTGGATCGAGCACATTCCGTTCCGCGAGACCCGAAACTATGTCATGCGCGTGGCAGAAAGCCTGCCCGTCTATCGTGCACGATTGACGGGCAAAACAGAACCGCTTTCGCTGTCAAAGGAGCTTAAGCAATAGGCCGGGTCGCGCGGCGGCTGCGGATCAGGGTAAATATCCCCGCGCCAACCACGATGGCGGCACCAATCACCACGTTGGTGCGAAGCTCTTCCCCAAACAGGGATACGCCAAGGATCGAGACGAACACCAATTGGAGATAGGCAAATGGCTGGACCACGCTGGCCTCGGCAAATTCATAGCATTTAATCAAGAGCCAATGCCCCAACACGCCGGTCACACATAGAAGCGCCATCCAGCCCCAATCGTGTGCGATCATCGGTTCCCAGAACGACGCGCCAATGACAGTCATCACGACCGCGCCGACAATCCCCGTCCAGAAAAAGCTGGTCTGGGTGCTGTCGGTTTTCGCCGCCAACCGGGTCAGCAGCCCATAAAGCGCGAACATCAGCGCACCGATCAGGGGCACGATCGCCTCGGGCGCGAAGACACCGACGCCAGGTTGCAGGATCACCAGAATGCCGATGAACCCGACGCCAATCGCCAGCCAGCGACGCCAACCGACGGTCTCACCCAACACCGGGCCAGAGAATGCCGCCACCAGCAACGGGTAGCAGGCGAAAATCGCGTGGCTTTCCACCAGCCCCAGAAGCACGAAAGACAACACCGTCACGCAGATTTCCAGCGCCAGAAGTATGCCGCGAAAGACTTGCAGATAGGGACGGGCGGGTCGCAGGGCACTCCTTAGTTCGCCATTGCGACGGGTCAGCCAGATGACGAACGCGGCAAAGAACCAGTACCGGATCATCACCACCATCCAGACGCTATAGGCATCGGCAAGGTGGCGCGAAATGCCATCCTGCATGGCGAACACGAAGGTCGCCCCAATCATCAGTAGAATACCGGCGCGGGTGTTTTGCTCCATCTGGCGGCTCCTCAGGGGCGCAGGGTGCCGCGGCTCATATGCCGCTTGCGCCCGTAGCCCGGTGAGCGTTCAACGTCGAAGCCTGCCGCGTCCAACGCCCGGCGCACGAACCCCGCGGCGGTATAGGTCGCGAAGGTGCCACTGGGGGCAGTGTGTGCGCCGATCTCACTCATCAGATCGTCCCCCCAAAGCTCGGGATTCTTGGCGGGCGAGAAGCCATCCAGAAACCAAGCATCGGCTTTGCCTTGCCACGCGGCCAGGGTCTGGCGGGCATCGCCGATGATCACCTCCACCGCAAAGCCGTCCAAATCGACCGAGCGCGCGCCGCCGGCCCACGCCGACAGGAATGGCGCAGCAGCGGAGCGCGCGTCCGGAAAGGCGTCCAACGCTTTGGCAATGTCGTCGACCGCCATGGGAAAGGCCTCGAACGAGGTGAAACGGACGCCCTGTGGCGCCCCCGCATCCAGCCATGACAGGAAGGTCGCCAGCATGTTCAACCCTGTGCCAAACCCCAGTTCGGCCACATGAAACCCCGGTGCGAACCGGGCGGGCAGATCGTTGCCGTCCAAGAAAACGTGCCGCGTCTCGGCCAACCCATCTTCAAGCGAGAAATACGGATCGTCGAACCGCGTCGCCACCGGTACGCCGCTGTCTTTCCATGTGATGTCTGCGTTCTGGTTCTTTGTCATGACTTGCCCTAGAACTCGGCCCAACGCGCGTGACCATGAAGAAGGACCGATGCTTTGGCAATCATGGATGTGACCATTTATGGCGCAGGTATCTTTGGCCTGTCTGTGGCGTGGAGCTGCGTGAAGCGCGGCGCAAAGGTGCGCGTGATTGATCCGCATGGCGTCGGAGCGGGGTCGTCTGGTGGGTTGGTCGGAGCACTGGCCCCGCATGTGCCGGAACGATGGAACACCAAGAAAGCGTTTCAGTTTGATAGCCTGATCATGGCGGAAGAGTATTGGGCTGAGGTTGAGGCTGTGTCCGGCCTGTCCTCGGGTTATGGCCGCACGGGCCGTTTGCAACCCATCGCCGACGCACGCCAGTTGGCCCTTGCCCGTGACCGCAAGGCCGAGGCTGCAACCCTATGGCAGGGAAAGGCGGTGTGGGACGTTCGCCCCGTCTCTGATTTTCCGGGCTGGGCACCGGACAGCCCGACCGGATACCTGATCCACGACACGCTGACCGCGCGGATGAACCCGCGATTTGCGGCAAAGGCGCTGGCCGGGGCGGTTCAGGCTAAGGGTGGAGAGATCGCCCAAGAAGGGCGTGAGGAAGGACGCGTCGTCTGGGCCACCGGCTGGCAGGGGCTTTTGGACCTCTCGCAAGAGCTGGGGAAACCCGTCGGCAACGGGGTGAAAGGGCAAAGTGCGCTGCTGCAACATGAGGCTGCCCATCTGCCGCAGCTTTTCGCAGACGCGTTGCACATCATCCCACATGCCAACGGAACGGTCGCCATCGGATCAACCAGTGAACGCGAATTCGACGACCCGGCAAGCTGCGATGCCGCGCTTGACGACATCATCGCCGGTGCGCGTGCCATCTGCCCGGCCATTGCTGATGCCCCTGTCATTGACCGCTGGGCAGGGGTGCGCCCACGCGCCAAGTCCCGCGCGCCGATGCTGGGGCACTATCCCGGCAGATCCGGTCACTTCATCGCCAATGGCGGCTTCAAGATCGGTTTCGGCATGGGGCCGAAAGTCGGCGAGGTGATGGCCGATCTGGTGCTGGAGGGGCGCGACACGATCCCCGAGGATTTCAGGGTTGAGGCCAGTTTTTAGGCCCGTTCAGCCTCGGCGCGCAGCTTCTCCATCAACGCCGATAGCGTGGCTTCGTATCGCTCGCTTTTCAACTTGCCGCCCTCGTCAAACTCCTGACGGCTACCCGCAATGGCCACGGATGGCCCGGTGATCAGGCGCGGCTGGAATGGCATCATCGCCAACACCAACGAGTTTTGCGCCCGCACCCCCCCGGCACGCCCCGCCGCAGCCGACATGATTGCCACGGGCTTGTCTGTCCACGGCATCGGTTTTACCCGGCTGACCCAATCAAGCGCGTTCTTCAGAACGCCGGACATCATGCCGTTGTATTCGGGCGTCGAGATGATGACCGCATCCGCCACCGCGATTTGCCCGGCCAGTCGGACCACGCTGTCAGGGGCGCCTTGCGCGTCTTCATCATCGGCATTGTAAAGCGGCAGATCAAGATCGGCCTCGGTAAACTCCGCATCGCCGTACACGCGCGCGGCGTTTCTGATCAGAAGCCGGTTCGTTGCGTCTTTACGCAATGACCCGGACATGCCAAGCAAACGATGATTGGACAATTGAACCTCCCTCAAGCGTCCCGCCAAGGTGCGGTGCGTGTCGGGCAAGGTCAACGGTTGAATGGGCAACGGGAGGTGCAGACATGCGGCATGGCGGACAGATTTTGGTCGATCACCTGAAAACCGAAGGGGTGCGGCGCGTGTTCTCGGTGCCCGGAGAAAGTTTTCTGGCGGCACTGGATGGTCTGCATGACAGCGGGATCGAGAACGTCGTTTGTCGTCAGGAAGGCGGCGCGGCCATGATGGCCGAGGCACATGGAAAACTGACCGGAGAGCCGGGGGTGGTGTTCGTCACCCGCGGACCCGGGGCGTCCAATGCCGCGTCCGGCATTCACGTGGCCCAACAAGACAGCACGCCGATGGTGGTGTTCGTCGGTCAGATCGCGCGCAACCATCGCGACCGCGAGGCGTTTCAGGAGGTCGATTATCGCGCGGTGTTTGGCACACTTGCCAAATGGGCCTGCGAGGTGGATCAAACCGAACGCCTGCCCGAATATCTGGCTCGTGCCTTTCACATGGCCCGATCAGGTCGCCCCGGTCCGGTGGTCGTGGCCCTGCCCGAGGATATGTTGAGCGCCCATGCCGACGTGCCGGATCGCCCTGCCATGGCGCGCTCGAACGGACATGTCACCGCAGGGGATGCGCAAGCAATCACCGCGATGCTGGCAGACGCGAAAGAACCTTTGGTGATCGCGGGAGGGCCGGGCTGGTCGCAAGAGGCGGCTGACAACTTGGCCCGGTTTGCGAAAGCCCATGACCTGCCCGTCGCCTGTGCCTTCCGGCGGCAAGACTTCATGGACAACCGCCACCCGAACTATGTCGGCGACCTTGGCGTTGGGATGAACCCGAAACTGGGCGCACGGCTGCGCGACGCCGACACGCTGATCGTGCTGGGGTCGCGTCTGGGTGACAGTGTGACGGGTGGTTACGAGCTGCTGGACCCTGCGGCCACGGGCAAGCGGATCGTTCATGTCTATCCCGACCCTGACGAGTTGGGGCGCGTGTATCACGCCGATCTGGCACTGGTGGCCACCGGACCCGAGGCCCTTGCGGCGCTTGTACAGACAAATGGAACGGAAGCGCCCACATGGTCCGACTGGACCCGGTCCGCGCGCGTCGATTACGAGGCATTTCAAGCCCCCGTGACCACGCCCGGCGATGTGAAAATGGAAGAGGTGGTTTTTTGGTTGACCAAGAACCTGCCCGAGGACGCCATCATCACCAACGGGGCCGGAAATTATGCCACATGGCTGCACCGTTACTTCTGCTTCAAACAGCACGGCACCCAGCTTGCACCCACGTCCGGGTCGATGGGATACGGGTTTCCCGCCGCAGTCGCCGCGAGCCTTGAACACCCCGACCACACCGTTGTCGCATGGCTGGGGGACGGAGAGTTTCAGATGACCTTGAACGAGATGTCGACCGCCATCCAGCACGGCGCCAAACCCATCGCGATCATTGCCAATAACGGTCGTTACGGCACGATCCGAATGCATCAGGAACGGACCTATCCGGGACGCGTGTCCGGCACCGACATGGCCAACCCCGACTTCGCCGCGCTTGCCCGCGCCTATGGCGGGCATGGCGAGACCGTCACCAATGGCGCGGATTTCGCCGAGGCCTTCGCCCGCGCCCAAGCAGCCGACAGATTGGCGGTGATCGAACTGGTGCTCGACCCGCAAGTGGCCACGCCCAGCCTGACACTGGACGATTTGCGCGAAATGGGACGGAAAGGGTGACGCGGGCGGTCAGCCGCCCGGCATCTCCATCATCTCGGCCAGATGGATGGTGCCCATCTGGATGAACGAGTTTTCACTGGCAATCGCCAGTGCCGTATCCGCGTCGGCCGCTTCGATGATGCAAAACCCCATCATTGGCTGTTTGAACCCTTCGCGCGCACCGTCACCATCCACGGTCCACTGCGCCTTGAACGGCGTTTCCGGCATGACGAACGCGTCCGCATACTTGGCAATCCATGCCTTGTAGGCGGCCTGCATATCCGCCTTCTTGTCATCCGGCACGTCGCGCGGCTCGTGGTAGGCGAGATAGAATTTGGGCATCTTCCTCCTCCTCAGAGGTCTAGAATTCGACCCCTTGCTGCGCCTTGATCCCCGACCGGAACGGGTGCTTGACCAGCTCCATCTCGGTTACCAGATCGGCGATTTCGATCAGTTCCGCGGCGGCGTTGCGTCCGGTCAGAACCACGTGGGTCATCTCGGGCTTTTCTTCGACAAGGAATTTGACCACCTCGTTCACATCGACATAGTCATAGCGGATGGCAATGTTGATCTCGTCCAGCAAAACCATGGTGTTTGACGGATCGCGGATCAACTCTTTCGACTTTTCCCACGCCGCCTGCGCCATTTCGATGTCGCGGGTGCGGTCCTGCGTTTCCCAGGTAAAGCCTTCGCCCATCGTATGGAACTCGCAGATGTCGCCGAACTTGTCGTTGATCAGATCGCGTTCGCCGCAATCCATCCCGCCCTTGATGAACTGCACCACAGCGCATTTCATCCCATGCGCGATGCAGCGAAAGATCATCCCGAACGCGGCCGAGCTTTTGCCCTTGCCCTTGCCGGTGTGCACGATGATCAGACCCTTCTTGTCGGTCTTGGTCGCCATGATCTTGTCACGGGCGGCTTTCTTCTTGGCCATCTTCGAGGCGTGTCTGTCGGGATCTACGGTCATGCTGTCCTCATGAATTGTTCGCCCGTCACTGTGCGGCTCATAAGGTCCAGATGCAAGAGAGGGCGCGCCGCTTCCGACACGCCCCCGTCCTTTGATGGTGCCTGGTTTACTCAGCCGGCACGGCTTGCACGGCGGGGCGGCCAAAATGCTGGCGGTTCAGACGCAGCACCAGGGCGACCATTGCAAACTGGAACGCAATCGCGACCGCCGTGATCACCCAGTACATGACCGAGTATTTTGTCAGCACACCTGCCTGCACCAATCCTGCGTTGATAAAGAATTGCAGCAACACCGACAGGGCAACACCGGGGCAGACCAGCGCATAGGAACCGGGCGAGGTGTCAGAGCCGAACACATAGCTTTTCCAGTAGCCGTGACGCGCCAGCATCACCAGCCCCAACAGCCCGAACAGAACCTGTACAGCGATCAGGCGGGCCAGGAAGATCATGGTTTCCCCGGCGCTTCCATGCACCTCGAACGTGGCATGCAGACCGTGATCCTGACGCAACGCCATGATGCCAAGAATGGTCATCAGCGGAATCACGATCAGAAGCGTCGGCGCGGTTTCCTTCGACGTGCCATAATGCAGCATCGAGTTGAACGCGGTGAACAGCGCCAGCACGGCATAGATGATCGACGCGATGCCAAAGAAGGTCGACCCGACCAGCGACACGCCAACCACCACGGTGTTCGTGCTCATCGCGGCGGGGGCGGAAAAGCCGACGGCGGTCATGGCCAGCGCGAAGGCCGGCAGCATCTGCGCAAAGCTGTTATGCGCGGTCACGTCGAACACACCCCCCTTGGTCAGCACCCGTCCAAGGAAGTCGCCAATATAGACTAGCGCCATAATACCGATGGCCAGAAACGCGGCCATGGCAAAGGGGAACAGGTATTCCACGATCGACCACAGACCCGGCACGAACACAAGACCGACGATGAACAGGCCGTTGACGCTCATCGCCAAGGCCAGCGGCATGGCAAGGATGGTGGTCTCACCGTTTGAGGATTTGAGTTTGGTATACGCCTCGGTCTTGCGGAAGACCGAGAAGGTTTTGAGGTTCCAGATCAGGTATTTCAGATTCAGAAACACCATCGCGGCAATCCCCAGCATCGCCACCAGGATCCCGGTTTTCAGGCCGACCGACCCCGTAGAAAAAGCCGCCATGATGTCTTCGAAAACGGGAACGGGTTTGCCGGGATGCGGCACCCAGAACATCAGGTACATGAAGAACGTGACCGACAGGCCACCAGCCCCGACCGAAGCCAGGAAATAGAGCGGAGAATAGGTGTCCGCAGGGCGAGTGTGTTGCATGGGATTTCTCCATTCATATTCATATTTGTGAATATTTATAGTCGTGACAGCCTGCGCGGGCAAGGGATTGTCGCGCACATGATGTCGCACCCGTGCGTTGTTCTTAACCGGTTGTTAACCATCGCCGCGCACGCTGCGGAAAAACAGGAGTGTCCAAGTGAAGCCCATTCTTTCCTGCGCCGCGTTTCTGGCAACCGGCCTGCTTGTCGCGGCCTGCGACAGCCCCAGCCCGCAATTCATGTCATCCGACACGTCAGTCAAAAAGGTGACGGTAGAAGGCTCGACCTTCTCAATCCACCGCCGCGAAAACTGGGTCGAGGTCTATCGCACAAATTTCGAAGCCTTGCCGCGCATCCCTGTGATCCTCTCTCGCGCCAAGATCGCGATTGAACAGGCGACAGGCTGCAAGGTGGTTGAAGGGTCACTGTCCGGCGATCAGGCCATCCAGCGGGCCGAGATCGACTGCGGCTAGCGTCAGGGCAGCCGCTTTTCGAACCGATAGGATGTGGGCCGGTCGAATCCCTCATGCGCGGTTTCTGCGGTTTTCACGAAGCCGAGCGCCTTGAAGATTGCGTGGTTTTCGACCAGCTCGACCCGCGTTTGCAGTGCCAGCCGCGACAGACCCAGATCAAGCGCGCGGGTTTGGGCAAGGTCAATCAGCCGGCGCGCCATCCCGTGTCCTTGCGCTGAAGGGTCCACGGCAAGTTTGCCGATGTAAAGTGTGGGAGGTCTTGCCTCGGGCTGCGGGGTCAGGAAAACGCAGGCCACATCGTCAATCACCCAGACCTCGCCCGTGCGCGCCCGTTCGGCGATCCCCTCCACGGTCAAGCGATGCAGTGAACTGGGCGGGTCGATGCGGTCCTCCATCCCGGCGAAGGCGCGATGCAACAGCGCAAGGATCGGCGCCATATCATCGTCTGGCGTGATCCGGCGCGGTGTCATCGCAGCTCGTCCAACCGCGCCTTCGCCGAGTTGGACCGGGGCATCCACAACCCGCGCTCTATCGCTTCGGTCAGGCGTTCGGCGATCTCTTTCAATGCGGGCGCGTTGTGTTCATCTATGAATCCCCGCGTGTCGTCATCGTCGATGAAAGCCGCATAGACCAGATCGAAATGATGCCCCTTTACCGCGCCCGTGGTGGCGGCGAACGCGAAGAGGTAATCGACCGTCGCCGCGATCTCGAACGCGCCTTTGTAGCCGTGGCGTTTCACCCCGTCGATCCATTTCGGGTTCACCACGCGGGAACGCACGACACGCCCGATCTCGTCATCCAAGGTGCGAATGACCGGGCGTTCGGGGCGGGAATGGTCGTTGTGATAGATGGGCCGGTCACGCCCTTGCAGGGTGGCCACCGCCGCCGCTGCGCCCCCTTCAAACTGGTAGTAGTCATCGCTGTCCAGAAGGTCGTGTTCGCGGTTGTCCTGGTTCTGCACGATGGCTTCGACCTGTCCCAAGCGCGCCTCGAACCCGTCCCGGTCGCGCGCACCTTCGCTGCCTGCACCATAGGCATAGCCACCCCATTCAAGGTAAGCGTCAGCCAATTCGGCCTTGTTCGCCCAAAGCCGTTCGTCGATCATCGCCTGAAGCCCCGCGCCGTAGGCACCGGGTTTGGACCCATAGACCCGATGTGCCCCCTCGCCCGCCCGCACACGCGCGGCGGCGGGGTTCACGTCGTCGGGTTCATCCAACGCCTGCACAGCGCGCGCGGCGCTGTCGACCAGCGCGATCAGTTGCGGGAAGGCGTCCCGGAAGAAGCCGGACACGCGCAATGTCACATCAACACGCGGGCGACCCAACGCCGTTGCCGGGATCACCTCGAACCCCGTCACGCGCCGATTGGCGCTGTCCCATTTCGGCTTCACGCCCATCAGCGCCAGCGCCTGTGCGATGTCGTCACCACCCGTGCGCATGTTCGCCGTGCCCCAGGCCGTGACCAGCATGGCGCGCGGCCAGTCGCCATGGGTTTGCAGGTGTTTGTCGATCAACAGGCTCGCCGATTTCCAGCCCAGCGCCCAGGCGGTCGGGGTCGGCACGGCGCGGCTGTCGACGGAATAGAAGTTGCGGCCCGTCGGCAGCGTGTCCAGCCGCCCGCGGGTGGGCGCACCGGATGGTGCGGGGGCGACGAATTGCCCTGAAAGGGCGGTGAGGAGCCCCGTTTCCTCACCCGGACCACAGGCCGCCACGTTGGGGCGCACAGTTGTTTCGACCTCGGTCAGTACGGCCTGCGTTGCCGGACCGGGCGCGGAGGCCTTTCCGTCCAGAATGCGCGCCGCCAGCTCCTCCAACCGCTCGACGGTGTCGCCATGGCTGCGCCACGCGCCGTCACCCGTCAAAGCCTCTGGCCGTGATCCGGTCCAGGGTGCGGCCATGTCGCAATCCAAAGGGTCGAAGTCCAGCCCCAGATCCTCGGCCATTGCCCGGATCAACGACGCATTGCCCCCGTCGCCAGACCCGCGCGGCACACGGACCAGCGCTTGCACCAGGTCACGCTCCAACCGGTCTTGCGGCGATTGCCCGAAGATGTGCAACCCGTCGCGGATCTGCGCCTCTTTCAACTCGCACAGATACGCGTCGAGCTTCGCCAGATCCTGTTCTTCATCCTCGCCCGACATGCCCACATCCGCATCCAGCCCGGTGGCCTGTGTCAGCGTCAGGATTTCACGCCGCAGGTGGTCGATGCGGCGTGGGTCCACGCCCGCCGCCTCGTAATATTCGTCCACCAAAGCCTCCAGATCACGCAGCGGCCCATAGGTCTCGGCCCGTGTCAAAGGGGGTGTCAGGTGGTCGATGATCACCGCCTGCGCGCGGCGCTTGGCCTGTGTGCCTTCGCCGGGATCGTTGACGATAAACGGATAGACATGCGGCAGGGGGCCAAGCACCGCCTCGGGCCAGCAATCCGCTGACAGGGCCACGGATTTCCCCGGCAGCCATTCCAGGTTCCCATGCTTGCCCATATGTACAATCGCATGCGCCCCAAAGGTGTGACGCAGCCAGAAATAGAAAGCGAGGTAGTTGTGCGGCGGCACAAGGTCGGGGCTGTGATAGGTATCCGTCGGATCAATATTGTAACCGCGCGCGGGCTGCACCCCGACGATCACGTTGCCATATTCCAGCACCGACAGGGCGAACGACCCGCAATCAACTGAACCGGGGGTGTAGAACGGGTCTTCTTCCGGCTTGCCCCAGCGCGTTTCAATTGCTTCGCGCAACGCCCACGGCAGTTGACCATAGCTGATTTGATACTCTGCCATCGACAGGGTCACGCCACCTGTGCGGGTGGCGCGATCTGTCAGCCAATTGGTCGGCCCCGCCATTACGGCTTGCATCAAGGCGTCACTGTCGGCGGGGACATCGGTAACGCGATAGCCTTCGGTTTGGAGCACCCCCAAGGCGTGAACAACTGCGGCGGGCGTGTCCAACCCGACGCCATTGGCCAGCCGCCCGTCCTTGTTGGGATAGTTCGCCATGATCAGTGCCACGCGCCGATCCGCCACCTTGGCCCCGCGCAGTTTCGCCCAACTTGCCGCAAGCTCGGCCACGAACTGCACCCGATCCCCACGCGCACGATAGGTGGCAATGGGGCATTCGGTGGCTTCGTCAAAGAACGCCTCGCCCTTGAAGCTGATGGCGCGGGACAGGATGCGCCCGTCCACTTCGGGCAAGGCCACGTTCATCGCGATGTCGCGGGCGGACAGGCCGGTCAGGCCATCTGCCCATGCCTCTTCACTGGACCCGGCAAGCACGACCTGAAAGACGGGGGCGGCATTGCACCATGGCATCTGGAACGGGTTGGCGGCATGCGATGGATCGCCCTCATGCGGTGATCCCACCGCGAACGAGGTGCAGTTCAGGATCACCGACGGGGCGGCTTCGGTGAACAAATGCTCGATCGTGGCCACCGACACCGGATCTTTCAGCGAGGCGACGAAGACGGGCAGTGGATTCAGCCCTTGCCGGAGCAGCGCCCGCACCAATCGGTTGATCGGGTTCAGCCCGGCCCCCTGCACCAGCGCGCGATAGAACACGATCGGCACCACGGGGGCGTCATCGGTCCAGTCGGCCCGCGCCGCATCCAGATCAGCCACCCCGGCACCAGGCCAATAGACGCCAGCGCGCAGCAAAGGACGCGCCGCTTCGGGCTTGTCGCCCCCGTCCAGCATGACGCGCGTGTAGGTCAGGAACCCGACCGCATTTTCCGGCCCGCCTTCAACAAGGTAAGCCCAAAGCGCGTCGTAATCTTCGTCAGACACCGTCGATAGCGCCCGCAACTCAGCATCCGGCTTGTCGTCGCCCGGCAGCAAGGCCAGTGGCACCCCTGCGCTGCGCAAATGCGCTGCGTATTGTTCCGCGCCGTACTTCCAATAGCCGACACCGCCCAGAACACGGGCGATCACCAGACGGGATTTTGTCGCACAGTTGTCGACATGCAGATCGACCGACATGGGGTGCGCCAGGTGCATCATGTTGGCGAGGCGCAATTCGGGGGGGTTGGCCATCTCGGCCCGCGCCTGTGCAAGCCCGGCCAGTTCCGTATCGGCGGCCGAGATGAATACCACATCCGCCGGGGTCTGCCCCAGATCGACAGGTTCTTTTCCGTCGTCGATGGAACCGGGTGTGGCGGCCAGAAGATGCATGTCGCGTCCCTTGCGAATTGGTGTTATGCGACCGGACAAGCATATGCCCGATCAAGGTGGACCCATGGATTACAAAGCAGCCGGCGCGCCCAAACCCGCCAAAGGCGCCCCGCGCCACGCCGAACACAATGCCCGCGGCACCGAGAAGAACCCTCTGAACCGCGAGGACGACAAATCAGCCCTTCTGGCGCGGATGAAAGCGGCGGCGGAACGGGCAAAGAAGACGTAAGCGCGGATCACAGCGTCTTCTCCATGAAGATCGAACTGTTCGCCTCGGGATAGTCCCCGAACGGGGCGCAGATACGGAACCCGGCACGCTGGTAAAGTCGGTGCGCGGCATGAAGTACGTTGCCCGTTTCCAGCTTCAGGGCAGCAAGCCCTTTCTGGCGGGCGGTCTTTTCGATCCGCGCCAGCATTGCCTCGCCCACGCCCTTGCCACGGGCATCGGGGGCTACGAACATCGACTTTACCTCGCCATAGCTGCCTTTGTCGGCCAATGCTCCGGTGCCCAACACCTGTTCGCCCTCACGCGCTACGAAAAAAGAGATTTCGGGCACGCAAAGCTGGTCGATGTCGAGGAAGAAGTTGTCCTCCGGCGGGAAGAGCTCTTCCATCAACGCGTGGCTTTGTTTCAGCAGCGCCGTTGCCCCGGGATCGCGGGGATCGCCGGGGGTCACGTCAATGGTCATGCCACCAGGGCCTTTTCGATGGCGGCGCGATCCAGACCGGACTGGCCGATCACCACCAGACGGGTTTCACGCGGCAGCGCACCGAAGGGCTGATCGTAATAGGTATCGACGCGCGGGCCGACCGCCTGCAGGGTCAGGCGCATGGGCTTGCCTGACACGGCGGCAAAGCCTTTCAGGCGCAGGATGTTGTGGTCGCGGATCGTCTGGGCGACCTGTTCGGCAAAGGCATTTGGGTCGGCCACCTCATCCCGCGTGACCACGAAACTTTCGAACGCGTCATGGTCATGGTCGTGATGATGGTGGTGGTCGTCATCGTGATGGTCGTCATGGTCGTGATGGTCATCATGATGATGCCCCTGCTCGTGCAACGACAGGCGTGCGTCCATGTCATCTTCGGCACCGACGCCCTGCCCTAACAGAACTTCAACCGGCAACACACCCATCGACGTGCGCACGACCTGCACGCCCTGACGTGCCTCGCCCGACAGCTTGCCCACCAGCGCGTCGGCTTCGTCACCGTTCAACAGGTCGGCTTTGTTCACCACGATCATGTCGGCGCAGGCCACCTGATCCTTGAACAGTTCGGACAGAGGCGTTTCGTGATCAAGGTTTTCGTCCAGTTTGCGCTGCGCTTCGACAGCGGCAAGGTTCGATGCAAACTGCCCGTCAAACACGGCTTTGCCGTCCACCACGGTGACGACACCATCGACGGTCACGCGTGTGGAAATCTCGGGCCACTGAAAGGCACGAACAAGGGGTTGCGGCAGTGCCAGACCCGATGTTTCGATCACGATGTGATCCGGCGGCGTGTCGCGGTCCAGCAGTTTTTCCAGCGTCGGGATGAAATCTTCTGCCACGGTGCAGCAGATGCAGCCGTTCGACAGCTCCATGATATCGTCTTCCGTGCAGGTTTCATCCCCGCAGCCTTTCAGGATGTCGCCATCCACGCCAAGATCGCCAAATTCGTTGATGATCAGCGCGATGCGTTTGCCATTCGCGTTGTCCAGCATGTGACGGATCAGCGTGGTCTTGCCCGCGCCCAGAAAGCCCGTGACGACGGTGGCCGGTATCTTTGCTTGCATCTTGTCCTCCATACCCCGTCTCCCCGACGGGTGGGTTGCGTTTTCTTGCATGGCAGGTCTCCTGGCTTCGCGGGTCGAGGCCCCTGCCGCCTTCCCAGCCCAACAGGCCAGTGGCATTGTGCAGGTGCTCTCCGCTTACAGTCGCGGGGGCGGCTGCAGCATCAGGCCCCGGATTGGGTCGCCTCCGCTGCATTCCCTCTGGTCCCAATGGGAACCATGCCGGACTTGTTTGCCGCGCAGGGGTCGGCGGGGTCAAGACGGAAACCGACCCGATGGGCCGGTTTGGCGGCAATCGACTGTGAATGGGCTTCGTGGGGATGCAATATCTTGTGGATAACCCGCCGGTTCCACCCATATGTCGATGTCTGCCGTTGACTCGCCCTCGTTCCGTCGGAAAACTCCGTATTCAAGAAGAATCAAAAGATGAGGCAGACCGCTTGCGGTTTTCTAAACTCCGACTGAATGGCTTCAAAAGCTTCGTGGACCCGACCGATCTGGTGATCGCAGACGGGTTGACGGGTGTGGTCGGGCCAAACGGCTGCGGAAAGTCGAACCTGCTGGAAGCCTTGCGCTGGGTGATGGGCGAAAACCGCCCGACCGCAATGCGCGGCGGCGGGATGGAAGATGTGATCTTCGCCGGTGCCTCGACCCGGCCGGCCCGTAATTTTGCCGAGGTGGCGCTGCTGCTGGACAACAGCGAGCGGTTAGCCCCGTCTGGCTTCAACGACAACGACAATCTTGAGATTGTGCGCCGGATCACCCGCGACGCAGGGTCGGCCTATAAGGTCAACACCAAGGACGTTCGCGCACGCGATGTGCAGATGCTGTTCGCCGACGCTTCGACCGGGGCGCATTCGCCCGCGCTGGTGCGTCAGGGGCAGATTTCAGAGCTGATCAACGCCAAGCCAAAGGCGCGCCGACGTATTCTGGAGGAAGCCGCCGGGATTTCGGGTCTGTATCAGCGGCGTCACGAGGCCGAACTGAAGCTGAAAGGCACTGAAACCAATCTGGCGCGCGTCGATGATGTGATCGAGCAATTGGCCTCGCAACTGGGGCAATTGGCGCGGCAGGCCCGTCAGGCGGCGCGGTATCGCACCATCGGTGACGATCTGCGCCGCGCCGAAGGGCTGCTTCTGTATCGCCGCTGGAAAGAGGCCGATACGGCACGCGCCGAGGCCGAAGCCCAACTTACCGAACGGGTGAAAGCCGCCGGTGCCGCCGAAGGGGTGGCGCGCGCTGCCGCCAAAGCCCGGCAGGAAGCCGAGGACCGCCTGCCGCCCCTGCGCGAAGAAGAAGCGGTCGCGGCTGCGGTCCTGCAGCGCCTGCAAGTGCAACGCGACCAGTTGGCGGATCAGGAAGCACAGGCCCGCCAGCGCATCGAAACCCTGACCGCCCGGATTGCCCAACTGTCCCGCGACATCGACCGTGAAAGCGGCTTGAACAAGGATGCTGGCGAAACGATTGAGCGGTTGGAATGGGAACAGACGCAGATCACCAAGGCGTCGGAAGGTCACGATGCCGCGCTGGAAGCCGCCAGCACCGATGCCCGCGACAGCGCCGCGATCCTGCAGGAACGCGAGGGCGACCTGTCGCAACTGACCGAAGATGTTGCCCGTCTGGCCGCGCGTCACCAATCTGCCCACCGCCTGCTGGAAGACAGCCGCAAGTCGCTTGAGAAAAGCGAAGGCGAAGCCCAGCGCGCCCGTGCTGCAATGGACGAGGCAAAAGCCGCCTTGGACAAGGCCGGTACGGATTACGAGGCCGCCAAGACCGCCGAAGCCACCGCCGCAAAGGTCGCCGAGGACGCCGAGGCGGCTCTGGTTGCCGCCGACGAGGCCCGCGCCGACGCACAGGCCCGCGAGGCAGACGCCCGCGCCGCCCGGTCTGCCGCCGAAGGTGAAGTCAACGCGCTTCACGCCGAAGTTCAGGCGTTGGCGCGGCTGGTCGAACGCGATGCTGCCGAAGGCGGTCAGGTGCTGGACGATCTGCGGGTGAAACCGGGCTATGAAAAGGCGCTTGGCGCGGCTCTGGCCGATGACCTGCGTGCGCCGGTGATCGACGGCGATGCGCCGTCGGGCTGGGCCGCGTTGCCCGCCTATTCACAGGCGCAAGCCTTGCCAGATGGTGTCAGCGCCCTGTCCAACTTTGTCACCGTGCCCGAGGTGCTGGCGCGCCGGATGAGCCAGGTTGGTTTGGCCCGCACGGCTGACGCCGCACGGCTTCAGTCTGAATTGAAGCCCGGTCAACGGCTGGTCTCGATGGAAGGGGACTTGTGGCGCTGGGATGGGTTCCGCGCAGGCGCGGAAGATCAGCCGTCGACCGCCGCCCTGCGGCTTGAGCAGTTGAACCGCCTGCAAGAGTTGAAGCAGGATCTGGAGGACGCCACTGCGCGCGCGGATGGCGCGCGGGCGGCGCATGAATCGCTCAAGACGCGGCTTGTTGAAACGACCGAAGCCGACAAGCGCGCCCGCGATGCCCGTCGCGATGCGGACCGCGCGATGGCCGACGCCAATCGCGCCCTGTCACGTGCCGAAGCCGACCGGAACATCGCAGGCGGCAAGCTGGAAAACCTCGGCATGGCGCTGAAACGCCACGAAGAAGAAACCATGGGCGCGCGGCAGAGATTGATCGAAGCCGAACGCGGCGTGGCCGATCTGGGCGATCTGGACGCGGCGCGAGTGCAGGTTGAGGACGTCAAGATGGCGGTCGAAGCCGCACGGATGACGATGATGACAAAGCGATCAGCCCATGACGAGTTGCGCCGCGAAGGCGAGGCCCGCACCCGCCGAAGCCAGGAAATCATCAAGGAAATCTCGGGCTGGAAGCATCGTCTGGAAACAGCGGGCAAGCGGATTGCCGAGCTGGAAGAACGCAAGGTCGACAGCGAAGCTGAACTGACCGAGGCCAGCGCCGCGCCTGACGCGCTGGTCGCCAAGCGGGCTGAACTGGCCGATGCGATTGATGACGCCGAGGCCCGGCGCAAAGCCGCCGCCGATACGCTGGCCGAAGCCGAAACGGCCGAACGGAACGCGACCACTGCGGAACGCGATGCCGAACGTGCCGCCGGTGAAGCCCGCGAGGCCCGCGCCCGCGCCGAAGCCCGGACCGAGGCCGCGCGTGAAACCGTCACCGCAGCCGCCGAACGGATCGCCGAAGACATGGAAACCACGCCGGACGCGCTGCTGGAAACCCTTGGGGCTGATCCCGATAAAATGCCCTCGGCCGAACAGATCGAACATGACGTGAACCGCCTGAAACGTCAGCGCAACGCGCTGGGGGCTGTGAACCTGCGCGCAGAAGAGGACGCGAAAGAGGTTCAGGAAGAACATGATAATCTGCTGCAGGAAAAGACCGATCTGGAAGAGGCGATCAAGAAGTTACGCAGCGGTATTGCCAGTCTGAACAAGGAAGGACGAGAACGCCTTCTGACCGCGTTCGAGCAGGTAAATGCCAGCTTTGGCAATCTGTTCACCCACCTGTTTGGCGGTGGTGAAGCAAAGCTGGTGTTGGTCGAAAGCGATGATCCGCTGGAGGCCGGGCTGGAGATCATGTGCCAGCCACCGGGCAAGAAGCTGTCGACGCTCAGCCTGCTGTCGGGCGGAGAGCAGACCCTGACCGCCTTGGCGTTGATTTTTGCCGTTTTCCTGGCAAACCCGGCCCCGATCTGTGTGCTGGACGAGGTCGACGCGCCGCTGGATGACGCAAACGTCACGCGGTTCTGCGACCTTCTGGATGAAATGACCCGGCGCACGGATACCCGGTTCCTGATCATCACGCACCACGCGGTCACCATGGCGCGGATGGATCGCCTGTTTGGCGTGACCATGGCAGAAATGGGCGTGAGCCAATTGGTCAGCGTCGATCTGAAGAAAGCCGAAGCCCTGGTCGCCTGACCGTTGCATTGCATGGCCCGGCGATTTCTTTTAGGGTCGATCAAACGTATCAGGAGCAATATCATGAGTTTTCAATCGCTTGCGGCGTCTGCACTGATTGCCGTCGGCCTGGCGTCAAGCGCCTGCGCCGACCCGATCAAGGCATCCGACCCGCAATCCGTGCTGACCTATTTCCAGGATATCGGGGCGCCGGCCACTTTGACCGAGGACAGTGTTGGCGATCCCTTGATCGAGCTTCAGTATTACGGGACGACCTTTGCTGTTTTCTTCTATGGCTGCTCGGATAACGTGAACTGCAATTCGATCCAGTTCTATGCAGGGTATACACCGGAAAGCGAGATTTCCCGCGACGCCCTGAACCAGTGGAATGCCGAACAGCGGTATGGCCGCGTCTATGAAGATGCCGAAGGGCGCAAGAAACTGGAATATGACATCTACACCGGCAATGCCGGGGTAGACTCGGCTGATTTCGACGAAATGTTCGATATCTGGACCGAGTTGGTCAAAAGTTTCGAGGCGCAGATGTCCTGACGCAGCCCGTGGATACGGCGATGCCTGTCAGGCCGCTACAGGGCGTTCAGCAATTGCGCGGTCGGCCACGCATCTGCTGGCAAACCAAGCCGGATTTGTTCCTTCTGCACGGCAGCCCGCGTCATGGCACCTAGAATACCATCGACCTTGCCGACATCGTGCCCGCGCGCCTGTAGCTTCTTCTGAAGCGCCTTCATCTGCTGGTCCGAAAACGCCGGATCCGGGTTGCCTGCATTATAAACCGGCGCGCCTTCCAACCGAGTGGCGAAATAGGCTGCGGTGGTCACATAGACGAAGCTCTTGTTCCATTCGAAATAGACGTTGAAATTCGGATAGGCGATGAAGGCTGGCCCCTTGCGCCCCTGCGGTAACAGGATCGACGCTTGCAGACCAGGCGCCCCGAAAGACCCGTGCCGCGGGGCGACCCCAAGGGCGTCCCATTCGGCAACACTCAGCGTTTTGTCCAACCCGGTTTGAGACCAATCCAGGTCTTGCGGCACTGCCACCTCTTGCAACCATGGTTCGCCCGCGCGCCAGCCCAGCTTCCTGAGCATGTTCGCCCCGGACAGAAGCGCATCGGCGGGTGATGTGCGCAGATCGACCGACCCATTCCCGTCGGCGTCCACGCCCGCTTCGATGATGTCACCGGGCAGCATCTGGACCATGCCAATCTCGCCCGCCCACGCCCCTTTCGAGGTCTTGGGGTTGAAGCTGCCCCGCTCGAACAGTTCGAGCGCGGCAAAGACCTGCGGCTGGAACAGTTCGGGGCGCCGGCAATCATGCGACAGGGTCATCAGGGAATTCAGCGTGTTGAAATCGCCCTGCACCGCGCCATAGTCGGTCTCGAACGCCCAGAAGGCAGTCAGAACGCCCCGGCTGACGCCATAGGTCTGCTCCATCTGATCATAGATTGCGGCGTGTTTCTGCATCATCGCCTTGCCACGCGCCATCCGGTCCTGACTGATCAGGCGGCGGGAAAAGTCGATGAACGGGCGCTGAAAAATGCCCTGCGTGCGGTCCGCCTTGATGGTCGCCGGATCGTGGCGGGCCGAGGCAAAGAAGGTGTCAACGGTGTCTTGCGCATAGCCACGATTGATTGCTTCGGCCTTCATGGCGGCAGTGAAATCACGGAAGGTTCCCCCGCATTCCACAATGGCGGCCTGCGACGGAGCGGCGCCAACGAATACCATCGCAGCGGCGTAGGACAGGAACTTGATCATGGTGCACCCTCGTGTTGAACGTGGGTGCACGTTACCTGATTGAACTTAGGTGACAACCGCCAGCAGGATCACAAAACCGAGCATCACAAGCCAACCTGCCCACAGAAGATCGACGGATTGGTCGATCTCTTTCGGGCCGATGTCGCGGGTGCCTTCGGCGTTGACCCATGGAAAGCTGCGCATTTCGCCTTCGTAAGAGCGCGGTCCGGACAGGGCGACGCCCAAAACCGCCGCCATCGCGGCCTCTGGCCAGCCCGCGTTGGGCGAACGGTGCAGGGGGGCATCCCGCCGGATCACACGCCACGTGCTCCAATGCCGCCGGCTGGCCATGATCAGAAGGGCGGAAAGACGCGCGGGCACCCAGTTCAGCACGTCATCCAGCCGGGCGGCGAACTTGCCGAAGGCCTCGTGACGCGGTGTGCGATACCCGATCATGCTGTCGGCCGTATTGACCAGCTTGTAGGCGAGGATCCCCGGCAACCCGGCGATCAGGAACCAGAACGCAGGCGCCACCACCCCGTCCGAGAAATTCTCGGCCGCACTTTCCACCGCGCTGCGGGCGATGGCGGCTTCGTCCATTTCGGCAGTGTCACGCCCGACAATCTGGCTGACCGCCTTCCGCCCTTCGCCAACCGATTGGCGCAGCGCGTCCGCCACCGCCTGCACATGTTGCGCCAGTGATTTCTGCGCCAGCAGGATGGCGACGACGATCACCTCGAGAACACCCCCGGGTGACAGATCTTCAATGGCCCACCCGATCATCACGACAATCACGCAAAAAGCCAGCATCCCAAGTGCGCCGTTGGCCATCGGCTTGTCGCCCTTGTTGAATGTTTCGTCCAGCCAGTCGATCGCGCGCCCCATCAGGATCGCCGGATGTGGCACACGCTTCCACAGCCATTCGGGTTCCCCAAACAGCGCATCCAGCAACAGCGCCAGTGCAAGGATCGTTGGGCCGCTCATAAAGCACGCTCCAACTGCGACCATCCGGTTGCGGGGGGCAGACCGAGCCGCAGCCAACGGTCCGAATAGGGAAACACCCGCGACCAGATATGCGCCCTGGCCAATCGTGTCTGCCACGCCGTCGCATCATCCACACCGAAAAGTCGGAACAATGATGTTCCACCCACCAACTCTGCGCCTTTGCCGATCAGCAGCGCATCCAGCCGGGCCGCATCCTCGGCAAGCCGGGCGCGGGTGCGGTTGGCCCAGTCGCGATCGTCCAGCGCCCGGGCTCCAACCTCCAGCGCCGGGCCCGAGACCTGCCACGGTCCGATCGCCTCGTGCAGTCGGGCGATCAGGGTCGCATCGCCAATGACGAACCCCAGCCGCAGTCCGGCCAGCCCCCAGAACTTCCCGAAGCTTTTCAGGATCAGAACGCCGGGCTTTGTGGTGAGCTTTATGTGTGACGCGTCGGGCGTGACGTCGCAGAAGCTCTCGTCGATCACGGTCAGCGGCTGATTGAGCTCAGGCAACGTCCATCGCCGCCCGTCCGGATTATTCGGATGCACCATCACGCGGGCGTCACCGGTGCCTTCTTCCGTGACGCGCCAGCCCTGCGCCTGAAAGGCGGCGGCATGTTCGTTATAGGTCGGGCCGGGGATCACAACGCGGCCCGCAGGGAGCAACGATGGAATGCGTGCGATCAGGGCCGAAGCACCGGGCGCGGCAAGAACCGCCGCATCATCGGGCACCGCCCAGAACTGGCGGGCGGCTTGTTCCAGCCGGTCAAAGGCACATTGGTCTGGCAAACTGGTCCAGGCATCGGGGGGCACGTCACCCACCGGATAGGGCATGGGATTGATCCCGGTGGAGAGATCCAGCCAATCAGCGCGCGTCCCACCATGACGGGCGATGGCGGCATCCAACCCGCCACCATGGTCACGTATCGGCGCGACGTGGTTCATTCGCCGTCAGGCAGGGGCATGTGGCGTGTCACGAAATGCCCCTTCACCGCCTGCGGCCATTCCCGGTAAGGCACCTGGCCCGACGTGCTTTCGGCGTGGGCCTTGGCATAGTCCACCACGCCCTGCGCCGCCTCGTCCGTCGGGTCGAACTTTCCCAACGTATAGGACAGCTTGCCGTCTGCCTGAATGGCGACATTGCAGCTGTTGTCACACCCCATCAGACAGGATACGCGGCGGGTCTTGATGGCTGTGCCCAGGGCATGCTCTTCAATCAGCGCCGCCAGCACCTCGCCATCCGTCAGCGGGTTCTGGGTGGCGTCCCAGCCTTCGCGTTTGCAGGTGTCACAGATCGTGATCCATGTGGTCATGTCGCGCTCCTTGTCCTGCTGCGGGTTGAACCGGAAAACCGGGTGAATTTCAATGGCGGATACGGCATTTGGCACCCCGGGCGCGGCATCCTGTACCCACGCGGCACTTTGCCCATTAACCTTTCCCCCGCTTCGGCATAGATATGTTGGCTTGGACATGCGATCCTGAAAGGTGGAGTGCATATGATGCGGGTGCTGATTGTCGAAACAAACCCGGCGCTGACCAGGCTGTGGTCGGATCACTTGCTGCGGCAGAAAATCGCAGTGGATTGCGCGCATGACCCGGATCAAGCGAGGGATCTGCTGGATCAACAGAGTTATGACGTGGTGGCGGTGAACACGGATTTTGCCGGGGGAAAAGGGATCGTGATTGCTGATTACGTGGCCTTTCGTTTGCCGCAGGCGCGCGTGGTCTTTGTGACCTCAAGCACATTCTTTTCGGACGGGTCGATCTTCAATCACATCACCAATGCCCATGCCTGCGTATCCGCCGACACGCCGTCCGAGGATCTGGCCAATGTCATTGCCTTTCATGGATCGTCCAAGGGCGGTTAGGATGAAACCCGCTTGCGCCGCGACCCGGTATTGCTAGGGTCTGGGCATGACACGAAACGCCTCCTTCCTGCCTGCCGTCGGTGCCGTTGTATTTGACATTGGCAATGTGCTTATTCGCTGGCAACCCGAAGACCTGTATGACCGGTGGATCGGGCAAGAACGCCGTCAACAGATGTTCGATACGCTCGACCTGCATGAGATGAACGACCGGGTTGACCGGGGCGGCGTGTTTCGCGACGTGATCTATGATTTCGCCGAGGCCAACCCCGACTACCGGACCGAGATCCGCTGGTGGCATGATCGTTGGCTGAACATGGCACAACCTGCCATCGACCTGTCGGTGCAAACCCTGCGCGCGCTGAAGCGGCGCGGTTATCCGGTATTTGCGCTGTCGAATTTCGGGCGTGAGCCGTTCGTGCTGGCCGAAGAGAAATTCGATTTCCTGTCGGATTTCGACCGCCGTTATCTGTCGGGGCATATGGGCGTGGCAAAACCCGACGCGCAGATCTACCAGATGCTGGAAGCCGATTGCGGCCAAGCCCCGCAGGCGTTGCTGTTCGTCGATGACCGGGCCGAGAATATTGCCGCCGCAGATGCGCGGGGCTGGCAGACACATCACTTTACCTCGGCCCGAAATTGGGCCGATCACCTGATCGCACGTGATCTGATTGAAGAGGCCGACCTGTGACACCCGCCATGATCCCCTTCGAAGCCGAAACCCATCTGAATTGGCGCGCGCTGACCGATGCGCTGCTTGACGGTCACAGCCGCCCCAAGGCCGAAATCGGCGACACGTTTCTGTATCGTGGCGAAGATACGATGCTGACCCGGTCGGCCTGGATCGACGGGCTGGGCAGCGCAGTGAAAACCGCCAACATCATGCCCGGCAATCCGGCGCGGGGCGAGCCGATGATCCACGGTGCCGTGAACCTTTATGACGATGTCACCGGGCAATTGGCGGCAATCGTGGACTTCCACCTTGTGACCAAATGGAAAACCGCCGGTGACAGCGTTCTGGGCGCGCGGCTTCTGGCCCGGCCAGACAGCAAGGTTGTGCTGATCGTTGGCGCAGGCACCGTGGGACGCAACCTGCGTAACGCCTATGGCGCGCTGTTTCCCGATGCCCGCTTTCTGATCTGGAATCGTAGCCCCGAGGGTGCCGCGAGATTTGCAGACGAGTGTGACAAGACAGATGTTGTAACGTCACTTGAGGATGGCGTTTCACAGGCCGACATCATCACGTCAGCCACAATGACCACGGACCCGTTGATCAAGGGCAGCTGGCTGCAACCGGGTCAGCATCTGGACCTGATCGGCGCCTATCGCCCGGACATGCGCGAAGCTGACGATACTGCCCTGACCCGCGCCCGCCTGTTCATGGACAGCCGAGACACGGTGCTGGATCATATCGGCGAGTTCAAAGACCCGCTGGCGCGCGGGGTGATCATTCGCGACGACATTGTGGGTGACCTATACGACCAGAAGGACGGCGTGTTCACCCGACAGCCTGACGACATCACGCTGTATAAAAACGGCGGCGGTGCGCATCTGGACCTGATGACCAGCCGGTACATTCTTGAAGCGTGGCGCGGTCGCTAGACCCGTTCAATCCTTGATACCAACGTGGTTGCTTTTCGTTTCTTGTGGCGGCGGGTGTAAACAAAGCGCGCAAACTGCGCTGTGAACCATGCCGCGCGGGGTGCGTCAATCTCGACCGTGTCTGTCCAGACAGCACCCGCCCCGTCCGGCTGGACCGACAGTTCATGATCCCATCTTCTGACGGACGCGTTATGCTCGCGGCTTTGAATGAGCCGCGCCTGATGATCCAGCCGCTCGACAAACATGGTGTGACCGGGGTTCCTGATCAATCCGAACAAGGTAACATCGACCACATATGTTTTTCCCTGCTGCGCAGCCCCCGCGGGCAACCCGTCATAAGTTGCGATGCCCCGCATCGCTTGGACAAGTTCAGCAAACTGGCAAGCCTCGGCGAACACGGCGTCGGCGTCACGCGGATATGTGGCAGTGACAGTGATCCGATAGGTCATGGAGCGACAATACCGCCGACACCCAAGGACGCAAGCGCCAGACATACCCCATCAACAACAAACCCCCGAAGCCAGGCTGCGGGGGTCGTCATGGCGAGCGGTTGACAACCCACTCACCGAAACACTTGGGCGTGATTTACATCATGCCTTCGCGTTGCGCTTTTTTCCGAGCCAGCTTGCGCTGACGGCGAATCGCTTCAGCCTTCTCGCGCGCTTTCTTCTCGGAGGGCTTCTCGAAATGTTGCCGAAGCTTCATTTCGCGGAAGACACCTTCACGCTGAAGTTTCTTCTTCAGCGCACGAAGCGCCTGGTCTACGTTGTTATCGCGAACCGAAACCTGCATGTGGTTGTCACCACCTTTCTAAGTTAGAGTTTGCAGAATTGCAGGAAGCGCCCATCTAACACCCATGACTGCATTTGTCCAGTTCAACCTCAGACACGAGGACCGCACATGATCGAGAAAGAGAAAATGCTGGAAGCCGCGATTGCCCACGTCCCGTTTGACGGGTGGAGCGATGCGACCCTGATCGCCGCTGCACAGGATTGCGACCTGACCGAAGCGGAAGCCCGCGCCATGTTCCCGCGTGGCGCGCTGGACCTTGCGCTGGCCTATCACCGTAAGGGGGACGAGGACATGGTGGCCCGTCTGAACGCCGCCGATCTTGAGGGCATGCGGTTTCGTGACCAGATCGCGGCGGGGGTGCGGTACCGTCTGGAGGTCGCGGACAAAGAACTGGTGCGCCGTGGCATGACGTTCTTTGCCCTGCCGCAGAACGCGGGCGACGGGGCCGCTGCCTTGTGGGCCACCTGCGGGTTGATATGGGAGACGTTGGGCGACAGCTCGACCGATCTGAACTGGTACACCAAACGCGCGACCTTGTCGGCGGTCTATTCCTCTGTCGTGCTGTTCTGGCTGGGCGATGACAGCGAAGGGAACGAGGCCACATGGGCCTTCCTTGACCGCCGTATCGACGATGTGATGAAGATCGAAAAGATCAAGGGTCAGGCGCGTGAAACGGCACTCTACAAGGCGTTTATGTCGGGGCCGGGCAAGATTCTGGACAGCATCAAGGCGCCCGGTGCGCCAAATCCGAACTATCCGGGTCGATGGGAACCGAAAGATACAGGGAACAAAGAATGACTGACACCATGCGCGCAATCGAGATTACAGAAGCCGGCGGACCCGAGGTTCTGCAACTGTCCAAACAGCCGATCCCAGCGCCCGGCCCCGGCGACATCCTGATGCGCGTGGCCTTTGCCGGGGTGAACCGGCCTGACGCGCTGCAGCGGGCGGGGTCATACGCGCCGCCCCCCACCGCCAGCCCCCTGCCCGGCCTTGAGGCTTCAGGCGAGGTCGTGGCGTTGGGCGACGGTGTCACGCAATGGGCCGTGGGCGACAAGGTCTGCGCTCTTCTGCCCGGTGGCGGCTATGCAGAATACGTGACGACCCCGGCCGCCCACGCCCTGCGCGTGCCCGACGGCATGGGCATGAAGGAGGCCGCCTGCTTACCGGAAACCTTCTTCACCGTCTGGTCCAACGTCTTTATGCGCGGCGGGCTGCAAGCGGGCGAGCGGTTCTTGGTGCACGGCGGAAGCTCCGGCATCGGCACGACCGCGATCCAGCTTGCCAACGCCTTCGGCGCGCGGGTGTTCACCACCGCAGGCTCGGACGAAAAATGCGCGGTCTGCCTTAACCTTGGAGCGGAGCGGGCCATCAACTACAAGACCGAAGACTTCGTCGAGGTGATGGAGGCGGAAGGCGGCCCGAATCTGGTCCTCGACATGGTCGGCGGCGATTACATCGCACGCAACATCAAATGCCTAGCGGTCGAAGGCCGCATGGTCCACATCGCCTTCCTGTCCGGCCCCAAGGCCGAGGTCAACTTCGCCATGATCATGGCCAAACGCCTGACCGTGACGGGATCAACCCTGCGCCCGCAATCCGATTTGGCGAAAGCAAGGATCGCCGAGGAACTGGCGGAAAAGGTCTGGCCGCTTCTGGATGCAGGCCGCGCCGCCCCGGTGATGGACCAGACCTTCCTGCTGGAGGACGCCGCAAAAGCGCACGAGAGGATGGAGACGAGCGAGCACATCGGGAAGATTGTGTTGGAGGTTGGGACGTAGGATTCAGGAGGATAGTTTGCGTCAACCTGGATATCTTCGAATGGTCGGTATGCGGGACAGTGCGGGCTTTCGCTACTGTCGCGCCAATGACGGCTTTGGAAATTGGCACCTCGGCTACGCACTTCTGTGAAGAAATAATGGAGAGCCTTGTGATGGAATTTGATGAATAGATTGAGAGCTTTGAACTGCTCAGGGAACTCCTGCCGACCGAAGGGTTTACTTACACTCTCCTGCCCATAAGCTCAAAGGAACGTCGTCGGGGTGCTTCCCAAGCTGTCTAGGACGCCATCATAGTCGTCCTTTGATCGCATCGGCAGCAGATCGGCTTTCAATGTCTTTAGTGTTTTCAGGCCGACAAACTCGGCGAGCCCCACTTTACCACTGAGTAGCAAAAGGTTGGCTCCAAACGTGGATTTCGACAACTGTGCCTACGGGGGCACGATGAAAGCGAGCTTGCGAGGCAACTTGGCGAAATGCCCGGCAGTGAACCGCGAACCGCCATCAGTGCTGCTTTGAACCAGCAATAGCACCTGCGACAAGCCTCCCTGGAGACGGCAAGAGGCGATCACAGAATTCTGATCCTCGGCCGCGCCTGGCGCGAATTCGGAAACCAAAAGTCCTCCTGCTTCCAAGAGTTTCCCTGCACGCTCGGCGATTTTCTTGGAGGCCAAGTTTCGCTCCAGAATATCGAGTCCGCAGGCCATCACGCCAATGGCTCTTGGCAAGAACGCACCGTGATACTTGACCGAACAGATGTCGACGCCGTCCGCTAACCCGTTACAAAGATGTACATTATCCTGCGAAAAATGACGCCCGAGGCGCCCTGAAGTAGTCCCGGAAAACTGGACAGTCGGCTAAGGTGTATCCCAAACCTTTGAAGAGATACGAGAATGGCGAAGCGCCGGAAGTTTACAGACCAGTTTAAGGCCAAGGTGGCGTTGGAAGCGCTGCGAGGCGACAAGACGATCCAGGAGATTGCGGCAAGGCATCAGGTTCACCCGAACCAGGTGAGTACATGGAAACGTCAGGCTGTCGAAGGCATGGCCGATGTGTTTGCCCGTGTCGGCAAACCGGAAGGTCTGACAGAAGCAGAAGTTAAGGAACTCCATGCCAAGATCGGGAGGCTGGCATTCGAGAATGATTTTTTGTTCGAAGGGCTGAAGCGGTGAGCCCGAGAAGAAACGCGCGATGATCAAACAGGATCACCCCGAGCTGAGCATCAGCCAGCAATGTAAGTTGGTGCGGCTCAGTCGATCTGCGTTTTACTACACCCCGGCCGGGGTCGACGCTGACACGCTGGTGATGATGAAACAGATCGACCGGGTCTTCACGAAGTATCCGTTCTTCGGATCACGTCAGATCGTTGCGTACTTAGTCGGGAAGTAACGGTTGACGGGCGGCATCGCGTCCGAAGGCTGATGGCAAAGATGGGCCCGGCGGCAATCTACAAACGCCCTCGGACCATCCAGCCGCATCCCCAGCATCCGGTCTATCCGTACTTGCTTAGAAAGATGCAGATCGAGAGGCCAAACCAGGTCTGGAGCGCCGATATAACCTTCGTCCCGGTGCGAAACGGATTCCTCTATCTCGTGGCGATAATGGATTGGGCGTCGCGCAAGGTCCTGAGCTGGCGGCTGTCGAATACGATGCATGCCGACTTCTGCCCCTCCCGGCAGATTTGCTTTGCAAATCGCCTGCCGGGCAATGGTCGATGCCCTGAACGAAGCCATCGCCAAACACGGCCCTCCCGAGATCATGAATGCAGATCAAGGGTCGCAGTTCACGGGATCGGCTTGGATCTCGACGCTGACCGAGGCAGGCGTGCGCATCTCAATGGATGGGCGCGGGCGTTATCTGGACAACATCTTTATCGAACGGCTGTGGCGCAGTCTGAAGCAGGAAGCGATCTATCTCTAAGAGATCAATGACGGCTTCCAGGCCCGCCGCGTCGGCAAAGACTGGATGGCATTCTACAACGCCGAGCGACCCCATTCCGCGCTTGATCGGCGAACGCCCGACGAGGCATATTGGGCGGGCTTGAAAGAGCAAAAAGCAGCATGAAACCTAAACACGATACACCTTAGAAAAGCTGCAAAATTGTCCGAATAGGTGGGACCACTTCATTGGAATCCTTCATCGCGGGAATGAAACCCCGCTTGATCAATAGTGGAGGACTTGATTTCTCGACCGTCCGCAACGAAAAGACCTGATAATGAGCCAACAATCCTTCACGTCCCTATGCTGAACGGGACTCGCAAATCCAAAAGACGAATAAACTGAGACCCGAAATCAAACTTTATCTTACTCATATATTATACACTTTGATCTGGGTTCTGTTGTTTCCATTTGCTCTTGGATATTTGTTCCTGCGCGGCAGCAAGGACCGGGAATATAGAGAGCATCTGGCCGAGCGTTTTGGTTCATATCAGGATCTCGGCATGTCCTCATCAGTTTGGATTCATGCCGTATCTATGGGCGAGACCATTGCTGTAGCACCCCTAGTCCGGGCGCTGCTTGCACAGGGGGAAAGGGTGATCATAACCCACTTCACTCCTGCAGGGCGGCGCACGTCCCAGTCACTTTTTGCAGAAGATATGGCAGCGGGACGGTTGAAAGCTGTTTATGTACCCTTCGAGTTTGATTGGGTGTTCTCACGGTTTTTTAAAGCTTTTGCCCCGAAATACGGGCTTATCGTCGAGGCCGACATCTGGCCACGCATGATTTCAGCAAGCCGCAGGCGGAGGGTGCCTCTTTTTCTATGCAATGGCCTGTTTTCAAGCCGGAGCGTTGAATTGGACCGAAAGCTTCTTGGCATACGTTCCGGCGTCATGCGTGAGCTTTCTGGCATGATGGTGAAATCGAGCCTTCACAAGGATCGCTTTCATGCAGTGGGCATCAAGAACATCGCCGTCACCGGCGAGCTTCGTTTTGACCAACCCGTGCCAAAACATCATCTGGCAGCAGCCAATGAGCTTAAGGCGTCGGCCGGATTTGCCAATCGCAAAGCCATTGCACTGACCAGCGCGGTCGCGGAAGAAGAGGATCTTCACTTCAGCTATATGAAACATATGCTGGAGCGCGTTGAGGATACTGAAACCAAACCTCTGTTCATCTATGTCCCGCGCGAACCCGAGCGTTTTTCTGGACTGACCCAAAGTTTGAATAGCTATGGCCTGCGGGCCTGTGCGCGCAGCGATTGGCTGGATGCAGACCTTTCAGAGAAAGAAAATCTGACGCTTGACGATATCGATGTGATTGTCGGCAACTCACTTGGTGAAATGTTCTTCTATCTTGCCCTATCAGATATGGTTGTGGTTGGCAGAAGCTTTCATCCGCGCGGATCCCACAATGTGATTGAGCCGCTGCTGCTGGGCAAACCAGTGGTCGTGGGCCCCTATACCTGGAACATCGAATATCCATCGGTGGAAGCGATCGAAGCTGGTGTTCTGACGCAATGCGAAACAATAGAAGAGTTGGAGACCTTCACCCTCGATTTTCTTGCCGACCGTTGGGATGCGCTGAAGTTCACCAACGCCACACGCGATTTCTTGCAGACGCATGCCGGAGCGACTGAAAAATGCATCGCGGCCCTACCAATCCTGTTGAATAATGTGGCACCGGAGGGAACATCATGATTTGCATCTGGGATTTTGACGGAGTCTTGTGCAACTCGCTGTATGAGTGTGCAACCGTCAGTCATTTTGCCATACAATTGCTTGAGGGAACCCTTCCAGCGCTTTCTCGGCATGTTGTGGAAACAACGCTGGAAAGTGGCGAAGTCGACGCGCTGACCGAAGTATTGCGACCGTACCGTCCCTATGTCGTGGACGGGAAGGATTACCTCTATCAAATTGAATATTTCGTGCGCTCAAATCGCCGGTTTTCTTCGTCCAAGGCGTATTGGGAAGCCTTTGATGCCTTGGTGGATGAAGCTAAATCCCGCAAGTTCGACACCATATTTTATGGCACACGCCGCGACCTGCAATACCTGCTCGAAAATCGCTATGATACGTTGTTTACCGCCTATAACGAAGCGGTCGAGGCGCTGCGGGATTCCACAGAATTGTTCGACACCTATATTTGCACAGCCCGGGACAAGGCCGCTGTGATTTCTTTCCTGAAAATGGCCAACCTTCCCTTTGACGAGCAGAAAATTTACTCTCGTGATTTCAACGGAATTTATGACAATGTCGGGCTTGGAAAGTCGCAACAGATTTGTCGCATCCTGAAAGCCAATGGTGGCTTGCAGCAGAAGTTCGTCTTGATCGAGGATCAAGCGAAAGCCCCGCTGGAGCTATATGAAACTTGCACGGCAATGACCGTGTTGCGTGCGGCCTATGGGTATGGGGACGCAGAGCAATGGGCGAAACTGCCCGAGGACCGGCATCAAACAATACTGGAACCTAAGCACCTGGGCGAAGGCCTTCGCCAGTTCAAGTAAAATCAGCCGTACAACATGCCCTGGAAACAGGTCATGATGCGATTGATAAAAGACAGGAGAAAACGATGATTGTTGGACTTTTGACTGGACGCGGGGGAAGTGTTTCCATTCCCGACAAAAATGTCATCGAAGTCTTGGGACGCCCCTTGATGAGTTACGCGGCCTTGATGGCAAATCAATCGAAATTGATTGACGAAGTCTACCTGTCCACCGATGGCGAGAAGCTGAAAGACGTTGGGCGTGAGATGGGGTTGAAGATCATCGACCGCCCCGAAGAACTTGCGCTGCCAACCTCTCAGCACAAAGATGCCCTCACGCATGCACTGTCCGTGCTTGAAGCGGAAGGGAAAAAGCCCGAGATTCTGGTCGTGTTTCTTTGCAATGTCGGCACGCATCGCCCGGGTTTGGTGGATCATTGCATCCAGCAACTTATCGACAACCCCGAACTCGATTCCGTGGTCACGGTCGAAGAACGAAATGAATATCACCCCCTGCGCACCAAGAAGGTTGGCCCGGATGGAAATCTGGTGCCGTTTTTGGAAACCGAAGGTCCAATCTCGACAAACCGGCAAGATCTCGAACCGGCGCTGTTTATCGACCACACGTTTTGGGTGCTCAGGGTTTCAACCTGTTTCGGTCCCGAAGCACAAGGTCAGCAACCTTGGGACTTCATGGGGCAAAGGATCAAGGGCGTTCCAAATTCCGGCAGCATCGACATCCACACGCACGAAGATATTGCCTATACCGAGGCATGGTTGCGCAAATATGGCTGGACGTCAGATGAAACCCCGTCCGGTGATGATATGTGACGCTTAGGTATTGGAGTGTATGCCCTGTTCATTCGGCGCACTCGCACACATCCGCCGTTTGCATCGTTAGTGCCAGAAGAAGGCAATACTGCGAACTTTTACCAAAAATTTGCAGTATGCTGCCATTCATACATAGTGCAGCATCCGTAACTATGGGCTCTGAGCGGACTTCACATGTCATCCCGCCCTCAACAACCACCCCCTACCGCACCGGCTCCAGCAACGCCTTCCCCGCCCGGCAATCGGTCCGCACGTCCCGCGCGCATACCCTAGGTTCAAGGTCGCGGGTCAGGCACAGGCGGGCCTCTTGTATGCGGCCTTGGCGGCAGGTGATGGTCAGCATGTCGGGCTTCCAGCCTGGATTGGCTTGCAGGAAGGCTTCCTCGACCACTGATGCGGGCAGGCGGACGGGGGAGGTCAGTTTGCGCAACACCTCGGGCCTGTTCACCCTGTTGAACGCCTGTCGGGCAAGGGCATAGTAGTCCTCGGCCTCCAACCCCGCACAGACGCCGTGCTTTTTCCACTGATACCAGGCCGCCCCGCCTGCGCCGAAGATATCTGCCTGTGCGTTGGTCAGGCCACGGGACGGCGGGCGCATCGACGTGTTGCAATAACTCGGCCAGCCTTCTTCGTATTGCGGCCAAAGCCCGTGCACGACCCAGCCCAGATCGCGGGCCGCGTCGCATTGCTCGGACCCGCGCGCATCACCTTCGACGGCGCACCAGTTGGGCGACCAGCTGAGCGCCAGAATGTAATAGTCGAAGTCGCCGGCCTGCTCGCCCTCCGCCCAAAGGCCAACCACTGACGCCAGCCACAGAATGCCGCCGAACAAGACCTGTCGCATTTTGCCTTCCCTCTTTCCTTCTTCCCCCTTATATAGACCTCAAGTTCCCCGACAACGGAAACCGGCCTGATAAAGTCCCCGCGACACAGGCAGCCCAGCCAGGGCGCGGGAAAGTTGTATCCGGGGTCAGTTTCGAAGGAGTGTTCGGATGAGCAAACTGATCATGGCAAAAGCCACCGCCGTCTGGCTGGTGGACAACACGACGATCAGCTTCAAGCAGATCGCCGATTTCTGCGGCCTACATGAGCTGGAAGTGCAAGGCATCGCCGATGGTGATGTGGCCGTTGGCGTGAAGGGGTTCGACCCGATCGCCAACAACCAGTTGGACGCAAGCGAGATCGAGAAGGCCGAAAAAGACCCGCTGCATAAGCTGAAGCAGAAATTCTATGCCGCCGCGACCGGCGAAGAAAAGCGCCGCGGGCCGCGCTATACCCCGCTGTCGAAACGTCAGGACCGTCCCAACTCGATCCTGTGGCTGGTCAAATTCCACCCGGAGCTGGCCGACAGCCAGATCGCCAAGCTGGTGGGCACCACCAAGCCGACGATTCAGTCGATCCGCGAGCGCACGCACTGGAACATCCAGAACATGGAGCCGATCGACCCGGTCGCCCTGGGCCTGTGCAAACAAAGCGAGCTTGATCTGGCCGTGCAGAAAGCAGCCGCGAAGAAGGCCAAGGAAGGTGGCGTGATGTCGGATGACGAACGCCGCAAGCTGGTCTCGACCGAACAAAGCCTTGGCATGGAGCCGGAACCGAAGATCCCCAGCGCCATCGAGGGGCTTGAGACCTTCACCTTGTCCGGCACTCCGGATGATGAGAAAGAAGACGAACTGCCCGACGCGGACAGTTTCTTCAACCTGCCGGACAATGACGACGACGAAGACGACAAGGATTGATCCAGCGCAGATCACACCCAAAGCCCCGGCCCGGTGCCGGGGCTTTTTTGTTGGGGGCGCGTTTTCTGATTGACCGTTAAGACCCTGTTCACCCTGTTCGATGATGCTGGGAGTCACGAAACAGGTGACTCGGAGAACCGGGGATGAAAATCGAAGATATTCTTGCACAGGAACGGCGCGCCAGAATGGCCGCTGAACGGTTGCTGGCGCAGAAACAGGCCGAATTGTCCAATGCCAATCGTGTGCTGTCGCAACATGCGTTGCACCTGTCGGATGAAATCCACGAAACACGCGTCACGGTCGAAGAGATCAAGGGCGAAAATTCGCAGGTGCGCGCCGATCTTGAAAAGGCAAATGCAGAGGTTGTGATTGCCAAGCGCCGTCTGTGGGATTCGCTGGAAACCATCGAAGACGGGTTTGCGGTATTTGATCAATCGGACAAGCTGATCGCCGCCAACAGCGCGTATCTTGAGCCATTCGACGGGTTAAGCTGCGTTGTGCCCGGCATTCCCTATACCGACATCCTGCACATCGCGACGGATGAAGGGATCGTGGATATCGGTGATATGCGCCCCCTGGAATGGCGCGATATGATGCTGGATCGCTGGCGCGCGCCCTCGCGCGACCCGGTCGTTCTGCGACTGTGGGACGGGACGCATATCAAGCTGGTCGACCGACGCTCGCGCGATGGCGATATGGTCAGCCTTGGCCTGAACATCACCGAAACCATCAAGTACCAGGCAGAACTGCGAGAGGCGCGGCACCGTGCCGAGGCCGCGAACCGTGCCAAGTCCACCTTTCTTGCCAATATGAGCCACGAGATTCGCACGCCGATGAACGGGGTGGTTTCGATGGCCGAAATCATGGCCGAGGGCGATCTGGACGAGGAACAGCGCCTTTATATCGACACGATCCGGCAATCGGGCGAGGCTTTGTTGACCATCATCAACGACGTCCTGGATTACTCGAAAATCGAAGCCGCCAAACTGACCTTGCAACCTGAACCCTTCGATCTTGAACGGGTGATTCTGGATGTCGTGACGCTGTTGCAACCCGCCGTTCAGGAAAAGGGCATCCGGTTGATCGTCGACTTCGATCTTTTCATGCCGTCGAAATTCATCGGGGATGTGGTGCGGATCCGGCAGATCCTGACCAATCTGATCGGCAACGCGGTCAAGTTCACGTCGGAAGGCCATGTGCTGGTGCGCGCCATTGGCCTGCCACTCAGCGACAGCGATGCGCAGCAGGTTCACATCACCGTCGAAGACAGCGGCATCGGCATCCCCGCAGACATGCAGCGGCACATTTTCGGAGAGTTCAACCAGGTCGACACCGAACGCAACCGCAAGTTCGAAGGTACCGGGCTTGGTCTCGCTATCTCGTCCCAACTGGTGGAGTTGATGGGTGGCGAAATCTGGGTCGACAGCCAGGAAGGTGTCGGGTCATGTTTTGGGTTTCACATCGCCCTGCCCGTTGCGGAAATCACCGAGCCACCCAAACTGTCGCGCGATGCGGGGTGGGTTGTCATGGCGATGGAAGATCGTCTGAACCGCACCATCCTGGAAAAACGGTTCGAGGCAACGGGATTGCGCATTCGGCATTATGACCCGCTCAGCCCCAGCTACGCGGCGGTTCAGGGGGCGGCGTTGATCCTTGTCGATGAACAAAGCGCCAGGATCCAGTCGCAGGACGGCAAATCTTTCGTCCAGGTGCTGCGATCGCAAAACCCGACCGCACCGATTGTTTTTCTGACCGCACCGCAATCGACCACCGCAAAGCAAAACAACAACGTCGCCTGTGCCACGCGCGTATTGCAACTGCCCCTGACGCGCGATGCGGTGTTCGAGATCATCCAGCAGATCGGCACTTCACCCGCCAACCCTGCCCCCAATCAGGTCGAACCGGTCACCGACGCGCCCTTGCTTTTGACACCGGCCGAACGTTCGGACTTGCGGCAGATGCGTGTACTGGCTGCCGAGGACAACAAGACAAACCAGCTTGTCTTCACCAAACTGCTCAAAGACCTGGACATTGATCTGCACTTCGCAAGCAATGGCATCGAAGCGGTCGAGGCGTATCAGTCCCTGCAACCCGACATCGTGTTCATGGATATCTCAATGCCGGAAGTCGACGGAAAAGAAGCCACACGGCGCATTCGTCTGCTTGAGCAGGATGAAGGGTTGCCGCGCACGCGCATCGTCGCGCTGACCGCCCATGCGTTGACCGGGGATGACCGGGACATTCTTGCACACGGGTTGGACGAGCACCTGACCAAGCCGCTGAAAAAGCCTGAAATCCTGCATGAGATCCTGACGCATTGCCCGGATAGCGCCCGCTGCCCCCTGCCGGGAAGCTGCTGCTAGCTTTCGTCCCGCAGGAAAACCGGGCGGTCTGGTGTGCTCATGCCAGGTTGGAAGCGGTATCCGCCCAGATCGAAGCTCATCAGATCATCCGGGTCACGCAGGCGGTTCTGCACGATGAAGCGCGCCATCGCCCCGCGCGCCTTCTTGGCGAAAAAGCTGACCACCTTTGGCGCGCCTGCCCGCATTTCGAGGAACTGCGGCGTGACCACCTGCAGATCAAGCGCATCGGCATCGACGGCCGAAAAATACTCGACCGACGCACAATTGACGAGGATCTTGGACGAGGTTTCATCGGCCCGGCGGTTCAACGCGTTTGCGATACGGTCGGACCAGAACTCATACAGGTTCTTGCCGCGCATTGTCTTCATTCGCGTGCCCATTTCCAGCCTGTGCGGCGCGATCTGGTCCTGTGGACGCAACAGTCCATACAGACCCGACAGGATACAAAGATGATCCTGCGCATATCGCAACTCATCGTCATCCAGGCTGGCGGCGTCCAGCCCGGCATAGGTATCACCCGCGAACATCTCGATCGCTGGTTTTTCGCCCGCGCCGCTGCCGAACACCTTGAACCGTTCGGCGTTCAGCGCCCCCAGTGACGGCGAGATGTGCATCAGGCGTTCCAGATCCTTGCCCGACAGGTGCCGTGCCGTCTCGGCCAGGATCTCGGCCTGGTCCTGAAAGACAGGGCGGGTGCCGTTCGGCGCTTTCGCGGGTTTCTCATCCAGCCGTTTCGCCGGCGACACGACAACAAGCATATCAACCCTCTTTCATCAGCACGTCGATGAAGGCCGCGCCGAACCGCTGGACCTTCTGGTCCCCCATGCCTGCGATGCGACCCAGATCCCCCAAGGTCATGGGTTTGCGTTCGGCGATATGGCGCAGGGTCGTTGCGGTCACGCTCAGGTGTTTTCCGGTCCCGTCTTCGCCGCGGGCCAGTTCTGTCGCGACGGCTTGCAACTGATCAAACAGCCCCCCAGCGGCACGCCCGGCCAGCTTGCGCCGTTGCGGATGAAGCACGGGGGCCGCGCCATTGATCACCTCAAGAAACGCATGGCCATAGCTTTCCAGCTTTTTCGCGCCAACCCCACCAATACGGGCCATCTGATCCAGATCAGTGGGTCGCTTTTCGGCCATTTCGATCAAGGTCCGGTCGTTGAAGATCACATAGGCCGGTACACGCGCCGCCTCGGCGAGCGCGCGGCGTTTGGCTTTGAGCGCCGACAGAAGCGGCGCGTCCTCTTCCGCCACCATCATTTTGGCGGCCGGTCGCCGTGTGCCGGATTTCAGCGTATCGCGGCGCAGTTCGACCTGCGCTTCCCCGCGAAGAACGGGATGCGCCTTTTCGGTAATACGCAACGCGCCATGCCGTTCAGGGTCAGGGCGCACCAGGTCAAGCCCCAGCATCTGCCGGAAAATGGCCTGCCACATGCGCTTGTCATGATCCTTGCCAACCCCGAACGTCGGCAACTGGTCATGGCCCCGGTCCCGGATGCGGTCGGTCGTGGTGCCACGCAGAATGTCGATCAGATGGCCTGAACCGAAATATTCACCTGTGCGCAGAATGGCCGACAGTGCTTTCATCACGTCGACCGTCCCGTCGAACAGCTCAGGCGGCGTGGCGCACAGGTCGCAATTGCCGCACGGGTCCGTCGTTTCACCGAAATAGGCCAGAAGTTGCTGGCGCCGACAGCCATGCGCCTCGGCCAGGCCAAGGAGGGCATTCAGGCGGCCGTGGTCGGCCGCGCGGCGTTCGGGCGGGGCCAGCCCTTCGTCGATTTGCGACCGCCTCAGACGAATATCGTCGGCGCCGAACAGGGTCAGCGTGTCGGCAGGCGCCCCGTCGCGCCCGGCGCGACCGATTTCCTGATAATACGCCTCGATCGACTTGGGCAGATCGGAATGGGCGACCCAGCGAATGTCAGGCTTATCGACGCCCATGCCAAAGGCTACCGTCGCGACAACGATCAATCCGTCTTCCTGCTGGAACTGCCGTTCGACATCGCGTCGGTCGTCCGCATCCATCCCACCATGATAATGCACAGCCGGGTGACCCGCGTCGCGCAGGGCGTTGGCCAGCGTTTCGGTGCGGGCCCGGGTGGCAGAATAGACGATGCCGGACTGCCCCTTTCGGGCCGCTGAGAAGTTCAGGATCTGGTTGCGCGGGCTATCCTTGGCGGCGAAGGCCAGATGGATGTTCGGGCGGTCGAACCCGCGTAGAAAGCTGCGTGGCGTGGACCCGTCGAACAGCTTTTGCACGATCTCGGCGCGGGTTTCTTCGTCGGCAGTGGCGGTGAAGGCGGCAAGAGGCACGTCAAGGGCGCGTCTGAGCTCTCCGATCCGCAGGTAGTCCGGGCGAAAGTCATGGCCCCATTGGCTGACGCAATGCGCCTCGTCCACCGCGATCAGGGTCACACCGGCGTTGCGCAACAAGTTCAGCGTGCCCCCTGATGCCAACCGCTCGGGCGCCATGTAAAGCAGCTTCAGCTCACCACGTGACAGTGCATCGAACACCGCGTCCGTTTCGTCCTGCGTGTTGCCCGAGGTCAGAGCACCAGCATTCACCCCCGCCGCCTGAAGCCCGCGCACCTGATCGCGCATCAGGGCAATCAAAGGCGAAATAACAACGGTTACGCCATCGCGGATCAGGGCTGGCAGTTGAAAACACAGCGACTTCCCCCCACCCGTGGGCATGATCGCCAAGGTGTTTTCACCACGCGAAACAGCCTCGACAATCTCGGCCTGTCCAGGGCGAAATTCATCGAAACCGAAAACGGATTTCAAAAGATCCAGATCGCGGGGCATAGGTGCTGCTCGTTATTTTGAGGGCACAATCCCATGCGCGACCGAAAGGGGCAAGGGGCTTAGAAGAACACCGAGGCGTTATTGACCAGGATGATCCGGATCGCATAGAGCGCGATCAGCGCCACCAATGGGGCGAAGTCCAGCCCGCCCATCTGCGGCAGGAAAGACCGGATGCGGGAATAGACAGGTTCCAACAGCCGGTTCAGCCCGTACCAGACCTGTGCAACCACGTGTTGCCGCAGATTCAGCACCTGAAAGTTGATCAGCCACGACATCACGATATGCACGATCAGGACAAACCAGGCGATATCCACGATCAGCATCAGGATTTGAAACAGCGACTGCATAGGGGCTCCTTTCGGGTTGTCCGTTCCATCTAGGGAAGGTTGCCAGTCAGGGCAAGGGTGACGCGTGGTTTCGGTTGACGTTTGCGGCGCTCAAGGGCAGGTCGGCCACAACCGGAAGGAGCCACCATGTATCCGTTCATCCGCATGACCAAAGAGCTGATCAAGAACGCGCGTGCCACGCCGCTGCCGATCACCGGCACCCATGTCAGCCATCATATGTGCTGGCCGTGGGACATCGACCTGTGGCGCGAGTTGAACAACGGGCGCACGCTGACGCTTTATGACCTTGGGCGCATTCCGCTGGCCGGGCGCACCGGGTTGTCCCGAATGTTGATCAAGAACCGCTGGGGATTGACCATGGCGGGTGCCTCTGTGCGGTATCGCAAGCGGGTGCGCACCTTCGTCCGGGTCGAGATGCGCAGCCGCGTGGTCGGATGGGACGACCGGTTCATCTATGTCGAGCAAAGCATGTGGCTGCGCGGCGAATGTGCGAACCAGATCGTCTATCGCTCGGCCGTGACGGATCGCAACGGGATCGTGCCCACCGCCCGCGTGGTCGACACGCTGGGTTATGTTGGCCAGCGTCCCACATTGCCGGACTGGGTTCAGGCCTGGATCGACGCCGACGCACAGCGCCCCTGGCCACCCGAAGCATGACACCCCTTGCCCGCGCGCTGGTTTCGCTGTTTGATCGGCGGAAACAGGGAGCAGGCATGGCAGAAATCTCGACGCGCAGGCGCATTTGGGGCTGGTTCTGGTTCGATTGGGCCAGCCAGCCCTATCACACTCTGCTTCTGACGTTCATCTTCGGACCGTTCTTTGCCGCCGTTGCGACCGAGTACTTCATGGGCCAGGGCTTGGCCGAACAGGCGGCGGACGCCAGGGCGCAGAGCATCTGGTCATGGGGGCTGGCCGCTGCGGGTCTGATCGTCGGGTTCGGTGCGCCGGTCATGGGCGCGCTGGCTGACACCGCGGGGCGGGTGCGTCCCTGGGTCGCCGTGTTCAGCCTTCTTTATGTCATCGGCGCAGGGTCGCTGTGGTGGACCCAACCAGATGGATCGAACCTGTGGACGATGATGTTGATGTTCGCGATCGGCTTCATCGGGGCGGAGTTTGCTTTGGTGTTCACCAACTCGCAACTGCCCAGTCTGGCCGACCAGGATCAGGTGGGCGAGATCTCGGGATCCGGCTTCGCTTTCGGTTATATTGGCGGGCTGGTGGCGCTGGCGATCATGCTGACGCTGTTTGTCGAACAGCCCAATGGAAAGACCCTGATCGGGCTGGATCCCGGCCTGGGCCTTTTGGACGCCGAGGCGCGCGAAGGGACACGGATCGTCGGACCGTTCGTTGCGATCTGGTTTGTCGTGTTCATGATCCCCTATGCGCTGTGGGTAAAAGACGTGCCGCGCCCGAACGCCAAACACAGCCTTTCCGGTGCATTTGCCATTCTGGGCCGAACCATTCGGGGTCTGAAAAACAAGAAAAGCCTTGCCGCCTATCTGGGCAGTTCAATGTTTTACCGCGACGCATTGAATGGCCTTTACGGGTTCGGCGGGGTTTATGCGAGCCTTGTTCTGAACTGGCCCATCGTCCTGATTGGGGTCTTTGGGATCATCTCGGGTCTGGCGGCGGCGGCGTTCAGCTGGATGGGCGGCAGGGTGGACAGCAAGCGCGGACCCAAGCCCGTCATCATCGGGTCGATCCTGATCTTGATGTCGGTCTGCTTCCTGATCGTGAACATGACGCGCGAGTCTCTGTTGGGCATTGCGCTGCCGGAAGGATCGAATATCCCGGACATCATCTTCTTCGGCTGCGGCATGTTGATCGGCGGCATGGGCGGCACGCTGCAATCGGCCAGCCGGTCGATGATGGTGCGCCACACCGACCCCCAAGCCCCGACCGAAAGTTTCGGTCTTTATGGCCTGTCCGGGCGGGCGACGGCCTTCATGGCACCGGCGCTGATCGCATGGTTCACGACGATGACCGGCAGCGCGCGGCTCGGCGTGTCTCCGCTGATCGGGTTGTTTGCACTGGGGCTTTTGCTTCTGATCTGGGTTAAACCAGAGGGAGAGCGGTGAGAGGTGGCATGGTGAATATCAAGAAACTCATTCAAGGGGCTGTTCTGGTCGGTGCGCTTGCGCTTTCGGGGGTGGTCATTGGGCCGATCTCGGCGCAGGCCGACACACCGGCGAAACAGCTGTTCGGGGCAAAGCGATCCGGATCGTCGCAGAAAGCGGCCCCTTTCGGGTCATACGCGAAAGGGTGTCTTGCAGGGGGCAAGCAACTTGCTCAAACCGGTCCGACCTGGCAGGCGATGCGCCTGTCGCGCAATCGGAACTGGGGGCATCCCGAGCTTATCGACTTCGTCAAAGACCTGTCCCGCAAGGCGGCGCGACAGCCCGGCTGGAACGGGCTTTATGTTGGTGACATGAGCCAACCGCGCGGCGGGCCGATGCTGAGCGGACACCGATCCCACCAGATCGGCTTGGACGTGGACATCTGGATGCTGCCCGCGAAAAAGCTGAACCTGTCGGTCGGCGCGCGCGAAAGCATCTCGTCGATCTCGATGCGTCGCGCCAAGGGTGCCTTTGTGAACAGCTCCTGGACCCGCGCACATCATGAAATCCTGAAAGCCGCGGCCAAGGACAAACGCGTGGCGCGCATATTTGTCTTTCCCGGTGCCAAGGTGCAAATGTGCAAGGACGAGAAGGGCAACCGCAAATGGCTGAGGAAAATTCGGCCGTGGTACGGGCATCACTACCATTTCCACGTGCGCCTGAAATGCCCCAGAGGTATGCGCGGTTGCGTCGATCAGGCCCCACCGCCACCCGGTGACGGCTGCCAGGACGCGGTGAACTGGGTCAACGATATCCTGCACCCCAAACCGCCCCCGCCCACCCCGCCCAAGCCAAGCAAACCGCGCGGGCCTCTGACACTTGCTGATCTTCCCAACCAATGCCGTTCCGTCTTGTCGTCGCGCTAGGGGCGCTGACCTTACTGGTCGGATTTCTGACCGTCGATCTGGGCGCGCAGACCGTGACCGAGGCCAAGCTGCTGTCAGTCACGCGCTGGCATGGTGGGGACGATCCCGCCTTTGGCGGTTTCTCTGGCATTGAGGTCAGCGAGGACGGCACGTCCTTTACCGCGATCACCGATCGAGGTGATATAACGCACGGTCGATTTGTGCGGAAAGATGGAAAGATCGCGAAGGTTGCCCATGGCGCCCTGCGCAAGCTGACCACACCGCGCGGGGTCAATGTGCGTGGCATATGGTCGGACAGCGAAGGCCTGGCCATCGCGCCGGATGGCACCATGTTCGTCAGTTTCGAGGTGGGCCACAGGATCGTCAGATACCCAACCGGGCAAGGACGGGTGCGAAATCTGCCCAAGAACCCGGCCACCAAGAAAATGGAGCCGAACGCCGGACAAGAAGCATTGGCGGTCCAGCCGGATGGCACCATTCTTGTGATCCCCGAAGGCGATGGTAGCCAGAAAGCACCGCACCGCGTCTTTCGATTGCGCCCCGGTGCAAAAACCTGGGAACAGCCTTTCACCCTGCCACGATATCGCCCCTATGTGCCGGTCGGGGCAGATGTCGGGCCTGACGGGCGGCTTTATGTGCTGGAACGCCACCTGAGCGGCATCTTCGGCTTCACCAGCCGCGTCCGGCGCTTTGACATTACCGGCAACAGCCTGACGAACGAGACCATATTGCTGCAAACCGAAGTTGGTGCGCATGACAATCTTGAGGGGCTTGCCGTTTGGCGGGACGTGGATGGTCTGATCCGCCTGACCATGGTCTCGGACGACAATTTCAAGTTTTTCCAGGTCACGGAAATTGTGGAATACGTCGTCCCGGATGGCGCGGGCATCGGGACGGACCACTTGATTAACACCCAATGAACCGTTAAACGCAGCCCGTTCCCGGCTTTTGGGAACCAAGTCTCCGCAACCTTGCTAAAACGGACCAACAACATGACCCGTATCCTTCCCGGCGTAATTGCCATGGCCGCCATCGTGGTGGCGTCAAATATTCTGGTGCAACATCTGTTCGGTCAATGGCTGACCTGGGGCGCCTTTACCTATCCCTTCGCCTTTCTTGTCACCGACGTGATGAACCGGGTCTATGGCCCCTCGGCCGCGCGCAAAGTTGTCTTTGCCGGGTTTATCACTGGCGTGGCGTGCAGCCTTGTCGGCACGCAGATTATGGGCGAGTTCGGCCCGCTCGTTACCCTGCGCGTCGCGGTTGCGTCTGGTCTGGCTTTCCTGACGGCGCAACTGCTGGACGTGGCGATCTTCGACCGATTGCGCGATGGGAAATGGTGGCGCGCTCCGGCGGCCAGCACCCTGATCGGCGGCACAGTCGACACCGCGATTTTCTTTGCCATTGCTTTTTCGGCCAGCCTGACCTTCCTTGAACCCGGCAACGATGTTGGCTGGGCGAACGCGGTTCTGCCCCTGCTGGGAAGCGGCCCGGACGCCCCGCTTTGGATGTCGCTGGCACTGGCTGATTGGCTGGTCAAAACGGCGATTGCACTGATCGCACTGGTCCCATTTCGACTCATCGTCACAAAACTTTCACAAAATCCTGCGTGAAAAGTTTTGACAAACGCAAAATCTGTGGCAACCTCCTAGATATAGAAACAGTGAGAAAGGAGGTGTCCATGTCGAGAGGAACAATGGAGCGAGGTGCCGGGACACCCTAGGTCGCGACTTTCCGGGGCAGCCCCCGGCAAGGAACGCGGATCAAGTTGGCCAATTGGCCTAACCGGTCCCACCTCCTTAATTCTCGAAAGGGTCGTCCCAAGGCGGGCGGCCCTTTTCTTTTGCCATTTCCGGGATTTCCGTTTTGGATCCAATTCGCTAGGGTGCCGCCATGATCCGCGTGACCGATGATATCACCCTGCAAGATTGGGAGTTGAGCGAGAGTTTTACCCGCAGCTCCGGCCCGGGCGGTCAGAACGTGAACAAAGTGTCTACGGCAGTCGAACTGCGGTTTGAAGCCGCGCGATCCCCCAATCTGAGCCAACCCGCCAAGGCCCGTCTGAAACGCATCGCAGGGCGCAAATGGACGCAAGACGGCGCCATCGTGATCCGCGCCGAAGAGACGCGCAGCCAGGCCCGCAACCGCGAAATTGCGCAGAACCGGCTGGTTGAAATGATCCAGCGCGCGTTGGTCACCCCCAAACGGCGCATCGCAACACGCCCCACGCTTGCCTCGAAGAAACGCAGGCTTGAGGCCAAGACACGCCGCAGCCAGATCAAGGCGCTGCGCGGACGCGTCAACGACGACTAACCACAGCGGAGCCTTCCCCATGTCGGACAATTCAAACCTACTGCATCGGCGCGCGCGGCTTCTCGGCCCCAACATGACGACGTTCTACAGCGATCCCGTCCACATTGTGCGGGGCGAAGGTGCCTGGTTATGGGATGCGGACGGCAACCGATATCTGGATTGCTACAACAACGTGCCGCATGTGGGTCACGCCCATCCGAAGGTGGTCGAGGCGATCTCGGCTCAGGCGGCCACTCTGAACACCCATACGCGCTACCTGCACGAAGGCATCCTGGACTATGCCGAACGCCTGACCGGCACGATGGGGCACGATCTGGACACCATGATCATGGTCTGCACCGGGTCCGAAGCCAACGACATCGCCCTGCGCATGGGGCGGGCGATGACCGGCAAGTCCGGGATCATCTGCACCGACAACACCTATCACGGGAACACCGATCTGGTGTCGCACCTGTCCGCCAAGAAGACCCCCATTGGCGGTGCGGTGGACTGGGTCAAGAAGGTTCCGTCGCCAGACACGCTTGCCCCGCTTGGTGGCAGCGTCGAGGCGCAGGCGCAGGCGTTTGCAGATGAAATCCAAACCGCCATCGACGCGCTTGAAGCCGAAGGGCATGGCTTCGGCACGCTCATCCTGTGCCCGTTCTTCGCCAACGAAGGCTTCCCAGACCTGCCGTCGGGATTCCTCGACCCGACCGTCGAGGTCGTGCGTCGCGCCGGTGGCATCATCATCGCGGACGAGGTGCAGCCCGGCTTCGGTCGCACCGGTCGTCATTTCTGGGGGCATCAGCGGATCGGGTTGGCACCGGACATCGTGACGATGGGCAAACCTATGGGCAACGGGCATCCGGTCGCCGCCGTCGTCACCCGGCCCGAGATCATGGCCGGGTTCCGCAATCGCTTTGGCTATTTCAACACGTTCGGCGGCAACCCGGTCTCTGCCGCGGCTGCAATGGCGGTTTTGGACGTTCTGGTCGAAGAAAACCTTGTCGAAAATGCCCGCGACACGGGTGACTATGCGCTGGAATTGTTGCGGCAACTCGATCACCCGATGATTGCCGATGTGCGGGGCGCGGGGATGTTTCTGGGGGTGGAATTTGCCCGCGATGGAGACACGAAACGCGCCGCCCCCTTCTGCGCCCAGCTGGTGGACGAGATGCGCAATCGCGGGGTGCTGCTGCACTCGGTCGGGCGGTATTATCACGGGATCAAGATCCGTCCGCCCATGTGTTTCGATCGTGCGCAGGCCGACCTTCTGGTCGAAAAGATGGACGCGGCACTCAAGGCGCTTCCCGTATGAGCGCCCTGAAACAGGCGCTGGCGGCTTGGGGCGCGCAGGATATCCGCATGATCAAAGATCGCGAAAACGTGGTGCATGAGGTGCGTGTGGATGGCCGCCCTGCCGCGTTGCGGCTGCATCGTCCGGGGTATCAAAGCGCGGCAGCGATCCGGTCGGAACTGGATTGGATGGCCGCCCTGGCGGCTGCGGGAATGCGCGTGCCCGCCCCGATCCCCACGCGGTCCGGCGACATGGTGGCCGATCTGGGCGGCGGTCAGATTGCCACCATGGTGAGCTGGGTTGACGGCACTCCGATTGGTGAAGGCGGCGTGCCATTGGTGGGCAGCAAGGCCGAACAGGTCGCGCTGTATCACAAGGTCGGGGCCGAGATCGCCAAGCTGCACAACCTGACCGACGCCATGACCCTGCCCACGAACTTCACCCGCCACCGCTGGGACATTCCCGGCCTTCTGGGCGACAATCCGTTCTGGGGCCGGTTCTGGGAATGCCCGGCGTTGAGCGACGACGACCGCGCCCTGATCCAACGCGCCCGCGCCGTGGCGCATGATAGGGCCACGGTGTTCCTTGAGAACGGCGCCGATTTCGGCCTGATCCACGCCGACGCCCTGCGCGAAAACATCTTCGTCCACAACGGAGAGCTGACGCTAATCGACTTCGACGACGCGGGCTTTGGCTTCCGGCTTTATGATTTGGCGGTGATGATGACGCAGAACGAGGACGAACCCGCCTATGAGGCGATCAAAGCGGCGGCGCTGGCGGGGTATCGGGACCACCGGACGCTGAGCCAAGAAGCGGAAGACCTGCTGCCCATGTTCCTGATGATGCGCCGCTTTGCGTCGATGGGCTGGGCAGTGCCGCGATACGACCCAACCGGGCCGGAGGTGGTGAGCTATACGCAAAAAGCGGTGACGGCGGCACGAAGGGTGCTTGGGGGGTGAGGGGCAAAGTGATGGGTGGATATGTTTAAAGGGTTAAAGGATGGTAGCTGTCGGCTCGGAACAGCACCAAGAACACTCTTTTGTGGGCCACACGTAAGTCAGCATATCCAATGCCAACAAGATGTTGCCTGCTCGTCATAGTTGTGCTTCCATAGCTACATCTTTTATTTGCGAGGCAATTCATTGGTTCTTCCCAACAGTTATACAATTAAGACAGGGGCGATCTCAGACTACTTTGAGGCGATGCTCAATGCCCAAGCTCCCGACAGATTCTCTCATAAATTTCTGGAGGGCCTAGGATTTTCGAGTTCGAATGATCGTTTGTTAATTGGTATCTTAAAGGAGCTTGGATTCCTCAATTCCGACGGCGCACCACAACAAAGATATTATGAATTTCTCGATCGATCTGTCTCACAAAAGGTGCTCGCAGATGGAATTCGGGAAGCCTATCAGGATTTGTTTGCGGTGAATACAAAGGCCTACGAACTCAGTGTAGATGACGCATTCAACAAGTTGCGAACGCTTTACAAGGGCGAAAAGAAAGATACGGTGATCCGGAACATCGCTAAAACTTTTGTGGCTTTATGCGATTATGCTGATTTTACAGAAGCTCCAAAGGCTACCCCAGAACCTGCGAAGAGCGATGAGCCTGACAAAATCTCACCGCATGTCCAGAAACGTCCTGCCGGAGATAGTCCAAGTTCAAATGAATCGCCGTTGCCAATCAAGTCGCTACAATATCACATAAACATCGTATTGCCTGAATCCCGTGACCAAGCTGTTTACGATGCGCTGTTTAAGAGCTTGCGAGACCACCTTGGCTGATCGAACGGATGAACTCTACCCTTTTATATATCGTGGGCTTTTGACTGAAGAGAGCCTAGACAAAGCTGGGCGCAATACACGCGCAAAGTTAGATGGCGCGGAAACCGAGGCAATAAAGGAAAAATTATCTTACGACATGCTAGAAGATTCATCACTCGTGAGTGCAAAGAGGATGAGTCTGGTGTACACCGCCATTCACGCATTTGAGAACATGGTTAGGGACTATGTGAAGTCCACACTGATTGACGCACACAGAGAAGCTTGGTGGGAAAAAGTTCCCGAAAAAATCAAGAAAAAGGTCAACACTCGAATGGAGGATGACGCGAAGTTTAAGTGGCATGGAACTCGCGGTGGGTCTGAAATGGAATACTGTGATTTTGGGGATCTGTCTTCGATCATAGTGGTTAATCGTGAAGATTTCGAACTCACTTTATCCGACATTGAGTGGGCAAAATCGGTTCTAAGCGTACTAGAACGTTCAAGAAACATCGTAATGCATGGCGGTGTCCTCGCGGTTCAAGACATCGAGCGTATCGGTGGCAATATTAGAGATTGGATACGCCAAGTCGGGTAACCTAAACAACAACCTCCATACCCACCTGATCTCCAACACCGAACACCCGCTTATAGCGCGCAACCTCATCCTCCGGTCCCATCGCCTTGTTCGGGTTGTCCGACAGCTTTACCGTCGCCCTCCCATTCGCCTCGACCGCTTTGCAGACCAGCGAGAACGGGGCGAGTGCGTCGTTCGGCACGAGGCCTCGGAAATCGTTGGTCAGAAGCGTGCCCCAGCCGAAGCTGGTGCGGACGCGGCCTGCGAATTGCTGGTGCAGTTCGATGATTTTGTCGGTGTCCAGACCGTCCGAGAAGATGACCATTTTCTGGCTCGGGTCCTCACCGCGGTCCTTCCACCATTTGATCGCGGTCTCGGCGCCTGTGGCGGGGTCTCCGCTGTCGATGCGGATGCCGGTCCAGCCCGCCAGCCAATCCGGCGCATTGTCCAGAAACCCCTTGGTGCCATAGGTGTCGGGCAGGATGATGCGCAAGTTGCCCTCGTGTTCCTCGTGCCAGTCGGCCAGCACGTCATAGGGCGCGCGGGCCAGTTCGTCGTCATCCTCGGCCAGCGCGGCATAGACCATGGGCAGTTCGTGGGCGTTGGTGCCGATCGCCTCGATGTCGCGTTTCATGGCGATCGAGCAGTTCGAGGTGCCGATGAAACGATCCCCCAGCCCCTCGATCATCGCCTGCACGCACCAATCCTGCCAGAGATAGCTGTGCCGACGGCGGGTGCCGAAATCGGCAAGGCGCAGCCCGTCAAGCTCGCGCAGGCGTTCGATCTTTTCCCAGATCCGGGTCATGGCGCGGGCATAGAGCACCTGCAGCTCGAACTTCCCCATGTCGCGTAGAACGGCGCGGCCGCGCAGTTCCATCAACACGGCAAGGGCGGGGATTTCCCACAACATGACCTCGGGCCACGGGCCTTCGAAGGTCAGTTCGTATTGATCACCGACGCGCTCAAGGTGGTAGGGCGGCAGGCGCATGCCCTCGAACCACTCCATGAAATCGGGGCGGAACATCTGGCGCTTGCCATAGAAAGTGTTGCCGCGCAGCCATGTGCTTTCGCCGCGCGACAGGCTGAGGGATCGGATATGATCCAACTGCTCGCGCAACTCGCCCTCGTCGATCAGGTCGGCCAGCGGCACCGACTTGGTGCGGTTGATCAGGCTGAAGGTGACAGTGGTGTCGGGCTTGTTGCGGAACACCGACTGGCACATCAGGAGCTTGTAGAAATCGGTGTCGATCAGAGACCGGACGATCGGGTCGATCTTCCAGTGATGGTTGTAGACCCGGCTGGCAATATCGACCATCTACGCCTCCAGTTTGACGCCGGCGGCGCGCATCTCGGCGCGCGCGGCGTCCATTGAGCCGTCAAGGTCGATGGCGCGACAGGCACGTTCCAGAACCGTCACCTCAAAGCCCAGACGTGCACCGTCAACGGCGGAATAGGCGACGCAGAAATCCGTGGCCAGCCCGACCAGAGTAAGCTTCGTGACCCCACGGGTGCGCAGATACCCCTCTAACCCCGTAGGTGTGGTCTGGTCATTTTCAAAGAAGGCGGAATAGCTGTCTATCTCGGCCCGGAACCCCTTGCGGATGATCAGATCGGCCCGGTCACGATGCAGGTGGTCGTGGAACCTGGCGCCGATGCTGCCCTGAATACAGTGATCGGGCCACAACACTTGGGTGCCATAGGGCATTTCCGTGGTTTGGAACGGATCTTTTCCCGGATGAGAAGACGCGAAAGATCCATGCCCCGCCGGGTGCCAGTCCTGTGTGAACACCTTGACCTGATAGTCGGGCAGAAGTTCGTTGATCAGGGGCACAACCTCATCGCCGCCGGATACGGCCAGCGCACCGCCCGGGCAGAAGTCGTTTTGCACGTCAATCACGATCAGGGCTTCGTCGGCATTGTGCATGGGCGATCCTCCTAGAAACTCAATGGGTAAGGTCCGGGGCTGGGTGGGTCAAGCGATTGGCGCTCTTGATCCTTTGAAAAGAGGGGCGTATGCCGCCCGTATGTATACGATCGCAGCACTCTATCACTTCACACGTTTCGACAACCCCGCGGCCTTGCAGGCGCCTTTGCTGGAGGCCGCCCAGCGCGAAGGGGTCACAGGATCGCTTCTGCTGGCGCAGGAAGGCATCAATGGCACCATCGCGGGGTCGCGCGCGGGGATCGACACCATATTGGAGCATATCCGCGCCCTGCCCGGCTGCACCGATCTGTCGTGGAAGGAATCCACCGCGCGGGAGCAGCCCTTCGGCAAGATGAAGGTCCGGCTGAAGAAAGAGATCGTGACCATGGGGGTGCCGGATGTCGATCCGCGTGCCTCGGTCGGGCACTATGTGAAACCCGAGGATTGGAACGATCTGATCTCACAAGACGATGTGGTGGTGATTGACACCCGCAATGACTACGAGGTCGCCATTGGCACATTTGAAGGCGCAGTTGATCCAAAAACCAAGACCTTCCGCGAGTTTCCCGCGTGGTGGGAAAAGAACAAGGACCGGTTTCACAACAAGCGTGTGGCGATGTTCTGCACGGGCGGCATTCGCTGCGAGAAATCGACCAACTTCCTGATTGGCCAAGGGGTCGAGGATGTCTATCACCTGCAGGGCGGTATCTTGCAGTATCTGGAGGACGTGCCCGCCAAGGACAGTAAATGGGATGGTGCCTGTTTCGTCTTCGACAACCGCGTGTCCGTTGAACACGGTTTGGCCGAAGGCCCGCACGAGCTGTGCCACGCCTGTCGCCGTCCGATCCTGCCGTCAGACAAGGACCGTCCCGAATACGACGATGGCGTCAGCTGCCACCAATGTATCGACGAGTTCGACGAACCGCGTCGTGACCGTTTCCGCGAACGCCAAAAACAAATGGCGCTCGCCCGCGCGCGAGGGGAGCGCCACCTGGGCCGGGAAGCCTGACATCTGCGTTAGGTGCTTTCACCCTCGGGGTTAGGCACCTGACGTCAAAGATCACTCAGGTCAGATGCGGTGCCTGCCAATTGACGGATCAGGCCGAACAGGAAGGGTGCGGACGCAACCGAGCTTTCGGTGACAAGCACTGTATCCTCGTGATGGATCTGGAATTTTCCGGCGCTGAACAGGCCGTCAGCCGTGGTCAGATCGATCACGAACACGCTGCGTTCATTGTTCGGGCCAGAGGCATCAGCGCGCACCGCTTTCGGTGAATACTCCCGCAGCACAAGAATGCCCTTGGGGTTGGCGCGGTTGTCCGTCAAGCCACCGATAAGCGACATGGCATCCAGCGCCGAGATACTTGACCTGGAAAACGGCACGATCGCTTCCTTGCTGGCTGCGCCAAGCGAACGGAAATACCGTTCGTCGGGTTCCACGGCGATCTTGTCACCTGGAAGCAGCAGGGCATCGTATTTCGGGTTGCTCAAGACATCCTGAAGCGGGCGGCGATAGGTTTGATCGCCCCGGATCAGCTTCAGTTGCGGGTTTTCGATCTGGCCCGACGGACCGCCTGCGGCAGAAATGGCGTTCAGGATGGTGAAGTTGGGGTCATCAACAACAATGGGCCCCGGACGAGATACACCGGACACCATCGAAATCGTGCCACGCGTGCCCTGCGTCACATTCAATTGAACCTGGGCTGAGGGGATTACCTCTTCATATTTCCGCTGAACGCGGGCGCGAGCGGCGGAATGCGGCAGGCCGGCAATATGCAAGGTGCCGACGAAGGGAAGGAAGATGGTCCCCGCCGGAGAAACCTGCATGTTCTTCATTTGCACCGTGTTCTGACCATTCGACGCAAGCAGCGAGTTTTCTTCGCTGTCCCAGACAACGACATCAACGGTGTCAAACGGGCGTATTGGCTTGTCTGCTGCGGGTCTTCCACGGGCTGGCCATTTATAGCCGGAATTGGCGTCCGGGGCAGGCCACCGCGACATGGCGCCAAGCATTTCGCGCGAAACTCTGTAAATCGCGATATCGGATCTTGTCTCAGTCTCGTTTCCGATGATCTCGCTTTGCAAGGCACCGCCGCGTGGCAAGCCGCAACTTGCCAGTGCAAGCATCAGAAAAGCCGTTAGAACAAAGCGCATCGTGTCCCCGCAAACACCAGATATACTGCGCGCCACACTATGCTGTGGGTGCATCTGGAACAACCCTGATTCTTGGATACATTCTGTGTGTGACAATAGAATGCCGATACCCGAAAGGTGCGATCCGGTGGCCTTCCTGACGCACCACCTGCACCTATAAACGGCGCATCACAAGCGCAAACCACAGCGCCGCCGTGCTTGCCCATGTCTGACGGTAAAGTTTCATCCTGCGCAACACCCGCCAACTGTGCCTTCGGCGCATGTTCAGGATGCGCGTGAAATCATTCAAAAGCGCCTGATTTTCCGGTTCGAACATATGAGCGGATGCAGCAAGTGCCTTGGCATTCATCCGATTCCATTCTGCAAAATGCCCGCTGAGCAGCATCGAGATACGTGCAAGCTTTGCCTTGGCATTATCGTTCGCACCGATCTCGTTATAAGCGTGTTGCCGGTAGAGCAATGTCGGCTGATCGTCATGCACAAGCCTGCCGCCTACACCGGCAATCACCTGATACGTCCACCAGTCATGCACCACAACGTCATGGGTATCCACGGCAGCAGATTGAACCAGACGCGTACCCGCCGCGTTCAGCACGATCGTATTTCCCGATGCAACATTCTGCACCAGAGCATTGCGAAACCCAAGCGGGCGCGGGCGCGGAAGCGACAGACGCCGTTCTGTCAGCGTCTCGTCCGTGATCCAGGTTCGGCTGCAATACAGTGCAGGCGCATCGTCATCCTGCGCGCGCAGCGCCTGAACACTGCGTGCAAGCTTGTCGGGCAGCCAGACATCATCCTGATCGCAAAAGGACAGCCAACTGTCGGCAGGCGCAAAATCCGCCGATCGACGGACAAGGGACATGAAGTTGGCTGCCGCCCCGCTCTTCGGCCCGTCCAGTATCGTAACGGTGTGACCTTGTTGTGCAAAACCCTGCACGATCTCAAGCGTATCATCGGTCGAGCCATCATCGCTGACGATCAAAGACCAATTGTCATAGCTTTGCTCTGCGATACTGGCGAGCTGCTCGGACAGATTCCGGCCCCCGTTATAGGTCGCAAGCAAAATGGCCACATGTGGGTCTGAACGCTTGGTCTGGACGTTATCGTGCATCGGTGGTCACTCTGACATCAAAGACGACAGATAGCGCCCGTAATCATTCTTTGCAAAATAATCTGCCCGCGCGCGAAGCGCATCCTTGCTGATCCAGCCGTTGTGAAATGCGATCTCTTCCAGGCAACCGACCTGCTGCCCCTGCCGCTTCTCTAGGGTTCGTACAAAGTTTCCTGCGTCCAAGAGGCTGCCATGCGTGCCGGTGTCCAGCCACGCATATCCCCGGCCCATGAGTTGCACTGACAGCTTGTCTTCGTTCAGATACATTTCCAGAAGAGATGTAATCTCAAGCTCGCCACGCGCTGATGGGGTCACTTCCCTGGCGCGTTCCGGGGCGCTTCCGTCCAGAAAATAAAGCCCGGTCACGGCAAAGTTCGATGGTGGTTTGGCGGGTTTTTCGATGATTGTGTTTACCTTGCCTTCGCTGTCAAAGCCGACAACCCCATAGCGTTCCGGATCGGCAACGCGATAGCCAAACACCGTGCCACCCATCGACTGCTGGCTGGCATCGCGCAGCAGGTCCTGAAGTCCGTGCCCGAAAAAGATATTGTCACCCAAAACCAGCGCCGAGGGTGCGCCCGCAAGGAAATCCTCGGCAAGAATGAAAGCCTGGGCCAGTCCGTCTGGCGAAGGTTGCTCGATATAGGTGAAGGACATGCCAAGATCGGACCCATCCCCCAGCATCCGCACGAACTGGGCCTGATCCTGTGGTGTTGTGATGATCGCAACCTCGCGGATCCCGGCCAGCATCAACGCGCTGATCGGATAGAAGATCATCGGTTTGTCGTAAACCGGAAGCAGTTGCTTTGAAACGGCCATGGTGATCGGGTAAAGCCGCGTCCCAGACCCGCCTGCCAGAATAATGCCTTTTCTGTCCATCGATGCGTTCACTTCCCTATCCCGCCAAACCTAGTCGGCGTTTTTCAGTTCTTCCAGAACAATTGCCAACGACTCTGTCCAGTTAGGCTGTCGAATGCCGAATGCCTCTGACAGCGCCGAACAATCCATCCGCGAGTTAAGGGGCCGAACCGCCGGGGTCGGAAAATCAGATGTGGGGATTCCCGAGACCGCAACAGACCGCCCGGCCTGGCGAAAGATTTCGAGGGCGAAGTCCTTCCAGCTGACTGCTGGCGCGCCTGCGAAATGAAAGACGCCGCCCGGCGTCCCGTCCACCAATGCATGGGCCATGGTCAGAAGAGCCTGCGCGATGTCATTTGCGGCGGTCGGACCTCCGATCTGATCGTCCACAATGTTCAGTTCATCGCGGCTTTCGGATAGGCGCAACATCGTTTTCACAAAATTGGCACCATGGGATGAAAACACCCAGCTTGTGCGCAGGATCGCAAAGGTCCCTCCAGCGGCTTGCACGGCCTGTTCCCCCACCAGCTTGGAACGGCCATAGGCATTGGGCGGGGCGACCGGATCGTCCGTCGCCCAGGCGGTGTCACCCTGACCGCTGAACACATAGTCGGTCGAGACATGTAGGAACGGTATGCCCTTTGCACTGGCCGCCCGCGCCATCGCGCCGGGCGCATGACCGTTCACCAAAGTGGCCAGGTCTTCTTCCTGTTCGGCTTTATCCACCGCGGTATATGCGGCGGCATTGATGACGACATCGGCGTCGACATCCCGGATGATGGCGGCACAGGCGTCGGGGTCGGCAAGATCCGCATCCAGTCGGTCCAGCGCATGCACATCGGCCAGGCGCTGCAGCTCTGTCGCAACTTGTCCTGTCTTACCAAATACAAGGATCTTCATAACGTGGCGTCCTTCAAATGGGCAGGTTTACCCTGTCCCCAATCGTTTGCCCACCCCATCGCGTTTCTGAAGGGGGCGCCACCAATCTTCGTTGTCCAGATACCATTGGACGGTCTTGCGCAGGCCCTCTTCAATCGTCACGGACGGGCGCCAGCCCAGCTCATCGCGGATACGGGTCGGATCAATGGCATAGCGGGCATCGTGCCCCGGACGGTCAGTCACGAAGGTGATCAGGTTTTCATAGGGTCCACCATCGCGGGGGCGCAGGTTGTCCAGAATACGGCAGAGGGTCGTTACAAGCTCAAGGTTGGTCCGCTCGTTCTCGCCCCCGATATTGTAGGACCGGCCAATCTTCCCATGACGGATAACAGTCAGCAAAGCATCTGCATGATCCTCGACATAAAGCCAGTCGCGCACATTCGACCCGTCGCCATATATTGGCAGCGCCTTGCCCTCAAGCGCGTTCAGGATCACCACCGGGATGAGTTTTTCGGGAAAGTGATATGGCCCGTAGTTGTTTGAACAATTGGTCAGAACGACCGGCAGACCATAGGTTTCATGCCAGGCACGAACCAGATGGTCAGACGCCGCCTTGGACGCGGAATACGGGCTGCGTGGATCATAGGAAGTCTGTTCGGTGAAAAGCTCTTCCTTGTCATCCGACAACGTCCCGAACACCTCGTCTGTCGAGATGTGATGAAACCGGAATCCATCTGGTCGGCCGCAATTCTGCCAATAGGCGCGCGCAGCTTCCAGCATGTTGAAGGTCCCGTTTATGTTGGTCTCGATGAAGTCCGAAGGACCGTCGATTGATCGGTCGACATGGCTTTCTGCAGCAAGGTGCATCACCGCATCGGGCTTGTGCCCTTCAAAAACACGATCAAGTGCCGCGCGGTCGCGAATGTCGACGTGCTCAAAGGCATAGTTCGGGCTGTTGGACACCGACGCCACATTCTCGATGCAGGACGCATAGGTCAGTGCATCGACATTGACGACCTCATGGTTTTCACGAATTGCCTGGCGAACGACGGCGGACCCGATAAACCCTGCCCCGCCAGTAACCATTATCTTCATCTCAAAAACCCTTGATCAGTCAAACAACGCATCATGCATAAGCGAATTTCATCGGCTATTGCCACCCTTACTGCGCGGGCATTTGTCGTGTTCTAGGGGTAGCCGATGTGAATTTACAAGCCGAAGCCATATTCTGTCAGGGTAAAAGCCCTATCTACCACGCGTGCCCGGGCCGGGATATGTCTCGATGGCACTCGCCTGGACGCTTGTCTTGCACATGGTGGGTAGGGTATCGGTGCTTTTCAAGAACGTGCTTGTTGGCCTTATTGCGGTCCCGTGACCGCGCTGTCCTGCACAGGTTATGACAAAAGGTAATCCGATGAGTATCCGGCCCGGCAAAAGAAACCCGTTCTGGCGCGTTCTGCAATGGGTCGCGTGGGCGGTGTTTCGGGTCCGCTATGTTGCGTTTGACCGGCTCCGGGACCGATGGCAATTGCGCGACTATGTCGATGATATCAAAAACATCGAGGTCTTGTCAGACACCTCCGACGGGGTATTCGCGATCTTCGTCTACTACGAACCGGGCGAAACCGTGTCCGACAGCGTCCAACGGATCATCCAGACGCTATCCGCGCGTAAGGTGAACATCCTGCTGGCCTGCAATCATGACCTGTCAGACCAACAACGGTCGTTTTTCAATGACCATTGCCACTCGATTATCCTGCGCGGCAATCAGGGTTTCGATTTCGGGTGCTACAAGGATACCGTGAAGCACATGGTCACGGCCGGGCTGACCCCGGACCGGCTGCTTATCCTGAATGACAGCGTGTTTTACGCTTCTCGCGGGTTGGGGGCTTTTGTCGATGCGCTGCTGGGCGAGGAAGACGTGATTGTCGCCTATGAGAACTGGGGAGAAGATTATCACCTTCAGTCCTTCGCGCTGAGCATCAGCGCGCATGTATTTGCCTCCCGTTCATTCCTGGATTTCTGGCGCAACTACGTCCCATCGAACAACCGGGTGCTTGCAATTGATCTGGGTGAGAAGGGGCTTACACGGGCCATGCTGAACAGCGCCCGAACGACCAAGGTGATCTATTCCATTGACAAGCTGCACACCATCCTGACCCAGTCGGGAGGCGTCGATGAGACAATGCTTGAGGCGGTGATCCCCTGGCCCGCAAAAGGTCGGCTGAAGGACGCGCCACGAAACCCGGAAGATCGGATCGTCGAGGTATGCGGTCACCTTGGGTCGACTTCGACCATCCACAGCGGTGCGTATTTCTTTCCGAAATACATGGCGTCTCCGCTGTTCAAGAAAGACCTGGTTTACCGGCGGCGCTTTTCATTGTGGGAAGTAGGTGTCTGGACGAAAGACCTGTTGCCGGAAGACGAAAGGGAACAGTTCCTGAATCAGCTTCGCTTGAAAGGTGATGCATCGGGGTTGTCTCTGCTGGATAGGTTCAAGTTTACCTATGGCCTGAAGTAACCCCTTGCCCTTTGGCCTTGTGCGGGAAGACGTGAAAGATGAACAAAGTGTCGCCCATAATTGCCTTCGTGCACGTGCCGAAAACGGCCGGGTCGACAGTGAACCATTACCTTGAACGTTCGCGGGCACCGGGTCAGGCACATGTCGAATCCCTCTTCTCACACTCACATAAGATACGTGAGAAGATCGCGGGATATGACTGGGTGTCCGGGCACGTGCCTTTTCCAAAGATGCGCGCCACGCTGACCCGCGTCACCTTCCGCCACATTCATTTTTTCACAGCCATTCGCGCGCCGGACGCGCAGGTCATGTCTCATTTCAACTGGCTGATCGAAATTCGAAAGCGTGGTCGTTCATTTTACAACGCTCATCCCCCCCAGGTCAAAGAAATCTCAGAGCGGATTCGGGCCGCGGACACGTCCGATCCGCGGCAGGTCATCGACCTTCTGCACGGGTCCAGGCAACTGTTTTTAAACTTTCAATCGCAGATGGTGTTGGGAAAACGTCACCCCACGACATCACTTGATGAGCTGGAACAGCGTCTTCAGGTTTACGAGATGATCGCGACCGAAGCGACACTTCCCACCTTGATCGAGCGTGTATCGGGGCAGGCCTATCAGCCTAAGAAACGCAAGAATGTCAGCCCTTATCATTTTCCGAAAGACGTGTTCCAAGACCAACGCCTTCTGGAATTTCTTCACGAAGAGAATGCATGCGATTTCGCGCTTTATGACTTTGTTCAGTCGCGCAGTGCTGAACAGAACATTCGCTGAACCATTCGCATGATCAACGCGTGCTCATGTAATCCTCGTGGAACGCAATCGCGTCTTCGACCGCATCAAACCACTGAGCATGGCCATCAACAATGACCACACCTGAATCGCAGAGGTCCCTCATCAGCGGCATCGAGTGCGAAACGATGATCGCCGCGCTCGCCCCGATACGGTCCCGCAAAATCCGCTTGCTGCGCTTGCGAAAGGACGCGTCACCGACCGATGTTACTTCGTCAATCAGATAGGTGTCGAAACTGATCCCCATCGACACTCCAAAGGCGAGGCGGGATTTCATCCCCGCCGAATAGGTTCGGACCGGCGCGTGGAAATGCCCGCCAAGGCGTGCGAAATCCATCACGTAGTCGATCAATTCGTCGGTATCGACCCCATAGACCCGCGCGACAAACCTTGTGTTTTGGGCGCCGGTCAATTCCGGGTGAAAGCTGCCCTTGAAGCCGACCGGCCATGAAATCGACCCATCAGATTCAATCGAGCCGGAATCCGGATCCTCGACACCCGCGATCATCCGAAGCAGGGTCGATTTACCCGCACCGTTTCTGCCGAACAATCCAACCGACTTTCCCGTTGGAAATGTCAGGTTGATGTTGTGCGCAACCGTTTTCCCCTGACCCTTGATATAGTAGGTTTTCCACAAGTCGTGGATCTTGATCATCAGCGGCGATCCTTGATTGCATAAAAGATCATGACGCCGATTGCCCAGGTAAATAACAAAAATGCCCCCAGTACACCAAGCATCAGGGCTTTCTGCGGATACTCGGCCCGTTCGGCCAGGGTCGGCTTGATATAAGCCGCCAGATAACGGCTTTGTCGCTGGGCTTCGATCTTAGCCGAATCCAGTGCCGCCAGGGCCGCAAGATACGTCTGCTCGGCAAATTCGCGTTCGACGGCCAACCTTTCGTATTCACCCACAAGGGTCGAGAAGTTCCGTTCGTCCGAGCTGTCCGCGCCATATTTAAGACGCTCTTCTTCGATGCGTTCGCGAATGACCTGGATACGCAGTTCGGCCTGCGCCATGCGCGGATCGTTTGCGCCCGCACTTTCCCGCAGCAGATCGAAAGTGATCAGGGCATCCGAGAGTTTCGTCTGCAATGCCGACATCAGGCCGGTCTGGCCACCGATTTCAGCGGCAGGGTCGACGATCTGATTGCGCGAGCGGAATTCGGTGATCGCCTGACGCGCTTCCTTCAGCCGTTCAACCGCGAAATCCAGCTCTTCGCTGGCGTATCGTGTTGCATCCGCGCGGGCATCGGCGCTCAGGTCGTTGATCATGGCTGAGCTGCGATCAAAGATGCGTTCCGCAATATCCTTGGCCGTCTGCGGGTGGAACGCATGCACCCGGACTTCGATCAGGCCCGTTCCGCTGTCATAGAAAATCTTGACGACCCGCGACCAGTATTCCGCAAGATCCTCGATCGTGCCTTCTGGGTCGAACGAGAAATACGGATCAGTTTCATAGCTGGCCGCATAGATCGAGCGCAGGTCAATCTCATCATCAATGATGCTGACCAGTTCGCGGCTTTGGATGAACTCGTACAGAATGTCGGTGTCTTCGGACCCACCGCTGCCAAACGCACTGAGCCCGCCCAGAAGATCGGACGCAGAGCTCACATCTTCCGATCGCACCGTAAACGCGACATAGGACACGTACTGATCCAGCGCCCGCGCATAAAGATACCAGGCCGCAAACAGCAACGGCAGAAGAACCACGACGAAAAAACTGGCCATGACAGCCCTGTGACGCGGTTTGATCCGGGCGGGTTGCGCCATCGGGGCGACCATCACTTTGGGTTCTTTGGGTGTTTCGGACTTGGGAGCGGCTTTCGCTGCTTGGGCTTGTGGCGCCGGCGTCACGGCGCCCTGGTTCGCTTTCTGATCATTGTCATGTTCGGCGTCCGACCGCGGCGTATCCCCCGGGGTCGCAGGCGCATCGGGCGTCGAAGCGGCGGGTGTCGCAGCAGCCTGCCGATCAGGCGACGTGTCGGAAGACTGCATATCGCCATCCGCTGATCCGGGCTGGGCAGCTTGGGTGTCAATCTTGGCAGCTTCGGGTTTGTTCATGGGGTATCCTTCGCAGACGCCGTTCTCGTAGTGTTGGGCGACAACCAATTCGCGTCTTTTTGTCTGTCCGCATGTTTCCGGAGTGTATCAATGCTTTCGGTGACAGTTGCAAATCATTCGTCTGGCAGCTTCCACGGCAGTATGGACGGGTGGCTTATAGCATTGAAACATTTTCCGTTAAAAGGGCAATTGTCGCGGTCACGCCAGCCAGTTTCCACTTGCGATCATCCGACGGATGAAGGCAAAAGATGCCTATGAGCTTCAAGGCAGAGGGCCTGCACGCCCGTAACTTCAAGACGTGGCGCACAGTCATTGCGCTGATGTTGCGCGAAATGGCGACAAGCTACGGGCGATCGCCCGGGGGCTATCTTTGGGCCATCCTGGAGCCGGTCGGCGGCCTGGCGGTCATGACCATTGCCTTTTCAATGGCCTTCAGGTCACCGGCATTGGGAAATAATTTTCCATTGTTTTATGCCACCGGTTTTCTGCCGTTCATGATGTATATGGACGTCTCCAACAAGATCTCCAACTCGATCACCTTCTCGCGACAGTTGCTGTTCTATCCCTCGGTCACCTATCTGGATGCAATCATCGCGCGCCTGTTGCTGAACAGTCTGACCCAGCTGCTTGTTTTCTATATGTTGATGTATGGCTTGCTGACAATCTTCGACACGGGCAACATATTGAACTATGCGGCCATCCTGAATGCGCTTGGCATGGCGCTGGTGCTTGCCTTTGGCGTCGGTGTGATGAACTGCTTTCTGCTCACACGCTTTCCGATTTGGCAGCGCGTATGGTCAATCATCACGCGGCCCCTGTTCATCATCTCGACCATCTTCTTCATTCTGGAAAGCATCCCGCAACCCTTTCGCGACTATCTGGCCCTGAACCCGCTGGTGCATGTTGTCGGAGAGATGCGGCGCGGGTTTTATGCGACTTATGATGCCACCTGGGTCAATCCGGCCTTCGTATATGGCGTTGGTCTGGTTCTCGCCACTTTGGGCCTGATTTTCCTGGCGCGCTATCACCGCGAGATCCTCAACCGCTGACGGTGGATCCGCCCGGCTTCAGTCGACAAGTCCTAACATTTACCTAAAATCCCTTGCGCTTACTCTGGCGAGTAAATCGCACATTAAGACTTGGTCCTCACGATACCCTTAACAGTTGGGGTGTATACGAGGGGGTCGGGGTGGCCAATCTGGTATTGTCCGGCACTCTTCGGAGTGCCGCATTAAACTATGTTGCTAACGTCACGGATCTTGAGATTTCGCTCTGGAATGGTGACGCTTTCCTGTGCGCCTCGACGGGTGCATGGGGTGGAGCAACGGTGTTCAAACTGGCATCGTCTGATGCTGTGACGCTTGTCGATCAGGTCGCCTATACCTATTCGACACTGGCATCCCCCACTGCGCAGATGGAGCTTATCCAGACTGACGGCGGGGCTTACCTTTTACCGTTCGGTATCTATGACTGGACACTCGGCGCATTAGAACTGGAAACCAACGGCGGGCTGGGAGCGACGCAACACTTTACCTGGGGGGAAGGCGGTGTGGGCAACCTCAGCGCGCTCACCTCGACAGTGTTGGACGGTCAGGTGCATTTTTATGCGGCAAACGCCCAGAGTACCAGTTTCAACCACTATACCCTGTCGCAAGAGCTGTCGCTGGAACTTGCGACTGAACAAAGCACGGCATCCGGATCGAACTCGGCCGATCTGGTGGACATGGCAGTGGTTCAGGTCAGAGACAGTAAAATCCTGCTTGCGCTATCCGACCATCAGGACGGCATCACCAGCTATCATCTGGGCGAAGACGGAACGCCGACTGAAGTGGGCGTATTGTCCGCTGAAAACTACTTTCCGATTTCGGCGCCGACCGCGCTGACCTCCGGGCAGGTTCTGGACAGGACGTTCAGCGTGATCGCAAGTGCGGGCAGCTCATCGCTGACCGTCGTCGAGGTGCTTGAAGATGGCGAACTGATCGCCACGGATCACGTTCTTGACAATGTATGGACCCGGTTTTCGAACGTCACAGAGATTGCCTCGACCCAAGTGGGGGATGCGCTCTTCGTGGCCGCAGGCGGCGGCGATGACGGCGTTTCCCTGTTCACGCTTCTGCCCAGCGGCATGCTGGTCCATCTGGACACGATCTGGGACACGCAGGACAGCGCGCTGCAAAATGTTTCGGCCCTGGCGATGACCCATTCAGACGGTTCACTCAGGATTTTCGCGACCAGCGAGACCGAACGCGGGATCACCAAGCTGAACTACAGCCTGGAAAATATGGGCGTCACGGTGGCCGGCGATGGCACGACCACAATCCTGAACGGAACATCTGGCAATGATCAGATTGATGGTGGTCTATGGAGCGAGCATCTCTCGGGTGGGGCGGGTAACGATATCCTGCGCGATGGTGTGGGCGAAGATACGTTGACCGGCGGCGCAGGGGCGGATGTGTTCGTGTTGGCCGCGGACAATATGCTGGATACGATCACGGATTTCCAAGTCGGCATAGACCAGTTGAACCTGTCCGAGTTCCATATGCTTTATGATGTTTCGCAATTGCAAATTTCCAGCCGTTCCTGGGGCGCGGAAATCACCTTCCGCGGCGAGATCACTCGTATCTACAGCGCCAACGGACAATCGCTTGATGCCAGCGACTTCACGACGTTCGACAGTCTCAGGTTGAACCGTCCGCCAAACGGGTTCCAGTATATCCCCGAAACGAAATACGGGACGGAATATGACGACGTTCTGGGTGGGGATGAGGGTACGGAGACGCTGCATGGCCTGGGCGGTGACGATCTGTTCACCTGGTCGCTTGGGGCTGACGTCTTTTATGGCGGTGACGGTACGGATACAGCCTCTTACGTCAACGCTCCGACCGCCGTTATGATTGATCTGGGCAAGCGCCACGCCTCTGGTGCTGCGGATGGGGACATCTTCTATTCCATCGAACGGTATGTCGGTTCTGCTTTCGACGACATCCTGATTGGCGACGCAGGTGCGAACGTCCTGATCGGAGGAGGTGGGAACGACACACTTGAGGGTGGGCTTGGTGCTGATGTGCTTGATGGCGGAGCAGGCCGCGACATTGCCTCCTACGCGAAAGCGCAAATCTCGGTCACCATAAACTTGGAAACAGAGTATTTTTCCGGGGCAGCCCTCGGTGACACATTGATCAGCATCGAGAACGTGGTTGGCACAGATTTTCGGGACACAATTGTGGGGAATGGCACGGCGAACCGCCTTTCGGGTGGCGATGGCGATGACAGGCTGACGGGTGGTGGTGGCGACGATCGTCTGATCGGCGGCGATGGGGATGACATATTGGACGGCGGGACGGGTGCGGACATCCTGGACGGCGGGTCGGGTCAGGACTGGGCAGATTACCGACTGACGGGCTCGCGGGTGCTGATCAACCTCACTACGCATGTCGGCGGGTGGGGCGCTGATGGTGACCAGTTTTCCTCGATCGAACACGTCTATGGCAGCGCCCATGACGACGAGATTCACGGACATGCCTACGCCAACACGCTTGAGGGGCTGGACGGGAACGATAGGCTTTACGGCCATGACGGCGATGACTTGCTGAAAGGCGGCGACGGCGACGATCAGCTTCAAGGCGGCAACGGAAACGATCGCCTTTCCGGAGGAGAAGGGGCGGATCACCTGAAAGGGGGCAGCGGCCACGACCAGCTTTACGGCGGGGTCGGTGATGACCAGATCCTGGGGGATAGTGGGAATGATCGGCTCTATGGATGGCGCGGGAACGACATTCTGAATGGTGGTCATGGAAATGACAGTTTGTACGGCTCCTATGGCAATGATCGGTTGATCGACGTGAGCGGGTCAGACAGGTATTTCGGCGGACAGGGGTTTGATTTTATAGACTATTCGGCGCACTTCAAATCGGTCCGCATCGACCTTGCCGCAGGTAGGGGTTCTGGCGCAGCCAACGGAGACAGCTACAAGGACATCGAAGGGGCGATCGGAGGGGCCGCATCTGATACACTCATTGGTCATTCTGGGCGCAACATTTTTTACGGTCGAAACGGCAATGACCGATTCTACGGGTCTGGTGGAAATGACACGATTTATGGGGAAAGCGGCAATGACACACTGTTTGGCGGCAAAGGTAACGACACACTCATTGGCGGAAGCGGCTCTGATGTATTGAAAGGGCAATATGGCAACGATCTGTTGCAAGGTGGCACCGGTGCCGACAAGCTATATGGCGGCAAAGGGTCGGATACTGCTGACTATCGCGATGCGGGTTCTCGTGTGACCATCAACCTCGCGACAAACAGCAATGGTGGCGCGGCATCTGGCGACAAATTGTATTCGATTGAGAACGTGCATGGGTCCAACTGGAATGATCATCTGAAGGGAAACAAGTGGACCAACGTTTTGCATGGCTGGAACGGCGACGACCGTCTGTATGCCGCGGGAGGCAATGATCGAGTTTATGGTGATTATGGTGATGACACCATCGTGGCTGGCACTGGATCAAACCGTTACTATGGTGGCAAAGGAAATGACACTCTGGACCTGATCAAGCTCGGCTCGGGTGCGGATGTCTGGCTGTATCACAACAAGGGTGGCCGCGCCCTTTCTGGCAATAAAATCTATCAGATCGAAAACGTTGAAGGCACAAAATATGGGGATCACTTGCACGGAAACGCACAAGACAACCTGCTGAATGGTCGCGGCGGGAACGACAAACTACGCGGCAACAGAGGCTCAGACGAGCTTCATGGAAAAAGCGGAAACGATAAAATCTATGGCAACTACGGTTCCGACCGATTGTATGGCGGCAAGGGTCGCGATGTCGTCGATGGAGGTCGCCACGACGACATCCTGACCGGCGGCGCGGATGCCGACACGTTCATCTTTCAGCATGGTCATGATGTCATCACCGATTTTGAAACCGATCTGGACACAGTTAGGCTTAGCCGTTCGTTGCTCGGGTCCACCTTAACGGAACCTGCCCGACTCGCCAGCATCGCCGAGGTGCAGGCAGGTGGGGTGCTGATGGACTTCGGCAATGGCAACTCGTTGTTTTTCGAGGATGTCGAAACCTTTGCCGAACTGGAAAGCTCTATCCTTTGGTACTGATGCAGGTCGAGTCTTTGGCAGCGGGGACCACAGATAGACCCTCTTGGCGGCAAGGCTGACCGAACGCCAGTTGCGCAATCGATTAACCTTTTCGACACATGACTTTGCAGGGAAACCAGCCTTTGCGGAGAGCCCCATGCCCAACACCTCGCCCATCCTGTCCTTGCCCCTGATCCAACCGGCACAGGCGCAGAAACATGTCACCCATAACGAGGCGCTGCGCCTTCTGGACATTCTGGTTCAGTTGTCTGTCGAAACGGCTGATACGCTCAGCCCGCCACCGGGTGCGACCGAAGGTGACCGGCACATCGTACCGGGTGGGGCCACGGGCGATTGGGCCGGGCAGGATCAGACCATCACCTGGCTGCAGGATGGCGTCTGGCAATTCATTGCCCCGCAGGCCGGATGGCGTGCCGATGTCACGGCGACCGCGCAACACCTGCGATATGACGGCGGTCAGTGGGTCGATACAGCCCCGTCTATGAACAACCTTGATCTGCTGGGCGTGAACACCACGGCGGATGCGACCAACAAGCTGGCGGTTGCGTCTGATGCCACGCTGCTGTCGCATGATGGCACATCGCATCAGGTGAAAATCAACAAGGCATCGGCCGGTGACACAGCGTCGATGCTGTTTCAATCCAACTGGTCGGGCCGGGCTGAGTTCGGGCTGACGGGCGATGACAGCTTTCACGTCAAGACCAGCCCGGATGGCAGCACATGGGCCGAGGCGATTGTGGCCACCGGCACGGGCGATGTTGGAATTGGCAAGTCCCCGGCGGCGAAGCTTGATGTGGACGGCGTGATGCGCCTGACCCCGACGACGACGGCCAGCCTTCCCGCTGCGGCCTCGGTCGGGGCGGGCGGGGTCGCCTTCGTCTCGGACGCGGCGGGTGGTGCCCAACTGGCCTATAGCGATGGGGTGTCCTGGCTGAAGGTCAGCGACGGTTCCACCATCTGACCCCCTACTTCAATTGTCGACAATTCTACGCCCGCGGATTCATTCGGCGGGCGTTCTTTCAAGTGTGGCGCGCGCCACCATCAAGATCAAAAGGCGTGGCAAAGGCGGCCATCGACCCTGCGTCTGCATCCTTGGAACTGAGCGTCACCTGATCCGGAGATATGCCCCAGTCGATCCCGATGTCGGGGTCATCAAAGCGCACTGACATCTCGGTCTCGGGCGCATAATGGTCCGAGCATTTATAGAACACATCCACCCCGTCGGTCAGCGTGACAAAGCCGTGCAGGAACCCCTCGGGCACCAGAAGGGCCGATCCGTTGTCATCTGACAACTCTGCCGCGACCCATTCGCCATAGGTGGGTGAGCCGTGGCGCACATCGACTGCAACGTCCAGAATGGCACCGCGCAGACAGCGCACCAGCTTGGCTTGTGCATGGGGCGGAGCCTGGCAATGCAATCCGCGCACCGTTCCCCTGGCTGCAGAGCGGGACAGGTTATCTTGCACGAAGTTGGATGGAAGTCCGGCCTGCTCCATCGCGCGGGTTGAGAAGGTTTCGCTGAAAAATCCGCGATTGTCGCCATGGCGCGCGGGCGTGACGATCACACAACCGTCAAGTTTGGTCTTTTCTATTTTCACGGATCAGGCTCCATCATGTTCTGGGGTCGACGAAGGCGATGATTTAGCCCCGGATGCGTTTTGCGCGGCGGCCCGGCAGCGGGAACAGCTTCGCGGCGGTCAGATAAAGAATATACAGATCCAGCCGCAGCGATTTGTTCACGTGATAGATGTGATCCAACGCCGCCTTGCGCGGAACGCAGCGCCTGAGATAGACGCTTTCGGCCTCTTTCAGAGACTTGCAGGCAGCCAGCATCTTTTCTTCGTGACTGTGGAAAATGATCGACGCAAGACCCGTGATGCCCGGACGATCCAGCAGCACTTGCCGATAAATATTTGGCCGCGCCTGAACATACCGGGGTTCCGGTGGCCGAGGACCGACGAAGCTCATCTCGCCTTTCAGGACGTTCCAGATCTGGGGCAGTTCATCCAGCCGGTGGGCGCGCAGGAACTTCCCCATCGGTGTGATGCGGCTCTGCTTATGCCCGCCGGTGATGCCGACATTTTCATGATCCGGCACGGTGCGCATGGTACGGATTTTCAGAAGGTCGAAGGTCTTGTCGAAGGTGGTGTTCCGCCGCGAGCGATAGACGAATGGACGACCGTCGCGCAAGGTGACGATGACATACAGCACCAGCAGCATCGGGATGACGGGAATCGTCAGCGCCAGGGCAAGGCTTATGTCAAAAAGGCGCTTCATCCCCAATTCTTTCCGTTCACCCAGTTCGGCTTTGGTATAAGTAACTTCAACCATCCCAACCATCCGGTCCAAATCCTCGCCGTCCAATGGCGCAATATGCGACAAAGCCAGCCTTTTTTGCATCTTTCGGCGAATAGATGTTGCGCAAGTCGGCCATTCTGGCCGTTTCCATCCGTCGTGCAAGGCGCTTCAAGTCCAGCGCACGAAACTCGTTCCACTCGGTCAGGATCACAACAGCATCCGCGTTCTGAGCCGCCTTATACGCATCTTCGACCCAATGTGCACCCGGCAAAAGAGCTTCGCCTTCGTTTAGCCCTTGCGGGTCAACCAAACGCACTTTTGCCCCGCCACCGATGAGGGCTGGTACAATCGTCAGGCTGGGCGCATCCCGCATGTCGTCGGTGTTGGGTTTGAAGGTGACACCCAGCACCGCAATGGTTTTGCCCGACACCGAGCCGTCGCAAAGGTCGATGATCTTGCCGACCATTCGACGCTTGGTCTCGTCGTTGACGGTGATCACGGTTTCGGTGATTTGCATCGGCATCCCGGCTTCCTGCCCGATCCGCGCCAACGCCTTGGTGTCTTTCGGGAAGCAACTGCCGCCATAGCCCGGCCCGGCATGCAAGAACTTGTTGCCGATCCGGCCATCCAGCCCGATCCCTTTCGAGACTTGTTTCACATCCGCCCCGACACGCTCACACAGCGCCGCGATCTCGTTGATGAACGTGATTTTGGTGGCCAGAAACGCATTGGCCGCATATTTGATCATCTCGGCGCTTTCCAGATCGGTCGTGACAATCGGAAAGTCACGCAGGAACAGCGGGCGGTAGATCTCGGCCATGATGTCCGCGGCGCGTTCGTTCTGAACCCCGACCACGACGCGATCCGGGCGCATGAAATCATCAATCGCTGCCCCTTCGCGCAGAAATTCGGGGTTCGAGGCGACGTCGAAGTCGAGCTCGGGATGGGCTTTCTGGATCAGCTGCTTGACCTTGCGGTTGGTTCCCACAGGTACCGTGGATTTGGTGACGACAACGGCATAATCTTCAAGCGAATCAGCGATCTCTTCCGCGGCGGCAAAAACAAATGTCAGGTCCGCATGGCCATCCCCGCGCCGCGTCGGCGTCCCGACCGCGATAAAAATTGCCTGGGCATCCTTCACCGCGTCTTTCAGGTTCTGCGTGAAAGACAGGCGGCCAGCGGCGACGTTTTTTGCCATCAGATCTTCAAGACCCGGCTCATAGATCGGCACCCGGCCAGCTTCGAGCATGTCGATCTTGGCAGGATCCTTGTCCACGCACACGACGTCATGCCCAAAATCAGAGAAACACACACCCGAGACCAGGCCCACATACCCGGTGCCGATCATCGCAATTTTCATTGGCTCGAAACCTCATTTTTTCAATAATCTACGACGGGATGATCCATCGCGCAAATACTGTCAACGAACGGCGAACCTTCGCCCATCCAGACATCGCCCTATTCCTGTCACGCCCTTGCCATGGCAGGTTTGCATGCTGCGGGGCGAAACTGGATGATGAGGTCGAAATCATGCGTGGAATCATATTGAAAGCCCTTGGCGTTGCGGCAGTCCTGTCGCTGACTGCCCTGCCCCAAACTGCCACTGCCGCTTGCACCGTAAAGAAGGTATCTGGGGCAGAAAAAGCAATTCCAACCAAAGGCTTGAACCAATCTCTTTTGGACAAGGCCGTTGTCGCGCGTGTAAATGCCGAACGCTGTCGACGCGGGCTTCCGGCGCTGACCACAGCCTCTGGCCTGCGCAAACAGGCGGCCCGACATTCGCAATGGATGGCCCGCAGTCAAAAGCTCAGCCACAAGGCCAGCGGGTCATTCAACCGCTCGCTGACCGACCGCCTGCGTGCATCCGGCGTGCGTTTTCGGACCGGAGCCGAGAATATCGGATGGGTGCATCTTTACAGCATTGACGGAAATCGCTTCATGATTCGGTCCTCCGATCAATGTCACTTCACCACCAGTGGCGGACGCAGGATCGGCCGCCACAGCTATAACAGTCTGGCCAGCCTGATCGTGCGCAAATGGATGGAATCACCCGGACATAGGAAGAGCATCCTGCGAAGAAACCTGCGTTTCAGCGGCGTTGGGGCTGGCGTTCAGCCTGCGTCGAAATACTGCGGTTCGGTATTCCTGACCCATATCTTTGCAGGGTGAGAAGGACTATTGCATCGCTGCCACAGGGCGGCAAAGTTCTGCGTGTTCAGCGTGATGAATGTAAGAACAGACTTCCAATAGCGTTCATGGTATGCAAAACAAACATGGACGGCTCGCTAGATCGGCGCTGCCCGCGATTAAATTATGGAGTATGAAACATGAAAAAAGTGATGACCCTTGCCGCTGCTGGCATGATCGCTCTGTCCGCACCTGCTTTCGCTGGCGCATACGGCGATGCAGTTGTTGAAGAAGAAGTCGTTGTTGTCGAAGAAGCTGGTAGCTCGCTGGGCAACACCGGCCTGGCCCTGCTGGGTCTGGCTGTCGTTGCTGGCATCATTGCTGCTTCGGACGACGCAACCGACACCACCGAATAATTTGATCGCTTCTCAGGAAGCATTCAAACTGAAACGGCAAGTCCTTGGGGCTTGCCGTTTTTGTTTGTAAAGACCATGATTCCACCATTGGATGTATGACACCTGATGGTGCAAAGGGCGCTTTGAGTTGCAGAGAATCACGCCGATCATTCTGGCTGGAGGCGTCGGCACACGGCTATGGCCGCTGTCGCGCGAAAGTTTCCCCAAACAGTTTCTGAAGATCGACGGCGCGGTCAGCCTGTTTCAGCAAACCGTACAGCGTTTTCAAACGCCGGGTTTCACGCGCCCGATCATCGTTACGAATGAAGACTATCGGTTTCACGTGGTCGAACAGATGGGTGAAATCGGGACCCTGCCCGAACTGATCTTGCTGGAACCCTGTCTGCGCAACACCGCCGGTGCGGTTCTGGCAGCCGTCCAGATACGGGCCCGCCGATCACCGGAGTCATTGTGCGTCGTGGCTCCGTCCGATCACTTGATCTCGGATCCGGCTGAATTTGCCAACGCTCTGGGCAAAGGGGTGCCTGCTGCTTTGTCAAGTAAGATCGTCACCTTCGGGATCCAGCCCGACCGGGCCGAAACGGGCTATGGCTATCTTGAGCTTGGCGAAGGCAGCCCTGATGGCGACCAGCCCGAACCCGTCCTGTCCTTCACCGAAAAACCGGATATTGAAACCGCGGCGCGCATGATGGCCGGCGGACGTCACCTTTGGAATGCTGGCATCTTTCTGTTTCGCGCCGACGACATGCAAGCTGCGTTCGACCGTCACGCCCCCGAGATTGCCAGCCATGTGACCCGTGCACTTGCTGCAAATACACTCGACCTGGGGTTTACCCGACTTGACCCTGATGCGTGGCAGGACCTGCCCAGTATCTCATTGGATTACGCCGTGATGGAACATACCGACAATATCTGCGCCGTGCCCTTCGACGGGCATTGGTCGGATCTGGGCAGTTGGCAAAGCTATTGGCGCGAAGGATGTCGTTCGGCCTCGCCAAATGACGGGCTGGTGACCATCGGCAACGCGCATGGGATTGAGTGCGAAGGCAGCCTTCTGATGTCTGAAAACGCGGATCAGACGATTGTCGGCTTTGGCCTGCGCGATCTGGTGGCTGTCGCCATGAAAGACGCCGTGCTGGTCGCTGACCGGAACCGCTCGGACCAGATCGGAACAGTGGTCAATTTCCTGAAATCCAAGAACGCTCCACAGGCCGACATCCGACCCCGTGATTTCCGGCCCTGGGGTTGGTTCGAGGAATTGGTCACGGGTCCAGGTTTCAAGGTGAAACTGATCACCGTGCATCCGCGCGGTGTGCTGTCCTTGCAGTCCCACATTCATCGCGCCGAACATTGGGTGGTGGTCGAAGGCGTTGCCACGGTGACCATCGGCAACCAAACGCTGGACCTGACGGCGAACCAGTCCGCCTATGTGCCGAAGGGCGAGGTTCACCGGCTGGAAAACAACGGCCTGTCCGACACCGTCCTGATCGAGGTTCAGACCGGCCCCTATCTGGGCGAGGACGATATTGTCCGGTACGAGGACGTCTATGCCCGTGGCTGACCGCTGCGGCGTGTCGGTTACAGGCGCAGGTTCTGAATGGCGAGGCTGCCGATCCGCTGCCCCACCCATTGGCTGGATTTCAGGACACGCCCATTGCCATCGACCCAATAGACATTGTTGAATGCAATCTCGCCGCGTCGGCAGCTTTCCTTCATGATCACGGCATCCGCGTTGATTGCGCCCAGGCTTACGCGTTCGGTCTTGCCGCGAGTCAAGGTGCAGTCCACGACAAGGCTGGTGTTCTGCCCCAGATCGCCAAGATAGGTATGTTCCCGCTTATAGGTGGCATTGCGGCGTGCGGTGATCGCCGACACCGCCGTGTCGATACGCGATGCCATCAGGTCATCACCCAGTCCACGTGTGTTTGCCAGAACGCCGCGCTGGAAGGTCAGGCCCTGCCCCGGTGCGCTGCCCCAGGTGACATAGTCGCCATTCTGCCCCACCGGGCTGATCGCCAGCACGGCCTTGGTTTCGATCCGCACGACCAGAGCGATCGGCCCCTTGGTGGCGGCCAGAGCTTTCGCGACAACCGCATTCGGATCAGTCGCCGCAGCCGGCGCTGCACCGGCAGAATCCGGCTTTTCTTCTTTGCCGCCGCCCAGTTTGCTGCCCAATTGCTTGCCAGTGCTTTTCACGAGTTCGGCCGTGATCCGTGACAATTCTGTGCCTTCGCGGTCAGACCCGCAGCCGGATAAGGCCAGCCCGGCGGCCAGCATCAAGCCCGTGATACGCGAGGTGCGTTTGGTAAACCCATGCTGCACGGTCATCTCCAGAATTTGCCCCAGCGGGATGCAAGGGCGTCGCCGTGGCCTTCGTCAACCCATTCAAACAGGCGGCCGTCCACCTCAAGGCGCGCGCCGCCATCACGTGACAGCGACCGCAGCGTGGCGTTGGACGCCCCGCGAGAAGGTGTGCCAAACGCCCATTCGAACGGGATCGACAGACGGATCCCCTTGTCAAACGAGCCTTCGCCGAAATCTTCGGCAGACACGTTGGTCTTGGTAACATAACCGCCGATTTTCCAACCATTGTTGAATGTTCGGTCGATGGACAGGGTCGCCCCATAGTCACCTGCCAGATAACGCCCGACGTCAAGCTGGCCGGTGAAGCCATTGCCGAAATCGTAATAGGCCGACACATGGCCGGTCACGACACTGTAATCCTGAAAGCCGAACAATTGGTCATAATCGCGCTTCTTGACCCAAGCCAATTCCGCACCCAGCGCAAGCTGGCTGTCGACGGGTTTCCAAAGCACTTCCGCCGAGACTCCGCCATACATGCTTTCAAGATAGCCCACCGTCACACGGCTATAGAGGTTCCTGCCGGGGCGCCCGTACATGCTTGCAGTCAGGTGGGAAATCGCAGGATCGCCTTCGGCAGAATAGCGCCCGGCCTCTGTCCGAACAGGCGGCAGCGCCGTGGGACTGCCATTCGGATCTTCGCTCAGGTTGCCCCAGATGCTTTTCGAAATCGAGCCGGACAGGAAGATATTCGGTGCAACTTCGTAAGACCCGCTCAGCTTCAGGCCGAAATCAGCCCGGATCGGGCTGGCCGGGTCAAAGAAGCTCAGCCCCATATAGGGGGCCAGACCCCAGCGGAACCGGCTGTCCTGACGCGCCAGCTCGGAGTTGCGCACGGCGCGCGGGGTGGCTTCGTCGATCGACACACGCTGGAACATATCAATCGCCGGGGCGTGTTCCAGACGCTCGATGTCACTGCGACGCATGGTGACAGTGGACAGCGGAATGCCGTTGTCCACCAGCGTAATCACGAAGGTTTCGACCGATGGCGGCAGAGCGTGGGTCAGGATCCGCGCGGTGCGCCCAATGGCCTGCGCAGGGGAATAGTACTTGCGGTTGTCGACTTTCAGTTCGGCGCGCGTGGTGCCCAACGCAAGCGTTTGCAGTTTGATCCCCTGCTTGTTCAGAGCATCACCGACCGCCTTGCGAATGCCGGTTTCGTTGGTCGGGTCGGCAATCCACCCGGTGCCCCATGCCTCGGCATTGCTGCGCGACGGGCGGGGTTTCACGGGCAACGGCGCACGCTCGTTCCCCGTACGGGCAATGGGTTGGCGCGGGTTCAGGCGAATGACGACATTTGCACCGACCGTATCGCCGTTCAGATAGAAGGCGTTCAGGTGAATGGCGGGCGACACCTGATAATCCACGGCGAAGTTGAACGGGGATTTGTGCTCCATGATCCCTGCGGCCACTTCGCGCGCAAAGGCGTCCGAACTGTACTCCGCCTTCAGCGTCAGCTTGTCATTGACCTTGTAGGACACACCGGCAAACGGCGCGAAATCACCCCGGAACCACTGGTTCGCATTTACGGTGCCGCCCTTGCCGAAATCCCAAGGGGGGCGGGTGCCAGTTGCGCCAATCGGTTCATAGCTGCCCAAGCGGCCCCAGCCGATGCCGCCCGTAACACGCAACCGGTCCCCGATGGATTTGGTCGCGACGATATATTCGCTGGAATAAATTCCGGTGCCGATGAAGTCGCGGATGCCAACGGACACGGCAGGGAAGTATTTGCTTTCGTTCAGAACCCGATAGCGGATATCGAAACTGCGGTCAAAATAATCCCCAACGACAGGATGGAAATCCGCGATCTTGGCATAGCGGAAGCTGCCCGACAGCCGGGGCGTGATCTGGAAGCTCAGCGTGCCATTTGCGTTGGGCCCAAACTGAGAATAGGTGAAGGCCAGCTCGCTGTCCGCCGCAGCTTCGGCGGTGGGCATGGCAATCAGACCGGGTGTGCCATAGATGGTATAGCTGGATGTCAGCGTGCCAACCTCGGCCATGGCGGGCGACGCCGTCGCGGCGGCCACGCCCAAGGCGGCCAATCTACAAAAATCCACCCGAGAAATGCTCACTGCCATCTCCGTTCAACATCTTTTTTTGTTCAAATACGCGATCCCGTCAGACAAATCACGCAAAACCGACAACAGGGGACGCTTTGCAGTGGATTGTCGCGCAAATGCACGAATGACCTCGCGGCTCGTCTAGCCTGTGTAACGCCACGTTACCAGCCCCACCAGTGCGATCTTGGCTATAGTCAAGGAAAGCCCTGACATGATGGAGCCCTTCATGAGCCTCTTCACCCCTTCCGCCGCCTGGGTCAGCGATGAACACCGCATGTTCGCCGACATGACCAACCGCTTCTTCGCCGATGAGCTGACCCCAAATATCGAACGTTGGGTAGAACAAGGCATCGTGGACCGCGACTTCTGGCACACGGCCGGGCAAGCAGGGATCATGGGCGGTGCCATTCCCGAAGAATACGACGGCGCGGGCGGTGACATGGGCTTTGAAAGCATCGTGATCTATGAACAGACCCGCACCGGCGACTGCGGCTGGGGCTACGGCATCCAGTCCATCGTGGTGCATTACATCACCGCCTATGGCACCGAAGAGCAGAAGGCGAGATGGCTGCCCGGCCTGGCCTCGGGCGAGATCGTGGGCGCGATTGCCATGACCGAACCCGGCACCGGGTCCGATTTGCAGGCCGTGCGGACACGGGCGGAAAAGGACGGCAACCAATACAAGATCAACGGATCGAAGATCTTCATCACCAACGGACAAGCCGCCGACCTGATCATCACCGTTTGCAAGACCGACCCGGATGCAGGCGCAAAAGGCGTGTCCCTGATCGTGGTCGAACCCGATCAATGCGAAGGCTTCAAGCGCGGTCAGAATCTGAAAAAGCTGGGCATGAAGGCCAACGACACGTCCGAGCTGTTCTATGAGGACGTGAAGGTTCCCCAGACCAACCTGCTTGGGGCCGAGGAAGGTCAGGGCTTCTATCAACTGATGAAGCAACTGCCTTGGGAACGGTTGCTTATCGCCATTCAAGCCTTGGGCGCCATTGATTTCGCGCTGGAACAGACCATCGCCTATACGCAGGAGCGCAAGGCGTTTGGGCAGCGTGTGATGGATTTCCAGAACACCCGCTTCAAGCTGGCCGAATGCAAAACCAAGGCCGAGGTGCTGCGCAGTTTCGTCAATGACGGGATCGCACGGCTAATCGACGGCACGCTGGACGCGCCCACCGCCTCGATGGCGAAATACTGGGGCAGCGAGGTGCAGAACGAGGTGATGCACGAATGTCTGCAACTGTTCGGCGGCTATGGCTACATGATGGAATACCCCATCGCGCGGCTTTACGCAGACGCCCGTGTGCAGATGATCTATGGCGGCACGAACGAGATCATGAAGGAACTGATCGCGCGGTCAATTGATGACTGACGCTGTTCGACACGGTCCTCTTCACGGGGTCAAGGTCGTTGAAATTCAAGGGCTTGGCCCCACGCCCTTCGCCGCGATGTGGCTGGCGGACATGGGCGCGGAGGTTGTGCGTATTCAACGCCCGAACCTGAAACCGCTGATCCCGCAGAAGGTGGACGTGCTGAACCGGGGGCGCGGCTTTGTCGAACTGGACCTGAAAGACCAAACCGACCGCGACACCGCCCGCGCCCTGATCAATCGTGCCGACATGCTGATCGAAGGAATGCGCCCCGGCGTGATGGAACGGCTGGGACTTGGCCCCGAGGCGTTCACGGACAGCAACCCGCGCTTGGTTTACGGCCGCATGACCGGCTGGGGGCAGACCGGGCCGCTGGCACAGGCGGCGGGGCATGACATCAACTATATCTCGATCACCGGTGCACTACATGCCGTCGGCGGTGATCATCCGGTGCCGCCCTTGAACCTGCTGGGCGATTTTGGCGGCGGCGGCATGTATCTTGTTGCCGGCATGCTGGCCGCTCTGCATGGCGCGCAGATAACGGGCAGAGGCGATGTGGTGGATGCCGCGATTACCGACGGCACCGCACATCTGATGGCGATGATCTACTCCATGCACGGTGCGGGGATCTGGGCAGACACGCGCGAGGCGAACCTGCTGGACGGCGGCGCGCCCTTCTACACCGTCTATGAATGCGCATGCGGCGGGCATATGTCCGTCGGCGCGCTCGAGGCGAAATTCTATGCCGAGCTCCTGACCCGCCTCGGGCTCGAAGGCGAAGAACTGCCCGCGCAGATGGATGTCGAAGGCTGGCCGGTGTTGCGTGCCCGGTTTGCTGCGCGGTTCAAACAGAAGTCCCGCGACGAATGGGCCGAACTTCTGGAGGGCACAGATGCCTGCTGCGCCCCGGTTCTGTCCCTGCAAGAAGCCCCCCATCACCCCCATAACCGCGCCCGTGACACCTTTGCGGCCATCGACGATGTGACCCAACCGAACACCGCCCCGAAACTTGCGCACGCCAAGACCCAAGCCTGTGCAGGGGACGAGCACACACCGATGCAGGTCAAGGACGTGCTGGCCCGGTGGTCGACCTAGATCGGGGCGCGCGTGCGACAAAAGACTTCCGGTTTTTCCCAATTTGCCCCTTGCAAACCCAGCCCCGGACCGCTAAATCCCCGCCTACCGCGCTCTGGTAGCTCAGCTGGATAGAGTACTTGACTACGAATCAAGGGGTCGGGGGTTCGAATCCTCCCCAGAGCGCCACTTCCCAATTGTAGAACGTCAGACGAATTTGACCTTTGCGTCATAAACTGACCCAATCCCCATTTTTGCCCGAGTGGCCTGTTGCGTTGATCTGACTTCCCTTTCGGAAAATCAGGGCTGATTTGCAGGTCAGACGGCGAAGCCGCCTGTTCCTGCTGATCTGCCACGTGGCGAACGCGGGAGGGGGCGAGGCAATGCTATTCGACAGGGGTGGTGCGGCCCACAGGCGCAGCCGAGGACACGGCCCTGTCTAATCGCATTGCCCGAGGGGGAGGGCCGCGCCCTCACCCTGACGGCCAGGGGCATTTGGCTTGTCCAAATCCCGCTGGCCCAAAAACGAAAGCGGCGGAGCCGACAGGCGCGCTACAACCTCCGAGAACGGCCCTAAGCCGCCGTTCGACTGAGATCTATATCGAACAATCCCGCCCCGAAAGCCGTCATTGGTGCAGCCCGCAGCATTGTGACCTGATAGCATGAGCGATAGAAACACCATGAATACAACTCATTTCAGGCGCACAAATAGCCAATTGGCTTGCTAAATGATTCTAGATACGGATACGGCTAGGTGGATACGCGGTCTGAATGATCTCTGTTGTTTTCTTCGTTAGCCTTAGGCGGTGAGGTTACTCCGGAAACCTTTCAAACAGCTTTAGGAGCAATATATGTCGAGAAAACCAGTAGCAGTTACATCTGCGCTCGCAGGGATTATCATTTCGAGCCTCATTGCAAGCACCGCGAGCTCAATGGACTATCTGAACACGGTAGTGACGGACGGGAAACGGGACTTTGCCGAAGGTGTGCTCGAGGGATATTTTCTTCAGGCCGATGGCATTACGCTATGTGCCAATCCCTACGTGATCGGCAAATACGTCTCCTGCAATTCCGCTTTGCAGATAGCCGGACGCGTATACCGTGCGCCCTCAAAGAAGGTCTGGGTAAAGACGAATGGCCAGCTGGGCGGGATGGACGTAATCGATGCCCAGGGAAAGGTGCGCTGCACTGGCCCTGTCTCATCGAACAAGTTCCGCGGACCAGACAGCTATCTTCACTGTCCTTGAAGACGAAGAAGCGGGACGGTGGCAAAACGGAACTATCGTTGCGTCCGGCCCAAAGCCGACCTTGACCGGCGTTATCGTAGCCGCATTGCAGCTTCCCCAGAGCAGCCATTCATGTACCGCGCAGTATCCTGCAGGCCTGAACGGTCACTTTGCGGACAAACCGGACTTGTGGGGTTGCGGCTAGTGCTGCCGCAGAATGTCTTCACATGCGCCGCGAGGATATTTGGCGACGCAGCGAATTTCACCAAACCGGTCATTTAAGCCATGCCAACGTGCGGATATCATTTTCGTCACTCGCCACTTTTATCCTCTACGGTATCAATGCGCGTAAAAGCTAACCATTGCTGCAAGAATCCCGGTGTCGGCCAATGGAACATCGCGACCTTTTTCGTGATCGGCCGTATTGCTCTACGACATCGAGCAACGTATCTGCGCGGTTTCGCAGTTCATCGCCCAAAGCTCATTCAAATCCTTTGCGGAAACCAGGCGCTGCGAGACGGTATACCTCGCGGACGGCGTCGCCGGTCTTCGTGTCCGGATACGCCGCGGGATCACAGTGAAGCGGAAAACGCATTTCCACTTCTCCACCCAGTTCGGCCTCCGCCCGCGCGCCCAGCTCATCGAACAGATGTAGCATATTCCGATTGTCCTCGTGGATCAGCGCGACGAAGTGCGTGACCCCATGAGCCACCGCTTGGCAGGCAAGCGCGCCGATCAGGACACTGCCGAGACCAAGACCCTGATGGCTATCGACCACCGTGACCGCGATCTCGGCCGCGTGTTGCTGATCCGGCAGCCGCACATAGCGCGCGATTCCCACCGGCTGTGACGGTTCGATGTCGATGTCCAAGGCGCCCATGGCGACGTGATCGTCGCCATGGCTGGTCTAAAGAAGTCAAGATCGCGGTCGCTGAGCCCGCTCTTGGGAGCGAGAAACCCGAAGTAGCGCGAGGCTTGCGACAAATGCGCGAAACCGATCTCGAGCAAGTGCCTGTCTGCAGGTTTAACAGGACGGATAAGAACCCGTCCGCCGTTCCGCAAGGTTGTTTCAAAAGCACCTTTAACCATGGCTTCTTCACGCTTCCATGCCCAGTTGAACTAGGTTCCAGCGAACCACCTGGGTGATGACGGCTTCCTCATTTTCGGTGCGGCAAAAGTAGGCATCGCTGAGGGGAGTATGGACGACCGTGTTTCCACGCGCGTCGGCATCGCCGGGCAAAAAATCTGCCTATATGCCCGGTACACCGCAGTCATTCGCATCCAGTTCAAGAACCCGATCATTCGGGCCGCATTCTTCACCACTGACAGGGTAGTGCCCGGGTTCGGTGCATCCGGCGACTGCAAGTGCCAAAGCTACCAGCGTGATCTGTGTTAGTGTTTTCATGGCTTTACCTTTCTCTGGTTGGTTGCCGTTTTGAAATTTTCGAAATCCGCCTTCGCTCGGAGCGCCCATTGGAGTTCCGGACCTTGTTCTCCGGATCAGTCAGGTGGATTTAGTGAACTGTGGCCATGGTCACCCTGAAACGCTTGAGTGCGATGAAGAAGAAGACGGCGCCGAGCGCGACCATGACCGCCATGTCGGGCCAAACGATGTCCAGTCCCGCTCCGCGATAGAGAATGGCTTGCGAAAACGCCACGAAATGTGTCGACGGTGACAACTGCATGACGTTCTGAAGCCAGACCGGCATGCTCTCCATCGGCGTCGTGCTGCCGGACAGGAGATTCATGATCACGAGAACCGGGAGCGACAACAGACCGAATTGCGGCATCGACGTGGTGAAGGTGGCCAGCAGGATACCGAGCCCCGTGACCGAGGCAAGATAAAGCACCGCCCCGGATACGAAGAGCGGGATCGACCCCGCGATCGGAACCTCCAGCACGGTCTGCACGACGATCCAGAGCGACAGGATGGCAGCGACAACGATCGCAAGGCCATTGGCCCATATCTTGGCGACCATGATCTCGGACGGGGTGACCGGCATCACCAGCAAATGTTCGATCGTGCCGTGTTCGCGCTCGCGGATCAGCGCGGCGCCGGTCAAAAGCACGGACAGGATGGTGATGTTGTTGATGATCTGCATCACGGATGAAAACCAGACGGAATTCAGGTTCGGATTGAACTTTGTCCTGACGACCAGGTCGATCGGCAGTGTCGTTGCGGTGTCGTCGCCGGAAACGAACTTGGCGACTTCGGCGCGGATAATCTGCTGAAGGAACACCGAACCGTTACCGGCCTGCGCCATTGCGGTGGCATCGACGTTAAGCTGCACCTGAGGCTTGAGGCCGTTCAGAACGTCAGCCTCGAAACTGGGCGGAAAGGAAAGGACAAACACGAACTTGCCGCTGTTCATCACGCTTTCGATCTCGTCGGCCGTGATCTCCTGTGGCGGATTGAATTCGGGTGGTAGGATCGCGCCCAAAATGCGCCCCGTCAGTGCCGAACGGTCCTGGTCCACATAGGCGACGGAGGCGTTCGAGACCTCAAGCTTGGCGCCGGTCGCCACCGAATAGACGGCGAAGCTGAACACATAGACGATCAGCAGAATCAGCACGGGATCGGCGCGTAGGCTGTTGAGTTCCTTGAGGCCAAGCCGAAAGACATTGGTAAGCCATTGCCACATGTCATGCCTCCTGCTTGTTCAAGGCAAGGACTGACACCGCGATGAACAACGCCACAAAGCCCGCCAGAGCGGCGTGGTTGAGCCAGAGCTCCGGCAATCCGAGGCCTTTGGTGAAGGTGCCGACGCTGATCTGCTGATACCAGGACGATGGGAAGGCCAGCCCGATCAACCGGCCGCCGCCCGAAAGCGAGGACACCGGCACCAGTAGGCCCGAGAAATTGACGGCCGGAATGATCGAGATAACGGCGGCGGCAAAGGTTGCCGCTACTTGCGTGCGCGTAAATGTCGAGACCAGCACACCAAAGCCCGTTGTCGCCAGCACGTAAAGCAATGTGCCGACAAGGAGCGCCAGGACAGAGCCTTTGACCACTACGCCGAAGACGCCATAGGAGACGATGATCAGCGAGGCAAAGCTGAGCATGGCAATCACGACATACGGCAGCTGTTTGCCCAGAATGAACTCGGTTCGCGTCACCGGCGTCGAGCGGAAATTGGCGATCGAACCGGTTTCCTTTTCCCGCACGACCCCCATCGCCGCCATCATCGCCGGGATCAAAACCAGCATCAGCATGATGACGGAAGGGATCATCGCGAAGACGCTCTTGAACGCTTGATTGTAGCGAAACCGGGTTTCAACAGAGGCTGCGGACGGATCGAAGGCATGGCCATAAAGCCGCTCTATCTGATCGGACATGTAGGATGCTGCGAGCCCTTGCAGATAACCGCGCGTCGTTTCCGCCCGGAACGGCATGGCACCGTCAACGGCAACGCGGACTTCGGGTTGGTCACCGCGCAGCAGGGATTTTCCGAACCCTGGCGGCACCTCGACCGCGACAACAAATTCGGAGGTTTTCATGCGGGCATCAAGCTCGATCACACTGGCTGCTGCCGGCCTTTCAGCGAAGTAGGGTGAGCCGGAGAAGCTCTCCATCAGTTCCCGGCTTTCGGCGCTCTGATCACGATCGAAAACCGCAAAGGGCAGGTCTTGCACGTCGAATGATATCCCGTAGCCGAAAGTGAGCATCAGGATGACCGGGCCCAAAAATGCGAAGGCAAGGCGCATCGGATCACGCAAAATCTCGATCGACTCGCGGCGCGCGAAGGCCCAAAGCCGGGCAATGTCGAAGAGGCGATCTGGTTTTTGCTGCCTTTCCGGCAACTTGGTTGCTGGTCTCTGGGATGCGGTGCCGCCTGCATCGCCTGCCGCTTCGCGCAGATATCCCACAAATGCTTCTTCGAGGTCATCGGTGCCTTTGCTGCGGGCCAGTTCCGCAGGCGTACCGATCGCCAAGACCTTTCCCGCATGCATCAATGAGATGCGATCGCATCGCTCCGCCTCGTTCATGAAATGGGTCGAGACGAAAATTGTCACGCCCTCGTCGCGCGACAGTTTGATCAGATGCTGCCAAAACCCGTCCCGCGCGACCGGATCGACGCCCGAGGTAGGTTCGTCCAAGATCAAAACCTCCGGCGCGTGGATCACCGCGACGGCAAGCTGAAGGCGCTGACGGATGCCCAGCGGCAGGCCGTCCGGCCGTTTGTCCGCGTCCTCGGCCAGATCGAAATCATGCAGCATCTGTGCGACCCGCTCTGCGCGGGTCTCGATCGGCAACTGGTAGAGCCGTGCATGAAGCTCAAGGTTCTGGCGGACGGTCAATTCACCATAGAGCGAAAAGGCCTGCGACATGTAGCCGACCCGCTGCCGGGTCGCCATGTCGTCCGGATTCAGCGCCTCACCGAACAGAAGCGCCTTGCCTTCGCTGGCCTTCTGTAGTCCGGTCAGCATCTTCATGGTGGTGGTCTTGCCGCAGCCGTTGGAGCCGAGGAATCCGAAGATCTCACCCGGCTCGATCTGGAATTCGACATGATCGACCGCGGTGAAATCGCCGAAGCGGCAGGTCAGGCCTTTCGCCTCGATGGCAGGTGGGCCGCTGACAGGTTGGCGCGGCGGTACTTCGACTATGCGGTGGCCCTGCCGGTCCGCCTCGGGCAGCATAGCGATGAAGGCCTTTTCCAGTGTCGGTTGCCCGGCAGCGTTTCGGATCTCGGTCGGCAATCCCGTCGAGATCACCTCTCCCGCATTCATTGCGGCAAGCCAGTCAAAGCGCTCCGCCTCTTCCATATATGCGGTGGCCACGATCACGCTCATCGCCGGGCGTTCTTCGCGGATATGGTCGATCAGATCCCAGAACTGCTGGCGCGACAGCGGATCGACGCCGGTGGTCGGTTCGTCAAGAATCACCAGGTCTGGATCATGGATCAGGGCCGAGCAGAGCGAGAGTTTCTGCTTCATCCCGCCGGACAGCTTGCCTGCGGGCCGGTCCGGGAATGGGTCAAGCCCGGTGGCAGCCAACAAATTGGTGATGCGGGTGCGGCGTTCGGCTTCCGACTGGCCAAAGAGTCTGCCGAAAAAATCCAGGTTTTCATAGACCGAAAGCGTCGGGTAAAGGTTCCGGCCCAGACCCTGCGGCATGTAGGCGATGCGATGGTTACAAGCCCTGAGATGGTCACGCGCGGTGATGTCGCCGCCCAGCACGGTCGCGCCGCCGGTTTGCAGTTTGCGCACGCCGGCGATCAACGCCAGCAAGGTGGATTTCCCAACCCCGTCCGGGCCGATCAGCCCCGCCATGCAGCCCGCCGGGATATCCAGCGTGACGTCGGACAGGGCCGAAGTTTCGCCATAGCGGTGCGTCACAGATGACAGGCTGGCGACCGGCGGGGGTGTCATTGCGGCAACTTCACCTGAAGGGCATCGGGCCAATCGACGGTATCGTCGACGCGCACATAGCCGACACCCGCCACGCCCGCCTTCGCCTGTTCCTGGTATTCTTCCAACAACTCCGCCGGGATAGTCAGCTTCACCCGGAACATCAACTGGTCGCGTTCATCGGCGGTTTCCACCGATTTCGGGGTGAACTGGGCGGTGCTGGCGACAAAAGTAGCCTGGGCCGGGATCACGTAGTCGGGAATTGGGTCAAGGACAATCCGCGCCTCAGCCGCGATGGCCAGCAGGCCAGCGTCGCGCGCGGGAAGAAAGATCGTCATGTAGATGTCGGTCAGATCAGTCAGCGTCACGACCCTGCCGCCGGCGCCGACGACTTCCCCGGCTTTGGCGAGGATGTATTGAACTCGCCCATCGTGCGGAGCCACCAGAGCTGCATCGGCCCGGATGCTTTGCAGTCGCTCAACTGTTGCCTCGGCCGACGCAATCGTGGCAGTTGCAAGGTCGATGCCTGCTCGGGCGGCGGCCACTCCGGCATCTGCGGTTGTCAGGGCGGATTTTCTTTGATCGACTAGCTCCTGTGGCGCATGACCCCTTGCCGCAAGTTGCTCGGCGCGGGCAAATTCCGCCTGTGCGAATTCCTGTTCGGACAGGCGTTGGTTCAGCAGGGCCTCGGTTTGCATTTTCTGCTGCTCTGCCTGGGCGACGGCGGCCTTGGCCTGGCGCAACTGGGCGTCGATCTCGGCGGTGTCCATAATCGCCACCAGATCTCCCGCCTCGACCCACTGGCCCTCGGAAACGCGAACCTCGGCGATACGCCCCGGAAGCTTGGCCGCCACATCGATACGCTCTGCCTCAATCCGCCCGTTCGAGCGGACGATGCCGACCGGGAGCTCTGCGGTTTGGCTGTCCAACCAGAATATGTATGCACCGCCCAAAAGCACGCTGAGGATGACAGCAACTGTGCCATAGCGTTTCCATTGCATTGGTCTTCTCCTCATCTCGGTACCCGTGAAATCAGCAAGGCTTCCTGAACTTAGTCTTGCTGCAACGCCGCGTAAACACATGCTGCATTGCAGTATTCACATAACCGATATGCCAAACTGTCGGATGCGTCGGCAGGGTTTCGTGCTTACCTTGAAACGAACAATCCAGCGTCTAACGCCGATTCAACTTTGGCGAATTGATCGAGAGCAAGGATCGTTAAGCGGGCATCGCTAAACCGGCGCGGACCATACAGAAGGAGCCAAGCGATGGGCCATGCAATACCCAAAGCCGCCAATATGCCCCACGAGATTAGCGCCAAGGCCGGGTCGGGCGGAAAAATACTTGGTTTCTCTGATCCTCTGGATTCGCCGAAACAGGAAGCTGGCAATAAGCCATTTCCGGATACCGATCTGCCTGAGTTTTTGGATCGCGCGCTGAAAGCCCGGATGGGCAAATTTACAATGGGTCTGTCGCCCGCGGCACTCTCCGGTGCCTATCTGGACTGGTTGGCGCATCTGGCAACATCTCCCGGAAAGCAGTTCGAATTGTCGGAGAAGGCGTTTCGAAAGTTCATGCGGCTTGCACGCTATGCGGCGACGTGCGCCGTCAACAGCGATGAAACCGCTCCCTGTATCGAGCCATTGCCGCAAGACCGGAGGTTCCGCGGGGACGCCTGGCAGAAATGGCCTTACAACCTGTTCTACCAGTCCTTCCTTCTCAATCAGCAATGGTGGCACAACGCGACAACAGGCGTACGCGGCGTCACCAGACAACACGAAAACGTCATGGAATTCGCAACCCGGCAGTTCCTCGATGTGTTTTCGCCGTCGAACTATTTTCTGACCAATCCGGAAGTGCAGGAAAAGACCCTGGAGGACGGCGGGCAGAACCTGGTGCGCGGCTTTCAGAACTGGCTCGACGATCTGGACCGCCTGCAAAACGACAAGCCACCAGCCGGGGCCGAAGCCTACCGGCCCGGCCACGAGGTTGCCGTGACGCCCGGCAAAGTGGTCTATCGCAACCATCTGATTGAGCTCATTCAATACACGCCGACCACTGACAAGGTCAGACCGGAACCCATCCTGATCGTACCGGCGTGGATCATGAAATACTACATCCTCGACCTCTCGCCCGAAAACTCGATGGTGAAGTTCATGGTCGACCAGGGCTATACGGTCTTCATGATCTCATGGCGCAATCCGGGTGCCGAGGATCGCGATCTGGGGCTCGACGACTACCGCAAGATGGGCGTCATGGATGCAATCGGCGCGGTGCAGGGCATTGTGCCGGATCAGAAAATCCACGGCGTCGGCTACTGCCTCGGCGGCACGCTGCTGTCCATCGCCGCCGCCGCCATCGGCCGCGACGGCGGCGATCCGTTCGCATCGCTGAGCTATTTCGCCTCGCAGATCGACTTTACCGAGCCGGGCGAGTTGCAGCTGTTCATCAACGAAAGCCAATTGACCTTCCTCGAAGACATGATGTGGGATCAGGGATATCTCGACACCACGCAGATGTCCGGGGCCTTCCAGATGATCAATTCCGTGGATCTGGTCTGGTCGCGGATCCTTCACAGCTACCTGATGGGCGACGAACCGGCGATGTTCGACCTTCTGGCCTGGAACGCGGACGGCACGCGGATGCCGTTCCGGATGCATTCGGAATACCTCCGGTCGCTCTATCTGAACAACGAGTTGACCGAAGGGCGCTTCGTCGTCGAGGGACGTCCGATTTCGGTGACCGACATCCGGGTTCCGGTGTTTTCCGTCGGCACGGTCAAGGACCACGTGGCGCCCTGGCCATCGGTCTACAAGATGCATCTCTATCTCGATACCGATCTGACTTTCGTGCTGACCAGCGGTGGGCACAATGCCGGCATTGTTTCGGAGCCCGGCCACAAGAACCGCAGCTATCAGATTGCCACGACACGCCATGATGACCGCTATGTCGATCGCGAAAGCTGGGCCGCACAAACACCGAAGAAGGATGGCTCGTGGTGGCTGGAATGGGTGTCCTGGCTTGAAGAACGGTCAGGCAAGCCTGTCCCCCCGCCCGCCATGGGCAATGCCCTGGCCGACGCGCCGGGAACCTACGTTCATCAGAAATAGACACCTGCCGCACAACAAAGGGAAGAACAGAGATGGGCTTGCTTGACGGAAAACGCGGTCTCGTGGTCGGGATCGCAAACGAACATTCGATCGCCAGCGGCTGCGCGCGCGCTTTCCATCGGGAGGGGGCCGAACTTGCAGTTACCTACCTCAATGAAAGGGCGCGACCCTTTGTGCAACCGGTCGCCGAGGCGCTGGACGCTGAAATCTTCATGCCGCTGGATGTCACAGCCGACGCGGACATGGATGCGTTGTTCGAGGCCATTGCCTCCTCTTGGGGGCAGCTTGATTTCGTCCTGCACTCGGTCGCCTATTGTCCGAAGGAAGACCTGCACGGCAATGTTGTCGATTGTTCGCGGGAAGGCTTTGGCGCAGCGATGGACATCTCGGTTCACTCGTTCATGCGGCTCGCGCGCAGGGCGCGACCGCTGATGAAGGCTGGGGGCTGCCTGCTGACGGTCAGCTATTACGGTGCCGAAAAGGTCGTCGACCAATACAACGTGATGGGGCCAGTGAAAGCGGCGCTGGAGGCCAGCGTGAAATACATGGCGGCTGAACTCGGACCTGAAGGCATCCGGGTCAATGCCCTGTCGCCGGGCCCGCTGATGACACGCGCGGCCTCGGGAATTGCACATTTCGATGCGCTGATCGACGAGGCTCGGGCGCGCGCGCCGCAGCAGCGGCTGGTGACCACCGAGGATGTCGGCAACATGGCCGCGGGCCTTGTCAGCGATGCCGCGCGCAATGTAACCGGCAACATTTCTTACGTCGACGCCGGATATCACGTCATGTCCTGAACCAAAGGAGAGAATTCATGACCAAGAAGTCTATCAACTGGACGCCGGACACCACCTTTCCGACCGGCAAAGGCGCCACCGAACAACGTTTCACCGCAACTGTCGGCGATGATGAACTGGAGATCGATACCCATCCCTGGGGCGAGGCCGATCTGAAGATCAACGACAAGCAGGTTGCCCATGTCGACGGCGATCTTTCCGGCGGCGACGCCTTTCGGGACGTCGAGGCGGTCGCCGAAAAAATCGAGGCCGACAAGAAATCCGACCGAGAATAGGTCGGATGCACCCCGCATGCCGGCCTGGTGCACAGGAGCTGCCCCATGCAATACATTGAAAACAAGACATTCGACGAAATCGAGATTGGCGACAGCGCGGAGCTCACCCGCAAGCTAAAGACCGATGACATCGAGCTTTTCGCGGTGATGTCGGGCGATGTAAACCCGGCCCATGTCGACGAGGAATACGCCCGCTCGGACATGTTTCACGAAGTCATTGCGCACGGCATGTGGGGCGGCGCGCTGATCTCGGCTGTTCTGGGCACCGAACTGCCTGGCCCCGGCACGATCTACCTCAACCAGAACCTCAGCTTTCGTCGGCCCGTAGGGTTGGGCGATACCGTGACGGTTCGCGTGACCGTGGCGTCAAAGGATGCCGATACCAAGCGGCTGAAGCTTGACTGCCTTTGCGTCAATCAGGACGGTGAGACCGCGATAACGGGGCAGGCCGAGGTCATTGCACCGACCGAAAAAGTCCGCCGTCCCCGCGTCGTCCTGCCCGAAGTGCATCTGCATGAACGAGGCGCACGCTATCGCGATCTGATCGCTGCGACACATGCGATGGCGCCGGTTCGCACCGCTGTTGTCCATCCTTGCGACGCGCTGTCACTGACAGGCGCGCTGGAGGCGGCAAGCCAGGGGCTGATCGTTCCGATCCTTGTCGCACCCAGGGCAAAACTCGATGTGGTTGCCGAAGAAGCCGGCCTTAGCCTTGAAGGTATCGAGATCGTGGATGTCCCGCACAGCCACGCCGCCGCCGAGCGCGCCGTCGCGCTTGTCCGCAACGGCAAGGCCGAAGCATTGATGAAAGGCAAGCTGCACACCGACGAATTGATGGACCCTGTCGTTGATCGCGACACGGGCCTGCGCACCGAACGCCGGATGAGTCACATCTTCGCGCTCGACGTGCCGCACTATCCCAAACCGCTCTTCGTGACCGACGCGGCGATCAACATCTTTCCCGATCTCGGTACCAAACGCGACATCGTGCAAAACGCCATCGATCTGGCACGGGCGCTCGGGGTTGACCGGCCGAAGGTCGCGATCCTGTCGGCGGTGGAAACGGTCTATCCGAAAATCCCGTCGACAATCGAAGCAGCGGCACTTTGCAAGATGTGGGATCGAGGCCAGATCACGGGCGGAGTGCTCGACGGTCCCCTGGCCTTCGACAACGCCGTGTCGAAGTCGGCTGCAGCGGCCAAGGGCATCGTCTCGGAAGTGGCAGGCGACGCCGATATCCTTGTCGTGCCCGATCTCGAGGCAGGCAACATGATCGCCAAGCAGCTGATTCACCTTGCCGGCGCCGAGGCTGCGGGGATCGTTCTTGGTGCTCGTGTCCCGATCATCCTGACCAGTCGGGCCGACGGCGTGATGTCGCGGCTTGCCTCGTCGGCAATGGCACAGCTCTACATCCACCATGCGAAACAGGTCGTGTCATGACGGACGTCGTACTGGTTCTCAATGCAGGTTCGTCGAGTATCAAGTTCGCCGTCTACCCGAGAGGTGCGAACACGGCTCCTCTGATCCGCGGCAAGGTGGCGGGTGTCGGACGTGATCCCGTCTTCTCTGCAATTCGCGCCGATGGTGCCGCGATCGACATGGACATGCCGAAGAACATCGACGCCGCAGCCGATCATCAAGAGTTGATATCGCTCCTTCTGGATTGGCTGGCACAGCATCGTGCGGACAGAAGACTTGTCGCCGTCGGGCACAGAGTCGTTCACGGTGGACGTGATTTCTCCAAGCCAGTTGTCGTCGATGACGCAGTTCTGAGCCAGCTGGAACGACTGATTCCCCTCGCACCGCTGCATCAGCCACACAACCTTGCTGCCATCCGCGCAATATCGCGGTTGCAGCCCGCACTACCCCAAGTCGCCTGTTTCGACACGAGCTTTCACCGAACACAGGACCCGCTTGCCCAACTGTTCGCCCTGCCGCGGGATCTGAGCGATGAAGGGGTTATCCGCTATGGCTTTCACGGGCTCTCCTATGAGTATATCGCAGGAATTCTGCCCGATCATCTTGGCGAAAGGGCCGAGGGCCGGGTGATCGTCGCTCATCTCGGTAACGGCGCCAGCATTTGCGCCATGAAGAACCGGCAAAGTGTCGCGACAAGCATGGGGTTTACGGCGCTTGACGGGCTGATGATGGGGCGGCGCTGTGGCGCGCTGGATGCGGGCGTCGTTCTGTACCTAATGCAAAGCAAGGGTCTGAACGCGACCGAGATCGAGACGCTGCTCTACCGCCGCTCCGGGCTTCTCGGTGTGTCGGGGATCAGCAACAATATGTGGGATCTGGAACAAAGCAACGATCCAAGAGCTCGCGAGGCGATCGAGTTGTTCTGCTTCCGGGCGGCCAGCGTTCTTGGCGGCCTGGTCACGGCGCTTGGCGGGCTTGACGCGATCGTTTTCACGGCAGGGATAGGTGAAAATTCAGCGCAGGTCCGCAGGTTGATCTGTGACCGAATTGCATATCTCGGTGTCGATCTGGATCCAAGCTGCAATGACGGCAATTCGCTTTGTATTAGTTCCGCGCAATCCTCCGTTGATGTGCTGGTTTTGCCAACGGATGAAGAAACCGTCATAGCCAACGCCACGAACGAAACGGTCGCGCTCAGGTAGACGAGTAATTGGCTTTTTGCCCAGAACACACGGCCGCAACCTCCCCGGGGAAGTATGTGGCGAACCTCTGCGCCTGGACTTTTCAGGGCCAGTCGCAAATAGCGGGAAAATCCGCGCTGTGGAAGTTCGTGATTTCAGATTTGCTGTAGCCAGCGTGAACGACCAGTTTTCCTGCTGCGTGGCAGCGCATTATCTTACGCCCTTGCGGCATTATTCCTGCTGCGAGCACGCGCAGCGAGAAACTGGCACTTCCGGTTTGGGCTCGTTGCTGTCATCGGAGCACACGCAGCATCTTGGTGCCAGGGCCGTTCAGCAGCGGTGAGGGCGGCCCATTCCCGCCGTTCATCCATACCTGTGGATGCTGCGATAGCAGCCCGCTTTTCGGACATCCGCTGCAAACCCGAAAACGTCCTTGACCAAAAGACAGTATCGAAGGCACAGCGCTAATTTGAGAATTCTGAAAAAAGTGGGGTCGTCGCATATTTTCGTACTGGTCTCGGATGCTTACATTCTTGCGATCCGGCCGCTCCCAACGAACCGGCTAGACTACTTTGAAATGGAAAGAATTGATGATAAGTGATGTTGCTCCCTTGGGCGGTCAACCAATCGGCAAAGCTACAAATCGGGAAGAAGCTTGGTGGCTTTGTCAACGCTATGGTCTGAAGCCACTTCCAATGATTGATCCATCAAAGGTGGAATTGGTGGATGGAGAGAATGGAGCGAAGGTGTGGACCGTTCCCTGCGAGCACACCCAGTATCCTTATGATCGGGTTGCATTCGAAAATCGGCGTCGCGATGGCTTGGCTACATTGGAAAATGGCCTTCCAGCATCGCCTGTTGCTGAGGAGAATGGGATAGCTTTTCAAACCTTTAGACAAAGGCTGAAACGAGGCTGGTCTGGTGAAAGAGCTGCAACTGATGGAGTGCGGGAAATAGCGCCTAACCCCGATGATGAGTGGGAAGTTGTTGCGCTTAAAAACGGTCTATCTGTTCGCGCTTATCGTAGCCGTGTTCAAGCTGGGTGCCCTGAAGCCATCGCCGCAACTATGGGATTGAGTTGGCGAAATTGGTAAGTTGGCACCTTAGAGGGCCACGGGCGGCCCAAACCGGGCATGCGTTGGCGAAGAAAATTTTGCCGCGCGACTTCACTGAACCAGTTATTCAGATCGCAACGCCTAGAAGCCAATGCCTATGTGTAGTGAACCGCAATCATCCGCGTCTTGAACTGCAAACATCGTGGTTTTTCGATCAGATTAACTGCGTTTATCTGGGGTACGGAAACCGAATTG
>NZ_JALPQE010000008.1:0-113168 GCF_023195575.1 Aliiroseovarius sp. S2029
CAATTCGGTTTCCGTACCCCAGATAAACGCAGTTAATCTGATCGAAAAACCACGATGTTTGCAGTTCAAGACGCGGATGATTGCGGTTCACTACATGTACTGGCTCATTTCGAGCCATAGCCCATGTCCTGGTCCTGTGCGTCGGTGGCAAGTTGATCAAGGACGGCTTCGCGCTCGTTGTCGATGGCTGCCTTGTACGACATGACGTCTTCCATGCGGACGCGGCGATGCTTGCCGACCTTTCGATGCGGGATACTGCCATCCTCAAGCAATTTGATAATGAACGGTCGCGAAACGTTCAGAACCTCAGCTGCCTGGACCGTAGAGAGCTCGGCATTCTCGGGGATGATGGTGACGCCGCAGCCGGCTGCCATCGCTTCAAGGATCTCCATGAGCAGCGCGACAGCGCCTGCGGGAAGTTCGATCGGTTCCATCTGCTCCGCGTCTGTAACGCGAAGTTTCAGCGGTCCCCGGGCCGCCGCAAAGCGCGACAGGGCCTGTCCCGAGACGCGCGCGATCGCCGCGTCCTGCGGGGTCGGTGGAAGATGTCGGTGTGCCAACATGTTCATGATGGTCTCCTCTCTGTTTTCTGCTGTCTACCATCATATATGAAATAAGTGCAACAAATGCATTAACTGCATACGGGTTTCTTCACGCCCTACTGGCGCGCGAGTTATGAAGGTCACCTTGGCCGCCAGCAAAATCGGCGAAGTCTTCTGCGGCCTTCAGTTCGTGGTGCGCCACATCCGATAGCGTCCTTGCCCGGTTAGCTCTCGGACCAGACCCCGCGCTTCCATCCAGGCGAGGTTACGCTGGACCGCGGCGCGGCTCGAGTCTGTAAGGGTCTCAGCCATCGGAGCGGAGACTAGGGGCCATTCGGTCAGCAGGGCGCGCAACGCGCGTGGGGTCTTGCCCGAGAGCGAGGTCATGTCGGCTGCCGCCCTCGCTGACCATGCCTCGATATCGTCGAGGTGTCGCATCGCGGTCAGACACGCCGTCTCCATCCCGTCCAGCCAGCGCGCCAGGCGGTCAGCGGGTGGGCCACCGGCGCGCAACCCCCCTGCCCCGCCCATGGCCAGAGGTGCAAAGACTGCTCCCTTGCCCTCGCTGGCCGCGATCCGCGCGGCCGTAACCGCTGCTTCCATTCGGTCGCCGTGCAGCCCGAGGCCCGCGAGGTTCCAGAGGTGATAACCCGCGCAAGCACGGGTTATCGGGTGCAGCTCGGCGGCTTGCGCCATCAGGTTCAGCCAACCGCCCGCACGATCCGCGAAAGGCTCGGCTTCATCTGTCATGTTATCGGGATCGCGACGGTCGAGGAAGGCGGACAGGTCCACCTCTGGGCTTGGCCCCCCTGTCAAACGCCGCACCGCCCAACCAACCCGCGCAAGTGATCCGGTGTCGTCCTGTACGCCGGACAAGCGCATGGAGATCCAGAGCGTCAGCCGATCTGGGCCGATGCGGTCACCCACGAACCAGCTGAGGTCGGCAGCCTCGATCAGGGCTAACCTGTGCCGCCATCCTTCCGGGCTGCGCTTCAGGCGGTCGTCCAGCGCGCCGACGCGACCGGCCACACGGGCAAGACGCGCGGCATGACCCGCCTCTGCCTTCCGCCAATCGTCGAGGACCTCGGTTTCACGCGGTTCGGCCCGCGGTCCGGGCGGCAGATAATCCGGCTCCTCTTCCATGGGACCGGGCAGGAACCAAAGATCGTCCTCAGACGACTGTTCCACCTCCTCAGCGTCGAGGAAGAGAACGTCCGATTCATCATGCAACGCAGGCGCTTGAGGCTTCATATATGCAAAATACTGGAATTCTGCACATTACCCAAGGGTTTTGTCAGAGTACGCCCACGCTCCTTATGTAGCACGCGCGGGCGATGGTCGCCGAGGGCTCTCTGATCGCGCTCATTGTATGGAAACAAAGGGCATTCCGGTAAGCATAGCCACAGAGCACGCCCTTGCATTCGTTTACAAACGGTCGTTTATTGGTGGTACATAAAATTGCAAACGGCCCAGTTTCATGCCGCTGATTGGCTATGCGCGCGTCTCCACCGAGGATCAGACCCCCCTGCCCCAGTCTGAGGCACTGCAGTCTGCGGGATGCGCCGAGATCTTTGAAGAGCACGCCTCGGGCGGCAATCGCGCGCGGCCCGTGCTTGCACGTGTGCTGGAGCGGATTGGCAAGGGCGACACGCTGGTCGTCGTGCGGATCGACCGGCTTGCGCGGTCTTTGTCGCACCTACTTGAGGTGATCGAAAGACTGGAAGGCAAGGGGGCGTTCTTCCGCTCGCTCCAGGACCCGATCGACACTGCCTCCCCTCAAGGAAAGTTCACGCTGCAGGTTCTGGGCGCCGCGGCCGAGTTCGAACGCGCGCTAATACGCGAGCGTACCAAGGCGGGCCTTGCCTCGGCACGCGCCAAAGGGCGCGTTGGTGGCAATCCTGGGCTTCGCACCAAAGACCCCGCCGCGCTGCGCAAGGTGCGGCTGGCACGACAGGACGGCTACATGGAGCGCCTGAACGAAACCGCGCAGGATTGGGTGCCACATGTGCGCCGCTTGCGCCCCGATATGGCATGGGAAGACGTTCTGCGGATTATCAATGGCCCCCTACCCCACAGCCGCCATTGGACGCAAAGCCGCCTGCTCCGCGCCGTGAAAGCATATGTGCGGGACGGGTTCCTGCCCGCTGAAGTGCTTGGACGCGCTGGACGTTGCGAAACCGACGATCGCCTGCCTGCGATTGTTGCGGCCATCAAAGGTTCGGACCCGGAAATCACGCTACAGTCGATCTGCGACCGGTTGGAAGCCATGCGTGAGCGGACTCCACGGGGACGTACAAGCTGGCAACCGTCATCCGTTAGGATGCTGTTGGAACGGGCGGAGCGACTTGGGTTGCTGGTCAGGCAAATGGATTGACGATGCGCAGCCGATCCTCGACCAGCAATCCGTCGTGCATGTCCTCAGTCCACAACGTCGTGCACCCAGCGATCAGCGCGGCAGACACGATCATCGCGTCATAGACCGATAACTGGTACTTCTCTGCCAACGCGCGACCGACTTGATGGGTTTGAACCGTTAGGCCCTCGACAGGGCATAAGGACTTAATACCCTCAAGAAACGCTCCGGTATCTTCCCAACTGAGCCCAGCTTTCCGTCGGCAATTGACCATCGCTTCGTTCAGGACCTGAACGCTGATCCGGGGTCCCTGCCCCAGAATTTCCTCCGCCCTCTCAGCCTTTGGACCATCGTCGAGCAGGTAGAGCACAACATTCGTGTCTGCGAATTCAGCGCTCATGCGCGGCGTCGCGGCTTAGACGCGCGTCCTTGGGCAGTTTTCCGCGAAACCGCCTTAGCCCTTGCAGAACTTCATCGGCACGAGGTTGGCGTCTCACAAGAATGGTTCCATCGTCCTTTACCAGGTCGACCTGATCACCTTCCTTTAAGCCGAGTTCCCTCACAAGATCCGCGGGTAGCCGGACGGCAAGGGAGTTTCCCCATTTGGCAACTTGCATCTTGTCCTCTCAGGCATGGATAAACATCCAATAATGTATATCCAGAACTGCCAAAAGGCAAGCTTTGGTGCGCTCTAAAGCCATGTTGGAGCCCTCCGAAAAGAGTTCTGCCCTGTCCCTTTTCGTGGGATGCGGTGCGTTACACCATGCAGCAGGAAGCCTAACAGCCTTGTGTTCGGTGAGGACTCGCCCACTAGATGTGGAAAAACCTTGCGCGAATCCGACTCTTGCGCCAATAGTCACGGAAACGAGGCAAAAAACGTCAATTTCCGTGAACACGCCAAAGACGCGATGTCTCGGAAGCGAGAGGGCAGATGGATAATACCTTTGTGCATGAGGATCTCAACGCGGTGATCCGCCAGCATTCGGAATGGCTGGCGAACCAGTTGCATTCGCAACGTGAGAGCCTGTTTCCACCCGATGCCGAGAAGACCATGCGCAAATTCACCTCTGGTGAGGCTGCGGCGCTACTCGGCGTAAACGATTCCTATCTTCGCAAACTCAACTTGGATGGCAAAGGGCCTTCTCCCGAGCTTACCGCCGGCAACCGTCGTCTTTACTCGGCGCAGGATATCCAGGCGCTGCGTGTGCTCCTTGAAAAAACCGCTCGCAAGCCGGGCGATTACGTTCCCGGACGACGAGAAGGTGATCATCTTCAGGTCATCGGCGTGATGAATTTCAAGGGTGGGTCTGGAAAAACAACAACCTCTGCCCATCTCGCCCAACGGCTTGCCCTGCGCGGATATCGTGTGCTGGGCATTGATCTTGACCCACAAGCTTCCTTCACCGCGCTGCACGGCGTTCAGCCGGAATTGGACCTCGAAGATGGTGGCACTCTCTACGATGCGATCCGCTATGAGGACCCGGAGCCGATCCGGTCGGTCATCCGCAAGACCTATATCCCCAATTTGGACTTGATCCCCGGCAACCTCGAACTGATGGAATTCGAGCACGACACCCCGCGCGCGCTGGCACAGGGCAATGCCGGACTTTTCTTCTTCCGCGTGAAGGAGGCGCTGGCCCAGGTCGATGAGGACTACGACGTGGTCGTCATAGATTGCCCGCCGCAGCTTGGCTTTCTGACCATGTCCGCCCTGTCCGCGGCCACGGGCGTTCTGGTGACCATCCATCCAGAGATGCTCGATGTGATGTCCATGTCGCAATTCCTCCGCATGACAGCCGACCTCATGGACGTGATCGCCGAGAGCGGCGCTGACATGTCTCATGACTGGATGCGCTATGTTTTGACCCGCTACGAGCCGCAGGATGCGCCGCAGAACCGCATCGTGGCTTTCCTGCGAACAATGTACGGCGAAGCCGTGCTGAATTCGCCCATGTTGAAGTCTACAGCCATCTCAGATGCGGGCCTGACCAAGCAGACACTTTATGAAGTGGAACGCAGCGCGTTCACGCGTTCCACCTATGATCGCGCGATTGAGAGCCTGAATACGCTGAATGACGAGATCGCCGACCTGATCCAGAGAACCTGGGGGCGCACATGACCAGTGGCAAGAAGAAGCGCATGTCAATGCTGGACAGTCTCGCGGCAGCTGGGGCCCCCTCCCCTGCCCCTCAGACAGGTGCTGTGACACCGATGATGACCTCGAATCGCGCCCTTCGGTCCGCCCGCGACGCGGTCGATTCCCATCATGTTTGGGAACTGGACCCGGCGAGCATCGAAGACGGGCGTATGGCGGACCGACTTGACCCGGCCGATGTACTGGATTTGCGCGACGCGATTGAGGCGAACGGTCAGACTGTTCCGATCCTCGTGCGACGTGCGCCGGGTGAAGATGATCGCTACCTTTTGGTCTATGGGCGACGCAGGCTGGAGGCGATCCGTCAGTCCGATAAGGTTACCAAGGTTCGCGCGTTAGTCACCAACCTGGATGACGACAGCGCTCTGCGTGCTCAGATTTCGGAGAACATGGGGCGGCGCGATTTGTCTTTTATTGAAAAGGCCCTGTTCGCAAAGGACCTTGTGTCGTCCGGCTTCGGAAATCAATCTCAAGTTGCAGAAATTCTTACCGTCACGAAGTCGTCCATATCTATGGCGATCGCGATCGCGGACATGGTCGGGCCGGATCTGGTACGCGCCATTGGCGCCGCCCATGGCATTGGCCGACCCCGATGGGAATCCCTTGGTCGGGCCATCGACGAGAATGGTCTGGACCGCGAGGACCTTATCGGGATCGCGAAAGAGGCACGTGAAAATGCCGAGACCTCCATGGTGGTGGATGACGTTGCCTCTACCAATGACCCGTCCATCCAAGCGTTCCTGGCCGTAGAAAAGGCTGTGACCAAGGCGATTAAACCGGCCAAGTCGCCCTCCCCTGCCCCACCTTCCAGCGTCCCGCTGAAGATCGGCGGCAAACGCGGCGGCACGGTCAAACGCACTGCCAAGGGCCTATCGATCGAGTTGGCGGGTGGAGACTTCGCCGATTGGGTCGAGACGCAAGTACATGACATGATTGAAGACCTTCACGAACGCTGGAAGCAGCGGTCGGAAGACTGAGGAAGAGCAGAAATCAAAGAAGGAGGCACGAAAAGGCAAAAGAAAAGGTCCCGCAAAGCGACCACTCCACGAGACCCTAACTTGTTTCTAGCACCTTCAAGGTAGTGTCCGGAGCTATTTTCCGCAAGTCCAAAGTGATTCGCGGACCGGGATATTTTTGTCTTCGTGAATGACAAAATGGAATACACGCCCGTAACGCCGTTCCGGCGAACGATAGATGCTGCCATCCTGAAACATCAGGCAGCGACCCAGGAAGACCTGCCCCCAGCCGGCGCCAACAAGTGGGAGGTCCTGAGGGAGCTCGCTGCCGCTCGAGTCGCGTTCGGCTTGTCCGATCGGGATTTGACGGTGCTTCAGGCGCTGGTCAGCTTTCACCAAGCGACAATTCTCGGAGGCAATGACAGCGAATTGATTGTACATCCGTCCAACAAGGCGATTTGCGAGCGCCTGAACGGCATGCCCTGCTCGACGATGCGGCGCCACCTCTCCAACCTTGTGCAGACTGGCTTTGTTATCCGGCGCGATAGCCCCAATGGGAAGCGCTATGCCCGCCGCTACGGCGACGAAAAGGTTGCGTTTGGGTTCGACCTCTCTCCGCTCGTTCGACGCTTCCAGGAGGTTTGTGAGGCCGCTGAGACCGTCCGGGCCGCAGAAGAGCGGTACAAGCGCCTACGTGCCACTGTGAGCCTCATGCGGCGTGACCTCGCAGGGCTGGCCGAGTACGGGCGCTCACTTCGTCCGGATCAAGGCGTCTGGGACCAATTCTCTGATCTTGCGGCCCTAACGGCCCGAGATCTTCGCAGAAAACTCGAAATGGAAGACCTTAGGCGCATCGAAGACGCTTTGGGGTCAGCTTTAGATCACGCCCGAAGCCTTCTGGATGGCTGTGAAACAGAAAATATGAGCACCAATGATGCTGTTTCTGAGCAGCACTATCAGAATTCAAATAAAGACTCTTATGATCTTGAACCTCGCTTAGAAAAAGCGCGGGGCGGAGGCGCTGTGCGCGAAACTCCAGAAGTTGCCAATAGTCCTCTGTGTTCTGAAGATGAGGGCAACTCAACGGCAACTATTGACGATCAACTGATGCCGAACATACCGCTTGGTCTCGTCCTCGCCTCCTGTCAGGAATTCAAAGCGTATTCCGAGCAGCCCGTGCGCCACTGGCACGATCTGGTCCGGGTGGCTGATGTGGTCAGGCCCATGATGGGTATTTCCCCGTCCGCGTGGGACGAGGCCAAACGCTATATGGGTCCCGAAGAAGCGTCTGTTGTGATCGTTGCAATGCTTGAACGGTTTGCGGATATCCGATCACCTGGAGGCTACTTGAGAACCCTATCTTCAAAGGCAGCAATTGGGGAGTTCTCCTGCGGTCCGATGATCATGGCCTTGATGCGGCGGGATGCTGCATGATGAGTTCACAGCTGTGAACTCGGCTGACAAGTAGGATAGCTCGGGATAGTTCACAGTTGTGAACTTCTTTCCAACACGGTCAGAGGCTGCGCTCGCGGACTTGGCCAGAAACAGGGTCCTTCGGTTGCCAGTCACGCCGGCAGGTCACCATCGCCAAACAGGTTAGGGAAAAGACGTTCCCGGTAGTCCAACGGAAACGCCAACCGCACCGGAGTCTTCGGAGATGCGGAGGTCAGGTATCCGGCGGCAGTCAGTTTACTCAGTGTGTTGCGAGCAGTACGCTCGGATGTCTTGAGCACAATCTGCGCGTCGCCTCGTTCCAGTGCGCCATGCCGAAGTACCGCCGAGATCAGTTCCGGCGCACGCTTGTCATCGATGGTATCTGCAACAAGACGACGATACCGTTGGTCCAGTCCGCCGAGATCGAACAATCTTGCTGAGAAGATGATCTGATCGAGCGTCACCTTTAGGAACCATTCACTGAACGTCCTCAGTGCCGCTTCTGACAGGTTCCCCCGTCCGTCGCGGTCTCCGCGACGTGGACTGTCGGCCAGATCCATCATCCGTTTGTACTCGCCCCGATCGGTTAGCCCGCGGGCCAGCCCACGTGATACGGACCAGAGCCCTTGGCCACCAATCCCCGCTGTGAGGGCCATGGCATGAGACATCAGTCTGCTGACACGGCCGTTACCATCTGGGAAAGGGTGGATGTAGTTGAGCCGGTGATGCGCAGAGGCGATCGCGATGATCCGTCCGCTCGAAGACCGCGCCGCAATCTGAAATCGTTTGTCGAAATGGTCCATGAATGCCGCGACGCGCGACGATGAAGGAGGTAGGTGGCGCCCGACCGCAACTTCCCGATCATCATCCTGGCGCATGCGTCCCGGAACGATGGGCTCTTGTGTGCCGTCGGGATGTTCGATGACCCGAAACTCATCCGGCATCTCGTCGTAGAAGCTCTTATGGACCCAAGTCAGGAATTCGACGGATGTGGGGCGGGGCAGGGTGCCCTTGCGATGCATCTCGTCGATGGCCCGTTGAACGATGACGTGCGCCCGGGCCTCAAGGGCGAGGGGACGGGTTTCTTCCTCAAGCTCGGCACCAGCCAGCGCCCTTTCGATGTCGCGGGGGCGCGTGTTGTGTCCTTCGATCAGGTTGGAGTAGTAGCAGTTCATCACACGGACGAGATCGGCAAGTTCGGCTGCGCTGTCAGGATGCAACCCTTGTCCCAGCCCGGTGGCTTGCCTCTGGATGTCGACCGAAAGGTCTGCCAGTTCTGTAGGAATATGCTCCTCAAAGAAGCAGGGTTCGATCCTGGCGGGTGTCTCCAGCATTTTGCCGATCTTCTATGTTTGCAAAGTAATTGAAAAATAAACACATTTCGTACTTTCAAGCAAGGTTTTGCCGATATGCGTTGCCGATCCTGGCTGCCGATCTAGAATTGCTGCATGAAATCAATGGCTTCGGCAGAAGGGCCGGGCTTTTCGGTTTTGTTGTGTGCCCAAAAGGGCCGGAAAAAGAGAAAGTGTTCTTCGGGTTTTGTGACTGACGGATGAGGGCCTTTGGGGTCCCTCAGATGGGTCCGGGCCGGATTCCGGTCTGTCTTTCCTGATGAAGGGCATTCCGATGCAAACAGGTGTCTTGCGCGTGTTACGCGCGACCGCTGCCTCGTGGTGGCGGCACAAGGAACTACGCCGAACTGGCCAGACGGGCCAGGCACTGCAGCTCGAGCGCGAGACCGTCCTGCGTGATCTCGGCTATCTCAGGCAGGCGGCGACGCTGCCGAATGCCCATGTGATCTGCGGAGAGGGCGGCACGTTCATCCATCTCGGTTGGACCACCGTCTCGACCCTCGCGCCGATCGAGCGCTTTCCCTTGGCCGCCCTCGCGGTCGCACGAGGAACCCCGTTCATCGATATCCGACCCATCAGTGACTTCATCGCCTTCGCGAACTTGCCGCGGGTGACGCGGGACGGATCGGTCGACCCTGAACCTTGGGGGCCTGGCAAGTCCGTCTCGCTGATCACCTACATCGACATGGTCGAACAGCTTGGCGTGAGCATCACCAATGATCCGCGGCCCCGTCAGTCAGCCTGATCACCATTCCCTCTCACCAAAACTCGAAAGGAGGCCAGCCATGGCCCGATCCCGCACGCCCAAATTCGATGCCTCCGAGGTCATCACAAACGAAATCATCCGCATCATCGAGCGCGGCGTCCTGCCGTGGCGCAAGCCATGGACCGCAGGGGGCAGCTCTCGTCCCCTGCGCGTGGGCGGTGAACCCTACCAGGGGGTGAACAACTTCCTGCTGACGATGCGGACCGTGATGGCGGGCCACAGCTCACCTTTCTGGATGACGCTGCCGCAAGCCAATGCGTTGGACGCAAAGGTCCGCAAGGGCGAAAAGTCCTCTGTCGTCGTTTACTACGGTCAAAGCCGGAGGGATGCCGGCGATGAGGATGACCGCAGCGACGGGGATGATCGCTCCGAGGAAGCCCGCATCTTCCGCTTCCAGAAATCATATCGCGTGTTCAATGCCTGCCAGATCGATGGCCTGCCCGAAAGTTTCTACCCTGACCCGGAGCCCGTACCCGAGCATCCGCCGTCCGAGCCGATCCCGCACATGCAGGCGTTTTTCGATGCCATCGACATCACGACCGTCTTCACAGGAACGGAGGCGTACTATTTGCCCCCCGTGGATAAGGTCTACATGCCGTCGATCGCGCGTTTCGAGAACCCGCGCAATTTCTACGGGGTCTGGGCGCATGAGCTGGCCCATGCCACGAAAGCCCCCCATCGACTGAACCGCGATTTCGGGTTCTCGAAGTTTGGCAACACGTCCTATGCGCGCGAGGAGATCGTCGCGGAATTGACCTCGGTGTTCCTGGGTCAGACGCTCGGCTTCACGGCGCATACGCTCGAGATGAATGCCGCCTACCTCCACAACTGGTTGCGCGTTCTTCGGTCGGACAAGGGCGCGATCTTCAAGCACGCCGCTGACGCGCAGCGCGCTTGCGACTACCTGATCGCCAGATCGGAGGTGGGGAGGGTAGAGGAGGACGCCGAGGCCGCCTGACTACAGGGAGAACGGAGACGCCCATGTCACGCAAGGAACCCAAGACGCTGCGGGTGGCCTGCTTTGAAGGTGGCCGCCGCAAGATCATCACCTTCAAGCGCGGTGCCTATTGGTGGAGCCAGTCCGAGGGCGCCTATCCACTCTCGGCAGCGCTCGAGACCATCAAGGAACAGGGCGGCTGGATCGAAACCATCCCCAACCCGAATTACAGACCCAAGGGGCTGTTCGGGTAGGGCGCCTTCGGCCTCGATTCATCCGCCGTGCGGAAAAGGAAAAGTGGGCTTTGGATTCGGTGTTTCAATTTCACAGAGGAATGCCCCATGACCATCACCGCACAAACCCAGACAGACAGCCCTGATCCGAGTGTGATCGCGGCGCAGAACGACGCGTTTCGCAAGCTCGCATGCCTCGGGGTGCCGCCGGTGCAGCCCATACAGGGCCGGATGCATGTCACCCGCTCGCTTATGGAGGCTGGCGACGGCTTCATGGCCGAGGCGGTGAAGGCAACTGGTGAGTTTGCCATGTTCGAGCCTGAGAATGACCCTGAAGGCTGGCACGATTTCGGGGCGGTCGAGATCCGGGGCGAGACCGTGTTCTGGAAGATCGATCTCTATGAAGCAGACTCGGACTTCCGCTATGGGGCTGAGACCCCGGACAATCCTGCCACCACCATGCGCGTGCTGACCATCATGCTGGCGCGCGACTGGTAGGGCAGGGGACTCCTCACCCTGACATCTGAGACGATGAAGGCCCGCTGACTCCTCAAAGGGAAAGTGGGCCTTTTGTTGTTGTGATCCCTGAAGCCGGGGATTGGTCACGCGCGTGAGCGCGCGGGCCACACCTCACCCTCTTGGAAGGATATCCCATGACCACAAGCTTTGCTCCCCTTACCGTCGCTATCGGCGATCTCGTCCCGCATCCCGCCAATGTGCGCAGCAACGCGCCGGAAACCTATGACCCCGAGAACATCGCGCATCTGAAGGCAAGCATCGCCGTTCTGGGCCTGCTCCAGCCGCTCCTCGTCCAGAAGCTTGACGACAAATATGCAGTGCTGGCCGGTGGCCGACGCCATGCCGCGCTGAAGGAGCTGGTCGCGGAAAAGGCCGCCAAGGCGTTCACCGCGAAGACCAAGGTGGAGTGCCGCCTTGTGCCGGAGGAGTGCGACGTCACCACAGCCCTGTCGCTTGCCGAGAACATCACGCAAGCGCCGATGAATGCCATCGACGAATTCGAGGCCTTCGCGCGGATGATGGAGGTCGACGGTCAGACGCCCGAGACCATCGCAAGAACCTTCGGCACCACGGTCGCTGCCGTGAAGGGGCGTCTGCGCTATGGCCTGATCCACCCCGACATTCGCGCGGCGGCGCGGGCGAAGACGATCACGCTCGACACGATGAAGGCCTTTGCCGAGCACCCGAGCCAGGAGGTGCAGCGCGAGGTCTACGAGGCGCTCACCAAGGAAGACAGCTATCTGCAGGCCTACACTGTCCGTCAGGCATTGAAGTCCCGCGGCGTGCAGGTCAGCGACGATATCGGGGCCTTCGTGCGGGAAGACTACGAGGCCCGCGGCGGCGCTGTCGCGGCCGATCTTCTGGAAGAGCATTCGGTGCTGGAAGATGCGGCGCTGGTCGAGACCATCCTGCTCGAGAAGCTCGCGGACGCCGCCGAGGAGGCCCGCATAAAGCTTGGCTTTGCCTGGGCCGATGCGATGGTCCGCTATGATTACGCGACCATGGCCGACTACGGCCGCGTCTATCCCGGTCCAATCGAGCCCGACGAGGCCGCCCAGAAGCGCATCGACGAGATCACTGCCGAGCTTGAGCAACTCCAGCTCGAGATGGAAGATGAGGGGCTCGAAGACGATGCCTACAATGCGCTCTACGACCGCGTGGACGCCTTGGAAGAGGAAGCCCGCGACCTGCAGGAGGCCTACAGCGCCGAGGACCTTGCGCGGTCCGGGGTGATCGCGTCGTGGCAGGGTGGGCAGATCACGCTCCATATTGGCCTCGTCCGCCCCGAGGACACCGTGAAAGTGGAAGGCGCGCGCGGCTCGTCGGTCAACCCGACGGGGGAGGGGGCCCCGGACGCAGGCGAAATCAGCTACCCGGCCTCATTGGCCGAGGACCTTAAAACCGAGCGGGCCATGGCCCTTGGCGCCGCGATGGCGCTGCATCCGGAGGCCACGCTCGATCTGACGCTCTTCAAGCTGGTCAGTGATGTTCTGGCCAGCGGTATGAGTGTCACGCAGGCGATCAGGATCGAGGCACGCAGGGAATACCGCACCCACGCCAAGATGGACGAGATCGACGAGACCTCGCTCGAGCAGGTGGCGGCGGCGCATGATGCGCTTGACCTCTCGTGGCTTGATGACACCCGCGCGCCCGCCGATCAGTTCGCGGCGTTTCGCGCGCTAGAGCCGGGCGAGAAAGCCAAGCTCGTCGCCTTTGCAACCGCGAGCACCACGCAGTCCTGCTTTGCGCGGGACCGCCAGCGCGACAGCCTGATGCATGCGTTCGAGATCGAGATCATGCCCGACATCCGCGCCCACTGGACGCCGAATGCGGCGCTCTTCAACCGCTTCAAGAAGGCCTGGCTCCTGAGGATCCTCGGCGAAGATCTGGGTCTCGCCCAGGAGGCGGTGACGCTGGCCTCGTCGAGCAAGAGGGAGATCGTCGCCTTTTGTGACAAGCTCTTCGCCGAACCCTTCGCCACACTCACGGACGCGCAGCGCGCTGCCGTGGCCGCCTGGTGCCCGCCGATGATGCAGACCGCGGGTGGCGCCTTTGAGGAGGCGGTGCACACCGGGGAAACTCCGGAGCCTGCCAGCGAGGTCGCGCAAGCGGCCTGACGCATCAATTGACCCGCGCGGAGCATTCCGAGCGCGCGGGTCGACCCTTCCAAACCGAACAGAAAGACATCCCCATGGCTATTCTCAAGTTCTCTGCGTCCGCTGTCGCGGCGCAAATCGCCCACGCGCGCGCCTGCAAGACCTTCCTGCCCAACTGGAAGGGACCGGTGGACAGGCCCGCCCTGATCCTCATCGTCGGCAATGGCGTGCATCTGCGCTCGAACGGGATCGACGGCACCACCACCCGCATCGTCACCACCGAGCAGGCCGATCCCTCCTTCGCTTTCGCAGATGGCATGAACCCGTTTCGGGATACCGACTGGATGGCGCAGCGCCGCATGGCGTTCCGCGATCTGACCGGCCAGTTTTACACGGACATTCTCGACGATGTGCAGGTGCTCATCGACCGGGGGCGGGGGGCCATCCGGCTCGCCACCGATGGCCACAGCATCCGCGTCTTCGTGCGCCGGGCCTCGGACTATCTCATCGGCGGGACCTACGAGGTGCCCTCGGGCCTCGGGGGCACCTTCCGGGTCATTCTCAAGGATGCCTGCGACACCTTCGCGATCGTGCAGAACTGCGGCAATTGCGAGGATTTCGACGCGATGCAGCCCTACCGCGTGCCGCTCGATGCCCTGATGGAAATCGATGACCGGAGGGCGGCGTGATGGGTTGGCTCTTCTACACCGACGGCCGCGTCCAGACCTACGCGGATGAGAAAGCGGAGATTGCCCGGCTCTGCACCTTTGAGGGCGACAGGCGCAGAACTGAACTGGTCAAGGCCTGTAAGGTTGGCTCCACCTGGTATGCAGCGGCTAGGGTTACCAATCGCGACGGCACCCCTGTCGAGGACGCGACCTATATCACCGATCCTGACGGCTCGATCACTTTCGGGGCTGTCTTCCTCACCCGATACGATGACGGCTGCTGGGGCTACAAGGACATGGAAGAAAGCGCGGGTACGAACAAGTCTCGTGCTCCCCTTGGGCTGATCAAGCTCCTCTCCGACCTGAAAGATCCGGACAGCTACGCCCATGCATGGCGCCAGCGCTGCCAGGACTGGGCCGCGATCCCTGACTATCAAGAGGGCGACAGGATCAAGCTCGCCGCGCCTGTGACCCTGACCGATGGCAGTACCTGTCAGATCGTCACCGCAACCCACTACAGACGCGGGCGGCAAAAGCGCCGCTGCTACCGCATCGAGGAAACCGGCGGGCTCGTACGCCTCTCGAAGGCCACGCTTGCGGGTTCGGAGCTGCTCAGCTCCGCGAAAGGTGCGGCTAGCCCGGTGCTGGCGGAGTTCCTGGCGGGGCGACATTAGGTCCTGCGCCGGACGGTTCATCGACCTGCCCGGCGACAGCAGATGCAGCGGCTTGTCTTGACAAGGCAATGCAAATGCATTACCTATCGCGGGCAGCAAAGCCCCTTTTCTTCAGGAGACTGCCATGACAGCCCTCGCACAAGATGTATCGAAACTCACGGATCGGTATCAGACGACCGTGCCGGCGGGTGTGCGCAAACAGCTCAAGCTGGGCAAGGGCGACCAGATTCGTTACTGCACCGAGCCGAGTGGCAGGGTCTATATCGAGCCCGTGCGCAGCGACGAGGATGATCCCGCGCTCGGCGCCTTTCTCGATTTTGTCGAGGCCGATATCAAGGCGCATCCGGATCGCATTCGGGCGTTCGATGGGGCTTTGCATGACCGTCTTGCAGCACTGGTCGGAGACGTTGACATCGATCTCGATGCGCCGCTATCGCTCGAGGATGAATGACCGGCGATACCGTGCCCGCAGGGGCGCCCCTTGTCGTAAACGGATGGTCGATTTATGCGCATCCGCTCTTTCTGGATCAGCTCGAAGGGCTGACCCTGGAGGTCGAGGCGCGTAAGGCACGCGATCCTAAGACCTGGCGCAAGAAAAACCCGACGAAACGGCTGGCCGCCATCTTCAAGCTGGTCACCGAGGCCATACCGGCAGATCCGGGTGCCGCCGCCTTCCGGCAAGGCGGCACACTCGGCGATCACCGCAAGCACTGGTTCCGGGCGAAATTCTTCCAGCAGTATCGGTTGTTCTACCGGTTCAACAGCGATGCGAAGGTCATCGTGGTGGCCTGGGTGAACGACGACAAGACCCTGCGCGCCTATGGCAGCAAGACGGATGCCTACGCGACCTTCAAAGGGATGCTGGAAGATGGCAACCCACCTGACAATTTCGACGCGCTCCTGAAAGAAGCCGCGGTGGCGGACAAGCGGTTCGAGAAATCCCTAGTAGCGGCGCCTGAGCTGTAAGTGGGCCAGCTTGCTGTGACCCTTTGGCATTATCGTTTACGACGCCCCGCTGGAAGATGTAGCTCGGCTGATAATAGGGTCGGAGAAAGCACAATGATTGAGGCGGAAAAGGATAGGCAGCACCTCGGGCTAGAGGAGCAATGCGCGCCTGACCTGACGGGGCACCGTTTCCCAATTGCTGTGCACGTTGCAGACATGCCCGATGACCTCGGCAAGCTGCTGGATATCGGGCTCGAGGAGCATTTCCGTGGCGGTTGATGTCAATTCGTATGACGCGTGGTTTCGCGCGAAGGTGCAGGCCGCGCTGGAGGAGGAATGCACGGGAACATCTCAAGTTCAGGTGATGCAGGCCGCACAGGCATTGATTGATGCGAAACGGGAGGTCGAACCCAAGTCCTGACCAAGCCTTGGAGGTCAGCGCGGTCTGACCTCCTTCACCCTGAAAAGCGAAAGCGGGCTTTTTGTCCTTTGGAACTCAGACCCTGATCCAAAGGAAACCCCCATGTCCAAGCCCAAACTGGCAAACCCGGCTCTCTCAATCTCCGACGCTAACCTCACCTCTGCCCTCGCGCAGATCGGCGCGGAGGTCGACAACCGGCCCCTGCGCAGTTCAGCGCTCGCGCGCATCATGCGCGAGACGCTTCATGGCAGTGATGCCGGGGGCGCCTGGGACTGGCGGATGGCCTACGACCTGATGCAGGCCGCGGCAAACCAGGTGCTGCTGCGTGGGGACAACGCGGCGGGTGACATCGCTATCGCAAAGCTCCTTGCCTCTCGGCTCCTGACGGAAACCCGCCGGTCAGAGCAGCAGATCCGGCTGCAGCAGTTTTCTACGCCTCTGGCATTCGCGGCCCTGACGGTGCGGGCGGCGGCAATACAAAAGGGCGAGACCGTGCTGGAGCCCTCGGCTGGCACCGGCGCTCTCGCTGTGTTCGCGGCACGGACTGGTGCCACACTTCTGCTCAACGAGATCGATCCCTTTCGCCAGAGCCTCCTGCGCGCGGTTTTTGGCGGCGAGGTCACAGGCCATGACGGGGAGCATATCGACGATCTGCTGCAGACACTGGTCCTGCCCGAAGTCGTAGTGATGAATCCGCCCTTTGTCTCCTCTGTCGATCGCTCCCGGGACAAACACCTCGCTGCCAAACATCTCATCGCGGCTGCCAAGCGCCTGGCACCCGGCGGGCGGCTGGTGGCGATCATGTCGCCGGGATTCACGTCTGAGCGCGATGCCGCGCATTGGTCCCGCGCCTGCGGCCTCCTGACGCCGCGACTGGCGCTCACGATGCCGGGGCAGGTCTATCGCAAGCTCGGCACCTTTGTAGAAACCCAGCTGATGGTCTTCGACAAGGTGCAGGAAGGCGGCGAGATGATCCGCGCCAGTGTCCGGGGCTTGGATGAAGCCCTTCCTCTTGTTGATACCGTGGCCGCAAACCGGCCTGAGACGCGCCCTGCCCAACGGGCCGCGACAAACCCTCATGCGCGCTCGGTCGGTCCAGTACTTGTCACGCGCAAGCGCCCAGTTGCCACATTTGCCGCCTCCAAACCCCGCGCCAATGCTGCCATCCCGCTTTCCTTCACAAGCCTTCAGACCCCGCGCGACAACACGCCCATCTCGGACATCTATGCGCGCTACCGCCCGCAGCGGATCGAGATCACAGGCGCGCAGCAACATCCCACGCCGCTCGTCGAAAGCATCGCCATGGCCTCGGTTGCCCCGCCCATGCCCTCAAACACGGGCAGTGATGACTTGCGCCTGCCCGCCCGGTTGATCGAGGAGGGAGATCTCTCCGAGGCGCAGCTCGAGACCATCATCATGGCACATGATGCCCATGGGCGTAACCTGCCAGGACGGTTCTCCATCGATGACGACCAGACCAAGCTGACGCGCGCCGATGCAGATCCGGAGGCATGTGCCTATCGCCTCGGGTATTTCCTCGGCGACGGCACCGGTTGCGGCAAGGGCCGCGAATGCGCGGGGCTCATCCTGGTGAACTGGCTGGCCGGCCGCAGGAAGGCGATCTGGGTCTCCAAATCCGCCACGCTCATCGAGGACGCCATCCGCGATTGGACCGATCTCGGCGGCTCGCCCGCCGACATCCAGCGACTCTCAAAATGGAAACCCGACCAGCCCATCCCGATGGGCGACGGTATCCTCTTCGTGACTTACGCCACGCTGCGATCGGCGGGCAAATGCGGCACCACACGGCTCAGCCAGGTCCTCGACTGGATGGGCGAAGACTTCGACGGCGTGCTGGCCTTTGACGAGGCCCATGCCATGCAGAACGCGGCCGGGTCCGAGCAGGGCAGGGGGATCAAACCCTCCCAGCAGGGCCTTGCGGGCCTGCGGTTGCAACTGGCAGCACCCCGGGCTCGCGTCTTCTACATTTCGGCCACGGGTGCCACGAGCGTCCACAACCTCGCCTATGCCGCGCGGCTGGGGCTTTGGGGGCAGGGGCCCGAATACCCCTTCCCGAGCCGCGAGAGCTTCGTGTCGGCGATGGAAGCCGGCGGCGTTGCCGCCATGGAGGTGGTGGCCCGCGATCTCAAGACGCTCGGGCTTTACACGGCGCGCGCCCTCAGCTTCGATGGCGTGGAATATGACGTGCTGGAACATGCGCTCACCCCGGCCCAGATCGAGGTCTACGACGCCTATGCGGGAGCCTTCCGCACGATCCACCATAATCTCGAGGCGGCACTGACCGCGACCGGCGTCAATGACGCCTCGGGTGAGACCAACGCCTCGGCCGCACGCGCCTCGGCCAAGTCCCGGTTTGAAAGCACCAAGCAGCGCTTCTTCAACCATCTCCTGCTGGGCATGAAAGCCCCGACCATCATCCGCGCGATCAAGGACGATCTGGCGGTGGGCAAGGCTTGCGTCATCCAGGTGGTCTCGACGGGTGAGAGCCTGCTGAAGCGCCGGCTTGAGACGATGGACGCGGAAGACGAGCTCGTCGAGGGCGCGCTAACGCCGCGCGACTATGTTCTGGGCTACCTCGAACAGGCCTTCCCGATCCACGCGCAAAAGCTCGTGGAGATTGACGGCAACATGGTGGCGGAACCATTGCGGGATGCCAATGGCGCGCTGGTCGTCTCGCGCGAGGCGCTCGCCCTGCGCGATGCGGCCATGATGGAGTTGATGACGCTCGCCCCGATCCCCTCGGCGCTGGATCAGATCCTCTGGGCTTTTGGCGACGAGGCCGTCGCAGAGGTCACGGGTCGGTCCATCCGCCCTTTGAAGGCCGAGGATGGTCATCTCTTCATCGAGAAGCGCGCCGCCAGCAGCAATTCATCCGAGACCCAAGCCTTCATGGACGGCGAGAAAGATATCCTGATCTTCTCCGATGCAGGTGGCACCGGTCGATCCTACCATGCGGCGCAAACGGCGAAGAACCAGAAACGGCGGCGGCACTATCTAGTGGAGCCTGGCTGGCGCGCAGATGCGGCCATCCAGGGGCTGGGCCGCACGCATCGCTCTGCCCAGGTCAGCGCGCCCTTCTTCCGGGTCTGCACCTCGGATGTGCATGGCGAGAAGCGTTTCACCTCGACGATCGCCAAGCGCCTCGACCAGCTGGGGGCCTTGACCAAGGGCCAGCGCGAGACCGGCTCGCAGGGCATGTTCCGCGAGGAGGACAATCTCGAAAGCCCGATCGCGCGAGCGGCGCTGCGTGGGTATTTCGCCGATCTTGCCGCCGGGCGCGCTGAGGCGATGAGCTACGAGAGCTTCACCGACTGGACAGCCCTGCGGCTGATCGACAAGGACGGTGTGCTGCTCGAGGAGTTGCCGCCGATCCAGCGGTTTCTGAACCGGGTTCTGGCCCTGCCCATCCACATGCAGAACGCGCTCTTTGCCGAGTTCATGCGCCGGATTGCCGATCAGACTGAACGGGCGCGCGCGGCGGGCACGCTCGATCTCGGCGTCGAAACCCTGCGTGGCGAAAAGATCGAACAGGTCTCCACAGAAGATCTCTGGACCTGCCCGAAATCCGGGGCGGTGACGCGGATCATCGGACTTGAGGTGACGGACCCGGTCCACGTGCTGTCGGCGGATGACGCCCTGTCGCGCAATCCCGACAAGCTGCCAATGGTGAATCGCGCCTCCGGCCGCGCGGCGCTGATCTCGGCGCGGCCCATGCAGATGTATGACGAGGATATCGTGACGCTGATGCGCAAGGCGGTGAGGCCAAACGGGTCGAGCTATCTCGAAGAGGCGAGGTTCAAGTCCTCCGCCTGGGAAGAGATCGGCAAGCCTGAGTTTGCGCGGCTTTGGGATGCCGAGGCTGCGTCCCTGCCAAAAACCACCACGACCAAGCTCTACCTGCTGACCGGGCTGCTGTTGCCGATCTGGAAGGACATTCCGGTCACCAATGAGCGCATCTACCGGGTCACGCCCGACGGGGCGACCGCGATGATCGGGCGCACGTTGAGCGAAGAAGGGGCGGCCGCGCTCCGCGCCCGCTTCCTTGTCTCCAACCCGCAAACGCCGCAAGAGATGTTGACCGCCGCCCTCGGCACCACTGCGCCTGTCGATCTGGGCCGGGGTCTGACCCTGACTCGTCGCCGGGTCGCTGGCGAGATGCGCCTCGAACTGGGAGGCGCCGACAGGGGCATGATCGAAAGCCTCAAGTCAATGGGGTGTTTCACCGAGATCATCGCCTTCCAGCTGCGGGTGTTCCTCCCGCATGGGGACGGTGTCGATACATTGGGCATTCTCTCACGGATAGTCGGAACCGGACCAGATGCCGCGCAGGGCGTAGCTTCAGTGGCAGCAGAATAGGTGTGGGGGAACGATCATGACACTCGATGAAATCAAAGCCGCGGTCGATGCTGGCCAAACCGTGCATTGGGCCAATACCGGCTACGTTGTCCAAAAGGACCGGCTCGGTCAGTACCTCATCACCTATGTGCTGAACGGCAGCTGCATCGGTCTGACCGATCGGGAAGGGCAACGGTTGAACGGCAAAGAGGCGGAGTTCTTCATCGCGCAATCGAAAGACGACGCGGATTATCCGGGCCGCCAATCAAGACCAGACGTGGAGGGGAGGGGCGTAGCACCCGGAGGCGCGGGGGCATTCCCACTCGGACGCCAGCTCTGAACCATGGGCGGGGCTGAAAGGAAAGCGAGCTTTCTGATTTGTGATCCCAGGAGGGGTCGAGAAAGCAATCCCGGATGCGCTGGCAAGAACGTCAGGCACCGGCCAATCCAAGAAGGAACTATCCCATGTTCGCAGGAACCCTCACCCGCAATGTCGAGACCGCCGCCGCCGAATACACCGGCATGATTCACTCGACGCGATTTGACATCGCCATCCAGCTTGAAACCCGCCCGAAGATGTCCGCGCGCAGCCCGGATTTCGACGTGACCGCGATCAACAAATCAGGTCGCAAGGTGCGCATCGGCACGGCCTGGAACGAGACCGGCAACACCAGCGGCAACCCTTACATCTCGATGCAGATCGATGTCGGCCTCGGCCCGTTCCGGGTCAATGCCGTCCAGACGAAGGAAGCGCGCGAGGCCAAGAGCGGTGAGTTCGAGATTATCCCACTGGTCTCCAACGGCCTGATGAAATCCGGCTCGATCTCGGGTGAGCTGACCGCCATGGACGCCGACAACGCCTTTACCGGCTACATCGCCAACATGATGTTCGACCTCGACTTCATGCTGATCGAAAACAGCTACAAGACCGAGGAGACCCACCCCGATTACCGGATCGAGGTCAGCTCGCCCCGGGGCACACCGATCCGCGTCGGCTCGGCCTGGATGGCGAAAAGCAGCCGCACGGGCAATGACTACCTGTCGCTGCTGATCAACACGCCCGATGGCGACCTGCGCGTCAATGCGGTGCAGAACGAGGAACAGCGCGGCGGCAAGACCTTCTCGATCATCCCGTTCATCGACAGTGGCGAGCAGCCGCAGGACACAGGCGCGGGGTTGTCGCTGGTTGCCTGACCTTGGCATGAGAGAATACAATCTGAACCGAAAGGGGAGCCGTGGGACCACGGTTCCCCTTTCGGTGTATTGGTGTAGTTCGGCCCACAGCAGACCTTGGGACTGCGTGACAACGCCGCGGCGCAGCTTCACCAAAGCGGTCGTTCGCGCGTCGCGCAGCATTTTCCGAGCGCCGAGGTCAGCTGAGCGGGACAAAGCGGACATCCAAGCTGTTGATCTGAAATTCCCCTTTCGTGGAATGGATGCAGCGGCGCAAATGGCGCTCTGCCCGGGTCAAGCCAACTCAACGCTTCGGTCCCGCAATCCGGTCAACACGACGAAGACAGGCGGGGATGGGGCAGGCGCATTCTGGCGACGGTCACATTCAGGCCACATATTGTCATATGCTGGTGCGAACTTTCCGAGTATCCCCGAGACCGAGCCGAAATCATGTCGAGCGAACTGAAAGCAAGCCAGGAACTAAACGTTTTGCTAGCGAAGCAGATTCTCAATGGGATCGAAAGCCAATTAGACGATGCTGATATCACCGATGAACTAGTCGCATCTCTGGGTGACTATACTGAGAGCCTGACGCCGGAGGACCAGAAGCGATTTGCTGAACAGATCAGTGTCTTTCCAGCATTTATGGACGCTTGCCGTGCCCACGACCGCGCCTGCGAACAAGGAAACCGCGTTGCGGCGGCCCAGCATATGGCCGAGATGAAACGGCAAACCCAGAAAAGCAGGCAGGCGATGCGGTATCTCGGCCTGACGGATGCGGCTGAGGCTCTTGTCAGAGCAAGAGATCTTGCCGCGTTCTGCTCCATTCTTCCGTCGGTTTCTCTCGACAGAACATACGGGTCTGGGTTTTCAGGCACGTCGCCGTTTCCGCTGATTTGGGCCTTGAGTGCGCGATCAAGGCCCCTGGAGCGCGTGAAACTGATGCTTGATGCAGGAGCGCGGACAGATTTGCGGATGCGACTGGGAGACACGGTCTTGCATGCGATGGCAAGGATGAGACGCAAAAATTCGGTTCGGCTCAAGATTCTGAAGTTGCTTATTGCCGCAGGCGCAGACCTTCAGGCCCGGAACATACATGGTGTAACGCCACTTGCGGTGGCGCTGGATGAAGGAAGCGAAGAAGACATCCGTTGTTTCATCGATGTGGGCGCTCGGATTGGCCAGGTTGAACTCAGATTTGCGGCGGAAAATCCCAAAAGACTTTCGCTTATCCTTGGTTACGTCTCGTGGCAATCAGTGGAGGATGAGACCAAGGCGCGCTTCATCGATTGGTTGGATGAAGAATTGGTGCAAGCCCGCGAGCATGTTCACGACGCCATGACGCAGGGCGTTGGTATGGTGAAATTGATTGAACGAGAAAAGCAACTCGCCGCTTCTCGCGACTTGATCCGAACACTTCGATAAAGCTTGCAAAGCAATAAAATCGGCCGTTCGGGCCACCCTCAGCATCCGGCAAAATGGGCTCAATGCGGTCACGCGGCGTCGCGGTGGAGCGAGCGGTTTCCAAAGATGGGCACGTCGGCGCTCACGGCCCTTTCCTGACATTGAGCCAGCAGAACTTTGCTGCGGCGCAGCTTCGTCGAAGCAGTCGTTTGGAAAACGATTAAGCAGCATCGAACTATTGCCTTAGCGTACGTCACCCAACGTGGACGGTTACGTCATAGCCAAGAGATTTTAGCGATTTCGATGTTCGTCCGTTCCGGGGCGGGAAGCGATCCGGCAAAGCCCACCCGACGAGTTCACCCAATGCGCTTACGCCGAGGCCTTCGATTTTCCATTTCGGGTCATGAAAGGCGGTCCAAAGACGCTCGGGCAACTGTGCCTCCGGACCACCATAGAGGATGAACTTCAAGAGTTGCTTCACGTCGTTGCCGCCTGCGGACTTGTCGCCCCAAATCCGCATCGAGAGCGCGTCGACCTTTTCCGGTATCGTGTACGTCGTTCCGTCCTCACGAAGACCTACAGCCTTGTTGGCGACGCGTCGCGCATAGTCCTTGATGGAATGTATGCCCATGCAGATCTCGCGGAAGGCCTCATAGTCCATATCGTCGACGGCCTCGGCAGTGAGCGCCTCCCGCAGCATGGGTGCGGTGGAATTCAACATGACGTCCTCTTCGGACGGGGCCTTGGACAGATTGCGCCACCAATTGATGGCGTCTGCGAGCGCGGCATCAGGGTTCCGCTTGTTCCGTTCGAAATGGTCGGCGTAGAGGGCTCTGCGCCCATCGAAGGTGCGCTGGTAGTAGTGTGCATGGAGGAACTGATCGCCCTGAGCGCCTGCAGGCGCATTGGCGTCGATCCAGGAGGGTCTGTTCTCGGGCTTGCTCACCAAGTTCCCGATATCGCGAAGCTGCTGAAGAGTAGAGTGCCATTCCTCGAGGAATGCCTCGCGGCGGCGGTCATTGGCCTTCTTCTTCCCGGTCTGCACGAGCCCGGACCACTTGTTGAAACTCGGGCTTTTCCAGAACTCGTCGGAAGGCGGCTCCGAGCTGGCTAGCTGCTTTGCGCGCTTCAGCATGACAGCGACTAACTCGTCTGTCAGCGGTGTCGAGTTCCGATCAAGTACAGCGAAGAGTTCAAGGATATCTTCTGCCATTTCATCTGTGATCTCGGCCTCGGGAAAGAAGCAGCCGGCCTCGACGTTCTTGTACCAGGCACTCGCAGAGAGGTTCGCGGAGCCGATGTAGAGGCCGTACTCGCGCCACCAGATTACCTTCGCATGGTGATGCTGAACGAGGCGGCATTGGAAACGGGCCGACTTGCGGGCGAGGAACGAGGACAAGATGGAAGGTTTGACCGCGACGCCTTCGTCGAGGCGACCGTAATACTTGAGCGGAATGCCGTTGTTCCAACACCAGTGGAATAGAAGATCCATTTCGGTCGCGTACGCGACCGCTGCCAGAACCTCTTGTGTCTCAGCAGCTGCGTTCAGCGTGATGTTGGTAAGATAGTTCCCGTTAATTCCGCCCATTACCAATTGCATGTTGACCTCAAATCACAAGTTTTTTGTTATCCCGGCCCATAGACGAATTTGCCCACCCCTTCAAAATGCTGCGATGCGGTCCGCCAATGCGGCCATACATACATAGCGCAGCATTATGTCGGCTCAAACATCGGTGTGCGTATGTTCCGGGCAGTCGCTGCGCTCCCGTTAGTGTCCAGTCTATTTCAAATTCCCCAAATCAACGCTCCAGATGAATTCGAAATGAAAATCCTGACTGTTGATCCACTTGGATCGGTCCGAACATCCAAAAATCACGTAGCACTTCTGCATGCGGATGGCTGTAGCTACGGCGTGGATCAGAGCTGAATACGCTTGTCTTCGGCGCAACAAGTGCCGCAAGGCCATCGTGCCAGTTTGCCCGCGCACCGTGATGTGCAACCTGAAATACGCTAACCCGTCTTGCGCGGCGCGTATCGAGGTACCCCTCTAAGCTGCTCCACTTTGCAGCACTTTCAAAGTTTCCATCGCCTGTTAACAGGATCGCTCCTCTCGTTTCATGTTTTTTCCAACAGCCGCAAACGCCGGTAAGTCGGTGATACAGGCATTCGCAATCGCAGATGCTCTGCCCTGTCCAGAGGCCAACTGCACCGCCATAAAGCATTAGGCTTACATTGTTCATGGCCGCCCCACGACCAAAGGTCGTTTCATAGAGAGTCCGCAGATCATCAAGAGCGCTTTGCCGTTCGTCGTCGTTACCGTTCAGCAGCGATGCTCGAAGCGACTCCACTTTTACTGCAAACCCGAATGGGTCGTCGGGTTCTGTAGCGGGATCGTTGTAGGGCAGAAACTCCCAAACTCCATGGATGTCAATTGCCTTGCCAGAACGAAGCATCCGAATGCGATGGTCCAAGTGACCGTATGCCCCTTCCAAATCTCCGTACGAAACGGGTTCGCCGAGCCCGGACGGCTTGTCAGGGTCATCCAAGTCTTCGGGCGGTTCAGGGGTTACGGTTGCTTCGGTCGAGAATGGTGGCCCGTCATCATCAGAAGGCATAACGAAAAGGACCTGTTCAAAACCATCGTCCGCTTCTTGGATGAGATATTGCACCGGGTCGACATAGAACAACATCTCAGGGTCTTCTGCCCTCAACCCTTGTTCAAAGCCGATCAGCAGGCGATGCCACAATGGTGCCCACGGCAGCATTACAGTCTTGGCGCCGATCTCATTTAGCAGGTCGACCACCCCGTTGATGTGGTCATTGTGGAAATGCGACAGTGTGAGAAGGTCGATTTTCTCTCCTTGGCAATCGCGTTTCAGATCGTCGATCGCATTGGTGACGAGCCGCGTTCCCGAACTGGTTCCACAGTCATAGACCCAGCGGTATGGCCCGACAGGTGCCGATCTGGGCGGTCTGCCAGTGTTTATTATTCGGCGCGGCCGTCGTGCAGGGGGCCAGAACTCTACCGAACCAGTGGCAAACAAGCCCTGGCCGACTGGAAAGAACCGATGAACCGCGCGAATTTGGGTCATGCGTCGACTGCTTCTGTAGAAGCCTCCAGTGCCTTGTGCAGGACTGCGTTGGGGAGTTTGCTCCGGGTAGTGGCGGTCAGGTTGGCCTCCAACCGGTCGCAGAGGGTCATCAGGGCATCGACCTTGATCGCGAGGCGGTGTTGTTCGCCGAGGGGCTGAAGGGTGACATACTGCCTAGTCGCCTGTTCCATAGTTCGACTTTCATTCAAGTCCGTTGGTACCAGTTGAGTAATTCCATAGGATGTAATGATATCAAGGGCAAAGGGGGACGGCGTTCAGAAAGCGACATGACATAGTTGTAATAGCTTCAAGAAATCCGGTTCATCTTGGAGCGCAAACCTTCAGACCAGTCCTTCAACGACTTGATGTCGGCCATTACTTCGGATGGCTCCGGTGGCTCGGGATCATGGCCACGGGAAGGATCATGTGCATCGACGAAGTCACAGCACTTTTTGAATCCATTTTGGAAAGTTTGGACATCGGCCTCTTCTAGGGCTGTGACACGCTTCAAATTCTTGGTGTCTATGTAATCGCGGTGTCGCATCACGACATTGGCAAATACGATGTCCTCTAGCGCCCGTTCCCAAGTTGCCCGCAATCGACTGTAGAGCGAAGACACGGCCGTTTTGTAGCCTTCGTCGTCGTTCTCCTCGCACAAGCGCTTTGCAGCGCGAGCTTCTTTTTCCAGTTTATCAATCCGGTCTCGAATACTGGAGGCCGTCCACGGTAAATCTTTGTTGACGATGCCAACGACATCCTGTCCGCGCGACAGATGCGCCAGCGCTGTCGGCGTATTTCGTTCCGAAGCCAGCTGTGCAAGATCGTTTACGAAGATCATGTCATGCGTGAACACGATAACCTGTCGTACGCCGGCTTCCTCTGCCAGGCGCTTGGCGACTTTTGAGCGCCAGCGATGATCGAGCGAAGAAACTGGATCATCGAACACCAGCGCCGATGTATGTGACGCGTTGGCCAGTTCGGTAAGGTACGAGGCCAGCGCGACACAGGTCTGCTCGCCCTCGCTCAGCACATCATGAACCTTGGCCTTGGGGTTGGCGTAGAGCTTCACTTCGTATTGCGGGGAACCAAATTTGCCCCCCGAACGCACGACTTCGACCCGCACGCGATTACCGGCCAGCGCGACAATCTCTTGTTGAAACCGGTCGCGCATACGCGGCGTGATCAGATTGTCGGCAATCTCGTTTCCGAGCCGCGTGATTGCCGTGGTGGCGGTATCGCGCAGACAGTCTTCAATTCGTTTTAACTCTGAAAGCCGCGCGATTTCCGTTTTTGCGATGTCCAGCAGCTCGCGACTTTGTTTGCGATCCTGCAAATCGGCCCGTTCATTGAGAACGGCTTTCCGTGCCTCACCGCCGGATGCGTCATCGAGCGATGTCGCATAGACACGTATCTGCGCGGCTTCGGTGTGTACGGTCTCCGCGACGGATTCAGGCAAAGCCAGCGGGTTCAGAACGTCTTCGCCTGAGAGCTGCGCAAGCGTCAGGACCTGCACGCGCCGTGCGAGCGCGATAAATCTCAGCACTTGCCTAGCGAGAACGAAATTACCGGCTTTCAAGCTTCGATAGGCCGCAGAGACCTTGCTGATGTGGACGGCGACATCGCGGAGCTTTTGCTCAGCCTCTTTTAAAACACGCTCGGCCTCGGCCGCTTTGGTTTCCGTGTCCTTCTTGATGAAGTCCTCGAAGCCAAGCATCCGTGCGGCAGTGCGTTCGTCAATCTCCTGATGGCACAGAACGCAGATATCCCCCGATGATGGCGGAAACGCCGCCCCGTCTTCCCTGGCAACTTGCGAATATGATCTGGCGGATTCCCAGAGAGTCCGCCAGACGGTTTCACCAACACCCTCAAGAGATAGTCCGGAAAAGGCATTATGCGCTGCCATATTGGCGGCCGCGCGCTTGTCGTCAGCACTCTTCTTCGTAGCATGAAGAGCCTGAATGGCCTCGACATTCAGCGCCTGCTCAATCCGCTTCAAATAGGATTCCAGTTGATCAAGCTGGATCGCATAGTCGCGCTGCGCTTTCGCCGCGACGGTGGGGTCCTGGGCCAGATCGGCTTGCAGTTTGGCCAGACGCGATACATCCGCATCGGAAAAGGAAAAGCTAGATGTTATGGATGCGATATCAGTATCATGCCGAAGCATAGACAGAGCCTTGCCAAGCGCCGAGCGGCTCGACCAGATTGGGTTGGCAAAAACAGAGTTGCGCTTTTGCTCCAACGTTTCTTTCTCAGTCGTCAGGCGGGCTTTGATGTCCTGACATACACCGGCGAGGTCATCCGGAATATCGAGACCGAAGGGACGAAACCAAACCTCGTTCTTCTTCTGAACGTGTACCGAAGCTGCATCACGGTCAAAGACCGTGATGGCGGAAAGCGTCTCGGCAGTTTCGCCGTCATTTTCCCACGCGACGGTTTCCGCTGCGCCGCCAGTACGGGTGATTTTCAGATCGGCCTTTGCTGTTCGCGTTGGGGAAGAGCTGTAAACATCGGGCATGATCTCGCCGGCATGTCGTGAACGGCAAGCCTTCTTGAGAATCCGCGTATAGCCGGATTTTCCAGTACCGTTCTGCCCGTAAACTATGGTCAGGCCCGCTTCCTCAAAATTCAGCGTCTGGCCGGTTGCGAGTTGGTTGACACCGGAGACATTTGCAATGCCGGACAGGGAGATTGACTCGCCGACACCAGGATCAACCGGCAGATGGTCCTTCGAAAGTGGCTTGGCCTCTAGCATTACCGTCTGATCGCCATGCTCTTTCTTGCAGAGCGCAAATAACTCCTCGAGCGCCTCTTCATCCGGATAACCTTTCAGGACAATGCGGCGCAGTGCATCGCGTTGCCATAGCGGACGGCTCTCTGACCAAGCCAAGATACGTTTAGGGGCAGTATCGTCGCCTTTTTCTATACTTGCGCTTTCAGACTTCACCGTATTTCTCTCTCCCGCAAAATTTGGTTTTCAAAATCAGAAAGCTACAAGTGCCGGATCAATAAAGGAAGCTTATTCCTTTGTTAGCTTTTGGAATTGGTAAAGGCGCAAAAAGCCCTTGTGTGTGGATGCATGCGCGACGCCAATGTCAGCTTACGCTGGTGGCAGCTCTATAGCTTGCGAGAGCAGCGAAATACTGCTTTCCGCCCATCACGTCGAATGCCTGGACAAGTAATCCGTATAGTCGGCAGCGGCGTCGCCAGCACATCAACCTTGGGCTATGCCTTGCGGCCTCCCCAGCTCGGCTTCGCGTGTCGCAGGGGAGAACGGCCCTTCGGTCCGTCGCGCATTCGGCCATGCGGCCTCACCGCGGCGCAGCACCTGGCATCCCGGTTTGCCCGCCTCGCGAGCACGTCCCTCCCCAGCCGCTCCGCCGGATTGCGCTCTGGTCTGTTTTGCGGGGCAAAACGATCCCGCCACTTCATCCGTCTCCCGCGTCCGGCCGGTCCGTTTGCCTGCTCGGGTCGGGCAAACCTACCCTCAAAACACACACACATGAGCGCGGAAGCATATCCTCCGGATGGCCCCCAAATCAGCCCGCGTCAAGGATCGCAAAACTTTTCGGCGAGGGCGGGGCCCGTGGCGCGGGGCGGCCCCGTGCGTGAGCACGCGCATGTGTCGGGTGCCGCGCGCAGAAAACTTTTGCGCCCGGCAAGCCGGCGGCTGCGCCGTCCCTGACCCGGGCAGATTCGGAAACCAGGCATTCGGCCATGCCCCCACACTCACGTGGTGGTCGAACCCAATATCTGGAGAATGAATATGGCTTACGACACAGCAAACACCTACGAGACCATTGAGCTTTTCGGGCTGACCGAGAAGGATGCACAGCTGCCGATCCCGGAAGATCACATCCTGACCGACCGCGTCATCCGCGAGAGCTTCGAGGCTCTGCTTGGTCAGTTGCGCGGGACCGGGCTCGAAGCAGAAATCGAACCGCTGGCCCATGGGTTGGCGACGATACTGCAGCGGCGCAAGGTCGCACTTGGCAAGGAGATCGACCGCACCGCCGACAAAATCGGCGCACTGGCAAAATCCCATGACGGATCGGAGATCGCCGAGACCGCGCTCGAAGAAGCGCAGGCGCGCTTTCTGCAGCTGCGCGAGATTGTCAGCGCCATCGAGGTGATGAGTGAGGCAGCGGCGGAATGCTACGAGATCGAGACGGGCCACGCCTTCATCCCGGCATCCGGGTCGCGCGCCAGCGTCCGGGCGCAGGAGACAGGCGCTGTCTTCGAGGCACGGCAGCTCCTGGAGCAGCACGACCGCGAGACCGCCGAGAAGTCGAAAGTCGAGGGGGTGCCCCTGATTGTCTCGGGCGCCACCGACTGGACCGATGTCGATGTGATCTTCAATACGCTCGACAAGGTTCGCGAGCGGATCAGGCAGAACCGCAATCAGGAAATCTTCCTCTGCCACAAGGGTGGCAAGCACGGGGCGGAGATGATCGCGGCCCGGTGGGCCCGCGCACGCGGGGTCGCGCAGGCGCGGTTCGATCCGCGCTGGTCCGCACACGGGCGGGCGGCACCGTTCAAATGCAACGACGAGATGCTGGACGACAAATTCGCGGCGACAGGCGTCGTGCTCTTCGGCGGCAACGGAGTCGCGCTGAACCTCGGGCAGAAAGCGGAAGCGAAAGGTCTGGCGGTCATGCGGGTCGCGGACCTGGCGAATAAGACAGCCGAGACGTGAGTTGAGAGGGTCGCCTTCGGGCGGCCCTTTCGTTGTTCCTGATGGGCGTGATGATGTCGTAAACTTTTTATGCCTAGCAATTTTCAATTTTGATAGGTATATGCGTGCCTAGCAAAACTTGGAAATGATTGGCATGACACCTCTCAGCAGCATCGCGATGAGCGCCTATACCGATCTGGTGCGTCTTTTGAAGGATGACGCCTTGTCCGGCGTTGAAGGTAAGCCGACGCTCAAGGAGCGCGGCGACAAGGCCTATTGGTACGCGGCCCGCCGTATCGGAACCGAGATGCAGTTCATCTATGTCGGTGAGGACAGCGACGAGACGCGCGCGCGCATCGATCGGATCGAAGAGCTGCGCGCGACTGCCAAGGAGCGGCAAGCGGAACGGTCGCGGCTGGTTCGACTCTTGCGCGCCGAAGGCTTGACGCCCACCGACCGGGCAACGGGGTCCATCCTGTCGGCCATGGCTGCAGCCGGCACTTTCCGCCTGGGTGGCACCATCGTCGGGACCAATGCATTTCGCCTCTATGAAGGCGAGCTTGGTGTTCGTTTGCCCTTAGGGGGCATGGCCAATACCGGCGACATCGACATCGCCCAGTTCGAAAAGCTCAGCATTGCACTACAGGATCAGGTTGATCCGGGTCTGGCCGAGACCTTCTCGGCGCTCAAATTCGATCCCCTGCCGGCTCGTGACCAAGGCCGGACCTGGCGATGGGCTCAGGGTGGCAGCGGTCAGCTGGTCGAGTTCCTCACACCGGCCTTCGGAGATGAGACCATTCGAGAGCTGCCCGCCTTGGGCGTGAACGCCCAGGCGTTGAACTATCTCAACTTCCTGATCGCTGAGCCGATCCACGCGGCGGCGATCTATAGATCCGGCGTTCTGGTGCAGGTGCCCCGCCCGGAGCGTTATGCAGTCCACAAACTGATCATTGCTGATCGAAGGCGCGACGGAGCGGGGAGCCTCAAGTCTGCGAAGGACCGGGAGCAGGCGGCTTTCCTGATCGAGGCGATGGCCGAGGACCGTCCCGATGATCTGGCCCGCGCCTATGCCACCGCGCTGGAGGTCGGACCGCGTTGGCGCGAGCATATCGGCAACTCGCTGAAGCGGATGCCAGAGACAAAGGCGATCCTCGACAGCCTGGACGCGTGATGGCCGTAGCGGTGTCGCAGCGAACTCCAGCAATGGGAGTCGAAAACTTGGTGATCGCAATCCAGCCAATCTGGTTTCGGGAATGGCTGGATGGTATTTCTGAGCAATTCCAGTTTAATGTGGCCGTGCGGCAGAGACATCTGTTGCGCAGCTCAATACACGCCCAGGTTTTTCTCGATGCCTTTTTCTCCCGCACGCACCAAAGAGATTCAATCGCGCATTGATGCGCGTTTGCGGTCCGGGCAGGCGAACGATTGGGAAGTGTCATTTCTCACAAATACGGCGGAACGGTTTCAGCGGTATGGGACGGAGACGCGCCTGAGCAAAGCGCAGTATGCGAGCCTGCACAAAGTCCTGAAACTGGAACGGGAAAAACCGGCCCAGACAAGGTCAGCTCCTGATCACAGAACCTCTCAACCAACACCAAAGCGCAGTACCAGAACTGTTCAGGCGAGGCCCCGTCCGATCTCCGTAACCCGCGCGATCAATGCACCTCGGCGAGCCGTGCGCAAGGCTCAACGCCAAATCATGGTGCCGTTGTTGTTCGCTGTCGGGCTCTTCGCATTGGTTGGATCATTGTTTGAGACGTCGAATTCGCGATCCACACCCTACAGTCCGTCAGCGGTTCCCTCATCGCAAACGGCAAACAGCGCTTTCGTCTATGTGACAGGGACACGGGTCAACCAACGTGCCGGGCCGTCTACTTCGAATGCAGTTATGGGTGTCTTGAGCGAGGGAATCCGCGTCGAAAAGCTTCGCGATGACGGCCAGTGGAGCCAAATTCGGTCTAACTTGGGGACGGGTTGGATGTCGTCCAGTTTCCTGTCACCGGTCGCGCCACCGGCAGAGCGACCACCCTCGCAGGACCGGTCGCTTCGCGCGAGCGATGTGCGGATCATTGACGGTGATACGATCGATGTTCGAGGCCTGACAGCGAATGTGCGTCTCGTTGGATTTAACGCGCCTGAGACATGGAGACCCTCATGTGCTGCAGAGCGTGAGGTCGGGGAGCGCGCCACAGCGCGTCTTGGTCAATTGGTGCAGGGTGCGACATCAATAAAATTTGAGCGGGTGGCTTGTTCCTGTTGGCCCGGGACAGAGGGTACGGATCAGTGCAACTTTGGGCGCGTCTGCGGCTTGTTGTTCGTTGACGGTCGGGACGTGAGCAGCACGCTCATTGCTGAAGGTTTGGCCGTGCCATACCGATGTGGTCGCACCAGCTGTCCCTCACGCCCTCAAGCCTGGTGCCGATAGCAGACGCGCCCATCCGACATAGGCGACGGGTCTTCGCGCGCGGCGGAACGCTGACCCGTCAAATCGTGAGCGTGACGGATCATTATCCGGGTGCATTGGGTCAGAACGAACCAGGCCATCTTCGGTCACGATCGACGGGTTCCATGGCGGCTTTAAAGTGGTGGCACAAATTCGGGTCACTCCCTTTTTGCTCATCGATGTGGATCGCACGGGGGCGGGCCGCCCGTTCCCTCCGCTTCGCTCCGGCAAACACAAATACGGCTTCCACGCGCAGTGCGCGCGAACCCTCCGCATTTGCGCTTGCGACCGGGCCTTTTGCCCCCGTGCCGGTCGATCCCAATCGCAAAAAGGAGTAACCCAAATGACCAACCACTACGTCGCCACCGTCCCCGTCAAGTACACCGATACCGATGGCCAGGAGCGCACCCGCTTCCAACGCGTGGGTGCCATGTTCCGCAACACCCGCAACGGGGACGGCTCGGAGTTCTTCAGCCTCAAGCTCGACTTCCCCGTCGCGGTCCAGGAGCTGGTGATGTTCCCGCCGAGCGCAAAGGACCCGCAGGACTAAATCCTCTGACGAGGATGGGCCGCCATCAGGCGGCCCGTTCCCTGTTCCAGGGAAGGCTGGCTGCGCCAGGACCGGAAACCCCCGCTTTCGGCCGATGCCCCCGGGAAGGTGTCAGGACCGTAAGCGGTCCTGACGGGGGATCGGAGAGATCGCCTGGAACAACAGGTCTGCCGGCCAGCCTCAAGGGGGCCATCCGGAATAACAGTCGGGCTCAAGCCCGCCGGTTTTTCCGGCAGAGATTTGGCGGGCCAAATCTGGCCACCCTTGACCCTGTCCGTCAGCCCCGTCGGGGGGATTGTGCGCCGCCCCTCGTTTCCGTCCGAACACATGCGTGTTCGGCCAGACCCTCGGGCGTGGGCGCAAGTGAAGCCGGTGGGGGGATCGGGTGGAGCGGGGGCAAGGCTGATGCCGCACGTCGGCAGCGGCGCCTTACGCCGGGGCCTCACATCACCGGTTCCCCTAACCCCATGTCACCCGGATGTCTTCGGGCGCGGCGCCAGCGCAACGGCTGGATTAGACTGGCGGCTTGGGTGCGCCGAATCCCTGAATCGTTCGAACATGCGACTTGCATTGAACACACGAATTATATAAAATGGAGAAAATAGCGACGTTGGCAGGATATGGCCAATGTATACACATTTTGTCCGAGGGGTCTGTGATGGGCGTTTCCCGCAGAAATGAATGCTTCACCGCACGCGAACGCGTTTGTAGGCAAACGCTGCCTCGCGCGCGTCTTCGCATGCATCTTCTCAACGGAAGCGGGAAACACCTGTGATGGGCCGAGCCCGCAAGAACCTGACGCTCGAACAGCGCATCGAGATTGCCCGGCGGGCCCATGCGGGCGAGGCGGCGCGGGACCTGTCGGTCGAATACGGTGTTACCGTGCGGCATATCTCGCGGCTGGCGAAGGAACATCGCGGCGAGGGCGTGGAGGTCCGTGACCCGTCCGAAATTGTAAGTTTCCGGGCCGCGCAATCCGAGCTCGAAGCCTTCGATGCGGAGTGGCGCGCGAGAGGCTTTTCCAATCGCAGTCAGGCCCTGAAGGCGGTCCTACGGGCACGCTGCGGCGTGCTGGACGTGACCGCGGATCGGCTCGATGGTTTCGTCGAAGCGTGGCGCCAATGTCGTGATCTGACCGATGCCGGAATGGCGCTCGCCAAGGAGGTGCGGCGGGGTCGGCTGGGGCTGACGGAGGCCGACCGAGCCCTGGTCTCCGAGCTGGTCGATCTGGCGCAGAGGATGAAACGAGAGCTCGGCGCGATGAAGGATCACGCGCAGGTCCAGCGCGGCGCCGGGATGCCGGAAGTGGTGGAAATGCGGAATGCAGAGAGGAGGGCTGAGCGTTCCGGTTCACAATCGGATCGGGTTTCGCTGCCTCTCGGCGAGCTTGAGGCGCAAAACCCGATACAGGATTTGCCCCCTGAGAACCGGAACGCCCTCAATGGCTGATCCTCTCGCTCTCTACACCGCCGTGATGGGCCGTCTCTGGGAGGACGAGCGCATCCGCGGCAAGGCCCAGGGACGGATCGACGCGCGGCTTGCCGGGCGCCGGCAGGGCCGCAGCTACGCCCGGGTCGGGCGACTCTCGTTTCGGAACATCGCCAAGGCGGCCTCCGGCCAGAGCCGGGCAGCGGTCTTCAAGCGGATCCGGGCAGGGGGGTGCAAGACAAGGGGAAGTCTCGGCAACCAGCTCTCCTATATCAACGACAAGGCGGTCTTCACCTATTCCACCATGACCAACCCGCTCGACGAACGGGCGGTGCTTTCGGACGAGCAGAAAGACGACATCATCGAGGCCTGGTCGAAGACCTGGCGTGGCACCACCAAGCTCGGCTTCACCTCCCATATGCTGCTCTCCTTCCCGACCGATGTGAGCACCGAAAAGGTGCGCGACATCGCGCTCGACTGGGCGGAACATTTCTTCGAGAGCGGGACCTATGGCGACCACTGGGACTACGTGCTCGCGGTCCATGACGACAGGGCGCACCGGCACGCCCATATCGTCCTGAACAACCGCGGCCGCGAGAACGGCACCTGGTTTTCGTGCTGGGCTGAGGGGGTGATGTCGCCCCAGCTTATGCGCGAGAAACAGGCCGAGATCGCCGAGACCTATGGCGTGATGCTCGATGCGACGACCCGGCTGGAGCGCGGCATCTTCGTCAAGGCCGCGGGCATCGAGGAGATTTACCGCGCCAAGGAAGAGGCCCGGTTGCCGCGCGAGATCGCGATGACGCCGGAAGAGTCCGCCATCGCCCAGTCCCAGGTTGTGGGTTTCGCCAAGGATTACGCCGCGCTCGGCGACCTGCTGGATCGCATGGACCAGAGCCATCTCGCGCGGGCCGTCCGGACCATGGCCAAGGGGCTCGGCACCAACACGCCTTACAAGTTCACCGCAGGAGAGATCGACATGGACAATATCCGGACCGTCGGGGAGGCGATCGAGTATTCCGAACGCACCATCGAGGCGCTGCGTCTCAAGGCTGAGGAACTCGACGGGGAAGCTCGTGCCGGTTTCGAGGTGAAGGCCGCACCCATCATCCGCGACCTCTCGCAGATGGTGCCGGACCCCGATCTCAGGGCGCGGTTCGGGCGTGATCTGACCGAGCCCTATCCGCCAGGCGCGGGCGATGCGCGTCTGATCGAGGCGCTGCAATCGGGCCGCGACGAAACATTGGCCGACATCCTATCGCAGGCGGAAGAGGCGGGGATCGACCGGGACGATCTCGTCGCGCGGATCGCCGCGGGCGGCACCACGAATTACGGGCTGGCGCAGGATTGGGTCGAACGCGACATGGGGGCCGTGCTGGCAAAGGACGGGCTCACCACCGAGACCGCCAATGACCGCGAGCTCGATGCCGCCCTCGAAAAGGTCGATGGCGTGATGGACCGGATCCTGGAGCGGGCGCGCGAACTGGGTGTGCCCGTGGGCAGGGGGCTCGATGCCGAAGACGGGCAGGAGTTGACGCTGATCGACGACGCGGATCGCGGCCCGAACCCCTATCTACAGGAGCTCGCCGAGATGCTGAAAGAGGGCCAGCTCAGCGAGCAGCAGGAAGAGGTGATCGAGCGCACCCTGCAGGCGGAGCTTTTCAAGGAGCTGGGCGAGGAAGGTCTCGCCGAGCTGCGCCGCGGCAATTACACGGTGCTGGAAGAGGCGCTGCCCGGCAAGCTCGACCAGATCGCGGTCACGCAGGAAATCCTCGAAATGGCGCATGAGGAGACCGGCGATCAGGTCTTCACCGACCGCGCGGCGGCGCTGCAGCAGGACAAGGCGACCGAGCTGGCCCGGCAGATGGAGACCGAGCGGGACCGTGCCCGCGAGCTTGGCCTCGACCGCGACGACGAGCTCGGACTCTGAGTAGAGGTCCCCATATGAAACCCATTCCCCTCTGGGCGGCCGTTCCCTTCGGCCTGGTCTGTGGCGCGCTCCTCGGCACCATCGTCGCCAGCTTCTATCTCGCGCTTGCGCTCAGGACCGGGTTCGGTCAGTTCGACATGTTCGCGGTCTGGCAGGCGAGCGCCGGGTTGCGCGCCGCGCACCCGGATGCCTTCAAGGTGGCCTTCGGGTCGGTCGGGTTCGGCGCCCTCGGGCTCGGCGTGTTGGCGGCGGCCTGGTCCTGGAAACGCCAGCAGGACGATTATGGCTCGGCCCATTGGCAGACAAAGGCGGAGCTCCGGAAGAACGGAATGCTGCAGAGCCCCGGCAAGGGTTTCGTTTGCGGTAAGCTTGGTAAGCCGAAATCGAAATCCGAGTTCATCTCCTCGACCGAGATCCCGCATGTGATGATGGTAGCCCCGACCCGGGCCGGTAAGGGGGTCGGCTTCGTGATCCCGAACTTGCTCGCCTTCGCGGGCTCGGTCGTGGTGCTAGACGTCAAGGGCGAGAACTTCGACAAGACCTCGCGGCTCAGAGCGCTGAACGGCGACGAGGTGTTCCGGTTCAGCCCCTTCGATTGGGCCAACAGCACCCATCGCTACAACCCGCTCGCGCGGATCGCCAGATATCCGAGTTTTGCGCAGCAGTTCACGGAGGTGTCGATCCTGGCCGATCTCTTCCTCGACAAGGACAACAAGACCCTCGATACCTTCTCGGAAGCCGGCAAGTCGATCTTCGTCGCCGCCTGCCTTCTGGCTATCCAACGCGGCACGCCCAATCTCGGCGCGGTAAACCAGATCGTCACCGGGGGTGACTACAAGAACGCCCAATACGGCGCCTATGCCGAAGAGGCGGACGAACAGGTGGTCAAGGAGCTCTGGACCAATGCGGCGAGCGCCTCGTCGCGGCTCCTGACCTCGAACATCCAGGCGCTGATGACGGCCGGGCTCAAGCAATGGGACAACCCGGCGGTGCGCTCGGCGACGATGGCGAGCGATTTCGACTTCGCGGAGTTCCGGCGCAAGCCGCATTCGCTCTACATCGTGGTTTCCGAAGATCACATCGCCACGCTGGCACCGCTCCTGCGGCTCATGTTCGCCGATCTCATCGCCTGCCTGCGCCTGAAGGAGCCGGGACCCGACGAGCCCTGGCCCGTCATGATAATGATCGACGAGTTCCAGCAGATGGGAGCTATGCCCTATCTCGAACGCGCCATCCATTCGCTGGCGAGTTATGGCGGGCGCGTCGCGCTGATCGCGCAGTCATTGGCGGCGCTTGATCGCATCTATGGACCCGAAGGCCGCGAGAGCCTCGAAAACGGGGCGGGGCTCAAGCTCTACATCACGCCCCGCGATCAGCGGACCGTGCGGGAGGTCTCTGCCGCGGTCGGCAGCACGACCCGCGAAGCCGTCACCCGCATGTATGGCCGCAACAAGGGGTTCCTGGGCGCGACCTCGACCTCGGCGCGGCTGGAGGAACGGCCGCTCCTTTCCGAAACCGAGGCGCGGCTACTGGATCCGGATGAGGTCATCATCCTCGCCTCGCCCCAGCACCCGATCAAGGCCCAGCGGATCAAGTACTTCGATGATCCGGTCTTCAGGGAGTTGGTCGCGCGGCAGGAGGGCAGGGCGTTCCCCTATCCGCCGAGCGTGGAAGGTGCGGGGCCCTGGGTCGATGATGAGGATGATGCGGAAGAGCAGGAGCCCGTCGGCACGCAGAGATCGCGGCGGCGTCAGGCGCGGGTGATGCGGTCTACGCCGAAGAAGGCAGAGGCCGACGACGTTCGCGCGGAAGAGCTGGACCGTGAGGATGGTCTGCCGCCTCAATGGGAGGAGGTGCTCGACCGGCAGGAGAGTTTCATCGAGGATTTGTTGGGGGCGTAGGCGTGCAGTGCGCCGTGGAATAAAACGCGGCGATGGGCCGTGACCCCCGTGGTCATTGTCCTATAGTGCTGCCACCCAGCAGTCCGTTCTGAGCCGCTCAGATGCCATCCAGTGATACAGTGTTGCGAAAAATCGCTGAGAGCGCACTTATGCAAACTCTTCACCTACGGTTCCGAGCTTTGCGTGCGATCTCCTTGAGGCAGGGCCTCAGCCGATGGCGAACTCCATCCGACGCGATGCGCGCCGGAATGGGAGGTGCCTTCGCCCTCCCAAACCCTCCAGAACCAACCTCGGCGGTTGGATCGCGTCCCGCAAGGTCGCGCCAGTGTCTTACCCGATGCCCCACGGTGGGGGCCGGTCTGCCGCTGGCGTCTCCCCTGCGGGAGGTTCGTGTCGTCGGACCTCACGGCGCCAACACGAACCGGGTTTGCCCCCGGCAAACCGTCAGTGATTTGTCCCCATATCCCGCCCCCCATGAGGCTGGGGATCTGGGGGCAGATCACTGGCAAGCCCGCGCCTCAGTGAGCCAGAGGCTCGCTTCGGGCAGGCTGTCTTTTCCACTCCAGCCCCAGCGGTGCGAACGCGCACTGCGATTTGGGGCGCGGGCCTCCGGGGAAAAGACGGTTGCGCAAAGCTGCGGCGGTCTTGGATCACTGATCTCCAAAACCACCGTCTTACGCCCAACAGGGAGGACGAAGCCCTTTCCGAAGGGAACCGGAAGAGGTTGGGCTTCATCCCCACTCTGCACCAACACCTCAGCTCTTGTCACGAGCCAAGAGCTGGGCGCTCTGCCACGGCGGCAACTATCGCCTTTGAGAGAGGAGGGCGCATGGCGAGCTACCACCTCTCGGTGAAGACGATCAAACGCAGCGCCGGGCGCTCTGCCACGGCGGCAGCAGCCTACCGTGTCGGGGAGCGCATCGAGTGCCAGCGCGAAGGCCGCGTCCACGACTACACCCGCAAGCAGGGCATCGAGGAGACCTTCATCCTGACCCCGAAGGACGCCCCGGACTGGGCTACGGATCGGTCCCGCCTCTGGAACGAGGTCGAGGCCAGCGAGACCCGCCGCAACTCCGTCACCGCCCGCGAGTGGGAGCTGGCCCTGCCGTCCGAGATCAGTGCCGAGGCCCGCTCTCAGATCACCCGTGACTTCGCCCAGGAACTTGTCAGCCGCTACGGCGTGGCCGTCGATGTGGCGATCCATTCGCCGCACCGGGAAGGCGATCAGCGCAATCACCATGCCCATGTCCTGACCTCCACCCGCAAGCTGGAGGCCGAGGGTTTCACAGCCAAGACCCGCGTGCTCGATTCCGCGAAAACCGGTGGCGTCGAGATCGAGCAGATGCGAGGCCTCTGGGCCGAGTTGCAGAACCGCGCTCTGGAGCGGGCAGGGGAGGTGGAACGCGTCGATCACCGGTCGCTTGAGGCGCAGCGCGAGGCGGCGCTGGAACGGGGTGACGAGCTGACGGCGGAGGAACTGGACCGCGACCCCGAGCTGAAGCTGGGGCCAGCCGCCAATTCCATGGAACGCCGGGCCAAGGCGATGGCCGAGCGCCAGGGACGGGAATACAAACCCGTCACCGAGCGCGGTGCCGTGGTCCATGCCGCCCGCCAGGCACGCGCCGCGTTTCGCGAAATGCGCGCGCGGCTGGAATTGGCGCGCGAGACCTACGGCATCGAGCGCGAGGCCGGGCAGGGCCGTGTCTCTGCCGGTCTGGCAGCGCTCAGGGCTGCGACCGCGAAAGATCGCAACCGCAACCGCGACCGAAACCCGGATGACTTCCGAGAGCGTCTGGCGCGCGTCGTGGGCGGGTCACGGGACCAGGACGACACACTGAGGCCGGAAGGCCGCAATTATGCGCGTGAGCGGCTGAAGGAGATCATGGAAAAGGACGCCGGTCGCGACGGCCAGGCAGCGGTTCACAAGCTGGATGGCCACAGCGAGTATGATCTGGGCGAGGAGACAGGACGCGCGGCGCGCAAGCCATCCGTCAACGAGCGCCTGAAGGACGTGTTGAACAAGCCGCGTGAAAAGCTGGAGATCGAGGACGAGCGCGAACAGGAACGCGGCGACGACGAGAATGAAAACACGCGGGACAGGGATCGTGGCGAAGGTCACAGCCTGTGACGCAACCCGATGACATGACAGAGGAGACAGACCGGATGTATGAAGTATTCAACGTGGGCGACACGATCTTGCTGGACGGCAAACCGCTATCACTTGTGACGCCCGCAGGTGTTGAAGGCTGGATTGAGAAGGGCATCCCCCACAGCTACCGTTACGACCAGGTGCGCGATCCGCTCGATGGCAAGATGAAGTACCGCTGTCTTTACGAGAAGGATGGCTCCGATGTGCCGTTTGTTCTGGTCAAAGATCCGGACGAGGGCGTTGGACGCGTGATCTTGTTCGACAGCTTTCCCGAGTCAGTTCACTAGATGCTTGGGCCTGACAACGCCATTTGGGATGATGGCGAATGGGTTAGCTGGGACGAGATCAACCGGCAGCTCCAATACAAGGAATGGGGCGCAAAATATCCGAACGCGGATCGGGCGCTGATCCCGATTTTCGAAGATTTATTGTCGCTCGCCGAGGAGTATCATTTGCAGACAGGTCTGCACCTCCAGGTCTATGGCGACATTGGGGAGCTCTTCGCGGCTATTACCTACGGGGTGAAGCTTCACAGGAATTATGCCCAGGGTTCGGATGGCAAGCTGGGTGACGACTTCATAGAAGTCAAAACGATCACGCCCTTCAAGGCACGCGATTTTGTGACGATCAGCTCTGCTGGCAACTTCAGCAAATTGTTCGTTGTGAAGATCAACCAGGAATTTGAGATCGCTGGGAGGATGGTAGATCGCAGCGCTCTGAAGTGGGGTGGACGGACAGAGATCAAGGTTCATTGGGACGAACTGGGAGTCAGAACGCCGTAGCGCATCAGAAGCTTGTGACCCCGGCAGTGCGCCGGTCTCGCTGTGAGCGATAGCCAGGGCGGGGGATCGACTGGCTGACGCCCGCTCACCCCGGCCCTGACAGTTTCCAAATATTGTCGATCCGCCTGCCATCCCGGCAGGTCCGAGAAAACCGGCAAGCGCCGCCTTTGGCGTCGGTTCCGGTCGAGAATTTCGGTTCCTCCCACGCGCGAGGCGCGCGGTTCCCTCCCAAATTCACGCCCTCCACCCGGTTGTCACGGCCCCGCCAGGCCGCAGGACGGGCTTTGCCCTTACCTGCTCTGCCCTTCGGAATGCATGGGCATTCCAAAGATCAGAACAGGAAGGCCCGCCCATCGGCGGAAAGGGGAAAAGACCCGGCCCGCGTCACGCGAAGGAGGGTCACAAATGACCGCAGAGAAGTTTGACGTTTATTCCCATGTCACTAATCAGATTATCGCGCAGATCGAGGCGGGGACGCCGCCCTGGCGCAAGCCGTGGACCGGCGGAGGAGGAGGTGTCAGCTTGCCGGAACGGTTCAACGGCGAGGCCTATCGGGGCATCAACATCCTGATGCTTTGGGCGACAGCGATGGCAAAGGATTACAGCTCAGCCCGCTGGATGACGTTCAATCAGGCCAAACAGCTTGGGGGCCATGTCCGCAAGGGCGAGAAATCCGCAACAGTGGTCAAGTACGGCACCGTCGAGCGCGAGGACGAGAACGGTGAGGAACGCCAGATTCCCTATGCCAAGGCCTACCGCGTGTTCAACGCTGATCAGATCGAGGGCTTGCCCGCTGAATTCTACATCCTGCCTGATCCGCCCCGTGATCTTGGCACTGTGGCCGACCCCGAGCTGGAGGCGTTCTTTGCTGCGACAGGTGCGCAGATCGACGTGACCGAGGAGCCGCGCGCGTGCTACAACATCAAGACCGACCGCATTCACATGCCGCCGATTGGCACGTTCCACCAGGCCGCAGGATACTACGGCACCTTGGCCCATGAGACAGTCCACTGGACAGGCGCGGCAAAGCGGCTGGATCGTTTGGGCCGGTTCAATGACCGCAAGGCCTATGCCTTCGAGGAGTTGGTCGCGGAGATTGGTAACTGCATGCTTTGCGCGCAGATCGGGGTGGAGCCTGAATTCGACCAAAGCGCCGCCTATGTCGAAGGATGGCTGGAAGCGATGAAGGAAGACAGCCGCGCGATATTCCGCGCCGCGTCCGAGGCGCAGAAGGCAGTGGATTACATCATGGAGCGCACCGTGCAGGCTGACCGGATGGCGGCTGAGTAACAGCCCGTACCGCCGAGAGGATCGAGGCCCCGGTCGGCGGGTGGGGGTCTTTTGCGTTGCGTTGTGGTGTGATCTTGGGCGAGGAGGGTTTCAGGGTGACCTATCGGCGGGCAACCTGAAGGCCACCCGCCGACAGGCCCGGCGCTTCGCGCGGATGGGCATTTCATGCCCGGACGCAGAGACAGGCAAGCGGTGTTCATGGCGAACAATGCTATTCGTTGCAAATCGTATGCACTGTCACACTGCGGGGGGAAGCAGCCGCTCGCGATGACTAATCGAAAGTCAGCTTCCTTTGATCAGGCGTCGAGTTCGACCACAGGTGAGAAGCCGCCGTAGATCATCCGCATCCCGTCAAACGGCATCGGATTTTTCTCGGGGTTGATCCGCTCGTCGGATTTCGAGGCCTCTTCCATTTTTGCGCCGCAGGCATCGCGCGTGGCCTTGTCCGGCCATTCGACCCACGAGAACACGACCGTCTCGTCGTCCCTGGCCTGCACGGCCTTCCGGAAATCGGTTTGCTTACCGTCGCGCACATCGTCGCCCCAGCATTCCCGGACTCGCAGTGCGCCCTGATCCATGAAGAAGCGGTTCGCCCGGTCGGCGTGTTCGGTGAAAGTCTGCTTGTTCGCGGTCGGCACCGCGAGAATGAAGCCGTCGATATAGCTCATGATCTGTCTCCCTAGTTTGTTCTTTACTACATACCGACCGACCGGTATGTATGTCAACCATGCCAAGACCGACCAAACAATCCCCCGAGCGCGGCGATGCGCGCACCCGCCTTCTGGAAGCGGCCCGCGACGTGATCCGCCAGAAAGGTTTCGCCGCAACGTCCGTTGACGACCTGTGCCAATCGGCCGGGGTCACGAAGGGCGCATTCTTTCACCACTTCAAAACGAAAGATGCCCTTGGTGTCGCAGCCGCGAACTATTGGGCCGAGACGACCAGCGCGCTGTTTGCGGGCGCACCCTATCACAAACCCGACGATCCGCTGGACCGGGTGCTGGCCTATCTGGATTTCCGCAAGGGGATCATCGGTGGCGAGACCTTTGAATACACCTGCCTCGTCGGCACCATGACGCAGGAGGTGCATGACAGCGCCCCCGCGATCCGGGACGCCTGCGCTGCCAGCATCTTCGGTCATGCCGCCACACTGGAGGCCGACATCGAAGCGGCCAGAGCGCAGCGAGGGATTGATGCCGAATGGACAGCCGAGAGCCTTGCCCGCCACACGCAGGCGGTTCTTCAGGGTGGGTTCATTCTCGCCAAGGCCACCGGAGACTCGGACCTCGCCCGCGAGAGTGTTGATCACTTGATCCGCTATGTGCGGGGCCTGTTCGGTCTTGATGTCGAACCACAAACCTCAACAACAAGGGAGAATTGACCAATGGAACATGCCTCAAAAGTGCGGACCTGCCTTTGGTTCGAGAAGGGCGGACACGAAGCAGCCCAAGACTACGTGAAGCTCGTGCCGGACAGTCGGATCGAGGCGGTGCGCGAGAACGGCCAGCCGGACGATCCTATGATTGTCGAGTTCAACTTGGCCGGTGCGCCGATGATGATCCTGACGGGAGGTCCGCATTACAAGCTGACGCCCGCCGCCTCGATCTCTGTGCTGACAGAGGATCAGGACGAAACTGATCGGCTCTGGGACGCGCTGACCGCGAAAGGCGGCGAACCGGGGCGCTGCGGATGGGTCGTAGATCGCTTCGGCGTATCCTGGCAGATCGTGCCAAAGCGGATGCCGGACCTGCTGGCCAGTGACGATCCGGGCGTGGTGGGCCGTGTGAGCGAGGCCATGATGCAGATGGGCAAGATCGACATCGCCGCCCTCGAAGCCGCCGCCGAGAAGGAGCCAGCGCATGGGTGAGACAACACAAATCGGATGCGCCTGCGGTCAGACCCGCCTCGAAGTCGAGGGCAAGCCAATCGAAAGCGTCGAATGCTGCTGCACCTCTTGCCGCGAAGCGGCGGACCGAATGCAGCGCCTTGAGGGCGCCCCGCAAATCCTCACGGATCACAGCACGACTGCCTTCGTCATGTATCGCAAGGACCGCGTGCGTTTTCTGTCCGGCACCGACAACCTGGCCGGGTTCCGCCTGTCCCCCGAAGCCCCCAGCACGCGGGTGATCGCCACCTGCTGCAACACGCCAGTCTATCTGGAGTTCAAGGGCGGGCATTGGCTGAGTCTTTATGGTGGGCTCTGGCCGGATGGCACAAGGCCTGCGCCCACGATGCGCACGATGGCCTCCGACCTACCCGAAGGGGCCACGCTGCCGGACGACATTCCCAACGCGAAGAAACAGAGTCTCGGGTTCTTCGCGAAGCTGTTCGGAGCGTGGGTCGCCATGGGGTTCCGCAACCCGAAGACGCCAACCACGGGAGAGATCAATGTCTGATACGGACGAGAAGATCGAAATCGAAAGCATCACATCGCCGAACCACGTCCAGCGGGTGAACAAGGCGAAATTCATCGCCATGCGGGACGCCTTGCTGCCGGTACTGCCGACCGAGCCTCCCGGCATGAGTGTCGCCGAGGCCAAGGCTGCGCTGCTGCCGAACCTGTCACAGGAGCGGTTTCCGGGCGGCGAGAAGGCCGGATGGTGGCTGAAGGCAGTGCAGCTCGACCAAGAGGCCAAGGGTGTAATCGAACGCGGCGGCAAGGCGCCGGTGCGGTTGTTCAGGACGGGGCGATAACGGTCGTTATTGCCGATGACAGAAAGGGTTGAGTTTTGGCGCATCCTGCGCTGCGGAGAAGGTCTGGAGTGAGCCCTTTTTGCAGTTCACTGCACATAGCGCGAAGGGCCGCAGTCCATCTTGGTTCACTTCACGGCGATTCTGCATCGGACAACTCAGTCTCAGACCGTTTCGCCCGCATGTCCGCAAGCATTTGAACGCGCGGTTCATGCCGCTTGCGATACAGAAACCGTGCCCAGAGCGCGAAGGCCCATGACATCCAGCCCGCGTCGATTTCAATGACGTCGCGCAGCCTGGATCCTGACTGCTGCGGTTCCACGGTCAGAGTGTGACGCCACGATTTGACGCCTGCGCCCTTTTCAGAAGACCGCAAAATCATTGCTTCGTCGTCGCATTCCAGGACTTCCATGAAATACGGCTGAGGCGGTAACTTCCCGAACAGCGACACCTGCACGGTAATTCTCTGGCCTTGGTATACGCGACCGCTCGGCAACCCTTCGAAGCTGACAACCCCATCCATGATTTCCCTGAGTGCATCGAGGTCCGTTGCCAGCGCCCAGACCTCCTTCGCCGGTGAGGCGTATTCATGTTCGAGGATGACAGTCTTCACAGTCGCTCCTGTGGTTCAAAAAGCTATCCCTGCTTGATTGACCTAAACCAAACATCTGCGCAACCGCAGCGAAAGCCAGCTCTGTCCCGCACACCGGACACAAACCCAGTGGCAGAACCTGCACGCCAAAGACGGCGGTTTTTGTCCAGGCGCCCCACCCTTCCCAGGATCAACCGCTTAGGTTGGACAAAAACCTCCGGCAAAACTTTTGCGGTTTTGGCAGGTTTTTGTCCAAGCCAACAATGGCTAACTACTACTCGTCAATGCCCGCATCTGAGAAACTTGAGGGCAGAACCGAATGACCCACCAGATTTCGGGTATCGGTCGTAGTGCCATTTCCACTCTCGCGGGAGTGCTTTCACCACCAGACTTACTCCCTCTCAATCAACTCCGGCCCCTCATCTCGCGCGCCAAATCTCTTGACCGGATGATGGCGAAGCCGCACCTCTGACCCCAGTTCCTGAACGTCATCGCTTCCAGACAACCACGCCTCGCGCTCGTTAATATTGAGGATTACAGGCATGCGATGGTGGATTCCCTCGACATCGGCATTGGCCGCGCGGGTCATCATCGTGCACGTTAGCAAGTCATTCCAGAGGGATGCCAACCCAGCCGCCCAGAGCGTCGGTTCATTCCCGCCAGACAAGATCACATGGGGCTGTTTGTGGCCCTTCTTTCCCGTCCATTCATAGTACCCACCCATCGGGATAAGGCAGCGCCCATGCCGCCACACAGCGCGAAAGCTCGGCTTGTCTTTCGCATCCTCTATTCGCGCATTGAATGTCGTGGCCTTCCAGTCTTTCACCTCGCCCTTGTGCCAAGACGGGACAAGCCACCACCGGGCTTCAATGGCGACCAGAGGTGAGCCACCGAAGATCAAGATGTCTTGCGTCGGTGCGACGTTGTAACGGCACGGGCCACGCGGCGGGATGATCACAGGTTGGCCCGGAAACGGGTTGATCTTTGTCTCTGAGTGCTCTTGGTCTGTGCCGATCAAATCAGGTTCGATGAAGCGTCCGCACATTTGGAATATCTCCCATGGCTAGCAGGATTGAGACTAGGCATGCGCCCCGACCCTCGCAAGGGCATCGACTTGAGCGACGTTGGTAGCCCAGTCAAAGCCGAAATTGTCGCGCTTCCCCGCCAAGCGAATGCATTGCCCGATTGCGTAGAGAAAGCTTGTCTAACAGTCCGCGTAAACTTGTCGCCTCGGTATTGGTGGCTCCTCATATTGCACCAAATGAAAGCCAAGCTGGGGCCGGAACCAGCAGTCAGGATGGGATCCCGCGCAGCAGGCTTTTAGATCGACTCACCCGAACGACCACTCAACACCAACACTTCCGAAACCCCCCGGCGCCCCTCCACGCGCCCAAGCTGCACGATCACGTCGATGGACTTCCGGATGTAGGTCTGGACCTCTGCGAATGTCAGCGGGGTGCCGGCTTGCAGGACCATGATCGCCAGTCGGTCGATGGCGAGTTCGGCGGTTTCGGCATGGATTGTCGAGACCGAGCCGCCGTGGCCGGTGTTGATGGCCTCGAGATAGGTGAGAGCTTCCGCGCCGCGCAACTCTCCCACGACAATCCGATCCGGTCGCATCCGCAGCGACGCCTGAAGGAGAGCTCCGGCGGAGCGGGGGCTGTCTTTGGCGCGATCCGCTAGGAGACAGACGGAATTCGGCTGGTGGGGAAAGAGTTCGAATGCGTCCTCGATCGTGATGAGGCGCTCGGCGTCCGGCACATGGGTCAGGAGATGCCGGGCAAAGGTGGTCTTGCCGGTCGATGTCCCGCCGCTGACCAGGATGTTGAGACGGTTCGCGATCAGTTGCTTCAGCGCCTCCGGCAGGTCCGAGCCTGCCAGCTCGGCGATCTCGGACAGGTTTTCAGCCCGCTTGTCCGACAGCGACACGGCCTCTCCCAGCAGGTATTCCGGGCGATAACTGCGGATGTCGGCCCGACCGAACAGCCGGATCGTAATCGACGCGCCGGTCTCGACGGCAGGCGACACCACGACCTGCACGCGAAGGGGTCTGCCCTGGAACTCGACCTTGCCGGAGACGAGCGGGTTCTTCTCAGAGACCTTGGCCTTGGCGTCCCCGACAATCGCGGTCCCGAGATTGACCGCAGCCATCGGATCGACGGTGAGATCGACAGGTTCCATTGCATCCGCGCCACGTCGCTCGATCCAGACCCGACCGTCAGCATTCACCGCGAGTTCGATGACCTCGTCATCGGTAAGCCACCGTTCAAACGGTGCGAGGTAGCGCTCCAGGTAGGACGCGGGCAGGGCGTCAGCCATCAGAAGACACCCCCCTTGCTCAATAAATCACCACGTCCCGGTCTACGAGTACCGTCACACTGGCGCCCTGATCCACGTAAATCGTGGGTGCGATCGAGACCTGGTCGGCAATGACCGAGCTGGTCGCATCCGAGAGGTCCTCGCCGATATTCTCCAGCACCTCGCCTCTGACCTCATCCCGGGCCTGCTCGGCCGCAACCGACGGCGCGGCGCCGATGATGGAGATCAGCGCTGCCCCGCCGAAGCGTTCGTCGAACTTGGTGTCGACGAGGCCCGTGAGCCCGGAACGGCCGAGCTGGTCGCCCCCGACCGCGGCGATATCCATGGAGGTCCCGTCGGGTGTGAGAATCCGTGTCCAGAGGATCAGGATGCGTTTCTGGTTCACCTCGATGCCGGAGCGGTATTGCCCGAATAGCCGCGAGCCGCGGGGGATCAGGATCCGCTCGCCGGAAAAGGCTGGCACCGGCTCGGACACCACCGCCACGACATTGCCCGGCAGATCGCTGTTGATCGCCGTCTGGAGCGCCGCCTGGATGACCGAGCCCTGCGCAAGTGTCCGGTCCGGGAACTCCATGCGGGTGGCTTCCTCGACCTCGAGTGGTCGGGCGGCACGCTGCAGATAGGCCTCGTTCTCGTCGAGCGGGGCGCCCGTGCCCGCCGGGCCGGACGGCGCTGCGGTGGCACCGCGCCCATCGGCATAGACAATCGCTGGGGACCGGATCTGGGCGGTCAGCAGTTCCGCTGCGTCCCGCTCCGCCTCGCGCCTGCGCTGTTCTTCTTTTTGCCGCCGCCGCTCTTCGAGCAGTTCCTGATCGGCGATGAGGGAATTGTTCTGTAGCTCGGCTTCGAGGCTCTCCCGTTGCGCCTGCTCGGCTTCGAGCAGGGCCTGGAGGTTTGCAAGCTTCGCATCGTTTTCGCGTTCGATTGCGGTCAGTTGGCGCTCGCGTTCCGCGATCTGGGCTTCCAGCGCCCTGGTCTGGGCATCGAACGCCTCGCGCAGATCGTTCACCGCTGCCTGGATCTCGGCATTGCGCTCGGACTGGCTGGCCGCCAGCGCCTCGCGAAGCCGGGCGATTTCGTCGAGGACCTCGCTGGAGGGTTCCGGCGCCGGGCTTTCCGGCACGTCGAGCGCATCCTCCACGGCGATCAGCGCATCGTTGACCCGCTCTTCGGCTTCGTCGGGCGGGAACTCCAGCCGGCCGCCACCGGGCCGGCCATCCTGGAACGGTTCCACCTCGGAGGTCTCGAGCGAACTCGGGATATCGTGCCCCGAGCTGGCCAGCCAATAGGCGACACCGGCACCGCCAAGCCCGAGCGCGATGGCGAGCGCGCCAACGCCCAACCCGCTGGTCCGGGATATCTTCTTGTCGTCGCTGAAGGTATTGAGGCGTTTCTGGAGATCGGGATCCGCCATGGTCAGTTGCTCACGTAGATCGCGGAGCGGTCGCGGGCGATGCAAAGCGCCTCATCCCCGATCCTCAGCGTCCAGTAGTCGGTCACGCCGAGGACCCGGACGGTGTCGCCGATCTGGGTCCAGTTTACGGTGCGCTCGCGGCCCTGGTCATCGGCCTTGAAGATGGCGGGCTGTCGGCCGTTCTCGGGAAAGGTGAAATAGGTGTAACGGCCGTCGTCATAGACCGAGGCGGGGCGGAAATCGCTCTCGCCAGAGACGAGATAGGCGTAGTTTCGCGGCGCCTCAAAACCCTTCGGGGTGGTTCCTGTTGTGCGCCACGCATCGTCGGGATACTGGAATCTCACCTCGAAGAACTTGCCGGTCCGGTTCGGGATCGAGCCCTCGCGCAGGTGGAAGGAATAGGTCCGACGGTTGGTGATGACGGTCATATTGGTCGAGGCGCCGGCGACATGGGGCTTGATCGTCAGCACGTTGCCCAGCTCAGGGATCGGATCGACCTGGAAGCTTTCTGTATCGCCGACGATGACCGCCTCGAACCGCTCACCGCGCCCGAAATGGATCGTCGTGGAGTGGCGCAGATCGGTCTCGATCCGGAACACCTGGTTCTCGTTGTAGACGGCGTAGCGGATGCGGATGTCGAGCGGGCCGCCCTGAGGCGTGGCCTCGGCAAAGGTGATCGTCGGCAGCGCACAGGCCAAGAGGAGGGGGGCGAGCAGTCTCATCGGTCAGTTCTCAAGGGTTTCGGCATCGACGCGATAGGAGGTCACGACGAAGCCGAGCGGGTTGGCCCAGACGTCCTGCAGGCGTTGACGGGTTTCGGGGCGGAAGTCATAGGCGAGGGTGGCGACGTAAGGCCGTGTCACAGTGCGGGTGTCTCGCTCTCGGCGCAGCGTCCGGGTGAAGCGAACCTGGGCGACACCCGGCTCGATCTGGTTGACCGAACGGATCACCACATCGATCTTGGCCTCGCGGCCATAGACGGTGATCGGGTAGTCCGGGTTCGAGGAGGACCAGAGATCACGGAGTGTGCGGGCGGCATCGCCGTCGGAACGGTCGAGCACCGAGTTGATGCGGCTCTCGCCATCGGTGAGATCGTAGGTCTCGCGATCATCGACATAGGCCACGAGGCTCGCCTGGATGATGGCGTCGCTCTCATCAAGGGTGAGGGCCGCGACCTGGGCCACACGGTCCATCTCGCCGGTTTCCTTGTCGACGACGACGACAAAGGTCTCGACGGATTTGAGCGGGAAGAGCGTGAGCGCGCCGAGAAACCCGGCAAGGCCGACGGTCACGCCAGCCGCGGCGATGAACCAGGCGAAGCGTTCCCGCCGCCTCGGCCCATAGATGAAATCCGCCTCGAAGGCGTCCCGTTCCTTGCTCATGCCATCTACGCCTGGTTCTGGTTGGGGCTGCGGAGCGCCTTGGTGCGCGCCAGAAGGGCACCCGGCGTCGCCCGGATCGCCTGACCGGTCCGGACCACGCCGTCGCTCGTGGCGCGTCGCAGCTCATAAGGTGTCTTGCCCGTGGCGAGCCGCCCGGCACCGCCCAGGCCGTATTCTCCGGTGTTGACGACGCCGCGGCGGGCCAGACCAGTAAGGCCGATGGCATTGGAGGCGACGGCGACCACGCCGCTGAGGTTCGCGGCGATGGAGGGAACGGCGGCCATGATGCCGGCACTCAAGATCAGGATCACGAGGAAGGGCAGGATGAGGCTGATGGTTTCGACGCTGTCGGGATCGGTCGAGGCGTCCCCGATGCTTTCGGCGATCGCGACGATAATGCCGGCGGCACCGGCGGCCGCGATGGGCATGAGCGCGTAGCCGATGGTGGCCCGGCTCCAGGCCTCGAAGAGCGACTGGGTCGGCTTGAAGAGGGAGGCCAGGATCATGAAGGGGGCGATCACGATCATTAGGGTGAAGACGATCTTGCCGAAGGCAATGATCCCGGCGGTGACGGCGGCAAAGACGGCCGAGAGGACGAAGAAGATCGCGCCGAGGACGGCGCCGAAGACCCAGCCCGCGCGATCGCCGATCGCGTCGCCATAGGCAGTGATGCGGTTCACCATCCTATCGAGGCTTTCATAGACACCGGCCTCGTCGCCGGATGCTGTGAGCGACAGGATGCGGGTCCCGATGGCATTCGGAACGTCCGTTGCGATTCCGTATATCACAGAGAAGTTGTCCCAACTCTGCGCGAAGAGGCCGACTAGGGCCACTTTGGTCCCAAAGGCAAATCCGCTGCCGAATGTCATCGGGCGAAGCTGCATCACCACATTGACTCCGAGCAGAACCAACAAGACGCCTGAACCGATGGAAACCACGTCGCCGATTTGGCTTGCAGCCTGGATGAACCCGGCTTCCGCAACGGAATCGATGGCGTCATCCACCTCGCTGAGTATGTCGCGAATGATTCCCATTATTCCGAGCAGACCTCTTGGAGCTCGACTTCCAGAGTGTCGGCTTGCCCTCGCAGAGCGATAACATCGAAGAGGAGTTTTGGGTTGTTAGACGTCTGGAACCGTTCATGCGCAACGACGGCGTCATCCCATGACACCGCATCGAACTGGCAGCCACAGGTGCGCGTCTCGATGGCCTGTTCCGCCGCGACGATACGTAAGATTTCTCGGTAGCCATTGCGGACAAGGGCAAAGGAATGCAGTTCGCGTGGCGGACGCGGTGCAACACAGGCCTCAACTGTTTCTTCAGGCTGGGCCATGGTTTCAAAGCTGCCGGAAGTCTGGGTAAAACCCGGCCCTGCAAAGGCTAGTAACATCCCAAGCGCGAGATCGATCCGTCTGATCATTCTTCCACCTCCATTTCGCGAAACTTGCGTTCGGCGGCGAGCGTCGCGGCATCGACCACGCCGAGCTGGCCGGCGCTGACGCCTTGGGCCGCTTCGAGCCGCCAGATCTGTGTGAGGATGATGCCGAGCTCGGCGGTCACGCGCGTGTTGAGATCGACCGCGGCCTTCAGCCCGTCCTGGTCGTCGATGAGCCCGACCATGGTCTCCAGGCGATCGAGGCTGGCGCCCGCTTCCTCGTGGGATTCCTGCGCGGCAACGGACAGCATCGCGCTGGCCCCGGCAGAGGTGGCAAGCCGGTTGTCGGCGGGTTCCGGTGAGCTTGAGAGCGTCGAGAGGTGTTCCTGGGTCAGGCCGGTTCCCGTCAGCGTCGCCTCGACCTGTTCGGAGAGATCGGAGCCGGGCTTGAACCCTGACAGGAAATCGCCGCTCGCCAGCGCCTGCAGGGTGTCGATCGGTGCGGTGAGCGAGCCCTTGAGCCGCTCGAACTCCTCGATGGTGGCAAAAAGTTCGCCGAGGGCGTTGCCGTCGATCAGCGAGCGCAGCTGGGCCTCGAGGTTCAGAAGCTGCGAAATCTGTGTCTCCAGTTCCTCGCGCATGGTCGCCAGCTGCTCGAGCTGTACGTTGAGGTCTTCCGCCATGTGCTCGATCTGCAGGACGAGCTGGCGCAATTGTTGTCCGTCGAAGGTCGGCACGCCCTGGGCGAGGCTCGGGGATGTGGTGAGAAGCAGCGCGGTTGCCGCGCCGAGCAAGAGCCGTTTCATTCGGGCACCTCCATGGCCATGAATTCCCTCTCCTCGATCCGGTCGACCGCGAGATGCTGGGCATATGCCGCCTCGCGGGTCTGGTTCGCGGCCATCAGGCGGACGCGGAGGGACAGGATGCGGGCGATCTCGACCCGCGCGTAGGTGTTGAGCTCGATCGCCGCCTTGACGTTCGGCTGTTCGTCGATCTGCCGGATGATCGCGGCCAGGCGGTTCACCACCTGCGCGGTGGTGGCATGGGCATCGGCCGCATAGTAGAGGCTCGCATCCGAGATGTTCGAATACTCGGCCAACGCCATGTCGGCCGGTGTCAGCGTGCCGAGCGCGTCCGCCCCGCCAACGACGGCGAGGTATTCGCCCATGAACTGCGAGATGTTGCGCACGTAACCTTGGGTCTCCGGGAAGGGCGGCACGCCGCCATACTCCATCACCCGGCCCGGCCCCGCGTTATAGGCGGCGAGCGCGTGGGGGACATTGCCGAAGGTACCCAACTGCGTGGCGATGTAGCGGGCGCCGCCCCGGAGATTATCCATGACATCGTAGCGGTCGACGCCCATGTCCGACGCGGTGCCGGGCATCAGCTGGGTCAGACCATAGGCGCCGACGGGGCTCTGGGCAGTGATGCTGAAACGGCTTTCCTGCTTGATGAGTGCCTGGAAGAGGCAGCGCCACTGGGTCGGGGACAGCCCGGCCCGAGCCACCCCCGGCGCACCGGCATACTCGCCCGCGACCCGGACGATCATCATCTCGATGGTCCCGCGGCCTTCACCGAAGAGGCGGCTGTCCATGGGGCTTGCATCCACGGGCGGATAGATCCCTGAGGCCGGGAAACTGGCATGAGTTTCGATTGATGCGATGTAGAAGCCCGGTCCGGTGATGGCCGCGGTCATCTCTTCGAGGACGCGAAGCTGCTCGGCCTGGACCCGGGCAAGCTCGTCACCTGTTGTGGCCGTGTCCCGCTGCACGCCCAGATCCTCGCCCAGAGAGCCGAGGAGCTTGACGAGCTGTTCTACGCGCATATTGTCTTGGGTCGGCACGCCCTGCGCAAGTGCGGGCGGCGCGAGACCGCAGAGCGCGGCGGATATGATCAGCCAGCGTCGCATCACTCCTGCATCACCGGCTCGAAGAGGCAGTCCTGGGCGGGATCTTCTGATTTGGAGGAGAAGCTGAGCGGTGTGGCCGCGTTGCGTGACACGACCGGATCGCCGTTCTGCCCGAAACAGGGGGAGGTCTTGTCGGTGTAGCGGGCGCAGCCGGAAAGACCGAGGGCGATGAGGATCAAGGGGATCAGGCGCATGCGTGTCTCCAGAACTCGGGGTTGGTTCGCCAGTCGGGTCCGACCTGCGCCTCGCCGGTCCGCCCACCCCCGAGGATCGGGAGCAGGTCCCCGAGGGCGGACAGATCGGCATCGACGAAAAGGCTTTCGCCGGCGGACCGGACGAGCGCGATCCGTTGACCGGCGGTGGGTTCGGTGAGGAGGACGGCTTCCTTTTCCGAGACGCGCAGGAACTCGTAATCCTCCGGCGTGGCCCGGTCGTTCGGAAAGAGAACTTGCGTGGGTACGGTCTCGACAATGGTCTTGCCCACGCGGGTGTCGCGGAGCTGGCTCGGGTATTGCGTCATCATCACGACGACGCAGTTCATCTTGCGGAGCGTGACGAGCCAGTTCTCGAGCCGTGCCCCGAAATAGGGATCGTCAAGCAGCTTCCAGGCCTCATCGAGAAAGATGATGGTGGGGCGGCGATCCTCGACCACGCGCTCGATCTGGCGGAAGATGTAGGAAAGCACCGCCATACGCTCGGTGGCCATGTCGAGGATCTCGGTCATGTCGAAGCCGACAATGTCGCCGTCGAGTGCGAGCGCCGGTTCGGCGGACGTGGCGGCGAAGACCCAACCGTAGCGCCCGCCCGGTGCCCATTCCGCAACCCGTGCCTGAAGCTCGCCGCCATCGTCGAGAGACCGGAACAGGGTCTCGAAGCTCTCGAAGGATTGCAGCGAGGCGCCCGCTTCGGCGTTCTGGCGCACCGCGCCCTGGATATGCCGGGATTGCTCGCCCGAGAGTGCCCCGTGGGTGGAAAGCAGCGTGCCGAGCCAGTCTGAGAGCCAGGCCCGGCCGCGTTCGTCGACCTCGGAAGCGAGCGGATTGAGACCGGTCGGAACGCCCGCGCGAACCTCGTGATAGGTGCCTCCGAGCGCACGCACCGCCATTTCGAGACCGCGGTCCTTGTCGAAGAAGAAAAGCCGCGTGCCGACCCGCTGTGACTGGGCGGCGAGGAAGGCGGTCGTCAGCGTCTTGCCGGTTCCGGTGCGACCAAGAACGAGGCTGTGCCCGACGGTGGGTTCCTTCGCCGCGTCGCCCGCCTCGTGAAAGTTGAAGCGGTAGCCGGAGGTGCCGACGCTCGGCAGAATCGTGATCGGCTCGCCCCAGGGGCTGTCCTTGCCGGAACGTCCCTCGACCGACCCGTGAAGGGCCGCGAAATCGGCGAAATTCACCGACGAGATCGGCGTGCGCCGCGCCCGATAGCCGAAGTTCCCCGGATGCTGCGCGAAATACGTGGCCTTGAGCGCCATCTTCTCGCGCACGATCACGGCCATGATTTCCTGGCCCGCTCGCTTGATCTGCGCCGCGGCGCGCTCGAGCATCTCGAGGCTCTCGGCATAGACTGCGATGGAGAGGTGATGATTGCCGAAGGCGATCCGGCCGGCCTCCTGGTCGTCGGCGGCGATGGCCAGTTGGTCCCGGAGCGACACGGCCGCATCATCCGAGGCGTGCATCTGCCGGATGATCCGCTGGATGCGTTCGGCCATGATGTTGGTCGGGATCGGCGTGAAGGAATTGGTCAGTACGATATCGAGCGGCAGGTCGAGCCCGTCGAGGAGCGTGACATCGGTCAGCGCGGGGTAGGATTTGATGCTGAAACCCGCGCCATAGCGGCGCTCACCCGTCACGCCATCGGTGACGATGATGGTGTCGCCCTCGAAGGTGGCCCGGATATCGGAGAGCGCATGCGAGAGGGGCAGGGCGCTCTGGCCGATGGCAATGGGCGCAAAGCGGCCCGAGTTGAGGGTGTTCAGGACCCCGAGCCATTCGCCGCCTTCGGTGGTGAGGCGCACTGGTCGGGCGGCGGCGAGCGCGACTTCGAAGAAGCCGGTGACCTCGTTCAGCTCCTGGAGCCGTGCGGCGCGATCCTTCACCCAGGCGCGGGTGGCAATGCTCCTGAGGATGGGAAGACGCGCCGCCAGCTCGGGCCGTCGCAGGATCGTGAGGTAGAGCTGTTTCTTCTTCGGCTGCAGGCCGGCGATGTGGTGCTGCCAGCGGCGGTCGATCTCGGCGGCAAACCCGTCCCCTTCGATGGGGCGCAGGCGCAGGTCCTGCGGCACGGAGATGCGATGGACATAGAAGCCGAAAAGATCGCCGGTCTGCGCGACGATCGCGGCGACGGCCCGGCGCAGGGCGTCGAGCTCGCCGTCCGGTGTCGTCATCGGGTTGAGGCCGTCGAGGCGGAGCGTCGCCATCAGATCGCCCTCGCGGGTGATCAGGGCATCCGGTGCCGCTACCGCGAAATAGGGCAGGTGCTCGGCATGGGTGCTTTCGCGCGAGAACGCGCGGCCATCGGCAGCGAGGAGGGCAGGGGCGGCGTGCCGGGTTCCGTCAAGCGCCATAGCTGTCGCCCCCGTGCAGCGCCCGGTTCTTCGTCGCGCGAACCGAGCCGTAGGACACCCGCAGCACTTCGAAGAAATGCGGCTCCTTGTCGGCGACGAACCAGAGCACCGGGTAGGTGATGATGCCGATCAGGAAAAAGACGAGCGACTTGGTCCAGATGAAGGGCAGAACGACCCCCATGGCCAGCATAACAAGGTAGCCAACAGGGAGGCCGAGATATTTGGGCGGCCTCGCAAGACCCAGGAACAAAGGGGATCGTTCTGCCATCAGCCTATCCCACCGATTGGAGCCAGAATGGTGAGATAAACATCAGGTGAATCCGTCAACGATGGTGCCGGCCGAGAAGATCAGCACGATCCCGATGATGACCGAGGCGAACCAGCCCCAGTTCAACCGCCCCATCATGCACATGAAGCCGGTGCCAATGACGGCGAGGGTCGCGACGGCAATCCCGATCGGTCCCGTAAGCGCGGCCTCGACGGTCTCCAGCATGTTCTGGATCGGCGAAAGGTCCTGGGCGAGGGCAGGTGATGAGGCGATTGTCAGCATCGAGATGATGGGTGACAGGTGTCGGCGGCGGGGAATTCTCATGCGCGGAAGTCCTCTGACTCTAGTTGAGGTTGATCACGACCGGGACGCGCGACTCAGCCCTGGTGGAGAGACGGATGACGGGCTGCCCGAATGGTTGCCCGGAAAGTCGGCGGCGGATGTTGTGGATGCGGGTGATGTAGCGGTGTGTCTCGGCGAAGGGCGGTACGCCATTGTAGTCGCGGACCCGATCAGGGCCGGCATTGTAGGCGGCCAGCGCGAGATCAATGTCCCGGAAGGTCGACAATTGCGCCAAGAGGTAGCGCGCGGCGCCCTCGAGGTTTTGTGCCGGATCGTTGCGATCAACGCCGAGGGCACGCGCTGTCGCCGACATGAGTTGCCCGAGACCGTAGGCGCCCTTGGGGCTCGTTGCGGTCGGATCATAGGCGCTTTCTGCTTCGATCATGGCCCGGAACAGGATGTGCCACGCGGCGGGCGTCAGCCCGACCGCCGTCAGGGCGCGGTTCCCGGTGTGTCGGTCGGACGTGGCACGGATCGCGGCGAGTATGCTGGCGCGATCAGCCCGGACCGGCAATTCCAGCGACGCCGTCTGTGGCTCATCGCGGTCTCGGTCGTGGAAGGTCCAGTTCGAGGTCCTGACGCTGCCCTCAGTCCCGATCACCATCAGGTCCGCCATCGCCGCCTTCGGCGTTGCGGATATCGAGATCGAGAGTGACAGGACGACCGTCACCAAAATTGGTGTGGTGATTGACGAGCCCCGGCCAGAGCGCGAAGTGACGCACCTTGGGTCCGTGTTTCTGAACCTTGGCAGCGACCAGGATGAGTTCCTCATCCCCGACGCTATAGATGCACTGGTATAGCGGCTTGCCATCACCTGTGCCCCCTACGAGCTCATACCGACAGGTGAAGTCCACCTTCCTCTGAATGAGGTCCTTCACACCATCCAGTGTGATCAGACTCAGGTGTCTTGCGATCGGCATGGTCTCTCCTTTTGAGAGACCTTCTTACATGATGCAAACATCACGAAAAGCATAGATAGAGTCAATATATATAAAACGTAGAAAATAGAAAAATGTGGAATACTTGTAAAATCGCTGTTATATTGAGCTCGTTTCCAACCAATTCCAGCAAACTCCTGGGAGAAACAGATGCGTATTCTCGTCCTCCGCCTGATCCTGTCCATCCTGACATTGCCGATCTTTGCCAAAGTCGCGCGCGCCTATGATATGGATTGTGCGATCATGCTCTGTATGGCGGGAGGGTTTCCACCAGGCGCGGTCTGCTCTGCGGCCTATGCCGAAATGATCCGGCGGATCACACCCTGGCCGGTGCGCCCGCCCTTTGGGATCTGCACCTATGCCGCCATGCCGGTCCAAACTGGCGGGCCGGGTGGGAAAGGGGAAGTAGATATCTCCACCCCGGATTATGGCTGGCTCAGGCGCACGCGCGTGTTGTGGTTTCGCGGCGCATCGTACAAGGATGACTCTGGGCCGCAAAAATGGGATTGGTCCATTCACTCTTGCGACTTTGAGAACGACAATTGTCATGTTTTGTTCCAGGTCTTCAGATCGAGAACGCCATGGCCCGTCGGTTTTGTGAGCGAGAACGGCCAGACGATCCCTTATCCCGATACGGAGGGCCGCCTCGTGCCTTTCCATCGCGCGGTGATGGTCGAGTTTGGCGACCATGCGGGCGTAATGGGTCATTCGGCGTGGTTTGCCTATTGACCGCGTGCTGTGTCTTCATCTTGCAGGCACTGTATTTCGATCTCTGCATCATCAATGGTCTCGGGATCCACAAACCACAGGCGGACCACCCGCCCCGAGTTCCAAAGATAGTCCCGCCAGACAGCTTGGGGTGCCGACGCGTCCTGCATCACGGCTTCGGCGACAGGCCGTGCGAATAGAAGCTTCTCACCCATAGTTCAGAGCCTGACAGGGCGTCTTGCCGATGACGCCTGGCCGATCCCGAACGTGCTGCGTGCGCGCCACTAGGTGAGCGCTTTTGTCATGGCCCGTGTGAGCCGGGCCTTGATCTTCAGAACGCTTATGCACGTGAGGGATGGTCACGTGCCACGCCCTCGCGATTTGTGGTGGTGATCACCGTACAGGACAGGGCAGGCAAAGGCCTGGAAACGTCCATCCCGGTTGCCACAGATCGGACCGATGGTCCTGGGTGTAAATCCCATGGATCGCGCCATCTTCTGAAACCCGACCGGGCCAAGGAACAGGCAATGTTCGGCCGTCTGCGTTGCAAGATACGCGTTCGCCGCTCGCAACACGGCTGCCCCGGCGCCGGGCGTGCCATCGGTGACAAGACGGGTGAGTTCCCAGACGCCGCTATCGACAGGCGGGACATCCGTACAAAGATCAAATGGCAATCCATCGAGCAGGCCACGACAGGCATCCCGGATCATGTAGGAGAACATGGCATGACCTGCCGCACCGGCCACATTGTCCGTGCGGATCAGTCGCGCCCCGCCAACAACTGTATCCGTGGCGTGCTTGAGCGCAACGACATAGATGGTATCGGGTCGGTCGTATTGATCGAGATCGGATTGCCCAGAGATCCAGACCTTCCAGCCCTTGCCTAAGGCGAAGATGCGTTTCCTGAGATCCATGAACTGCCCGATCAAGCGCATATCCGAGGAGAAGGCCGCGCGCGGGGCGAAGAGTTCTCGTGGCATCTGAGCGACCACGCAGCGGAGGGTGTCTTCTGACGGGTTTTCCGGCAATACCGTTTGTGCGTGTATCATGATCTGCTCCTGCATTCGGTATGCCCATGAGCCACACGCCAGGAAGGCAGGTCTAGGAAAATAGCTCAATCTTTGATAGAAACTGACCTGGGGCCAGAAACCCAAGGTTTGGTCAGACCCGTGGTCGGCGCAGACCTGACTTGAGGTCAGGTTCGGTAAGTGGTGAGTGGAGGAATCGGTTTTGGAGATTTACGAAAAGGGCATACAACAGGACCCCGAGGCCCTAGAGACAACGAATGCTGTCGCCAAGGCCTTTGCGCCTTACCGGGCTGATATCGAGGAGATCGCGATCTCCGGATACAGCATCCTCGTGAACGTGAATGTGCGCGGCTACGAGTATTTTGAAAGCACCTACCCACCGGCCTGGCAGGACGAATATGAAAAGCGGCGTTACTATGCCTTTGACCCTGTCCTGGTTTGGGCGCTCTTCTCCACCGGAGACAAACAGTGGTCCGAAGTGCCCATCCCCGACCTGCGCCGGTTCATGAATTCCGCAAAGAAACATGGTCTGGTTTATGGGGCGGCCTTCAGCCGAAAAACCGGCGCCAATAGATCGCTGGTCAGTGTGTCGCGCCCTGACCGGGAATTGCTGCCGCAAGAGATGCTGTTCCTGTCCGGGCTGGCAACCGAGTTCTTCGAATCTTTGGAAGATGAGCGTGGGTTGTCGAAAGGCGAGATCGCCGTGTTGCAGTGCCTGTCAGAAGACATGAAAGTCAAAGAGGCGTCAGAGCATCTGGGCATATCTGAATCGGCGGCCAAGGAAAGGCTGGCCTCCGCACGACGCAAGGTCGGGTGCAAGACGAACTATCAATTAGTGGCCACGGCGCTAAGGAAGAATTTGATTAGGTAGTCAGGCAAGATGTGATGGCGGTCTCAGGCCGATGATTGGGCGCAGAAGCATCGCTAAACAACTGCCGCACAGACATTTTTGACCAGTCGGCTTATAATGAAATGACCGTCGTCAGGGTTTCTATCTCATCGTCACTCCTTGGCGGTTACGATGAGCCAGAGACCCTCTCTTTTCAATTCAGCATAAACTGTCCCATTGGCGCTGACGTCAGACAGTCAGGCACAGGCTTATGCTAGATGAGGTGGGGTGAATTGATTCTGATCGTCTAAAAACCCTGCATAAGCATGTCGATTGCGGTCGTGACTTTCTCAAATTCAGTGTCGAGGTTTCCAATGGAAGTCTTAAGAATGCCGGTTGGCACTGCCGCCATGAACTGCGTGACCATCACGACCGGCCCACCATCGAATTCGAAAATCGGGTTGAGCCTGGTTGCCGGTTTCGGTGCGCTCGATGGTGGCAGCAAAGGCACGACAACGCGGGTATTCAGATCACTCAGCAGGTCGGTTTGAACATCCAAAAGATAACCGTCTCCGGACGGATTGGGAAATACGTCATACTTGGGCATCAGAACTGACGATAACGATCGAGCGGTAAACCACGCTTCTCAACGTATGAGTTAGAACTCCGAATTGCGGCGGCATTCTCAGCTGTCCACTGTTCCGCTTTAGCTGCAGCAACAGCACTCCGAATTCCGTTCTCAGCCGCTCGAGATAGATTCACCTTCAATGCTTTGGCTTCTGTAAGCAAAGTTACGTCCAGGGACAGATTTGTAGGCTTTCGAGTATGAGAATTCATGAATCCACCTCCTAAGAGGAGGTTACACCTTGGGTAAATGCGCGTCAATCATGCGCATAGATTATGCGCGCGTATAATGAAGTTTATGTTAACCAACTGGCGCCCTGAGCCGCTAAAACATTACGATTTGATAATGCCCCGGCAAGGGCAGTGCCACCGTACCAAAGTTACTCCTTTGCGAAAGGAGCGACCATGTTCAGAACTTTCGGATTGCTCTTGGGTCTCGCAACTGCTGTAGTTCTTTTGTTTATGGTTTCGAACAGATGCTGTCTTCTGCGAAGGCATCTGATTGAAAGCTACTCTACCTTTCACTTGCCCAGGCGATTGCCGCCTTCATTTCCGCCGGGTCGAACTAACGGAGTTCTGCCGTGGTCAGCACGTCGGCGAACCTGGTTCCCCACTCCAACAAAGCCCCTTCGCCCACCACAGCGACGCGGCGGAAGTCATTCCTATGGGCTGTGTCGATTTTCAGATCTTCGAGCAGAGCGGACGGCCCATCGTAGCCTTCGAACCTCGTGAGATCGAGAACCAGGCCGGGCTTACTTGTCTCTTGCAGGCGCTCATGAAGCAGGGCGTGCATCCGTTTCAGGTCGCTTTCGCTGAGCTTGCCCTCGCAGGCGAGGCCAATCGTGTCGTCATGAGCTGTCAGTGTCTCGGTGAACATGGTTTTCCTCCTCTTTTTCCGGTTTGCCGTGACCGTAAAGGTCAGCGTTTTCGTGTGCGCGGTCTTCGTGCTCAAATTCCAGACTCGAATGACCGATGCTGAAATCGTCCTTCAGCCGGTCCTTGATCGCGGCCTTGATCTTTTCGATTTGACCCCAGCCGTCCGCTGTCAGCACGACGTGGCAGTCCAGAGCCGCCTCGTGCTCCTGCATCTGCCACAGATGCACGTGATGAACGTCCGCGACACCATCCACACCCCGCATCGCCTGAACGACGGTTTCATTATCGATGTCCGGTGGACTGCCGAGCATCAGCGTCCGAATCGGACCGCCGATCTCGGTAAATGCGAGGTAGAGGATGTAGAGAGCGATGCCGATGGTGATCGCCGGGTCGACCCACCGCATGTTGTAGAGGAGGATGAGCGAGCCGCCGATGATGACCGCCACGGAGGCCAAAGCGTCCGATAGGTTGTGCAGGAAGAGCGCACGGATGTTCACGCTGCCTTTCTGCATCGAATAGGTGAGCAGCGCCGTCAACGTGTCGACGACCAGTGCCACACCGCCCAGGATCACCACCGTCCAGCCCTGTACCTCTGGTGGGTCGATCATGCGCATGCCACCCTCGTAGATCAGGTAGAAGCCGATCAGGATAAGTGTCGTGTAGTTGATGAGCGCTGCGACGATTTCTACCCGCCCATAGCCGAAGGTCATGCGCTTGTCCGCCGGGCGGCGAGCGATCTTACGCGCGAAGAAGGCGATCACCAGCGACGCCATGTCCGAGAAATTGTGGAGGGCATCCGCGATCAGCGCGAGGCTGCCGGAAAGGATCCCGCCGACGATCTGCGCGACCGTCAGGAGGCCGTTGGCCCAGATGGCGATGGAGACGCGACGATCACCGGATTGAGGATCGATGTGGGCGTGGCCGTGATCATGCGGCACGGTTCGTCTCCTCATGGCGGTGGTTCGGCCGATCGAATCCGGGGACCGGCGGCAAGATTCCGCGGCGGATGCGGCGAACCCTGGCATTCATCCAGTGACGGATGACGTGGCGATAGAGCAAGTCGCGCACAAATCCGAAGTTCTGGCGGTGATCGACCCATCCGTCGCCCAAGTCCACCTCTACCCAGGAGTGGAGGATTTCGGACGGCGCGAGGGGATAGACGAGTTCCGGAACGACGCCTCTCTGAAGCGCCTTGTGGATTGTGAACCCGTGCAGTCGGCAGCGAACTCCCACGCCACGCAGCAGGGCCATGAGGAGCGTGCCCTTGGTGTTGCACTGCCCGTGGCCATCTGCGAGGACCTCGGACGCCGGAATGTCGTCGGCGCGGTTGTAGCCGAAGGTAATCTCGTTCCTGACGAAATCGTAGATGGCCCCAATTCGGTCGTCGCTGGGAAGGTCTGCCCAGCCGCGCTCCTCGATCAGTTTTGCAATTGAGGTCGCGTCAAAATCCAGCAGCCGGGTTTTGGCCAAATGAGGGTCGGCGGGGTTCACGGGATACCTCCTCGAATCGTTCACGAGAATATGTAGTTGCTACAGTCACTGTAGCTTCAAGCCCCGATTTCAGGCCGAGTCCTTGGTTACCTGATCGTCATTGTGCACCGCCTTGTGGTGTTCACCATGCGCGTCTCTCAGGATTCCGACGCCACCCCAGGCCGCGATGCCGGCGACAATCACGCCCACGACAAGGTCCGGCCAATTCGTTCCGAGCCAGGCTACGAGCCCGCCTGCGACGACGATTCCGAGATTGGCCGCGAAGTCGTTCCAGCTGAACGTATTCGCCGCTCGGATGTTTACGTCTGGATCGCGAAGCCGTGCCAGCAGCCAGACGCAAAGCGCGTTGATGGCCGCCGCTACCAGCGCCATGACAATCATGATCGTGCCAAGAGGATCCGATCCGCCGACGTAGCGGCGCCACGCGTCATACAGGATTCCAAGGGCGAAGAGGATCAGCAGGCCGCCCGAAACGTTCGCCGCTCCGCGCTTCCACTTGGCGGAGCGGGACAGCGCGAAGAGGCTGATCGCGTAGACGAAACTGTCCGACAGATTGTCGAGGCCATTGGCTATAAGCGCGCTTGACTCGCCGAATGCGCCCGAGGCGAAGAAAGCGACTGCCAGCCCGATGTTGAGACCCAGCACGATCCAGAGTGTGCGTCTTTCCGTTGCGTTTCTCTGCTCCGCCATGCCGGGTATCCAAATTAGTGAATTGCCAATGAGTAACTAACACCGGGCTTTTTGCGTTCCGATCAAAGGTCGTCGAAATTGCTCAGGCGCCGATCTCTTCATGGTCGGTCAGGCATTCGGAATGGTCGCGCAGTACCTCGAGCACACGGCAATCAGAAGTCTGTCCGCCGCTGCACTCATGCACCATCCGCTTCAATTCCGTCCGCAGCGCCTCGAGCCGCGCCAATCGTTGCTCGACCTGTTTGAGTTGCCGACGGGCTATTGCATCCGCCTCAGCGCAGGACTTTCCCGGATGATCGCTGAGATCGAGGAGCTCACGGATCGCGTCCAACGAGAACCCCAGTTGCCGTGCGTGCCGGACGAATGACAAGCGGTCGAGTTCGGCGTCGCCATAGCGTCGTTGGCCCCCCTCGGTCCTGCCGGGCTCAGGCATAAGTCCGATCTGCTCGTAATACCGGATGGTCTGCACCTTTGTTCCGGTCTTCTTCGCCAGCGTCCCAATCGTCAGCATTTCCGCTCCCCACATTACCTACAGTGGGTGTAGCTTTATGCGGTGCGCATCACAAGCTTCACCCGAGTTTCACAGATCGGTGATTGTTGGCCGATCGATGACAATCACGCTTGAACCTACAGTAGCTAGAGGATGTAAACGCACACAAAATATAGAATCAGGTTCGGGCGGAGCGGCGTGAGGCTTTCAGGTCTTCAGAAGGTATTGTGGGTGTTGGCGGGCGCGGCGGCGTTCGTTTTCATCTGGCTGTTGCTATGGTCCGACTACCGTGCCGATCTTGCCCGCACCGAGAGTGAACCACCGTTTCTTGCTGATTTCGAACTGACCGATCATCGCGGCATGGTCCAAACGGACGAAGATTTCGCAGGGCGCTGGATGCTGGTCTTCTTTGGCTTCACCAATTGCCCCGACGTCTGTCCGACAACACTGTCCGAAGTCGCGGCCGTGATGGAGGGCCTGGGCGATGAGGCAGCAATGGTTCAGCCGATTTTCATAACGATTGATCCGGAGCGGGATACGCCGACTGCACTTGCCGAGTATGTGCCCCTGTTCGACGCAGGGATCATCGGGCTGACCGGTACACCGGAGCAGATCGCCGCGACATCCGAAACCTTTCCGATATTCTTTGAGCGGATCGAGCAGGCGACTGCGCCGGGCGGATACACGATGGGTCACACGTCGCATCTTTTCCTTTTCGACACGCAAGCAGGCTTCGCGGACTCCTGGCCCTACGGCACGCCCGCCGAAGAGATCCTCGCCGATCTGAGACAGAGGATCTGATCGTCATGACCCGACTTTCCGGAGAGACGGCCCTTGGCCTGGCCTGGATCATCGCGCTCACCGCGTCGCTTGCCGTGCTCTTCATCGGCGAGGTTCTGGGGCAGACACCTTGCGTGCTCTGCTGGTTCCAGCGTGCCTTCATGTTCCCCTTGGCCATCATCCTCGGGCTTGGGCTGTGGTGGCAGGATCGGCGCGTGGGTCGCTACGGGATCGCGCTGGCTTTGGGCGGTGCCGCCGTCGCGCTTTGGCACTTGGGCCTCTATGTCGGCGTTATCCCCGAGCGTATCCAGCCCTGCACGGCGACCGGCCCATCCTGTACCGACGACAATCAACTGGTCTTCGGCATTCCGATTCCTTTGATGGCGCTCGTCGCCTTCGCGATGATCGGTCTGCTGTCGGCTCTCTCACTGAAGGAAACACAAAAATGAAACGACGCGGCCTCATCCTGTCCGTTCTCGCGCTCGGGGTCGCCGGTTTCGGCGGTGCCGCCTGGTATGCCACCCGCCCCGACCCGATTGCCGCGTCCGATCCCATCGACCCTGAAATGGCCGACGCGCTGATCCGACCCTATTCCCCGATCCTCGGGCCCGAGGATGCGCCCGTAACCATCGTTGAATTCTTCGACCCGGCCTGCGAGGCATGCCGCGCTTTCTATCCGGTCGTCGAGGATATCATGGCGGAGCACGGAGACGCGGTGCGCGTTGTAATCCGCTATACGCCTTTTCACGGCGAGGCGTCGGTAGAAGCGATCCGTGTGCTCGAGGCGGCGCGCATGCAGGACGTGTTTGAACCTGTGCTCGAGGCAGTCTTGCGAGAGCAGCCCAGATGGGCGTCTCACGGGACCCCGGCACCCGGATTGATCCTTGAGATTGCAGCAAGCGGAGGTCTGGATGTCGAAGCTGCCCGGACACAGATGCTGGCCCCCGGTGTTGTGGCGGTGCTCAACCAGGACCGCGCCGATGTCGAGACAGTCGGGGTCCGCCAAACGCCCACGTTCTTCGTGAACGGCAAGCCTCTCGATCCGTTCGGTGAGGCCGAATTGCAGAGGCTGGTGGCAGTGGAAGTTGCGGCAAGCCAAAGCTGATTTGCGGAGGCAGGAGAAACGAGTGGTGAAGAAGTTGAGATATACCAATGCATTGGCCGTGCTTTTGACGGTTGCAGGGCTGTCGGCCCCCGCACTGGCCGGTTCGGAGGATGTCGTGGTCGAGAATGCGTGGTCCCGCGCCTCGATCGGCGTCAACAGGCCAGGTGCCGCCTATATGACCGTGCGCAACACGGGTGAAGACGCCGTTACGCTGACCGGACTTGCGACACCGCTGGCAATGATGCCCGAGATCCATGAGTCGAAAACCAACTCCGATGGCGTCAGTTCCATGGCGCCTGCAGGCGAGATCACGATTGAGCCCGGCCAAAGCGTGGCATTGGAGCCGGGCGGGTTGCACGCCATGCTCATGAAGCTGCAAGAGCCGATGACCGAAGGCGAGAATTTCCCGCTGACACTGACCTTCTCGGATGGCGGCAAGGTGACGGTCGAGGTCCCAATCCTCGGAATCGCCGCGCGTGGACCGGAGGGCTGATGCAACGTCGGCAGCTCCTTCTATACGGCGCAGCCGGTGCCGGCGTTCTTGGCCTGACGCTCTTCGTGGGCTGGTGGCGGGTGGACGGGCCCGGTGCGCCTGAACCAAAAGGGCAGCGGCCCCTGCCCCTATCGGCGATGGAGTTCCGGCTGACCGACCACGAGGAAAATGAGGTAGGGCCTGGCAACCTGATCGGTCGTCCCACAATGGTGTTTTTCGGGTTCACCTACTGCCCGGACGTCTGCCCGACGACCCTATCGGATATTTCCGGCTGGCTTGAGGAACTGGGCGACGAAGCATCAGAGATGAACGTGGTCTTCATCACGGTCGACCCGGAGCGGGACACGGTCGAGGCCATGGCCGAATATGTCGGCTATTTTCATCCGGTCATTCGTGGCTGGACGGGGCCGGAAGACCAAATTGCCCGCGCTGCAGAAGGGTTTCGTGCCTCATTTGAGCGCGTCCCGACTGAGGGCGGCGGCTATACGATGAACCATACGGCAAGCGTATTCCTGTTCGATGCCGAGGGTGAGCTCGTCACCATGATCGACTATCACGAGCAAAGAGAATTCGCGGTGCCGAAGATCCAGCGCGCACTGACAGAAGACGTAGAGGGGGCAACATGAAGATAAGAACTGTCTTGGCGGCCGTTGCGGTCGCAGGCGCATTTTCGGTGACCGCCATCGCCATCTCTGGCGTTCTGTCCAAAGAACCGGTGCCCCCTGCGATTGCTGAAGCGACCCTCTGGACTCCCAATCCGCTTGCGCCGCCTCGGATTACCGAAACCAATTCGGTCCGCCCTACACTCGCCCAGGCGGATATCGCATTCGAGTTCAGACCCCGGCCGCTCCTGACCGTTTCCCCCGCTGATACCTCCTTGCCATCTATCGAGCCCCCGCTGGTCACCTGGTCGCGGGAGATTGCGTCCGGCGAGACGCTTGATGCGGTCCTTTCCGATGCGGGGCTGGATGCTTCGGATCGCGCCGAAATCGCCTTGGCGATTGGCACGGAATACGATCTGCGCCGTCTGCGTCCGGGTCACATCATTACGGTGGTTTCCACAACGGACGACAACCCGCGTCGTGTAGAGCTCGCCGTCGAAGACGGTGTCCGGATAGAGGCGGTCTTCGGCGAACAGCTTGCCGCCCGCGTGTTGGACCCGGATCCCGAATTGGTGACTTTCGCCGGCGAGGCGGTGATCGAGAGCTCGATTTTCGCCGCCCTGAACACGGCAGACATCCCCGCCCGTTTTGCGGTGGACCTGGCGCAGATGCTGGGCGGCACCGTGGATTTCCGTCGTGATCTTGCGGGTGGCGAGACGATGCGCCTCCTTTGGCGCGAGGCCCGAGACGGGAACAAGAGGATTGGTCAGCCCGAGCTTGCCTTTGCCGCACTGGATATCGATGGCTCGGTCTATGAAATCGTCTGGCCGAACGACGGCAGCGGCCAAGCGACGATCTATGTCGACGGAGAAGTCCTGCGCGTGTTTGCGCAACCGGTCGAAGGTGCACGGCTGAGTTCTGTGTTCGGGCGCCGCACCCATCCGGTCTACGGCAATGTACGGATGCACACAGGAGTCGACTTCGCGGCGGCGCGCGGCACGCCGGTACAGGCGACGGCGCCGGGCCGCGTTAGCTTCATCGGCCGACGCGGTGGGTATGGCCGGGTCGTCGAGATCGCTCATGGCTCCGACACCCTGACGCGCTATGCGCATCTGAGCGCCGTACCGGACGGGCTCACACAAGGGCAACGCGTGATGGCCGGAGATATGATCGGGCGGGTCGGTGCGACGGGTACCGCGACAGGCCCCAACCTACATTACGAAGTGCTGGTGGACGGTCGCCCAACCGACCCTCTCTCTGACGACCGATTGGCAGAGGCGGCCGAGCGTGAAGCGGACGACACGGCCGCGCTTGAGCGACTGCGTGAGGCGCGTTCACTTCTTGCTGAGAGGCTCGCCAGCGAATTTGCACAGACGACAACCGAAAGGCTTTGATCCATGAAACGATTTACTCCCGCCCTTGCCATCGCATTTGCCTTGCTTCCTGCGGCGCAGGCCGTCGCAGAGGCGATTCAGATCGACGTCCGGAAGACAAACGGCTGCGGCTGTTGCCTGTCCTGGATGAAGCACCTCGAGGAGAATGGCTTCGCGCCGATGGGCGAGGACATGTTCGGAGGATCTCTTGTGCGCTTCAAACTCGACAATGGCGTGCCGCAGCGCATGGTCTCCTGCCATACGGCTTTGGTCGACGGCTATGTGATCGAGGGCCACGTGCCGGCGGCTGACATCCAACGCCTGCTGGAGGACCGGCCAGACGCGGTAGGCCTGGCGGTGCCGGGAATGCCCTACGGGTCGCCCGGCATGGGACCGGAGGACGACCGGGAGGCTTACGATGTCTTCCTGATCCACGAAGACGGATCGACCGAGGTCTACACCAGCTACTCGGCTCCTGACTGAACTCGCGGCAGAACCTTAACAATTGGAACCCCTCTCCCCCATAGCGCTTGGCTTTCTTGGAAGCCTGGCCGCCGGATCGCTGACCGCGGTCGGGGCGGTCCCCGTTCTTTTTGGGCGCATCCCGTCCCGGGCCACGCGCGATCTGCTGCTTGGCTTCGCGGCGGGTGTCATGCTCGCGGCTTCGTTCTTCTCGCTGATCATCCCGGCTCTCGACGCAGCTGAAGGACAGTTCGACAACGGTGCTCTCCCGGCGGCCATCGTATGTGTTGCGATCCTGCTTGGCATGGGCGCGATCGCTCTGATGAACGAACGGCTACCGCATGAACATTTCAAGACGGGGCGGGAAGGTCCCGACGCCGCATCGCTGCGGCGCGTCTGGCTTTTCATCATCGCGATCACTATCCACAATTTTCCCGAAGGGCTTGCCGTCGGCGTCGGGTTCGGGGCTGACGGTTTGTCGGGCGGGTTGCCACTTGCGATCGGTATTGGATTACAGAATGCCCCCGAAGGTCTGGCGGTGGCGGTTTCGTTGCTCGGCGAGGGCTATTCCAGGCTTCGCGCCTGGGGCATCGCCGCTCTGACCGGTCTCGTCGAGCCCGTCGGTGGACTTCTCGGCGCAGGGATTATCAGTCTTTCGCAACCGCTGCTGCCCTGGGGTCTCGCCTTCGCAGCAGGTGCGATGCTCTACGTCATCAGCCACGAGATCATTCCGGAAACCCACCGATCCGGCCATCAGAACAGGGCGACGCTCGGCCTCGCCGTTGGTCTTGTGATCATGTTGTTCCTCGACGTCTGGCTGGGATAAGCTGATGAGAACTTGCCTCTTCGTCGGTCTGCTTGCTGCGCTGATCGCCTTTCTTGTCGATCAGGCAACGAAGGCAATCGTTGTGTCCAATGCGACTGTTCTTAGTTCCGGCGTATCGGTCTTTCCCGGCTTCAATCTCATCTACCTGCGCAATGACGGAGTGACCTTCGGGCTTCTCGGCGGCGCGCCGTGGTGGAGCCTTGTCTTACTGGCGCTTGGCATCTGCGTCTGGCTGGCGTTCATGCTGGTCCGTACCAGCAGCCGGGTCGAGGCCATTGCCTATGGTGCGATCATCGGCGGTGCACTCGGCAATATTCTGGACCGCCTGCGCTATCGTGCGGTGACGGATTTCCTCGATTTCTACATCGGGACGGCGCACTGGCCTGCCTTCAACATGGCCGATGTTTTTGTGGTTGGCGGCGTGATGCTGCTGCTCATTGCGCCGTGGGTTGGCGCTCGACTTCAGACCGATTCATGAAGCCGGGATTGCCGCAGTTCGTTAGTGAGGACCTGAACCTGTTCCAGCGCATGGGTCTTGCCCTTGCTGCCGGCGGATTGACGGTTTTGACTCTTCCGCCGTTTTCTTGGCTCATCGCGGTCCCTGTCGCCTTCTCCGTGCTCTTTATCGTTCTCCGGAACATCTCAACCTCGCGCGCTTTCCTTGTCGGTTGGGCTTTCGCACTGGGCCAATTCGGGATTGGAATTTCCTGGATCGCCGAGAGCTTTTACGTCGATGCCGAACGTTTCGGCGCACTGGCGATTCCGGCGGTCGCGGGTCTGTCCGCCGGACTTGCCATCTTCCCGGGCATGGCGGCGATGCTTTTTGCCGCCATCATGCAGCGCCGAGCTGTCGGCGGCATTGCGGCGGGCCTGCTGTTTGCAACCTGCTGGGTGGCCACGGAATGGCTGCGGGGTCATGTCCTGACAGGGTTTCCCTGGAACCTTGCCGCTTATGCCCTTGTCGACTATGCCGCCCTGCGCCAACCCGCCGCCTGGGTCGGAAGCTACGGTTTGGGCTTTCTCACGGTCTTCATCGGCATATTGCCAGGTGTGTTGACTGTGGCGGCGCCAAAGAGACGCGCGCCTGTTCTCGTGCTCTTCGCCGTTGCTGTGGCGGGTTTCTGGGTTGGCGGTGCGCTTCGGTCAGGGCAGGACGTGCCGCCGACAGACGTTGCTTTGCGCATCGTCCAAGGCAATGTGCCACAAGTCGAGAAGTGGGTACCGGGCAGCCGCCAGCGAACCTTGGAAAAATACCTGGGCTTGTCCGCGCAACCCGGACGTTTCGATTTGCTGCTTTGGCCGGAAACGGCCTTCCCCGGCTTTCTGGACGAAGATGCTGCGGCACGCGCGCGGATATCTGCAGCTTTGCCAGACGGCAGGATCCTACTGACAGGTGCGCCTGACCGAGTGGAGGGCGATGGGGGAACCAGATATTTCAACACGGTTCAGGCCTATGACGGCAGCGGCGAGGTTCTGACGGGGTATGCAAAACATCATCTTGTTCCGTTCGGGGAATATGTGCCCCTGAAAGGCTGGCTGCCCATCGAGCGGCTGACCGAAGGGTTGGGCGATTTCACGCCGGGACCAGGGCCGCGCACGCTGGCGATCCCTGGCGCGCCTCTGGTCGCGGTGGCGATCTGTTACGAGATCATCTTTCCGGGCCACGTGGTCGATGACCTTTTCCGCCCCGACTGGATATTCAACGCCACAAATGATGCCTGGTTCGGAACCAGCATCGGACCCGAGCAGCACCTCGCCTCCGCGCGGATGCGCGCGGTCGAGGAGGGACTTCCCGTGGTCCGGGCGGCCAACACTGGAATATCCGCGATCATCGACGCCAATGGAAATGTCGTCGCGCGTCTTGATACCGGGGAAACAGGCACCATTGATGCCGGCCTGCCGGGCGCGCGTACTCCAACGCCCTATGCGCGGTTCGGCGACTGGACCTTGTTGGTTCTTGTTTTTGGGTGCTGGGTCTTCGGCTGGCTGGCCAGTTTGCTCGGACGAGATCCCGATGCGCGGCATTTTGGAACGGAGGTATCCTGATGCTTGTGATCGTGAGCGCTATCGGAGGCGCGATCTGGGGTGGCTATCTGGCACGACGGAGGAGGGGGAATCACCTGGATATCCTCCAATATGCGGTAGCGTCTGCGATCGCCTTCGGACTTGTCGCCCTGTTTGCAACCATCGTGCTGTCGCGGGTTCTCGGCTAGCGAGCTTCGAAATTGCGCAAACGTGTCAGCGGCTTGAAGACCTGATAGCTCGAGGTCCCGATAGAGAATCGCGCGAATGTGCATCTAGGCGAGCTCATTTCTGATTGAGCCGTCGCTCGAACGCCTCCAATGTCGTCCCGCTGACGTGATGCTCGATCCCTTCCGCATCGCGTTCCGCGGTCTCTTCGTCGATTCCCAGGCTCAGAAGAAAGGCGACGACGACCCTGTGGCGGCGTCGACAGATCTCCGCGAGGTCCTGCCCGGCATCGGTGAGGAATATCGCGCGGTATGGCTCCCGCCGGACCAGACCAGCAGCCTTGAGCCGCGAGATGTTCTTGGTCACGGTCGGCGGCTTCACGCCAAGCCGCTCGGCGATCTCGACCGGTCTGGCCTCCCCGCGCGTCTCGATCAGTTCCGCGATCAGTTCGACGTAATCCTCCGCCATCTCGCTTTCATGTGCCTGACGCACGGTCGCAAAGCCATCGGCCTGCGCCTCGGGAGCCCGGTCGACCGCTTCGAATGGCTCACGCCCTTGTGATTGTAGCTTTGTCATACTCGGGACTTTGCAGCGAAACAGCGGGATTGACAACTTGTTTGCTTCGGGTAGATAAGTTAGCCATGTCTAACTTTTTACTTTGGAGGCCGTGGTGATGCGAAATATTATGAGAGTGCTGCTCGCCACACTCGCAAGTGCGCTCCTCCTGTCCGGACCTGTCGCCGCGACGCCGGCCAAGGAGGCGCCTTGGCTTCCCGAGGCAGCGGCCTACCGTCTGACGCTCTTTCTTGGAAATCTCGAGCCGCTGCCCTGGGACGACATCGAGACCGCCTGGACGGAACCCTACCGGGGTTCGGAATTCTCTGTCGGGGCGCTGGCGTGGCTGGACCGCAAAAGCGATATCGAGCTACCGAAACCGCCGGATCAATGACCGTGCGCCAGTGCTCCTTTCGCCATCTGCTCGCCCACCGGTTCTCCGCCTGAAGGCCCGGCCTCAACCTGATGGCCGTTCAGGAGCCGAAGTGCGTTGGCGACCACCAGCAGAGACACGCCTACATCCGCAGCAATGGCGCCCCACATTGAGGCCATACCGAACGCGGTCAGCCCGACGAACAGCGCCTTGGTCGCCAGCGATATGCCGATATTCTGGTGGATGATCGTCATGGCACGGCGCGAATGGCCGATAAGCCAGGGTACCTTGCCGATGTCGTCGGTCATCAGCGCGATGTCGGCCGTCTCGATCGCGGCATCCGATCCGACAGCGCCCATGGCGATGGCATAATGCGCCCGCGCCATGGCCGGTGCGTCATTCACACCGTCGCCGATCATCGCCACCATGTCGTGGCTTTCGACGAGTTCCTCAATGGCCGTCACCTTGTCTTCTGGCAAAAGTTCGGCGCGCACCTCGTCGATGCCGACTTCGGCTGCCACCGCGCGCGCGGTGCGTTCGTTGTCGCCCGTCAACATCACGATGGTCTTCACACCCTGCGCATGCAGACGCGCAACGATCCCCTTTGCATCTGGGCGGATGCGGTCGCGAAGCTCCAGTACGCCGGTCACGCCGGTCTCGTCACCCACGGCAACGAGGGTGCTCCCTGCCCCTTCGATCCGATCCCGCAGATCCGCCGGAATGGCATTGCCGAACCCCTTCTCTTCGGCGAAGCGATCCGAGCCGAGCCAGATAGCGCGCCCGTCGGCGCGTCCTTCCAGACCGCGCCCGGGCACGGTACGGGTGTCCTCTGCGGCAGACACGGAAACACCATCGGCTTCGGCGCGCGAGAGGATGGCGCGTGCCAGCGGGTGTGAAGACCGCGCCTCCAGGCTTGCTGCCAGCGCCATGAGATCGCGTGCGGAAACGCCGACCAGTGGGTGAACCGCCGCCACCTCAGGCTCGCCCATGGTGATCGTCCCGGTCTTGTCCATCGCCAGTGCCGTGGTCCGCCCCGGCGCCTCGACATAGGCGCCGCCCTTGATGAGCACCCCCGCCCGTGCCGACGCGGTCAGCGCTGCCACGATGGAGACCGGCGTAGAAATGACCAGCGCGCAAGGACATGCGATGACCAGAAGGACCAGAGCATTGTAGAACCAGTAGTCCCAGGCGCCGCCGAGCAGCAGTGGCGGCACCAGCGCGATGGCAATCGCCAAAGCCATCACGATGGGTGTGTAGATGCGCGCGAACTTGGCCACCCACTGTTCGACCGGCGCGCGGCGGGCATGGGCATCGCCCACCATGCGAATGATTTTCGCGAGCACCGTGTCCGAGGCGGCCTTCGTCGCCCGCACCGTCAGTGTGCCCTCGCCGTTGATCGTGCCGGCATAGACCTCGTCGCCTGGTTCCTTGGGCACTAGCGCGCTTTCCCCAGTAATTGGGGCCTGATCGACGGCCCCTGCCCCGTCCACGACCTCACCGTCGAGGGGGATCCGGTCGCCGCCGCGCACGATAAACCTTGCATTGACTGCCACGGCCGCGGCCGGAACGTCGGATTCAGATCCGTCGTCGTAAAGAACCCGCGCCGTTGGCGGCGCCAGATCGAGGAGCGCGGAAACCGCATTACGCGCCCGCCCCACGCTCCAGCTCTCAAGATAAAGCGAAAGCGAGAAGAAGAAGGCGACCGTCGCGGCCTCAAAAAACTCGCCGAGGCCGATGGCGCCCGCGACGGCCACCACCATGAGCAGGTTCATGTCGGGGCTAAGCCTCCGCGCCGAAGACCAGGCCTTGGGCGCGACAAGCCAGACGCCAAAAAGAATCGCGACGGCGAAGATCCCTGCTTCCACCATAGGCATAGGCACCTCGCCATGGCCCGCAAAGAGCCCGAGCGCGCCGCCCATGCCGGTCTCGACAATGTGAAAAAGGAATCCCGCCGCCCAGAAGCCGCCGCTCAACGAGGTAAAGCGCTTCTGACGTGCCAGATGCGCCGCCTGGTCCTCTGCTGCGTTGTCGGCATCCCATGGCTTGGCGCTCATGCCGGTCGTTGCGACCAACTGCGTGACTTCGTCGTCTGGTATCCTCTCGGCGCTATCGAGGATGGTCATTCGCCCGTTGATCACGTCGAATGCCAGGTGTTCGGTTCCGCCCACTTTCGGCCCGACAACCCGGTTCAGGATCGCCACCTCTTCGGCGCAATCGAGCCCGGAGACCTGAAAGCTCCTTCCGCCAGACGGCGCTGGCGCCGTGGACGCGACGTCCTTGCTGGCGTCGCAACAGGAGTTGCCTCTTGGGTCAGAATGCTCTTGATCACCCGGATGGCCGTGATCGTTGCGGTTGCCGTCGGAAGACATGGATTGACCTCAGGATTCATTGATTCCACATTGACATAGCCCCTACAGTAACTAGAGCTTCAAGGGCAACAAGTGGATATTCGTCCAGCAAGAAAGGCGCCCTGCGGAGGCTTGAAGCTAGCCGCCCCCTTGAAACGACGCGGTTGGAGCAACGCTTGCCGGTACGAAGCGATCAGAATGAGTGAGGTAGACATGCAGAAACGAAACGCGCCGATTATCGCAGCGACATTGGTGCTTGCTGGCTGCGCGGTGCCAACGCTGGACGACGGCGGCGCTCGCAACGAAGTGGGAAGTGTTCCCGAGGCCGTCATTGCCCTTGCTGCGCCTGGTCAGGATCTCACCACGGCGCGGCTTCGTCCCGAGGATGGCTGTTATTGGTATGAACACAGCGGTCCGGTGGAAAACACCTTGGTTCCGCTACGCTCGGCAGGTGGCAACCCCATCTGCACTTCGCGCCAGTCCTGATCAGCCCATAGATGCGTCAAGCCCACGCGTAACACATGATGCGCCAGTCAACTTCTCGGGGTGACGCTGTCTTCCGCCGAGTACAGGAATGCCGTCGAGCCAATCTCGACGTTGGGATAGAGATCATTGATGTGTGCCATGACCATTCGGACGCAGCCGGAACTCGCACGGCCGCCAATGCTTCTTGGATACGGTGTCCCGTGAATCCTTAGATAGGTGTCTCGGTCGCCGACGAAGAGATAGAGGGCTCGCGATCCGAGCGCGTTTTCAGGTCCGGGTTCCATACCGTCAGCGATATCGGCGTAGAGCTCTGGGTCGCGGTCGATCATGTTTTGTGTCGGCTGCCAATGCGGCCACCTGACCTTGCGCTTGATCGTATAGGTGCCCGGTTCGTAAAGTTTACCGCGCGCGATCGCCACGCCATAGCGCATCGCCGTGCCGCCTTCTTCGATGTGGTAGAGATAGCGCGCAACAGCATCGACATGGATATCACCGGGTACAAGTCCGTCCTTCGCGAGGACCCGCTGTGGCAGGAAGCGAGGGTGAAGGCCCCAAGGGTTGGACGTGGCCGGGTCGTAGCCGGGAGGTGTAACCTGTGCGTCCCAAGCTGCCTTCTGCGCATCGGTAGGCCACGTGTCTGCAAGGAGCGGGCTGGATATCGATGCCGAAAACAGCGCGGTGGTCGTCTGGATGAAATGTCGTCTTGTCAGCATATAGATTGCTCCGTTCACGCATTGGACGGCAAACCGAACCTTACCCCGAACGCAGTGTTGTTCGCCCGGGAAGGAGTGAGGCGTTATTGGCAACTTGCTCCATGGTGCCGTTCTTTGTCGGTGGCTTAACTCCTAAAGCTACTAGAGGTTCAAGAAAATTTTCTGTTATCAATAGACGCTGCTACTAATGGAGCTATCCGATCCGTCCCAGAACCGGAAATACGTCGAGCATCCAGTATGACAGCGCGCTCAACTGCCCTGTCATCATCGCCAGCCCCATCAAGATCATCACTATGCCCGCAAGCTGGTGGAGGCGGCGGCCAACCCGGCCGATGGCCCGCAACCGTCCCGCGATCTGGTCGGTGAATCCGGCCACGATCAGAAACGGTATTCCAAGGCCGGCGGAATAGACGGCAAGCAGCATGATACCTTCGCCCATCGTGGCACTCGCCGCACTGGCTGTCAGGATCGCGCCGAGGATCGGGCCGATGCACGGAGTCCAGCCGAAACCGAAGGCAAGACCGAGGACATAGGACGCAGCGGGTTGGCCCCCGGGGATGTTGAGATTGAATCGGAAGTCGCGTTCCATGACCGAAACACGCGCGGCTCCTATCATGAAGAGCCCGAAGAAAATGATGATGCCGCCCCCAACGAGGTTGAGTTCATACCGCCACCGAAGCAGGGCCTGACCCATTGCAGTCGCGGATGCGCCAAGTCCCATGAAGATGGTGGAGAAGCCGAGGACAAAACACAGGCTCAGCCAGACCGCGCGCGACGGCGAAGCGCCGACCACCCCGCCCTCAGCGGCTGTGCGCCCGGTTACGTAGGAGACATAACCTGGCACAAGAGGTAGCACGCAGGGGGACAGAAATGATATCGTGCCGGCTAGGAGGGCGGCGGTGAGGGCGCGCGCCAAGTGATGTCTTCGTCGACCCAGATCAGCAGGGACCCCCGCTTGCGCAGCGATGCGTTGTAGCTGGACCAGTTGGTCGTACGATAGCGGGCGGGAGATGGGTTGCTCATGGAATGCGGCTAACAGCATGGGTTCGCGAAGGGAATCCTGAGGCGTCAGACTTGTGCAACAACGCCCCGTATCATCGACCTAGTGGTGCCCACATGGCAGGCTATTTCAATGGATAGATTTTTCTCTATCAGTATGCCCGCGGCTCAGTTTGTTAGAAATGTCCTGCTGTTCAGCTTCGCTGCATTACTGCCGGTCCTGTTGTTCTACGTCTTACTGGCTCCGGGCTTTGCTCCGGCTCTTGCTGCCGGCGGACCGGCACTCATGCGCTTACTAAGGCAGGTTGCGACCAACGGTTTGCCCGTGGTTTTTGCCGTCAACTATGTCAGTTTTTTCCTTTTCGCTATGACAAAGCAACCAAAGGCGGGCTCAAGAGACACGGCGTTTTTCGTGCTGGTCGATGTCTTGCTCAGAGCCCTTCTCTTTCCAGGTCTCCACGTGCTGATATACGTTCTATCTGCCGACTGGTTCGGGTCATTCGGCGGCAATCGTTCAACCGCTTTGGCGGTTGTATCCCCGACTCTTGCGCGTTCGGCGTTTTTCGAGAACATCTCCGGCGTTTACCTCTATGCGACTATGATAAGCGCGTTGCCGCTCTACGTCTCGGCTTTCGGGCGGTCGGAATTTCTTGGACCGGTTGTACGTCGCTTGCCCATGAACACGGGCGTGATGCTGCTTGCCCTGGCTGCGTTTGCCTTGTCGGTCGGGCTGATCACGATCGGCGCACAAGGCATCGCATCTCTTCAGGCCAGGTGATGGCAGGCTAATCACCGTGGGCGTGGGCGGGGGCGGGGGCGACTTGCGGTGCCACCCATTGCGACAAGTAAACGCGCTCGAAGGCGAACACAGCGATCATCCCGACAGCGGCGTAGAGAACGATCATCGGGTCGCTTTGAAGCTTCATCACGGTGAAAGCTGCCAGTACTATCGCATCGAGCGCCAGGGCAGTCAAAAGCACGATACCGAAGGCGCCGACGTCTGCTCGACGATAGCGGAACACGCCCCAATGTATGATCATGTCCATGACGAGGTAAAAGAAAGCACCGAGGGATGCGATCCGGCCTAAATCAAAGAGCACGGCCAACGTCGCGGCGATGACGACAGTATAGACCAGGGTGTGGCGTTGGATGGGACCTGGCATACCGAAGTGGCTGTGCGGGATCATTTCCATGTCGGTCAGCATCGCCAGCATACGCGACACCGCGAAGACGCTGGCCAGAACGCCGGACGCCGTTGCGACAGCGGCCAGGATCACCGTGAGTATGAAGCCGGTTTGTCCAAGGGCGGGCTGCGCCGCTTGTGCCAGCGAATAGTCACGCGCTGAGATGATCTCCTCGATCGTGAGACTCGAACCGACCCCGTAGGCGACCAACAGGTAGACGACGACGCAGATTCCGATAGAGAACATGATCGCTCGGCCAACATTGCGATTTGGTTCAGTGATCTCGGCTCCGCTGTTGGTGATCGTGGTGAATCCCTTGAACGCAAGGATGGCCAGCGCCGTAGAGGCGATGAACCCCGTGAGCCCGTAGGATTGTGAGGTCTCGGACGCCGCGGCGACCGCAAAACCACTGGACCACAGGGCCGCGATGCCAAACAGAGCTATGCCTCCGATCTTGATCGCGGCCATGATCAACGAGAACAGCCCGACCGAGCGGTTTCCGGCCATGTTCACCAAAAAGGCGAAAACGATCACGGCCACAGCCAGAGCGGGGACCAATGGGCCACCTTCGATATCGAAAGGGCGCAGGACATAGGTGGCGAAGGTTCGCGCGACGAGGCTTTCCGCGATCACCATGCTGAGCGCCATCAGCAGTGCGGCCCCGCCCGCGATGGCTCCGGGGCCATAGCATTTCTGCAGGATCATGGCGATGCCACCCGAGGACGGCCATTTGTTCGACATCCTGATGTAGCTGTAGGCGCTGAAGCTTGTGACGACCGCGCCGGCGATGAATGCAAGCGGGAAAAGCGGGCCGGCGAGCTGCGCGATTTGCCCCGTCAACGCAAAGATTCCAGCGCCGATCATCACGCCTGTCCCCATCGCAACGGCTCCGCCCAGACTGATGGAATTTTCGCGGTACGTTTCTTTTTCGCTCTGCATAAATGGCCCCCTTTTAATTTTGGTTCATCCGAACGCTGTTGCGCGCTTCTAGATACGAACGCCGCGAAGGCGCAGCGAATTGAGCACCACCGAGATTGACGACGCGCTCATGGCGAAGGCAGCAAACATCGGACTGATGAGGATGCCAAAGAAGGGAAACAGAACTCCCGCCGCGACCGGCACGCCGGAGGCGTTGTAGATCAGCGCGAAGAACAGGTTCTGGCGGATGTTGCGCATCGTGGCCCGGGCGAGCCGCCGCGCACGCACGATACCATCAAGGTTGCCCTTGACCAGCGTGACGCCCGCGCTTTCGATGGCCACATCGGCGCCGGTGCCCATGGCGATGCCGACATCGGCCTGCGCGAGCGCGGGGGCGTCGTTGACGCCATCCCCGGCCATGGCGACCTTGTGGCCCGCCTCTTGCAACTCAAGGATGATCCGCGCCTTGTCCTCCGGCAGCACGTCGGCCCGGATCTCATCGATTCCGAGCCGCGTGCCGATGGCCTTGGCCGTGCGTTCGTTGTCGCCGGTCGCCATGATGACGCGGAACCCCAGTTCATGCAGATCCTCGATGGCTTCTGGCGTGGTCTCCTTCACTGGGTCGGCGACAGCAACTAGACCGGCGATCTCGCCATCCAGCACAACGAACATGACCGTCTCGCCTTCGTCGCGGCGGGCATTGGCCTTGGCGGTCAACGCGCCCGCCTCGAGCCCCAATTCGCGGATCATCGCCAAATTGCCGAGCGCGACCGCTTTGCCGTCAACGACCCCCTTGACGCCCTTGCCAGTGACCGCCTCGAAGTCCCGTGCCTCGTCCATTTTGACATCTCGCTCCTCCGCACCCCTGACGATCGCTTCGGCCAAGGGGTGCTCCGATCCGCGCTCAAGCGATGCGGCGAGACGCAAGACCTCGGCTTCGTCGTGGCCGGGTTGCGGGAGTACGTCGACAAGCCGCGGCTTGCCTTCGGTCAACGTGCCGGTCTTGTCGACGATCAGGGTATCGACTTTCTCGAACCGCTCCAGCGCCTCGGCGTTCTTGATCAGCACCCCTGCCTGAGCGCCCCGTCCTGTCGCTGTCATGATCGACATCGGTGTCGCCAGGCCAAGCGCACAAGGACAGGCGATGATCAGAACCGCCACCGCCGAAATCAATGCGTAGGAAAGCGCAGGCGCGGGCCCCCAGATCGCCCAGGCGATGAAGGACAGGACCGCGATACCGATGACGGCCGGAACGAAATAACCCGCCACCTTGTCGGCATATTTCTGGATCGGGGCGCGCGAGCGCTGCGCGTTCGACACCATCTCGACAATTTGAGCCAGCATCGTGTCGGACCCGACACGCGTCGCCTCCATCACCAGACTGCCAGTGCCGTTGATCGTCGCACCAGTTACCGGGTCGCCTTCGGTCTTCTCGACCGGCACAGGTTCACCGGAGATCATGCTTTCGTCGATCGAGGACCGGCCGTCCAGAACCACGCCATCGACAGGCACTTTATCGCCGGGCCGCACGCGCAGACGGTCGCCGACCTGTACGTCCTCCAGCGGAATCTCCTCCTCGGAGCCATCGTCCCGCATGACCCGCGCGGTCTTGGCGGCCATGTCGAGAAGCGCGCGGATCGCCTTACCGGTTCCTTCACGTGCGCGCAATTCCATCACCTGACCGAGCAGCACGAGCGTCACGATCACCGCCGCCGCCTCGAAGTAGACGCCGACATGGCCTTCGAAGTCTCGGAACCCATCAGGGAATATGTCCGGTGCGAGAACGGCAACGACGCTGAAGAGCCAGGCGGCAAGAACGCCCATGCCGATCAGGGAGAACATGTTGAGGTTCAATGTGCGGAACGAAATCCATCCGCGTTCCAGAAACGGCCAGCCGCACCACAAGACCACTGGCGTTGCCAGGATCAATTCGATCCATTGTGTGGTGCTTTCGCCAAAAAAAGTCCGGACTGCGGGGAAACCGACGAATGGCCCCATCGTGAGGACAAGGAGCGGGATCGTCAGGACTGTGCCGACCCAGAACCGCCGTGTGAAATCCACCAGTTCGGGATTTGGACCTTCATCGCCCGGCACACCGGATTCCAGTTCCAATCCCATACCACAGATCGGACACGCGCCCGGATCAGGCTGCCGCACCTGAGGGTGCATCGGGCAGGTGAAAATGGGACCATCATGTCCTGTAGGAACCAGATCATATCGGCCATCGGCCGGCGTGGCACCCGCGTGGTGTTCGTGATGATCATGTGCTGAATGGACCTCGAGCTCCGATTCCGGCACGAGGTGCATCCCGCATTTCGGACAATTGCCGGGCTCGTCCTGCCGCACCTCAGGGTGCATGGGGCAAACGAATACCGAAGAAGCTGCTGTGGTTTCAGAACTGTCGGGAGTGCTCATTTTGCGGTCCTTTCCGAGAATGCTTCTCTTGCCTAAGGCTTCCATCCACAGGAAGGTCAAGAGAGATCAGTATGGAGATTACATTGCGGCTCTGCGGGGTGGCGCTTTCCGGCCCCGTTCCCGCCGGGCGAACACGATCAACGCCAGCCCGACCAACACCATCGGCATGGAGAGCAACTGGCCCATCGTCAAACCCCACTCACCAAAATGAAACGCATGGCCAATCGGGTTGTCCGCCGTCACAAATTGTTGGTCCGGTTGCCGGAACATCTCGACGAAACTTCGGGCAAGACCATAGCCGGTCAGAAACACGCCAGCCAAGGCACCGGGCATTTTCAGCCAGCCCCGGCCCCAAGCGAGATAAATGAGCAGCATTCCAAGAATGAGCCCCTCCAATAGCGCCTCATACAGCTGCGACGGGTGTCGCGCGCAGAGGTCGCTAATCCCTGGGCAGGCCTGCGCGACTTCGCCGGGAAAGATCACCGCCCAGGGAACGTCCGTTGGACGCCCCCATAACTCATTGTTGGTGAAGTTCGCCAGCCTCCCAAGAAACAAGCCTGGTGGTGTTGCCAAAGCCAGCAAGTCGCCAGTGCTGAGCAATGACGCGTTCTGTCTAAGGCAGAACAGCAAGGCCGCAATGACAACGCCCGCGAACCCCCCGTGGAAAGACATGCCGCCTTGCCAGACCATCAGAATTTCCAAGGGATTGGCGAGATAATATGCGGGCTGGTAGAACAATACAAAGCCCAGACGCCCGCCAGCAATCACGCCGATGATAATCCACGTCAGAAGATCTTCGATCTGCGTTCGGTCAAGCGGCGGTCCAGCTGACGTCCAGAGCGCTGGACGGCTTATGGCACTCAAACAAATGCGCCAGCCAATCAGGATACCGAAGATATAGGCTAGCGCGTACCAGCGGAGTGCAAATGTGACCCCCCCGATGTCGAAGGAGAAGAGGTCGGTTCCGATGTCCGGAAATGGCAAAGCCGCTGGCAACACTGGGTGAGTTCCTAATAAAAGACAGATGTGGGTTCAAATGGCATTGATCGAGCAATGCCAAAGGTGCTCAATCGGGGATAGGATATCCAATCCCCATCACGCGGCGTCGAGGGCGTCCCGGAGTAGATCGCGGACTTCGCCGGCGACCGCGGCCAGGTCTTGGTTCTGCACCGCCTGCATCGAAGCGACAGGATCGACCGCGCTGACCTCGGTGTCGCCGTCCAGTTGCCGCAGGATCACGTTGCACGGGAGCATCGCGCCGATACGAGGCTCGATCTCGATGGCTTTGTGCGCCATGCCCGGATTACAGGCCCCCAGGATGCGGTAGGCTGGCATATCCACATCCAGCTTGTTTTTCATCGTCGCCTTGACGTCGATCTCGGTCAGAACGCCGAATCCCTTGTCTGACAGAGCGTCTCGGACGCGCATCTCCGCGTCATCGATAGTGGTATCTTTCAAGACGCGATCATGGGTATATGACATGGGTTGTTTCCTTTCCGTTTCTAAAACTGTCTGCCTACGGAGGCTGAACGCCTCATGCCGCTGTTGGGTTCAATGTCCCACCGGCGTATGGTTTTGGCGCTTCGAGAAAGGGTGCCGGTAAAAGAACCGGCACGCCACGACTCAGTTGTCCTGCATCATGGTGCCGTCGCCCATGCCCTGGCCATTGCCGGGCCGCACGGGCGCATCTGCCATGTTCGACCGAATCATCTGCATCCGTTCCATCCTATCGGCCGGAGCGGCCATCTCTTCCGGCGTCACCGCGCCGTCGCCATCGGCATCGAGGTGTTGGAAGCGATCCACCATCATTTCGCGGATCATCGCGCTGTGGAGAGCTTCAAATTCAGTAATCGAGAGGCTTCCATCCCCGTCGCTGTCAAACTCGGAAAGCTTGGCCTCCAGCTGCGTGCGCATTTCTTCCGGCGTCGTTGTGCCGTCTCCATCAGTGTCGAACATTTGCATCATGCCGCCAGCCATGCCTGGGCTCATCATACCATTGCCCATGCCTGCGCCCATCATGCCTGCGCCCATCATGTTTCCGTGCATGCGCTTCATCATGTCCATCATTCCGCCCATGTTCCCCATCATACCGGGACCACCGTTCTGCATCATGCCTGGTCCGCTCTGGGCGCCAAATTGTCCCCCACGCCCGTGGTTGGCGTCCGCGAATGCGGCACCGCCAAGGGCGGTTGCAGCCAGGGTCATTGCAGCGAGTAAAGTGTTGCGTTTCATTTCGATCACCTCGTGTCAGTGTTGCGATACCCAGCATATGGGGGGCACCTGCAGATGCGGAATGCCACGCGAGCCGGTGTTTTGTATCGCGAGGTCACAAAGGCGGGGTCTGTTACAAATTGCGACAAATCAATTCGGGGCGAACGCTCCTCTTCATCTGAAACATGCGATATCCAGAAAAAAAGGTGTCGAGGATCCGTATACCAACCGAAACCGAACCCATGTTTCGGTAGAGGTGAAATCCGGAAGAGTTGATGTCGAGATTGCTAGAGGCCCTGAATATCCCGAAAATTCAATCATTCAACCCATGGCAGGAGGCTGCAGGGTGCTCTTTTTGAACCGCATTTTCTCAGTTCTAACCTTGGTAATTTTGGCGGGGTGCGGTGCAGGAAACGACATGCGCCCGGATGCTTCAGCCGAAGTCATCAGTAGCGCATCCTACCGTCACGATGGACCGGCCGCGCTGACGTTGTACACCATGATCAACAACAGGTCCGGGGCGGGTGCGCATAGCAGCGTCATGATTAATGGGTCGCAGCGTGTTATCTTCGATCCGGCAGGAACGGTCCGGCTGAGCGCTGTACCGGAACGGGGAGATGTGCTTTATGGCATTACTCCACAAGTGGCCGATTTTTATGCGCGGGCTCATGCTCGCGAGACCTACCATGTCGTCATACAAGAGATCGATGTGTCTCCCGAAGTCGCGGAGCAGGCTTTGCGCCTTGCAATTGCCAGCGGCCCAGCCGCTTCCGGTTTTTGTAGTGCCAGTACCTCCGCGGTACTCAGACAATTACCAGGATTTGAATCCATCGGACGCACATTTTTTCCAAAGCGCCTGATGGCGGATTTTGGCAAGTTGCCGGGCGTGCGAACCACAAAGCTGTTCGAGAACGATGAGGACGACAAATCCGTAGCGATCGCACAGTTCGAAAGTTCACTTGCGACACAGCCGTGAGTGTTCGTCCAACAATTCATTGGAAGATGTCCCTGCACGACGCAGTCCTCGGCGTGTGAGCCAAAGATGCAATAGGTTAGCTTCGAGCGGTAACGCTGTCTTCGGCCGAGTAAAGGAACGCCGTCGATCCGACAGCGACATTCGGATAGAGATCATTGATGTGGGCCATCACCATGCGCACGCATCCCGAACTGGCCCGGCCGCCAATGCTGCGAGGGCTCGGCGTTCCGTGAATTCGAAGGTACGTATCCCGATCTCCGACGAATAGATACAAAGCCCTGCTGCCCAAGGCATTGTTGGGGCCGGGCTCCATACCGTCGGCAAACCGCTCGTAAGCCTCCGGATCGCGTTCGATCATTGACTGCGTTGGCGTCCAGTGCGGCCATTCGACCTTTCGGCGGATCGTATAGGTGCCGGGTTCATAGAGATCGCCCTTGGCAATCGCCACCCCGTATCGCATCGCGGTGCCACCTTCCTCGATATGGTACAGATAGCGCGCGATCGCATCGACGTGAATGTCACCCGGGCGCAAACCGTCATTCGCCAAAACGCGTTGCGGCAGCAGCCTGGGATGCAGCCCCCATGGGTTGGTTGTTGCCGGGTCATAGTTGGCGGGCGTGATCTGCGCAACCCAAGCTGCTTTTTCGGCTGTTGACGGCCAGGTCTTAGCGAATGCTGGCGAACTCAGAGACGCTGAAAACAGCGAGCCGGAAAGTGCAAGGAAGTGTCGTCTTGTAACCATGAAGCGAAGCCCTTTGTTTGTTTTCGATGAATGCGGGACGATTCAAGAAACGTCCGCGACCCCATGCCACCGAACCTTTTGATGTCTTGCGATCGCGACCAACCAGAGGCAAGCAAGGACACCGCTTAGGATCGCGTTCCAACTGGCCATGGACAACGTCAGAAATTCCCAGACAACCTCACTGCACAGAACAAGATTGGACGTATTTGAACTGGCAGAGGGCAGCAATTCCGATACCGACATTTGGGAAACATCGAGGCCGGATCCCGTGCAAGAAGTCGGTCCCTCCCGCCAGCCGCGCTCGACACCGGTATGAAACACTCCCAACGCGGATGTGCTGAGTACCGACAGGGCACCGATTATCAGGATTGGCAAAATCGGCAGAGCAAAGAGCAACAGAGCGCCCATTCCAATGGCGATTGCGTGTGGGTAGCGTTGCCAGATGCACATTGCGCACGGCGCGTACCCAAGAGCCTGGAAAACGAAGGCCCCCAACAGCAAGGCGGCTGATCCTGCCGCCGCAGTCATGCCGAGAGATTTTGGTGTCAGGGTCAATGAACGCTCCCATTGGCAGTCGATGGACCTGTTTCTCGCTTGTCAGGTTACGTAGACGGCGAAAGGCCTGTTATCATTCAGAGATTTGTAACGGTATGTATCCGTCTCGACCCTCAGCCGACTCTGATCCACGTTGCCATACCGTCGGCTTGGTGGCTCAACATGTGGCAATGCAGCATCCACGATCCCGGATTGTCCAGGACGACGAGAATATCCCGCGTCTCGCCGGTATCCAGATAGGTCGAGTCCCGGTATGGACCGGCTTCACCCGCCGCATCGAGTTCCCAGAAATGGTGGCCATGCAGATGCATGACGTGTGGGAACCCGGTTTCGTTGCGGATCGAAATGCGCGCGGTCGTCCCCTGCGCGGCGGATAGGAAAGGCCTTCGAGGCAGGCCGGATACGTCATTGAGCGCCCATGTCCCTGTGCCGTTGTGGGACGCGCTTCCCGCACCTCCCTGGAGCACCAGCTCCGCGGTTTGGCCGGGGTCTTTCGGGGCGGGCATTCGGTTGGCGGGCAATGCGGTGATGGGCGCTTTCGCGGGCTCACGGGAACCGGAAACAGCGATTTCGCCAAGGCTCAACGTCTGTTCTCCAAAGCTGTCGTCGAATCTAATAGGCCCGGTCGCATCACCAATCACATCGCATCTTTGCCCCGGAGCGAGAAGGATCGGTTCGAGCGTCCGAGGATGCGCCAGAGGCATGCCATCCAGTGCAACGATCTTGCCTATCAAACCATCCAGGCCGACACGGTACACCCTGTCGATAGAGGGATTTATGAGACGCAGTCGCAGACGGTCGCCTCGTTTCACAGTCTTGCCGGTTCCATTGAAAACAAGTGCCGTGACCGTATTGCCGATACGGCCCTCGGTTGCGAAGTGGGCCGGGTTGAACGCTTCGTCGTACTGCCCGGACTGATCCAGCAAGACATCGAAGAACTGAACAACGATGTCATGGTCGACAGCCGGCGCATTTTGCTCCTCGACGATGAAGGCGCCGAAAAGACCGCGGCTGACCTGATCGTAAGACAGGTAATGCGAGTGATACCAATACGTGCCGGCATCCGGGACGCCGAATTGATAACGATACGAGTCGCCCGGAATGACCACATCCTGAGTGAGGACGTTGACACCATCCATCCGATTTGGAACCCGCAACCCATGCCAGTGAACGAGAGCGCCCTCCTCCAATCGGTTATCGAGGGTAATGCGGGCGGTTTGTCCTTGTCGCATTCTGACTTCTGGGCCCGGCAGACCACCGTTGAAGCCCAACATCGACACGTCGTACCCAGCAAGGTGCGCCTTGATCGATTGGGGCGCGAGGATCAACTCGTGTGTCGCTGCTGGCAAGCGGGTACCAGCCAGCGCAACGGTCATCCCGCCAAGGAAAGACCTCCGGCTCAAAGACAATTCCGTCACCTCATGAATGATAGACTGGCTTTCGCCAACTGCCGCACTTGTGCCATTTCCGGAAGAGGAACTTCAAGGCGACAGAACACTCCTCACGCCGTTGTCACTTTGGGATACAGGAAGACGCGGGCGCCGATTTCAACGCGTTCGTACAGATCCTTCACATGTTCATTCGTCAACCGCGCGCATCCATTCGACACGGCAGACCCAATTGTCTCCGGGGCGTTCGTTCCATGAATGCGAAGATAGGTATCGCGTCCCTCGGCATCGTAGAGATAGAGCGCGCGGGCCCCGAGCGGGTTGTTTGGCCCGCCTTTCAGTCCATCCTTGTACTTTGCGTATTTGCGTGGCTCGCGCCGGATCATGGCGTTCGTTGGCCGCCACCATGGCCATTTGGCCTTGCGCGCTACCGTGAACTCTCCGGGTTCGTACAAACCTTTGCGCCCTACCCCGACCCCGTAGCGGATCGCCATCCCGTCCTCGAGCATGAAATAAAGGAAAAAATCGTCGGGAACGACGTGGACATCGCCTTTAACCCAGTCACCACGACGGGTGTTTACCAATTGTGGTTCGAACCGTTCGGGCAATTTGACTTTGTGGGCCCAGGCAGTTGTGGGCAGAAAGCAACCCATCGCTCCGGCACAAATCAATTCTCGTCTCGTGAAATTCTGCATGGCGCGATCTCCTCGGACCCATGAAAATTCAGTGCGCGTCAGGGGCAAAGAAAAGAAGCCGTGAACCGGGGCAAACGACGCGCCTTTGTTGCCTTGAAACTACGAAAATTCGTGCTTTTGGAACTCTCCAGCGCTGGAATGTTGTTGTTTTACAGAGAACTGCAAGGAGGTGACTGGAAATGCACTACTCACGATTCTTTATGATGATCGGAACATCGACCGTGGTCATGTTCGTTCTGATGTACCTGAACACCTATCTTTGGGGCCATATCTTCTTTTCGGAGACACGCCTTTACATGGCCATCCTGATGGGGGCGACCATGGCCGTGATCATGTTGGCGTACATGTTGTCCATGTATCAGAACACCAAAGCCAACATCGCGATTTTCGTTGGCGCAATAGTCCTTTTCGCGGCGAGCCTCTGGCTGGTTCGCGGGCAATTCACGGTGCAGGACAGGTCCTACATGCGCGCCATGATCCCGCACCACTCGATCGCCATCATGACGTCGACTCGTGCCGAGATCACCGACCCGCGCGTCCGGGGGCTCGCAGACGACATTATCTATGCGCAGGACAAGGAAATCGCCGAAATGCGCTACCTTATTGCTGACATTGGAGCAAACGGCGAAGCATCGGCCACGCGAAGCGAAACGCCGGCGCAGGTTGTGGATGCGCAACAGGCGCTTCAAACGGAGGTCGTGTCGAAGGTCGATCCTGAGTTTCTGACGGAAGACGAAATCGCTGCGGTGTTCCCGAATGGCGGAAATTGCCGCTTTGCTTACACCTCGGACAGTCCGGCTGTACTGGTGACTGGTGAAACCGGCGAAGGGTCTGCCGCCGCAATGAAGATCAGCGGTGATCTGGTGCGCCTGAATGCGCAGGGCGAAAATGCATTTTCTGAAGGCCCGCTGTCGGCCGAGATCGCAGAGACGAACGGTGACCTGACCGATCTGATCGTCAGCGCGGGAACCGACTACGAAGCCGGGTTCCGTGGTCAACTTACGTGCAGCGGATAAGGAGGAAAGGACATGCCCCGCGACACAGACAGTAAATCCGCGCAGCTTTATCGCATGGTCATGCCGGGCCATGTCTGCCCCTACGGTCTGAAATCGAAAGACCTGCTGGAGCGGCAAGGCTTCGAGGTGGAAGACCATCCGCTTGACACCCGTGAAGACACCGATGCTTTCATGGAGAAGCACGGGGTCGAGACGACGCCGCAGACTTTCATCGGGGACGAACGGATCGGCGGTTACGATGATCTCAGGGTGTTTTTCGACATTGACCCACCCGAGGAAGAGCAAAGCGACACGACCTACCAGCCGGTCATCGCGATCTTTTCCGTTGCCGCGCTGTTGGCATTGGGCCTGTCTTGGCACCAGTACGGGTCGGTCCTTACCTTGCGGGGGTTCGAATGGTTCATTTCGCTGTCCATGACCATTCTCGCGATCCAGAAATTGCAGGATGTCGAAGGGTTTTCGACGATGTTCCTCAACTACGATCTGCTGGCGCGCAAATGGGTGCGATACGGCAAGGTCTACCCGTTCGGCGAAGCGTTGGCAGGTGTCCTGATGACTGCCGGCGCGCTGCTGTGGCTCTCGGCGCCTGTCGCCCTGTTTATAGGCACGGTCGGCGCTGTCAGCGTGTTCAAGGCTGTTTATATCGACAAGAGAGAGCTGAAATGCGCCTGCGTCGGCGGTGACAGTTCCGTCCCGCTGGGGTTCATTTCGCTGACGGAAAACCTGATGATGATCTTCATGGGTATCTGGATGCCGGTCCGCGCGATCTGGTTCTGAGGTACAGCCCCTTCTTGCCTGTCACTTGGCCAACCGCTCCGGCGACAGATCCTCGATGATGGGGCAGTCGGGCCGGTGATCCCCGGCACATTTTTCCACCAGTTCGGCGAGCGTCGCGCGCATGGATTGCAGTTTCGCGATCTTTTCCTCGATCTGGCGCAGATGGTCTTCCGCAACCGCCTTCACTTGCATGCTTTCGCGGTTTTCATCCTCGTAGAGCGACAGGAGCGTCCTGCAATCTTTGATGGTGAACCCCAAGGCCCGTGCGCGACCCAGAAACGCCAGCTTGTGAATGTGGCTCTCGGTGAACGCGCGGTAGCCGTTCTCGCTACGGTTCGGGCGGATCAGCCCGATGTCCTCGTAGTAGCGGATTGTTTTTGGGGGCACACCCGATTGTCGGGCAACGTCTCCGATGTTCATGTCGAACCTCCGTTATTCTGCTGGAGCAGGAGTGGCGGCTGCCAGCTCTGCCGGGATTGCGCGCTGCTCGTCCATCGCAGGCGCGATGCGCCGCAGCCGCAGGGCATTGGTCAGGACAAACACCGAGGACAACGCCATCGCACCCGCCGCAAGGATTGGTGACAGGAGCAACCCAAAGGCGGGATAAAGCACCCCGGCAGCGACCGGAATAAGTGCCACGTTGTAGGCAAAGGCCCAGAACAGGTTCTGCCGGATGTTGCGCATGGTCCGCCGCGATACTTCGAAGGCGTTCACCACGCCGCGCAAATCGCCCGACATCAGGACGACATCCGCAGATTCGATGGCTACATCGGTGCCGGTTCCAATGGCGATGCCCACATCGGCATGCGCCAGCGCCGGGGCGTCGTTGATCCCGTCGCCGACAAAGGCGATGCGCTTGTTCCCTTGGCGCAAACTGTCGAGCGCCGCAACCTTGCCGTCCGGCAGGACGCCGGCGATGACGTGGTCGATACCGGTTTCGCGGGCGATGGCTTCGGCGGTTTCGCGTTTGTCGCCGGTGATCATCGCAACCGCAAGACCCTTTTCGTGCAGCGCTGCGATGGCTGCGCGGCTTGCCGGTTTGACCGGATCGGCCACGCCGATCACGGCGGCGACACGCCCATCTATGGCAGCGTAAAGCGCCGTGCGACCCTTGCTTGCGATCTTCGTTTCCTCTGGAGCCAATGCCGAGACGTCAATGCCTTCGCGCGCCATGTAGCGGTCGGCCCCAACCAACACCTCCACGTCTTCGACCACGGCGCGCACGCCGTAACCTGTGACCGATTGAAAGCCTTCGGCCGCCACAAGAGGTGCGCCCTCGGCCCGCGCGGCCCGCACGATGGCGTCCGCGACAGGATGCTCGGAGAGCGACTCCACTGCAGCGATCTTCGAGAGCGTTGTTGGGCGATCGAACCCTTCCGCCAGCACAAGGTCAGTCAGTGCGGGTCGCCCCTCGGTCACCGTGCCTGTTTTGTCGAGGGCGACCACATCAACGGAATCAAGTTGCTGCAAGGCGTCACCTTTACGGAACAGGACACCCATTTCCGCAGCACGTCCCGTCCCGACCATGATCGAGGTCGGCGTCGCAAGCCCCATCGCGCAGGGGCACGCGATAATGAGCACCGACACACCGGCGACCAGCGCCATCGTCAGGGCCGGATCAGGCCCGAAAAACAGCCAGACCAGCACGGTCGCCGCCGCGATCGCCATCACGGCAGGCACGAACCACAAGGTGATCCGGTCGACCAATCCCTGGATCGGCAGTTTGGCGCCCTGGGCCTCTTCGACCATGCGAATAATCTGCGCCAGGGTCGTGTCGGCGCCGACCCGCGTGGCGAGGAACTGCAGGCTTCCGGCGCCGTTGACCGTCCCGCCGGTCACCGTATCTCCGGCACCTTTTTCAGCGGGGATCGGCTCGCCTGTCAGCATGCTTTCGTCGACGCGGCTGGTCCCCTCGATGACCTCGCCATCGACCGCGATGCGTTCACCAGGGCGCACGATGACGATGTCACCCTGAACCAGCGCATCGATCTCGATCTCGACGCTTTCTCCGTCCCGCATCACGCGTGCAGTCCGCGCCTGAAGCCCTAATAGCTTCTGGATGGCCGCGCCGGTTCTCCCCTTGGCGCGCGCTTCAAGAAACCGCCCCAGAAGGATCAGAACGACGATGACCGCTGCCGCCTCGAAATAGACGGTGCGCAGCGTGTCAGGCAGGACCGACGGTACGAATGTCGCAACCACGGAATAAAGGTAAGCCGCCCCGGTGCCGACCGCGACGAGGCTGTTCATGTCGGGGGCACCCCGGAACAAGGCCGGGAAACCCTTGGTGTAAAACGTCCGGCCCGGGCCGAAGAGAACGATTGTCGTCAGCACGAACTGAAGAAGCCAACTCGTCTGCTGGCCAATCGTGGTCTCGATCAGCATATGAACGGCCGGAATGACGTGGCCACCCATTTCGATCAGGAAGACCGGCAAGGCGAGGATGGCCGCAAAGGTGACCCGTTTGGCAAGCGCCTGAGCCTCTTCCTCCTTGCGCGCAACTCTGTCGTCACCGGCCTGGGCCGTTGCCACGGTTGCTGGATACCCTGCCGCGCCGCTTGATTCGATCAGATCGGATGTCGTGACAAGACCTTCGACGTAAACGACCGTCGCCGTCTCTGAGGCGAGGTTGACGTTCACCTCGACCACCCCGGGCACCGCGGCAAGCGCCTTATCGACCCGCCCGACGCAAGAGGCACAGGACATCGCTGCAATCGTGAGTTCGGCCCTGGCCTTCCGCGCGGGGTAGCCCAGCTCGCGAAGGGATTCGATGATGTCGGGAATGCGCTTGAGCGCGTCCACGCTCATGCGAGCAGTTTCCGAGGCAAGGTTCACCGACACATCCTCTACGCCGTCGATTGCATTCAATGCGCGATCGACCCTGCCAACGCAGGACGCGCATGACATGCCTTCGATCGGCAGGCTGATCTGTTTGGGTTCGGGCATATGTGTCACCTGTTTTTCCATTCGAAGTGGAATATGAGGCTTCCAGTTACTGGAGGGTCAATGGGAGGGCGCCAAATAAATTTCTTCACTTGACCTTCCAGCGGGGGGAAGCCCCATGTCACCGATAGAAATCAGATCAAGGAGTGGTTCCGATGAAGTTCAGCGTTCCGGACATGAGCTGTGGGCATTGCACCGCAGCAATCGAAAGCGCGGTGAAGAGCGCAGATCCGAATGCAGGCGTAGAATGTGACCTTTCTGCCCGACAGGTGCATGTCGACAGCGTGTTACCAGCCGATCAGGTCCAAGCGATCATTCGGGATGCGGGCTACAACGTGGAACCTGCGGCCGCTTGATGCAGTGCCTGGACCACCCAAGGGTGGTCCGGGCACAGAATTTCAGTCTTCGACTTTGCGGGCTTCCTCGACCAAGTCGGCAAGCTGCGCCTTTTCGACGAAGCCCGGGACCAGCGCATCCCCGATCACGAAAGACGGCGTGCCGTTAAAGCCCAGAGCTTGGGTCAGTTGCATGGAGGTCGCAATGTGCTCTTCGACCTCGGGGGCCTCCATGTCCTTGCGCAACTGCGCGATATCCAGGCCGATCTCCTCGGCCACGCGCAGCACGGAGGCCTCTTCCGCGCGGCCTTCCAGCCCCATCATTGCCCAGTGAAACTCTTCGTATTTGTCCTGCTTGCGCGCTGCCAAGGCCGCTTTCGCGGCAAACACCGATCCGTCTCCGAGAATGGGCCATTCACGATAGACGAGGCGAATGTTGGGATCGTCTTCGATCAAAGCCCGCACCTCGGGTTTGACCCGCCGACAATAGGGACAGTTGTAGTCGAAAAATTCCACAACAGTGACGTCCCCTTCCAGGTTGCCGAGAACCGGCGCATTCGGATCGTTCTCGATCAGATCGCGCTGGTCATTCAGAACTTGGGCCTGACTGAGCTCCTGCGCTTGCGCCTGCCTTTGTTCGAGGATCGCCACGGCCTCCATGACAATCTCCGGGTTCTCGCGGATTGCCTCGAGCACAAGTTCCTTGACCCGGGACTCTGACAGTTCGTCCGCGAGTGCCGGTATCGGAAGCAAGGCAGCTATCGCGACCGTCGTGAAGGCTTGTCTGAAACGCATTTTAGTTCTCTCCCCGTTGTTCGTCGGCTTCTGTCCGCGCGGCCTGGACTTCGCGGATGCGGTCTGGCCAGGTGGACCGGATGAAGGCCAGGATGTTGTGAATTTGCTGGTCGGTCAGCACGTCTGCGAAACCGGGCATGCCACTGTCGAATTCGACGCCCTGACGCGCCAGAAGCGCCGCACCCCCCAGTTTTGTGTAATCGAAGAGCAGGCTGTCAGGATGATGCCAGGTGTGACCCGTCTCATCATGTGGTGGTGCTGGCAGGCGCCCATCCGCGCCGGGCGTTCGCCATTCCGGCTGGCCTTCCAGACCCGCGCCATGACAAGACGCACAGTTTTCTGCGTAGAGCAACGCGCCTTCTTCGATGTCGTAGCTCTCCGCCCTGGACGCGCTGCCGACATCCGAGGATGCACTGGTCGAGAGCCAATACGTGAAGGCGGCTGCTGCGACAGTGATCGGAAGGGACCAAACGAGATATCTCATGTGACCCGTATCCAGGTTGTCATGCCAGATGCGGCGTGGCTGAGCATGTGGCAATGGAACAGCCACTTGCCGGGATTGTCTGCCGTAAAGGCGATCTCCCGGGACTCGTTGCCGGCCAACAGGATCGTGTCCCGCATCGGCCCGAACGCGCCGTCGGGGCGCAGCTCGCGGAAATGCATCCCGTGCAGGTGCATCGCATGTGGGAAAACGGTCTGGTTCTCGATCTTCAGGCGCACCGGCTCGTTCAGGGATAGATCGGCCAGTGGCGTGTAGGTCATTTCGGCGACATCATTCAGGGCCCAGAATTTGCCCGCTTGGGCAAGCTGACGGAATCCAAGACGTTCCCCGCCAAGCAATGCGGACTGCATTCGCCCCATTGCCCCGCCGGACATGACCAGTCGCAAATCACGCGCATCGGCAAGGTCCGGGGCGTGTGCCGCGGGGTTCGGCGGCAACGGCAGTGGCTTGCCTCTTGGTACTGAACTGGCTGTGCCGTTGACCAGAAAACTCACCAACGGGGTCAGTTGATCATCATCGCCGATGCGAAGCAATTGGGCGGTGCCGCCTTCGTCTTCGGTCACATCCACAATTAAGTCGACGCGCTGTGCCGGGCCGAGGATCAACTCGCCGTCAACCGACTGGGGTTGGCCGGTTGGCATTCCATCCACGGCCACCGTCCAGCCACTGAATCCAGAGAGCCTCAGCGGGAAAATTCGAGCGCTTGCTGCGTTGATGATCCGCAAGCGAATGCGCTCGTTGCGCTGCGCGGGCAAGGTCAGGTCATAGCGCCCGTTGGTCGTGATAAAGTTGCCGGTACGTCCACCGTGGCTCATCATCATGGGCTGTTCGAAATTGTCGAACAGCTGCCCGCTCTCAGGGTCGAGCAACCAGTCCTCCAGAACGATGACTTCCTCGCGGTCGATGTCCGGTCCATCGACCTCTTCGACGATCAAGGCACCGCGCAGACCACGCGCGACTTGCTCGTATGAGCGATTATGCGCGTGATACCAATAGGTGCCCGCGTCCGGTACGACGAAGTCGTAGTCAAAGGTTCCACCCGGCGCTACGGCCTCTTGGGTCAGCCCTGAAACGCCATCCATCGCGTTGTCGATCCGGATTCCGTGCCAGTGAACCGAACTGGGATCGGGTACCTCGTTGCGAAACCTGCGACGCACCCGATCGCCTTGTGTGACCCTGATTTCCGGGGCCGGAACGAGGCCGTCATAGCCCCAGATCTCTGTTTCCGGGTAGGTGTCCGGAAGAAGCTGTCGACGTGCAACCTTGGCAATCAGGTCCTCGAACGGGGTCGCGGCAAAAGCCGACTGCGGGATGGCCGCCGCGCAGGCCGCCAGTGTTGCATGGCGCAAGAAATCCCGACGTGTTTGTCTCATTTCGATCCTCGAGAAAGCGGGGGCGTGTTGCCCCCGCGTGGTGTTAGTTCGACGCGGGGTTCTCCGCCTCGACCGTGTCCTTGTTCAGCAGGAAAAGCGCCATCGCTTCGCGATCGGCAGGTGTCAGAAACCGAGTTCCCTCGCGAACCACTTCCGCCATGCTGCCGCCGAAAGCATCGCCCGAAGGGGTGATGCCGGTCTGGAGCGCATAAGCGAGGTTTGAAACCGTCCAGTCATTTTTGACCAGGTCTTTTGGCCGTATCGCGGGGGCCTTGCTGCCACCGGGAAGCTGGGCGTTGCCTGCAAAGGAAGCACCGATATCGCGGCCTCCCGCAAGATTGCGCGGCGTATGGCAGGCTCCGCAATGTGCCGCACCGCGCACCAATTCCCGTCCTCGATTCCATGCGTCGCTTCGCCCTTCAATCGGTTCGGTATCCGGATCGTAGAAGAACGCCGCTCGCCAGAGCTTCAGCCCCCATCGTTGGTCGAATGGGAAGCTGACATCATTTTCTAGTGCAGGCTCGTCCACGGGCGGCACGGTTTGAAACGCCGCCCAGAGGTCAGCGATATCCTGATCAGAAAAATCCGCATAGAAGGTGTACGGGAAAGACGGATAGTACGGCGTTCCATCGGGGCCGATGCCTTGCCGCACGGCTTTTGCGAACTGTTCTGCCGTCCATTCGCCCATGCCATGTTCCGGGTCTGTCGTCAGGTTGGGCGGGTAGAACGTTCCGAACGGGGTTTCGAGCGGCGCCCCTCCGGCAAGTGGTGCGCCGCCCGCTTCAAAATTGGTATGACAGGCAATGCACCCACTGGCGCGCGCCAGATATGCGCCCCGGTCGACATTGCCCTCTATTGCAATCGGAGTCACTGCACTGCCGACAGGCCATGCAATCACGACGCCGAGGCTGGCCGCGCCCAGCACGGCGGCCCCGCTGACGAGTGTCAAGAACCGGCGCATGGTCAGTCTTCTTCCGCCCGGAAGCGTTCATGGCATGCGGAACAGACCTGGGTCGTCATCGCGAATGCTGCGTCGGCGGGCATTTCGGCAATGGCGGCCGCATCCATCATGTCGCCTCGGCCCATCATCGTGCTCCCGCCCATCATGGTTGTATCGCCTCCCATCATTGACCCGCCGCCCATCATCGAGGCGCCATCCATGGAGGTATTGCCGCTCATGCCGCCCAATCCATTGTCGGCTGCGCGTTCCAGGCCCTCAGAGTATTCTTCCAGCTGACTTGCCAATGCCGCGAAGCGCTCCCAGTCGGTCCACACCTCGTCCTTGGCTTCCGAGGGCATGCCCCCTGTGCCCTCTGGGAACAGCTTTGTCATGCTCTCACCGGCGTGCTGCTGGAACAGGCGCGCGGCATCGCGCACTGTTTCTGCGTCATAGGCCGTTTCGCCCCGCATCATCGGGGCCACGGTCTTGACCGCCTTCCCCATTGCAAGCATGGCATCCATGCGCTCTTTCACGATGCCGGTGGCACCGCTATGCGCGAATGCCGTGACCGCAGTACCTGCAATCAACACTGCCGCTACGATAGTCGTCTTTTTCATGTCTTCGATCCTTCTTTGGGTCTGCTTTTCGAGCGATGTGAAATCAGACCCACCGTCGGGGCGGTGGAGGATCGCTGATCGGGCGCAATTCGGTTCGTTGGATCGCGCCGTCTTGCATGACGGCTTTCAGAAAAGAAGGCTCGTACGCCATGTTCGGCTGAAGCAATAACGCTGCCGGGACAGAACAATCGAGGCCTGGATGGCAGTGGCCAGAGGCCTCGGTCGATGGCCCTGCGTCTTCGTGACCATGGTATTCCTGCCCCAACGACGTTTCACCATGATATACCGGCGCCTCTGGCACCCCGAGTACTACAAGGAAAAGGCCGAAAACGGCCGACAGAATCCATCGGTTCGTCTTCGACCAACGCATCAGTTGATCCCGTTGGCCCGCTGCAATTCGCGGACATAGGCGGCCACCATCTTGACGTCTCCTTGGGTCAATCCCTCGATCTTAGGCATATTACCGAAATTCCAGTGATGTGCACGGACGCCGTTTTGAGCTGCCAGAACAAAAGCCATGTCCGAATGGTGGCTCGGTTCGTAGATCTTGTGCACGAGAGGCGGCGCAACACCGTTGCGACCGGCGGCATTTTCGCCGTGACACTCGGAACATTTTGCCTCGAATATGTTCTTCCCAAGCGCCGCCTGCTGCGAGAGTGCGTCAGGCAGCTGGACCTGGACGATCGGATCGCCTTCGGCAATCTCGCTTGTGTCAGGTGGCGTCATGGAGTGGCCAACCGCTAAATCTTCGGCTCCAACGAACTGCCAAACGGCAAAACCCCCGCCGATAACAAAAACGGCACCAATCAGCGCAGTTAATTTGTCCATGCCTGTATCTTCCGCCTTGCCCGTTGGGTCAGATGAGTTTGACTTGAGTGCCGACAGGCGCTCGCTCGTAGACTTCCTCGATCTGTTCGTTGAACAAACCGATGCAGCCGTTTGACGACCGGCGGCCGATCTTGCGCGTGTCCTGTGTCCCGTGAATACGGTAGTACTGCCACGACAGGTACAGTGCGCGAGTACCCAAGGGGTTGTCCGGATCACCCCCCTCGATACGTGCCGGCCATTCCGGATTGCGTTCCCGCATGGAGGGCGTCGGCGCCCAACTGGGGTTTTTGCGTTTTTCCACCACTTCAGTGTAACCGCGTTTGGTGAGTTCGTCGGTCAGCGGAACGGATGTCGGGTAAATCCGCATCTCGCCGTCCGCTGTCCAGTGCTGTAGCGCCATCGTCACGGTGTCTGAGATGATGATCCCTTTGCCGAGCGTGTCGAAATGGTCTTGCCAGTCATGAACTCGGAAAGAAGAAATGTTGCGGCGAATGGTTTCGGCTCGAACCACGCTTGGTGCAACCAAAGCGACAGCCGCATACCCCAACAGGCTTCGTCGATTGATCTTGTTGTTTCGCGATGTCGTCATGACACACTCCTAGCCTACGGTTTGTACATGTCTTTTACGGGAGACCCGGCATCAGGCAACCTGACAAGGCCGCGAGAAGTGTATCCATTTGTATCCTTGACCTTACCCTGCTGGAGGGTCGCAAATGACGCCAGGAACGAGACAAAGAGGGTGTCATGGACGACGAAAATCCCAAGAATAAGCCGATTACAGACAAGCTCATGCATTACGGAATGATGGCGTGTTGCATTGTGATGCTGTTGCCCGTGATCGGTTTTTTTCTCGCTGGCGGAACGCTTGCGGGTATGTGGGGCAATGCATCGGCTTTCGCCCCGCTCCTGTTGTGCGTTGGAGCGCATCTTGTGATGCATAGATTCATGGGGAAATCGTGCCATTCCGACAAGGCAAACGATACTATCGAGGAAGCGCCCGAGCCCATAAGTTCCGTGATTCCTAGCGTCGCCCGCAACAGGCAGTGATGTGCGAGGGAAAGCAAAGGTATTCGTATTGCTGTTGATGGTTACATTACTTGGAGGTTGCGCGGGAAGCCTTGCAGACTGCCTAGATCTGAAGGCTATCGTGTCCACGAAGCAAGCGTCAGACCTTCTGCCGGATGGGTGTCGAACCCTTTCATCTTCTGCGACTGGCGTTGCGCGAATTGTCTGTGCGGACGGTCGTCAGGGTTTTGCCACAGGTGGACTTTGACGCAATTTCCGCCGTCCTGGCGAAATCTGCGGAAAATATGGGAAGGAAGCAGGTATCTTGATCGATTGCCTTTTGATCCTCCGACGGGTTTTGCTTATTCCCTTCGTGCTCCTGGCCGTTGTCTCTGGAAGTGTCGCGGCAGCAACCTCTGCTGAATACCAGAGCGCGCCACTCACCGCGCATCTCATTAGTGTACAGGACGGCGTTCCCGAGAACACACAGACTCTGTCAGCCGGGCTTCACCTTCAACTGAACGAAAACTGGAAGACCTATTGGCGGTCGGCGGGCGAGGTGGGAATACCGCCTTCGGTCGAATGGAGCGGTTCCGAAAACGTCGCAGATGTCGAATTCATGTGGCCCGCCCCGACGCGCTTCACCGCCTTCGGCATCGAAAATTTTGGTTATGCGGGTGAAGTCGTCTTTCCGCTGCGCATAACGCTCAAAGATCCCGGCGCACCTGTGACTCTTTCCGCGCAGGTCAAACTGCTGGTGTGCTCCAATGTCTGTGTCCCGGAAGAGTTTGACCTGTCACTTCGCCTCGGACGGGGCAACGTCATCGACAGCACTTCGGCTGGGCTGATCGGTACGTTTTCCGAGCGCGTCCCCGAAGGGGCCAAGACGAGCGGCGTCAGCGAGGCAAATGCCTTCATCGACGAAGACCTCACGGAGTTGATCGTCAGCCTTCGCGTCGATGAACCACTCCAGTCGCCGGATGTGTTTCCCGAACTGGGTATGGGTGTTGCGCTTGGCAAACCCGATATCCGTTTGGGAGAAGAGGATCGTTTGCTTTGGGCGCGCTTGCCGATCCTCTCGTCGAATACGGATGTGACAGTGGCTCCGTCGATTACCGTCACCGACGGCGAGAACCGGGCCTTCACGATCATCGCGGATCGCGTGGCGCAAGGAATAGCACCACCCTTTGAACTGGCCGCCACGACACCGGACATGATGGAACTGATCTGGATTGCCGCGATCGCGCTGCTGGGCGGATTGATCCTGAATGTGATGCCCTGCGTGCTGCCGGTGCTGTCCATCAAGGTGTCGTCTGTGCTCAAACACACCGATCACGACACAACCCGTGTCCGGTTCGGTTTCGTCGCTGCCAGCGCCGGCATCATGACGTTCATGTGGGGTCTGGCGCTCGTCCTCTGGGCGCTCCAGACGGCAGGCCTCAGCGTCGGGTGGGGTTTGCAGTTTCAAAGCCCGCTGTTTCTTGCGGCGATGATCGCTGTCCTGCTCGTCTTTTCGGCAAATCTGTTCGGAGCGTTCGAGTTCGCCCTTCCACACGGCATGCAGACGCGGCTTGCAGGGGCCGGAGGACGCAACGGGTATTCCGCCGACTTTTTCACTGGCATGTTCGGTGCCGTCATGGCGACGCCTTGTTCGGCACCGTTCCTCGGCACCGCGGTGGCCTTTGCTTTGGCCGGGCGTGGCGTGGACATCCTCATCGTCTTTACGAGCCTCGGGCTCGGCCTCGCCCTGCCCTATCTCGTCATCGCCGCGTTCCCGCGTCTGGTCGCATTCATGCCCAAGCCTGGTCGATGGATGCTGATCATCAAAAGCGTCATGGGGGTTTTGTTGCTTGCAACCGCCGTGTGGCTGTTCTGGGTGCTCGACGGTGTCGCCGGGCTTGCGTCTGTCATCGCGGTCGCGGCGTTGTCCGGTCTCGCCGTTCTGATACTATCTCTCCCGAATGTGCAGTCCCAATTCAGGTGGTCTATTGCCATAGCCAGCCTTGTCCTGGCCATTGCCGCAGGTCCTCTCTTGCAGCAATCAGCACCTGCGCGTTCGACGCCGCAGTTGGCAATGGCTTGGATCGCATTTGATCGTTCGGAAATAGCGAAACGCGTGTCCGCAGGAGAGGTCGTTTTTGTCGATGTGACCGCTGACTGGTGTCTGACTTGCAAAGCGAACAAGACACTTATCATCGATCGGGAGCCAGTCCGGAGCGCGCTTGAAGCGCCTGGAGTCACGGCGATGCAGGCAGATTGGACACGCCCGGACACGCGCATTTCCCGCTACCTTGAGAGTTTCGGCAGATACGGCATCCCCTTCAATGCCGTCTACGGACCATCGGCACCGAACGGCATTGTGCTGTCCGAATTGCTAAAAACCGAGGATGTGATGAACGCCTTGGCGCAAGCCAGTGGTCGGGATGTTTCCGCAAAGGTTGCCGGACAGGAGTGACCTGCTCGACCGGGACACCGAGCAGTAGTCAGCCGCCGAGCCGCTCAAGCGCGGCACTGACCGCCGCACGCCGAGGATCACTGGCGGGCTGCTGCTCCAACAGCGCTTCAGCCTTGCGGTAGGCCTCAACGGCGCGATCGGGCTCCTGAAGGACGGTATAGGCATTTGCCAGCCGCATCCAACCATCCAGATCGTCCGGTTCATCCTCAAGACGCTCGGCCAGCCGCGAGACCATCGATCGGATGAACTCCGCGCGATCCGCGTCATTCATCTCCGACGCCGCCGCGACATCTGCGGCACTCGGGCCTGGTTGCGACGTCGGCCCGCTGGGTAGATTGACGACCGGAAGGTCAGCTGCCGCTGCAATCCGGTTGATCTGCGCTGCATAGGTCTCCATCCAGGGAACGTAAGCCTCTTCCTGATTCAGTCGTGAAACAAGCAGATCGTAGGCCTTACGCGTCTCTTCTTGCTGAAAGTAATACAGAGACTCGAAGTAGGTTGCCGCAGGATTGGATGGGTCAAGGTCCAAAGCGCGATCAATGGCCAATTTCGCCCGTGGAATAACAACGCCGTCATTGGCAACCGCGACAGCCTCTGCCAGCATGGAGAATGTCGCGGAGGTGGCATCCTCCCGTTCGGCAACGACTTCGAAGGCTTCGACGGCATCGGCTGCTCTGCCCATGCGCTGATAGGTCTGGCCCAACAGCATCCACCCTTCGCTAGGGCCGCCGGTCGGATCGGATACAAGCCTTTCGCGAAGTTGTATTGCCAGCGCCGTCACTTCATCAGTCTGTGCCCGCTCCTCTGCACGGGCAGCGAAGGCCATTGAAGGAACCTCCGGCGATCCCATCGTCAGATAGTAGCCCGCGGCAATAACCGGCGCGAGGACCGCCGCGACAACGAGAGTGACTCTGCCACCATTACGGGATGATCCGGCTTTTTCTTCCGAATTGCGGGTCGTCGCGAGGATCCGTTTCTTGATCTCGAGTCTGGCCGCTTGAGCTTCCTGTTCAGAAATCAAACCGCGGTCCATGTCTCGTTGGATTTCCCGCATCTGATCGGCGAGGATCGCCGGTACCGCATCCCCTCTGGTGAGAGTGTTCGATTTGGACAGCAGCAGCGGGTAGAGGACAATTCCGATTGCGACCAGCGTCAAAAGAACGAAAATACCCCAGATCATGACGCATCCCCCGCTTCGTTTTGCCTGAGAATTTCGGACACGGTGTTCTCATCCTCCGAGCCCAAGTCTTCAAATGCCTCTTGCTTTCGCCGACTCATCAGTAGCCCGCCACCAACGAAAACCCCGATCAGAACGAAAGCGATCGGAGCGAACCAAAGCGCGTAGGTCGCAGGCTCCAGAGGCGGTTTCAGCAGCACGTAATCCCCGTACCGCGCCCGTATGTATTCGATCACCTCCGCGTCGCTGTCTCCAACGACCAGGCGCTCGCGTACGAGCAGACGCAAGTCCCGCGCCACACCCGCGTTCGAACTGTCGATGTCCTGGTTCTGACAGACGACGCATCGTAGATCCTTGGAAATCTCCCGCGCACGCTGTTCCAATACCGGGTCGGTCAGCATTTCGTCTGGTTCGACCGCATTGGCGGCAAAGGGAAAGAGCCCGATGCAAAACGCGAAAATCAACTGTCTCATGATGCTGCTCCCTTTGGCAGTGCGCCTGCCTGCTTCAGGGCTTGCGTGAACCGTTCGACGGCGTCCGGACCCACGACCGGCCCGACATAGCGAAACAGAACAGTACCATCGCCATCGACGATGAAGGTTTCCGGCACGCCTGAAAGGCCCCATTCGATCCCTGTCCGGCCTGAAAGGTCGGACCCGATCCGTTCGTAGGGATTGCCGAGGTCATTGAGCCACTTCACGGCATCTTCTGGTTTGTCTTTGTAGTTGATGCCGAACAACCGCATGCCCTCGCGTTCGACAAAGCGTGTCAACACGGCATGTTCCGCGCGGCAGGGCACGCACCAGGACGCAAAGACATTGACCACGACCGGTCGTTCGTTGCCTACAAGATCGCTTCGGGCCAGGCCGTGTGTCTCCAACCCCGGCACGGGATCGAGGTCGAACGCCGGGGCCGGTTGCGAGATCAGGACGGAAGGGATCTCGTTGGGATCCCGGTCGGGATTGAGCCCCCAGAGAAAAAAACCCCCGAATATGACCGCCGCAATAAACGGCAGCCCGGCAATGAGACGTTTCATCTTCTCTCCTACTCGGCAGGAACAGCATCGCTGGCTGGCTGTTTGGCGCGGCGCGGCGCCCCGACCCTCAAACGGCGATCCGACAAGGACAAACAGCCACCGATCACCAGCAGGATCGAGCCGATCCAGATCAGGTTGACGAGCGGTTCATAGAGGATCCGAAGGGTCCATGCTCCGGCGTTGTTCACTTGATCGGAGGCTGGCGTTGCAATCGACGTATAGAGATCACCCGCCAATGTAGAGCGGATGGCCGACTCCGTCGTCTGGCTTTCCGCGACCGGGTAATACCGGCGTTCTGGGAAAAGCGTCGTGACCAGCTCGCCATCCCGACGGACCACAAGGGTGCCGCGATCCGCGATGTAGTTCGGCCCTTGAACCTGTGTGGCCCCTTCGAAGGTGATGTCGAACCCCGCGATCGTGACTTCGGTCCCGGGGGCGGCAAAGACGATCTCCTCACTCTTCCATCCGGTCGAGCCGATCATCCCCATCATCAACACAGCGACGCCGGCATGGGCGAGTGTCATACCGTGAGAGGCGCGTGGCAGATTGCGCGCGCGTCTCGCGCTCTCTGCAAGGGGAACCTCGAACAGGCGGATGCGTAGCGCCCATTCCCGTAGGGTTGCAAAAAGCAGCCACGCTGCGCCAAGGATGGCAAGATAGGCCATGATCGGCCCACCGTTCAGAAGATACCATGCGGCCAAAGCTGCGATGAACGCCAGAACGACCACGAACCGAATGCGATCGAGCAACCCGGCGATATCAGCCCGCTTCCACGACAGGAATGGACCAAGACCCATGAACACGACCAGCGCCAGCATCATCGGAATGAAAGCCGCATTGAAGAAAGGTGGACCCACCGAGATCTTGTCCCCCGTGATAGCCTCGAGGATCAGCGGATAAAGCGTCCCGAACAGGACCGTTCCCGTAGCGGCGGCCAGAATGAGGTTGTTCACGAGCAGCCCGGCCTCGCGGCTGATCGGGCGAAACAGACCACCCGGCTCCATTTCGGGCGCCCGCCAGGCGTAGAGCGCCAGCGACCCACCGATGGACACGGCCAGCAGACCCAGAATGTAAAGCCCGCGCTCTGGATCGACGGCGAAGGCATGCACGGATGTAAGCAGGCCTGACCGGACGATGAACGTCCCGAGCAGCGAAAGCGAGAAAGTCAGGATGGCAAGTAGGATGGTCCAGCTTTTGAACGCGTCGCGCTTTTCGGTGACGATGGCGGAATGCAGCAGCGCCGTGCCCAGAAGCCAGGGCATGAAGCTCACGTTCTCGACCGGGTCCCAGAACCACCAGCCGCCCCAGCCCAGTTCATAATAGGCCCACCACGATCCAAGAGCGATACCTGCCGTAAGGCTGACCCACGCGGCCAATGTCCACGGGCGGACCCATCTGGCCCAGGCCGGATCGACGCGCCCTTCCAGAAGAGCCGCAACGGCAAAGGAAAACACGATGGAGAAGCCGACATACCCGAAATACAAGAGCGGCGGGTGCATGGCGAGACCCATGTCCTGAAGCAACGGGTTGAGGTCATTGCCGTCGAGCGGCGGCGGAAACACCCGCTCGAAGGGGTTCGACGTCAGCAGCAGGAAGGACAGGAAGCCGACGCTGATCCACGCCTGCACCGACAAGGTGCGCGCCTTGGTCTCGGCGGGGATGTTCGATCCGAACCAGGCGACGCCCGCGCCGAACACCGCGAGTATCAGGATCCAGAGCAGCAGCGAACCCTCATGGCTGCCCCAGGTCCCGGCCACCTTGTAGAGCATTGGCTTGAGCGAATGGGAGTTCTCGACGACGTTCCTGACGGTAAAATCGCTGACGATGAAAGCCTGCATCAGCGCTGCGAAGGCGATGGCCACAAACAGCACTTGTCCTATTGCCGTCGCCTGGGCGGATTTCATCCAGACGGCATTTCTACGCGACGCACCTGCAATCGGTAGAACACTCTGAACAAGCGCAAGCGCCAGTGCGAGGGCCAGTGCGAAGTGACCAATTTCCGGGACCATGGCGTTCTTTCCTATTCAGCGTCGGTGGGCGTCGCGTCGGACGGCTTTGGCGTCCGCGGCGGGGTCTATTCGTCGAGCGTTGCTTTGCGGCGACGGAACTCTTCTTCGTCGATTTCCCCATTTGCAAAGCGGCGCCTGAGCGCTTCCTGCGCGTCCGAGTCCGGGGGACGGGTGCCATTGTCCCGCAGCCTGAACACCAGAAACACCACCAATGCGATCAGCGCACCCCAGAAGGCGAGCATCATGAAGCCGCCCATAAAGCCATAGCCACTGCCCCACATGTGCCCCGTCCAGGAGCCTGGTCCATCAGCCTGCGCCATGCTGGCGGGCAAGCTGGCCAGCAACGGCAGGATCAACGCGTTCAGTTTCATCTGTTTCTCCTTCGATCAGTTCGGTTTCATCCAACGGGATGGTGACAACAGCGCGCAAACCCGCGCTGTTCTGATTGACCAGCTGGATATCGCCGCCATGGGATTGGACGATTGTCCTCGCGATTGAGAGCCCAAGCCCATAACCGCCCGTTTCCAGAGACCTCGATTGCTCGAGGCGATAGAACGGATCGAAGACCTTTTCCAACTGGTCGACGGGAATGCCGGGCCCATTGTCATCGATGTTGAGTACGAGGTTCGAACCGTGGGTCGCCCAGCTGACTTTTGCGGCACCACCGTAGCGAACGGCGTTCTCAAGCAAGTTCCTCAGTGCCCTTCGGAACGCGTTGGGTCGAAGCCGCACGGCAACACCATCACTCGGGGCAAAGGTGCAGTGTGCCGCCATATCGCTGCACAAGCTGTCCAGAAAATTGCGCAGATCGACCACTTCGGCACCTTCGGATCCGGTAAGGCCGCGTGCAAAGGTGAGCGTCGCTTCGACCATACTCTGCATCTCTTCGACCGATGCGATGAGGCTGTCCCGCGTCTCTTCTTCGTCAACCAGCTCCGCGCGGACACGCATGGCAGTCAACGGCGAGCGTAAATCGTGGCCAAGGGCTGCGAGCATACGTGTACGATCACTGACAAACCGGGTCAGCCGTCGTTGCATGCGGTTGAATGCGACGGTCAGATCTCTGACCTCGGTCGGCCCTGTGACCGCCAATTCGCCCACATCTTCGCCCCGGCCAAGATGGTCCGCGGCCTTCGACAGGTGCCGCAAAGGACGCGTCAGGCGCGTCATTACAAACCAGAAGATCGCCACCAGAAGCAGTCCGGCGGAAATCCCGAAGGTCAGCATCGAATAGAAAGGCCATTGGATCGGCGGTCGCTCGAACCGCGTTCCGACATTCAGCCAACGCGCTCCCTTGATGGCGATGGACAGGTTCATTTCAACCGCTGTCAACTCTCCGCGCATCATCGCGAGATGCATTTCTGTCATCTCGTCCGAGAGATTGGGAAGAGGCCGCAACTCGCCCTCGACCTCGTGCAATTCAACGCGAATATCCCGGCTGTAGCTGTCATCCATCAGGGCGCGTATGCGCGCTTCCACGATGCCGCCGTCCGAATGACCGGTGTGATCCACGATCGGAGCGTCCGACAGATCGAACCGGATCAGAGGCGAATTTGCCGCGCGAAGGATCGAGTCCTGCAGATCCAGCGGGGCCTCTTCGATCAACCGCGCGACATTCGCTGCGCGACCCGCGGCCTCGAATCCTAAAGCTGCACGGATCGCAAGGCTGCGCTCGTCGGCGAACAGGAACAGGCTGATCACCTGGGCCACGACAAGTGCCGCGACCACAAGCAGGATCAATTGGCCGCTCAGAGATCTCATCGCACGGCGCATCACGGCGCATCCTCGACATCGGCAGCCAGACAGTATCCGCCGTTCCGCACCGTTTTGATGACACTGGGCCTAAGTACATCCGGCTCGATTTTGCGGCGGAGACGGCTGATCTGATTGTCGATGGTGCGATCCATCGGGCCTGCCGTCCGACCAGCGGTCAGGTCAAGCAACTGGTCACGGCTGAGCACCATCCTCGCGCGTTCCAGCAGGACCGCCAGCAATTTGAACTCGGAGGTCGTCAATGGGGTCTCGGTGGTGGACTCGTCAATCAGCACCTGCCGGTCGGTATCCAGTATCCAGTGCGCAAAAGAGACTTTCCTCCCAGCGAGGCTTCCGGCCACAGGTTCGTCGCGGTTGCTTCTCCGAAGAACCGACTTGATGCGGGCGAGCAGTTCTCGTGGATTGAACGGCTTGGCGAGATAATCGTCCGCACCGATTTCCAGACCCACGATCCGATCCGTTTCCTCACCAAGCGCCGTCAGCATGATGATCGGAAGATCACCCTCTGGCGCAAGTCTGCGGCAAACCGACAAACCGTCCTCGCCCGGCATCATGACATCGAGCACGAGGAGGTCGAAGTGACCAGTGGCCAGCTTGGCATCCATCTCCACGGCATCCCTGGCGACGGTCGTGCGCATTCCGTTCTTCTCCAGGAAGCGCGCGACGCTTTCGCGTATCTGAGCGTGGTCGTCCACGATAAGGATATGAGGTGGCGGTCCCATGGCGTCCTTCCTAGATCATCGTTGCATTCTGTTTCATGGGCAGAATTGTAGCCGTTTGTATCAGGTCAGTCCCTTGCTACAGATGGATACAAATCTGTGCCTGCACCGTGTCGTGCTCCCGGGTAGCGTCGCGCGTATGTTATGTGACCTTTGGGATCGCAACCGATCAAAGGATGAGGTTTTCGAATATGGCTCTTGATTTGAACCGGCGCCGTTTCGTTCTGGGTGCTCATATGACGGTGCTGACCGTCGCGGCGTCACCGCTGTTGGCGCAGAGCCGATCTGTCTGGTCGGCAGAGAATGCCTTTGACGCGCTTCTATCGGATACGGCGCGGATCATCGATGTCAGAACGCACAAAGAGTGGCAAGAAACCGGCGTAGGTGCTGGTGTATGGCCGATAAGCATGCACGCGTCCGGTTTTCCGGACCGATTGTTCAGGGCCAAGGAACTGAGCGGTGATCGCACTGTTGGACTGATCTGCGCCACTGGCGGACGCTCCGCATCGCTGCTTCGAGCGTTGAGACAAGCTGGTTATTCGGGCTACGCCGATATCTCGGAAGGGATGTTGGGATCAGGCGAAGGGCCTGGCTGGATCGCATCGAACTTGCCGACCGTTCCGGTGGATGTCGCCCTGAACGGGTTGCCCCCCGCGTTGGCCTGACCAGTGAAGAATCAATTGGTCCCGTTGTGCTAAAAGCCTGATGTATGGTCAAATTGACCTGTTTGAACAGGAAGACGGGTTTGGGTGTATGACCGAGTTGATGGCTATGTTTGTCGGAATATGCGCGGCGATCGTGATGGGAATTGTCCATCATTATGCGTTGTCGGGCATTCTGAAGTTTTCCCCGCAGCGGTCGGATGGCTCCGGCTTTCGGATCATCCTGACGTTTTCCACGTTGCTGTTGCTGCATGTCTTGGAACTTGTGACGCTCGCCGTGTTCAACACGATGGTGGTGGCAAGCGTTCTGCCGCAATCGTTCAGCAACAGCCCTCCGATGTTTCAGGATGTTCTCTATGTTACGGGCATCTCGTTCTCGACCCTTGGCTATTCGTCCATAGAGGTGGTCGGGCCCTTTCGACTATTGCTGATGCTGCAATCGCTTTTGGGCTTCATGTTGCTGACCTGGTCAGCGACGTTTCTTTACTCAGCCTGCCAGCAAGTCTGGCAGAAGGCGAAAGATGACTGAAAATCGCCACGCGCGTCGGACATGAGCTTGGCGTCAGCGTCAAATACGTCCTGATATCGGTCCTTTGACCTCACCGTGGAACGGTTGAGTGAGCGCTGCGTTGCGCGCGTGGATGAATAGCCCTTGACCTTCCAGTTGCTGGAATCCCTAGGTACAAAGCCATGGCACAGATTTTCGAAAAGACAGGCGATCACGTATCGCACCATCGACACGGGGATATCTTGAAATCTCCCGTATGGGTTGGCGTGTTGCTTGTCGTTCTCACATTGCCGGCTCACCTTTTTTTGGATGAGCAAAGCTCGATAGCTCTTGCTTCGATCACGCTTGCTTTGATTGGCGGTGCCTATATCGGCTTTGGCGCTGCGGACGGCAGAGCGCGCGTGTTCTGGGCAGAGCTCGCGGTCGCCCTTTTGTTCGGCTTAGCAGCGTTCCTGGGGCTGATATGGCAGTGGGCCTTCCTCCCCTTGGGCTTGGCCCTTCACGCCCTTTGGGACATGTCACACCACAATTCTTATCGTCTCGCCCGGATTCCGAACTGGTATATTCCATTCTGCGTGGCCTTTGACCTTTTGGCAGCGACGTTCTTCGTTCTGCTCTATGCCGTGTTTTGATCCATGATGATGCGCATCCTTCTTATGGCGGTGTTCCTGATGGGAGTCGTCGCATTGGCCTTCCCGGACGTCCTTGGCGTTGACATTCGCCTGCCGGATCGCGCGGAAATTGACCGCTGGATCGAGGCGGCAGGTCTTGCCGGACCAATTGTCATCGTGGCGCTCATGACAATCGCTATTGTCGCAAGCCCCCTGCCCTCGGCGCCAATCGCACTCGCCGCCGGAGCGGCTTATGGACACACGTACGGGACGCTCTTCGTCGTTCTAGGTGCGGAACTCGGTGCGCTTGCCGCCTTTGGTCTGGCCCGCGGCTTGGGTCGTCCCTTCGTTGAGCGTCATCTCGGTCAGAAGATTAACGCAGGCCTGTTCGGGTCCCAGAACACTCTGACCTTCCTGGTCTTCGGCAGTCGCCTGCTGCCGTTTCTGTCCTTCGATATGATCAGTTACGCCGCAGGTCTGAGCAAGCTGCATCTTTGGAGGTTCGCGCTGGCCACGATGGCCGGGATTATTCCAGCGAGTTTCTTGCTCGCTCACATGGGCAGCCAGGCGATGAACGGCGATGCCCGCACTGCCACATGGACCGCACTTGCGCTGGGTGGCTTTACCGGCCTGTCGGTTCTCTTCGCCGCGACGCGAAAGACCGGTACGAAACGGAAGGAGAGCTGATATGGCCAGTCATTCCCACGCCGGGCATATGCCGAGTTCCGGCAAGGCCCTTGTGATTTCGGCCTGGCTCACCGGCGTCTACTTCGTGATTGAACTGGCCGTCGGGCTCTGGACTGGCTCGATTGCCGTCCTGTCGGATGCGTTTCACACCCTGTCGGCGGTTGGCGGCGTTCTGGCGCCCATCGTGCGCTTTGCCCGCACAGTGAACCGGGACTACGAAGCCGTCAAAAACGCCATCGAGATGCCCTGGAGCAACGGCCAAGCAGA
>NZ_JALPQE010000009.1:0-106116 GCF_023195575.1 Aliiroseovarius sp. S2029
TCGAAATCGGAATTGCCGAGTTGAGCTGAGGCAGCAAACCCGCAAACCGTTCAAGCGTGGAAAGTTCGCCATAAGTTGGCAAATACAGCAAACCCTCACCACCTGTTTTTGAGGGCGTGTAGCCATCGAGCCTGAGATTGCCGACGGAACGCGCGACCGCGTGCCCCTCCACCATCTTGGTAGAGTAAGGTCCATACATCATGTTGAGATCGGCGCTCGTGCGCCACAGTCCATAGTTGTAGTACTCTTTCGCCATGCCATATTGCACAACGACGGTGCGTGCATGTCGGAACCTTGCGTTCAAATGCTTTGGCGTCATGACGAAAATGACGTCAACCTGCTGATCGATCACGCTCAGACTCGACTCGTCAACCACAACATGTGGACAATCAAGTGACTCGAAGAAATCCCGAGAGAAACCAAAAGGTGTGCTTTTTCTTGTTTCTACAACGACTAATGGGTTTTTGATTGCCCGTATCAGAGGCTGGTAAATCAGGTAGTGAAAGGGGTGAGAGATAACGAAACCGACTCGTATATCGTCCAGATTGCGACGCATTTTTTTTCCGTTACAATTTGATCAGCTTAAGCGGGAATGAACTCATCTATCAATGATTGCATGTGTGGTCTAGCGGATAAATAGAAAGGTCAATCAGGTTGCACCTACCACTCATAACCGTGTGTTGCCGTCCGTCTTTGCCCTCATGGTCCACCTCACAATGTCCACCATCAACAATGGGCATTATCAGCGCGAAACACTCCGTTTGAGCGGTTTCAAACGACGCTTATCTTTATCCGAAGGTGAGGTGGAGAAGCTTCGCGAACATTTCTTCCCTGTTGAAGTAGCAGAGCATGTCCCATTGTCTGGCATTCGGTTTAACGTGTTATGGTTTTTGAAGGTCCAATGCGAGCTTCTTCGCTGGGCTTTAAAGCTCCGATGCCTCTATCGATTTGAAATGCTTTCAGCGGATCAAAGCTACAGACCGCTTGCGTCGGAAGCTACGCGAACCGCAGAGTGGCAAGGCTGTATCGAATTGGGATCATCGGGCGAAAACCTTGACGCGCTATCAATAGTAAAGGCCCGTAACCGGATCGCTCGCATCGCGCGATGAAATGCACAAACGCCTGTTCGGCGCTTTACCTGGTTCATCGGTTGTGAGAGTAACCCAGTCAACTTGTCCCTGGTAAAAGCCGAGTTGCGATGTCTTCAAAGCGTATTTCCGTTATCATAGCGGCCTATAATGTCGAGAACTTCATCCAGCAGGCCATTCAGTCGGCGGTTGACCAGTCCCCCCCCTTTCACGAGATCATCGTCGTCAACGACTGTTCGACCGATGAAACGCCGCGTCTGATTGAAGAAATGGCACAAAATCAGACGAACATCAGGATGATCACCTGCCCCGAAAACTGCGGGCTGGGGGCGGTGCGCAATCTTGGGACGGAAAATGCGTCCGGCGACTACATCGCCTATCTGGATGGTGATGACTTGTTTACGCCTGAGGCGCATGCACTGATGCAGCAAGCCATCGCCACCGATCCGGATCTCGCCATCCTGAACCACAGCAGGCTTTATGTTGACGGGCGCGCGGTTCCGAACACAATGACCAACGCCTTGTCTGCGGGGGTTCACACGACACCGAAGGAAAAGATCGCACTTTTCGAGAATCTGAATGTCGCATGGAACAAGCTATACAAGCGCGAATTTCTGCAACGCACCGGCCTGACCTTTCCAGTCGGTAAATACGAAGATATCGCGTGGAACTATCTTGCTTTGATGTATGCGGACACGGTTGCGACCTCGCCTGAGGTTATCGTTCTCTATCGCCAGCGCGACGGATCTATCTTGCGAACCCAGAATGACACACATTTCGAAATTTTTGACCGTTGGGACGAGCTGTTTGAAGCACTTCGCGTCGATCCGGTGCTCTGGAAGACCTATGCCGACAGTTTGAAGCTGAGAAGATTCAGAAGCCTGATGCATGTTCTGGATTCCCAACGGCTTCCCGATGTGAGCAAGCCGCAATTTGCGGAGCGGATCAGGCAAGTTTGCAAGCCGACCGAGAACTTTAGCCGCCCCGAAGTGGCGCGGTCCGACCTCGCGCTGGGGTATCGTGGGGGTTACTACCTGCGGCACATTCTCCGCGCAAAATCCCTGTTGCGTATCAGGCTGGGTGTAAGGCAGGCGCCAGCATTTGCCCGCCGCGTGCTGGAGGCTGTAAACCTTCAGCTATATCGGCATGTTTTTCTGAGGTTGCCGATTGATCGCAACCTTGTTGTTTACGAATCTTACTGGGGTAAGAAGATCGCGTGCAATCCTTACGCCATTTTCAAGCATCTTCAAAACACCGCCGGGGGTGATTACCGGCATGTCTGGGTGGTGCAACCGGGCAAGGATCTTAGGGAAACAGAAGGTCACGCCGAGCACGTCAGGCAGAACAGCCTGCGTTATTTCTATCACCTGGCCCGTGCCGGTTATCTGATCAACAACGCGAATTTCCCGGATTTCCTGGTGAAACGGCAGGGCTCGATCCACGTGCAAACCAAGCACGGCACACCGTTGAAATACATGGGACTGGATATCCTGACGAAAGATCCGAAGGCCTTCGAGGACCCGATGGCATTTGCCCGGCGTTGCTTGCGATGGGATTACGTGATTTCTTCCAACCCATATTCCTCGCGGGTGTGGCGGTTGGGGTTCCCATATAATTACAAAATGATCGAGACTGGGTATCCGCGAAATGACCGTCTGGTTGCCCAGCGTGATGTCAACCAGGCCGAGTTCCGCAAGAAGCTGGGCCTTCCAAGCGACAAACGAGTGGTGCTTTACGCGCCCACGTTCCGACCGGAATACCCACGTGTCGAGGCTGCTGGGCAGCCAAACAAAGAGCAGATCGTCACGGCGATCATGAAGGGTCTTGACGAAGATTGCGTGCTTGCCATTCGGGATCACTACTTCCTTTCCGCCAGCAGTGCCTGGGCAAAAGATCCGCGGATTGTCGACCTTAGCGCACATGACAGCACCAACGACGTTCTTCTGGCTACGGATCTTCTGATCACTGACTATTCTTCGATCATGTTCGACTTCGCTGTGCTGAAGCGCCCGATTGTGGTTCTGGGATATGACAAGGCACTTTATGAGCAGGCGCGAGGGATGTACTTCGACATCTCGGAGGAACATCCGGGCGTATACTGTGACGATTTGGACCAATTGACCGAGGCGCTGAGGCGCAGAACTTATGAGTCAACGGTTGCTCGAAAATCACTTGACGCCTTTCACGAAAAGTTCTGCCCTTGGGAAGATGGAAACGCGTCTGTTCGTGTATGCGATGTGGTTTTCAATAACGCAGGTTAAGGGATCAAATGCCACTTATACGAAACGCGGATAAGCTCGTTCATTTTGTGCATGTGCCGAAAACCGGTGGGACGTCGATCGAAAAAGCCCTGAAAGATGCGGGAGCCAAAGTTGCACTGCTCTACGGCTCGCGATTCAACGGGTATTGCAAGGCGACTTTTCAACATATGAACGCCGACATTTATGAAAAGGTGATACCCGCGGAGTTTTACGACTACAGTTTTGCAGTGGTTCGGCACCCCTTCACGCGATTGGTCAGCGAATACTTCTATCGGCGCAAGCGCGGGTTTGCGAAGCGGACGTTTGATGATTGGTTGAACAAAGCGATGGATAACTATCCCGAAAATCCTTACCTGATGGATAACCATTTCCGACCACAGGTGGACTTCATTCGCCCCGGTGTAGAGGTTTTCAAACTGGAAGAGGGGCTTGAACACCCCCTTGCCGCCGCCGCTGAGCATCTTGACCTTGATCTTCAGGGTGCATCCATCCACGCGAACAAAAGCAAGGCCAAGGAACCTGTGCGTTGGACCAGGAAGACCCGCGCGCGCGCGGCCGAGTTCTATCGTGATGATTTCAAAAAATTCGGGTATGATCCTCGCGAGAGCCATCAGGAGCTTTTGCTGAAAATCTTTTAGCCTTGATTTACAGCAAGGATCGCACGTGAGGCGGTTTTCTGGCTATTCGATCCGGCAATGGCGTGTCTGCTTGTAATGCAAGGTTCTGACCTGAGATGCCGGGTGTCGGTATTGTCCCACGCCAGCGACATTGCGAACGCGCATGACGCGAGGTCTAGGACTCTCTCTGCAGAGCTTTATGACTTCGCCAACGTGCTCAGGTGCAGATCGTCCAGGATCGCATAGACGGCTGGCAGCACGAACAGGACCACAAGACTTGCGCTGAGCAGGCCGAAGACCAGGCTGGCCACCAAGGGGATCAGAATTTGCGCTTGCAGGTTGGTTTCGGTCAGGATCGGCAACAGGCCGGCTGTGGTGGTTGTTGTGGTCAGAAAGATGGCTCGAAACCGTGCCCTTGCCGCCCGGGCCGCGGCTTGGGAAACATTCGCGACGTCCTCGTGCTCATGTTTTATGAAATCCACCAAGAGGATGGAGTTGTTGACGACGACCCCTGCCAGCGCCACGAAACCCAGCATGCTGGGCATCGAGAAATCCAGACCCATTGCCATATGTCCGAAGATCGCGCCGGGCAGAGACAGCGGGATCACCAGCATCACGACGATCGGTTCGATATAGGATCGGAACAGAAAGCTGAGCAGAAGGAACACGCCCAGCAGCCCGATGATGAACCCTTTCAACATGGATTGCTGCGTCTTGCCGGCCTCGGCGTTCTGGCCTTCGATGTCCAGTGTGATGGCTGGGTGGCGTTGCAGGAAATCCGGCACGAACCGCGCCATCGTATCGCTGACAATAGCGTTGGCGTTGGCGATGCGGGTGTCGATGGACCCTTGCACCGTCACCGTGCGAATGCCGTTCTCGCGGTTGATCCGGCTATAACCCTGTCCGATCTCGACCTCGGCAACAACCGATAGTGGCACATAGGACCCATCCGCGCGCGTTACGTTGAAATGGTCGAAAACAACGCGATCACCACGCTCAGGCGGGCCAAACTGGGCGACGAGTTCAACAAGATTCCCGGCGATCTGCATCTCGCTGACAGTGGTGCCCAGATAGGCCGACCGCAACTGATCGGCGACCATGGCCGCGGTAATCCCCATCGGCCCTGCGGCATCCTTCAGCGTGATGCGCAGTTCGCGTTTGCCGGGACGCAGGTCATCAAGGATCGAGGTGACGCCCTGATACTGCCACAGCCAATCCTGCAATTCGATCGACGCTGACTTGAGCGCCACCAGATCGTCGCCTTTCAGGCGCATGTCGATGGCGATCCCGGCGGGGCCGATCGTGCTTTCAGCGTATTTCAGGCTGATCACATCCGGGACCGGGCCAACCGTGTCACGCCACAGGGCCATGATCTCGTCCGGTGTGCTGATCCGTTCCGCCGAGGGCAGCAGATCGACGCTGAGCGTAACCACGTGCGCGCCCGTTTCAAACGCATCCCGGTTCAGCCCGTAATAGACGCTGACATGGCGGATAAGCGTTGCCTGATCGGGTTGGTCAGGGGTCAGGGTGGCGTTCACATGTTCCAGCCCTGCCTCGAGCTGTGCAACGACCTGTTCGGTGCGCGAAAGTGGCGTGCCCTGTGGCAGCAGCACGCGTGCGACGATGGTGTCGCCGTCCAGTTCGGGAAAGGCGGTGAATTTCAGGAAACCTCCCGCCAGCATACTGGCAGAAATCAGAAGGACCGTCAGGCTGATCCCGGCCACCGCATAGCGCCAGCGAATGGTCAGGTCGACGACCGGACCGACCAATCGTTGGCGTGTCCAGTCAACCGCCCGTTCAACGCGGGCACGCAGGCCGGTGTCGTGATTTGCGACCTCGAGGCTGTGGATCAGGTGATGTGGCAGGATCAGGAAGGCCTCAACCAGCGACACGGACAGGACGAACAGCATCACGACCGGCACAACGCGCAAGACGGCGCCAAGGTCACCGGACAGAAAGGCAAGCGAGCCGAAGATCATTGCTGTCGTTCCGAACGAGGCCAGCACGTTGGGAAACACCTGCGTGGCACCTTCCACGGCCGCGTCCAATGCGCTGCGTCCCTTTTCGCGCAGGCGGGCGATGTTCTCGGCGATCACGATGGCGTCGTCCATCAACAACCCGATCACGATCAGCAGGCCCAGCGTGGTCATCAGGTTCAACGAATAGCCAACCAGCCCCATCAGGGCGACGCCGCCCATGAAAGATACCGGCAGGCCCATGGCGACCCAGAACGAAAAGCGGAACCCGAAAAACAGCCACAGGACAAGGAACACCAGCGCCAGGCCCTGCACACCGTTGACCACCACCAAGGTCAGCCGGTCGCGCACGACCGACACGCCGTCAGTGGTGATCTCAAGCGTGACGCCGGGCGGGGCCTGGGCGCGTTCGGCGTCCAGAAACGCCTTCAGCGCGTCCATCGTGCGCAGGCTGTCTTCGGCGCGGGTTTTGGTAATGTCGAGGATGGCGGCGGGTTGCCCGTCAAAAAGGATGACGTCGTCATCCAGCGCAAAGCCTTCGGTGATATCGGCAATATCGCCCAGCCGAACCTGCCCGCCCTGTGCCGATGATCTGATGATCAGGTCGGACAGCGCCTTGGTGTCGCGTCGCTCTTCCGCGACGCGGATCAAAAGGGTTTCGGTCCTCGCTTCAATGCTGCCAGAGGGCAAATCCAGGCTACTGGCCTGTATGGCGCGTGCGATGTCAGCGACCGAGACGCCGAATTTCTGAAGGTCGGCAGGTCGCAGGTTGACCTGCAGCTCTCGGGTCGAGAAGCCGCGAATATCCACCTTGGGGATGCCACCCCACCGCAGCATGGCGGTTCGGGTCTGTTCGGCATAATCCTTCAGATCGGTGCGAGAGGTTGGCCCGGTGATGGCCACGGACGCCACGAAATCAGTCAGGCCAAGCGCCCGAACCGTCGGGGCTTCGGCCCGGTCCGGAAAATCGGTGATCGCGTCGATTTCAGATTTGATGTCGGCCACAAAGGTCTGGAAATCGTCACCCTCGCGCATGGTAACAACCGCACGGGCCGAGTTTTCGCGGGCCTCGCAGGATTGGCGTTCGATGCCGGTCACGGCGTTCATTGCGTTTTCGACCCGCTCGCAAATCGCGGTTTCCACTTCCTCGGGCCGGGCGCCGGGATAGAGCACGCTGATTTCGACCTCGCTGGGTTGGGCGCGGGGGAAGGTTTCGCGCAAAAGCGTCGGGGCGACGAACAGACCAGCCGCCAGAAACAGGATCATCAGAAGATTGGCGATGGTCGGATGCGCCGCGAAGAAACGGATCATTGGGCTGCATCCTCGGCCAACAGTTGGTCCATGATCTGTGTGTCCGGGTGCGGATCCAGAAGTGCGCCGTCGATGGTCGGAACCGGCGGGGTCAGGACAATCCGGCTGCCCTGCTCGATGACATCAGCAAACAGTGCGATATCACCCTGCAGGAGCTTCGGTTCGGCGCGGATGCGCCGCAGCCTGTTGTCTGCATCGGCGACAAAGACGTGACCGTCCCGCAGGGCATCGCGCGGCAAGACAATGCCGGTGATCGGTTCGGCGCGCAGGACCACGTCAACGAACATACCTTTGGTCAGCGGCGGGCGGTTCCCGTTTCCGGCCTGTCCATAAGCATCATTGATCTGCACAACCACGCCTACTGTGCCGGTTTTAGGGTCAATTCCGTCGCTGATCCGGTCAACAATGGCGGGCCATGTCAGCACCTCGTCACCCAGCCGAAGCCTGACCGTGGCCTTCAATCGCAGTTCGTGCAGGGTATCCGTCAGCATGGCCGGGTCCATCGGCAGGGTGGTCGGCCCGTTTGGCCGGTTCAGAACCAGATTTCGGAAATCGCTCATCGCGGCCTGAACAACCACTTCGGCCTGATCGACCCCATCCAGCGTTGCGGCAGATTGGCCTTTGTTCAGGAACTGTCCGACCTCGACCGAGTGGCTGGCCACACGAGCGGCAAAAGGCAGCGTCATTTCACTGCGGTCCAAATTCAGTTCGGCGGTGGCAAGGTTGGCCTGATACAGCGCGATCTGTTCGGTTTGCGCAGCACGCTGCGTGGGCAGAAGCGCAAGCGTGCTTTCGATCCCCTGCACTTTTTGACGTTGCGCCAGATGGGCGGCCCGAATGGCATCGCGGGCGGTTTGGGTCATCGTGCCAGCCGCGAACAGCGTGTTGGCGCGCTCCACTTCGGCTGCTTTCAGCTCCAGCGCCTCAAGTTCGATTTTCAGGGCGGCGCGTTGGTTGGCTTCGGAAACGTCAAGCTCGGCCAAACGTGCCTCGGCGGCGCGAATATTGGCCTTGGCCTGCGCGATGGCCAGGTTGAAGTCGACGGGCGACAGGCGCAACAGCACCGATCCGGCGGGCAGGATCTGACCGTCGCGCAGCAAGGGATTGACGAAATCGACGGTCCCGCCGACTTCGGCGATCGCCTGATAGGTGCGGGCGGGGGCCACCACGCCAAACCCGACGAGCGCCGGGGCGACCTGATAGCTTTCTGCCGTAATCACCCGCACAGGGCTGGCGCGTTCGGACAGTTCGTGGCGATCCGGCGGGGTGCGGGTCGAGATGACATAGGCAAGTATGGCGACGCCGATCAGCGCAAGGGGCAAGGTGATCAAGATCAGTTTCAGACCGGGTCTCATGGCTGGTGTCTTTCGCATTCAAACAGGGACAGTTGCAGGTTCAGAAGCCGTTCGCCTTCGGTCACCAGATGGCTGGTGTCTCGGGTCAGGATCAGGCGCAAAACAAGGCTTTGGATCAGGCCGACCAGAAGGGTTGCGCCGTCTTCCGGCTGCAAATCAGGGCGCATTTGGCCGGTGGCGCGAAGCTCTTCACAGCAGGAAATCAGGGTATCGCGAAACTCGAACATTGCAGTCAGAAGGCGTTGGCGAGTGTCGGTCAGGCGCCCCGTCGGGTCACGTGTGACCATGATTTCGGGAAGGGCAGGGTATTGGGTGATCAGATGCAGATGCGCCATGATCATGCGCCGCAGCCGGTCTGCGGGCGGGATATCCACGGTCTTGCCGATTTGGGCATTCTGCCTGATTTGTGAACACACTTTGTCCGCGACTGCGTTCCAAATGTCCTCTTTCTTGGGGAAGTGTTTGTAGATCGCCGGTTGGGTCAGGCCAAGCTGCTTGGCGATCCCACCGGTTGTCACGTGATCCGGCCCGACTTCGAATGCCAGATCAAAAGTTGCCGACAGGATCTCGGCCTTTCGGTTGTCGGTGGATTTGCGTTTCATCCTGCCTGCCCGGTCCTGCCCCGCAAAGCCAGTGCAATGACGGTCCAAAACAGGAACCGCAGGGCAAGCGCCCCGACCGTACGCATTTCAAATGCTGAGCCACCGATAACGGTGACCGCAAATGCCAGAATGACAACACCTGTTGCCATTGCAATCAGCGACGCGAGCCAGATCGCCCACGCCTTGTTCAGCCACAAACCAACGGCTGCAATGACATAGGCAAACCCGGCCAGAAAGTTGAACCAGACCACGAAGGGGACGTAATCCCCTGCCGCCGTACGCGCTTCGGTCGGGCCAAACAGCACATTGCCACCGGAAAAGATGGTCAGGATACCGAATAGCAGGGCGACTGTTGCGACGGCTTTTTGCCACGTGAAGCTGGACATCGGATGAATCCCATGAGGTTATAGAGCTATAACTATACCCTTACCGCGGGCGTTTCAATACCGAACACGCATTGCTGATGCGGCCGGAAAGTAACCACCGATGCGTTCCCTGCATCGGCTATTCGTTATCGGCATTTGCGCAGGTGGCCGGGCTGGCGCTAGCGTCTCGGTCACAAACACAGGGGAGTATCTCAATGACGAAATTTGTCAGAAGCCTGACGGCTGCGGCCGTCGTGGCGACAATGGCGTCGGCAGCTTTTGCCGAAAATACCGTGCGCGTTGCCTATGACGCCGATCCGGTATCGCTGGACCCGCATGAACAACTGTCGGGCGGCACGCTGCAACTGTCGCACATGGTCTTTGACCCGCTGGTGCGCTGGACGCAGGATCTTCAGTTCGAACCGCGCCTTGCCGAAAGCTGGGAACAGATCGACGACACCACCATGCGTTTCAAGCTGAAAAGCGGCGTGAAGTTCCATTCGGGCAACATGTTGACCGCGAACGACGTGGATTGGACCTTTGACCGCCTGAAAGTCAGCGACGATTTCAAGGGTATCTTTGCACCTTTCACGGATATTGAAGTCATCGACGACATGACGTTCGACCTGAAAACCTCGGCGCCGTATCCGCTGGTGCTGCACACCGCGACCTACATCTTCCCGATGGACAGCGCGTTCTACACCGGCGAAACGGATGACGGCAAAGACAAGTCGGAAATCGTCAAGCATGGCGACAGCTTCGCGTCGCGTAACGTGTCGGGCACAGGTCCCTTTGTTGTCAGCGAGCGCGAGCAGGGCGTGAAAGTCGTGTTCGATCGTTTCGCGGATTATTGGGACACGGACAGCAAAGGCAACGTGGACAAGATCATCCTGACCCCGATCAAAGAAGACCCGACCCGCGTGGCCGCGCTTCTGTCGGGTGATGTTGATTTCATCGCTCCCGTGCCGCCGACCGATCTGCAACGTGTGGCCGATGCTGAAGGTGTCGACCTGATCACCATGCCGGGCACCCGGATCATCACCTTCCAGATGAATCAGGAGCGGGTCGAAGCCTTCAAGGATCCGAAAGTGCGTCTGGCCATCGACTATGCGGTGAACAACGCAGGTATCGTGGATCGCATCATGCGCGGCTTCGGCACCGTGGCCGGACAGGCCAGCCCTGCCGGTTATCTGGGATATGACGAAGCCCTTGCCCCGCGTTTTGACGTGGAAAAAGCCAAGGCTCTGATGGAAGAGGCCGGTTATGCCGACGGGTTCTCGATCACCATGATGGCGCCGAACAACCGCTATGTGAATGACGACAAGATCGCACAGGCTGTTGCATCGATGCTGTCGCAGATCAACATCAAGGTTGACCTGCAAACCATGCCGAAAGCGCAATACTGGCCCAAGTTCGACGAACGTGCGGCTGACATGATGATGATTGGCTGGCATGCGGACACGGAAGATTCCGCGAACTTCCACCAGTTCCTGACGGCTTGCCCGGACGAAGCCACCGGCAACGGTCAGTATAACTCGGGCAACTATTGCAACGAGGAAGCCGATGCGCTGATGAACGCTTCGAATACCGAAACCGACCAGGCGAAGCGTGCAGAGATGCTGACCAAGCTGGAAGGTATCCTGTATGAAGAGGCGGCCTTCATCCCGCTGCACTGGCAGAACCTGGCTTGGGGTTCGAAGTCGGGCATGAACTCGGGCGAGATCGTGAACGCGCTGAACTTCCCGTATTTCGGTGACCTGGTCGTCGAATAAATGAAACTGCAACCGGGCTGGCGCATGTCGTCGGCCCGGTTTGCCATGTTGTTGCGCATTTCCATGCTGACAATCCCTGTCGGCGGCTGGGGAAGGGCGCAACGCCACCTAATCGAATAAGGTAGCTAAGATGTTTGCCTATCTCGTGAAGCGAGTTTTTCAGGCGATTGCGGTGATGTTCGTCATCTCGCTCATCGCGTTCGCCATCCAGGGCAATCTGGGCGACCCTCTGCGCGAGTTGGTCGGTCAGTCGGTGTCCGAGGAAGTGCGCCAACAATTGCGGGATGAGCTGGGGTTGAACGACAGTTTCCTGAAACAGTATCTGCGCTTTGCCGGAAACGCTTTGCAGGGCGATCTGGGCACATCCTACTTCTTCAAGGAACCCGCGCTTGACGTGATCATGAAAAAACTGCCTGCCACGCTTGAGCTTGTGCTGGGTGCAACGATCATCATCATCGGTCTGTCCATCCCGCTAGGCGTCTATACCGCGATCAAACCCGACACGATCCTGAGCCGTGTCATCATGGGTCTGTCGATCGTCGGTATCTCGATCCCGGTTTTTCTGACCGCCATCCTGATGATCTTCGTCTTTTCGGTCACCTATGGCTGGTTTCCGTCCTTCGGACGTGGTGATGTGGTGCATGTCTGGGGCTATTGGGAAACAAACTTTGCCACCGCGGATGGATGGATGCACATCATTCTGCCGTCGATCGCTCTGGCCTCGATCATGTTGCCGCTTTTTGTCCGCCTGATCCGGGCCGAGATGATGGAAGTGCTGCAATCCGAATATGTGAAATATGCCGTCGCCAAGGGTATCCGGCCATGGCGGATCTATTTCGTGCATGCGCTGAAAAACACGCTGCTGCCGGTGATCACCGTGGGCGGGGTGCAGATCGGCACGATGGTGGCCTATACGATCCTGACGGAAACCGTGTTTCAGTGGCCGGGCATGGGCTTCATGTTCCTTGAGGCGGTGAACCGGGTCGATACCCCGCTGATCGTGGCCTATCTGATCGTGGTTGGCTTCATCTTCGTCGTGACAAACACCATCGTTGATCTGATCTATGGCTTGGTGAACCCGACCGTGAACCTGGCGAGGATGGGCGCATGAGCACCGAAACCGTCACCCCCCGCGCCGAGCCTTCGCGCTGGTCGAAGATCGTCAATTCCAACATGGGCTACAGCTTTCGGCGCAACCCGGTTGCGGTGGTCAGCCTGATCATCTTTGCGCTGATCGCGATTGCGGCCTTCTTTGCCCCGTTGATTGCGCCGTATGATCCCTATGACCCGGCGCAGATCAACATCATGAATTCGGAATACCCGCCTGCGTGGATCGACGGCGCCTTGCCCGAGTTCGTATTGGGCACCGACGATCAGGGGCGCGACCTGTGGTCTACCATTCTGTATGGCACACGTTTGTCACTTCTGATTGGTGTATGCGCTGTGGCGCTACAGGCCTTTCTTGGCATCAGCATTGGCTTGCTTGCAGGCTATATCGGCGGGCGTCTGGACAACCTGTTGATGCGGATGGCGGATATTCAGCTGTCGTTCTCGACGCTGATGGTTGCGATTATCTTTCTGGCCGTCACACAGGCGATGTTCGGATCTGAAACCTTCAACCAATACGCCGTCTTTTTCCTGATCGCCGTGATTGGCGTGGCCGAGTGGCCGCAATACGCGCGCACGGTGCGTGCCACGGTTCTGGCCGAGAAGAAGAAGGAATATGTGGACAGCGCCCGTGTGCTGGGCTTTGGCCCCATGCGGATCATGGTGCGGCATATCCTGCCGAACTCTCTGTCTCCGATCTTTGTCATATCGACGGTGCAGGTGGCCAACGCGATCATCTCGGAAGCATCGCTGAGCTTTCTGGGTCTGGGCATGCCGCCCAGCCAGCCCTCGCTTGGGTCGCTGATTTCGTCAGGGTTCGACTATATCTTCTCGGGCAGCTGGTGGATCACGGTGATCCCGGGTGTTGTTTTGGTTGTGCTTGTGCTGGTGATCAACCTGTTGGGCGATTGGATGCGCGATGTCCTGAACCCGAAACTCTATAAGGGGTAACGCGATGTCCTTGCTTTCTGTGCGCGACCTGACCGTCAAATTCGCCATGCGTGATGAAACCGTGACAGCGTTGAACGGTATTTCGTTCGATGTCGCCAAGGGCGAGCGTCTGGGCATCGTCGGCGAAAGCGGCGCCGGGAAGTCGATCACCGGCTTTTCACTGATGAACCTGATCAGCCGCCCCGGCTACGTGGATCGTGGTGAGATTCTGTTCGACGGTGAAGATGTCGTGAAGATGAGCGACAAGCGCCTGCGCGAGCTGCGCGGCGACAAGATGGCGATGATCTTTCAGGATCCGATGGTGACGCTGAACCCGGTTCTGACCATTGGCCAGCAGATGATCGAAACTTTGTTGGCTCACCGCAAGCTGAGCCGGGAAGAGGCGCGTCAGATCGCCATCGTCAAACTGCGCGAGGTTTATATTCCCTCGCCCGAGGAACGGCTGGACCAGTATCCGCACGAATTGTCGGGCGGGATGCGCCAGCGGATCATCATTGCCATCGCGCTGCTACTGGACCCGCAACTGATCATCGCGGATGAACCGACCACGGCGCTGGATGTGACCATTCAGGCTGACATCATGGAGCTGCTGTTGGAGCTGTGCCAGTCGAACAAGGTAGGGCTGATCCTGATCACCCATGATCTTGGCGTGGTCAGCCAGATGACCGAGCGGACGTTGGTTATGTATGCCGGCCGGATCATCGAAGCGGGCCGCACGCGCGAGATCATCAACGATCCGCAGCATCCCTATACCCAGGGTCTGATCAATGCGTTGCCGCAACAGACTCTGCCCGGCCAGAAGCTGCGCCAGATCCCCGGCAACATGCCGTCCTTGACCAACATTCCGCCCGGATGCCCATTCAATCCCCGGTGCGAATACGCCACCGATCTGTGCCGCACCCGCCTGCCCGAGATCGCTCAATATGGCCAAGTGCAAGTGGCGTGTCACGAGGTGCAGCGGCTGCAGGCTGAAGGTGAGCAACAGGAGCAGAAAGCATGAAGGACATGAATGCTCAGACCCCTTTGGTCGAGATCAAGGGATTGGAAAAGCGGTTCGATCTGGATCACGGTTTTCTGGAGACGCTCAAGTTCCGTGATGGGCGCATCAGACGGGAAACACGTGCCGTTCACGCGGTGAACAATGTCACCATGGACGTGAACCGGGGCGAGGCGCTTTGCGTGGTGGGGGAAAGCGGCTGCGGCAAGTCCACGGTGGCGCGTCTGGTGGCGGGGCTGTTGACCCCGACCAGCGGAGAAATCCATTACGACGGAAACCGGATTGACGACAAATCCCGATCCGAGATGCAGCCGTTGCGCAAAAAGATCCAGATGATCTTTCAGAACCCCTATGCCTCGCTCAACCCGCGCATGACCATCCGGCAGGCGCTGGAGGAGCCGGTGCGCCATCACTATCCTTCGTTTTCCACGGCAGAGGTGCGTGACAAGGTGACCGAGGTGATGATGTCCGTCGGCGTCGACCCAAGTTGGGCCAAACGCTATCCGCACGAGTTCTCGGGTGGTCAGCGGCAGCGGATTGCGATTGCCCGTGCGTTGACCGTGGACCCCGAGTTCATCATCGCCGATGAACCGATCAGCGCGCTGGACGTGTCCATTCAGGCGCAGGTTCTGAACCTGATGCTGGAGGCCAAGGAAAGCCGGGGCCTGACCTATCTGTTCATCACCCATGACCTGAGTGTGGTCGAACATTTCGGCACCCGTGTTGCGGTGCTGTATCTGGGATCGGTTTGCGAGATTGCCGACACGGCCACCCTGTTCTCGCACCCGAAACACCCCTATACTCGGGCTTTGTTGTCCGCGGTGCCGCAGTTGAAGGATGATCGACCGAACCACATCCGCCTGAAGGGCGAGATCCCGACGCCGATCAACATGCCGCAAGGTTGTCCCTTTCAAAGTCGCTGCGCATTTGCGAATAACAGATGCAGAAGTGAAAAGCCGAAAGCCATTCACCAGCCCGACGGCAGTCTTGTGGCCTGCCACGCCGTCGAAGAGGATCGGTTGGATCGGGATGTGATCGGCGCCTGATACGGACCCGCGTTTTTTGGATATTATCTGGCTCAGAGATTTCGAGGCTTTGGTGGCGTGCAAGAATTTCTCGCGCGCGGCCGAAGAACGGAATGTGAGCCAGCCGGCCTTTTCACGCCGCATCCGCGCGTTGGAGAACGAGATCGGCGTGCGTCTGATCAACCGCGAGACCTTGCCGCTTGCCCTGACCCCTGCGGGCGAGGTTTTTCTGTCGCAGGCACGGATCATGCTGCGCACCTATGAAGAAACGATCGAGCGGTGCCAGACCATCGACGCCGCGAACGAAAACATCATTCGTTTCGCCACCTCGCAATCGCTTTACATGACGCATTACAAATCCCTGATCGCGCCTTTGGTGCAAAAGGGTGGGGTGGATACGGACCTGAACTCGACCTCTTGGGCGGCGGACCAGTTCGTCAGTGCACTTCAGCAAAGCTATTGTGATGTGATCCTGACCTATTGGCACCCGTCGATGGAGTTTCTGGGGCCGTTGGAGGTCGCCAACTTCGAATATCTGACCCTGTCGACAGATCGTTTCGTACCGGTGTCACGCACCAAGCCGGGCGGCGGGCCGGAGTTTCGGTTCAAGACCGGCAGCAAAGAGGCGATACCGCTTTTGTCCTATGGGGCCGTGTCGGCGTTGCGGGCGGTGCAGGATTTCGTACTGGTACAGGCCGTCACCCCGCAAAAGGTCCTGATCGTGAATCAGAACGCGCTGGCCAACAGTGTGAAGGCGATGATCCTTGAAGGCTTTGGGATGGGATGGTTGCCGCTGAGCCTGTGCAAGACCGAACTTGCCGAGGGTCGGCTTGCCATCGTCGAAGAGCGTCTGGCCACAGATCTGGAAATCCGCGTCTACCGCGATCCGAAGAACAACAAGGGAACCTTGCACGACCTGTGGACGCATCTGCTGCAGGACCAGCGGTCGCGGCAACGCCAGCGGCCCAAACGTGGTGCCCCTCTTTAATTCCATTGGTTAACAGAACGTCACCGCCCGGAGCGGGCGTGTCAGACGGTCTCAACCCCATCTTCATAGGACTCTGACGAATTGCTGTCGCTGGCGATCTGCTCGATCTGGCGCAGCGCATGGTGCCAAACTGTCAGGAGCATATGATGTCAAACCCCTTCGAGAACCGTTCGCTTTCCCTGCGCGGGCCTGCAACCGATATGGCGCCAGTGACGCCGTCTGATGCCACGGATTTGGTCCATGTCGCGGTTGCGCTTTATGCCGAAACCGGCGGTGCGATTGCGTTCAGGTCGGTTGCCGGAGAGGACCGCGTGGTCACGGTCGGTGACAATGCCATCTTGCCGGTCGGGGTCGCGCGGGTGTTTGCGACCGGAACGACCGCCGCCGGTATCCACGCCTTCGTGCTTGTCTGATGATGGGGTTGGGATATGACATTCCGGCGCTTGCCCTGCGCCGGACCGCAACCAACGCCGTACCTGCGCCTTTTTCGCCCGCCTCGTTGTCGCCTTCGGTGTTCTTCGATCCGTCTCAGCGGTCCGGGTTGTTTCAGGATTTTGCGGGCACGATTTCCGTCACGGCCAATAATCAGCCGATCGGGCGGTGGCAGGATATGTCCGGGAATGGACATGATCTGGGCCAGGCCGTCAGCGCCGCGCGCCCGACCTATCGCACCGATGGCAGTTTACACTGGCTCGAAACCGACGGGGTAGATGACGCCCTGAAAACTGCGGCCGTTTTCGATGTGGCCAACCCGGTGACGATGGTGCTGGGGTATCAAATGATGTCGACCTCGGGCACTGCAAGGGTGAACATCGCGGAAATCAGCCAGAGCAGCACGAACGGAATGTCGGTCGGGGTGCGCCCCAATATTGACCGATTGCAGTATTACAGCCGGATGTCCGCACAGGGTGTGTCTGCCACGAATGTGGCTTCGCCGACAGTTTGGGGACACCACGACAAACACGTCGTGACGCTTCAGGCCAGTGATGGCGACGTGATCGTTCGGTTGGACGGCGAAATCGTCATCGACGCCCCGCAGGCGTTGGCACAGCAGTCGATCGCCGCACAACCGCTGCGGGTCGGGCTGGGGGCTGTCACGGCCAGCATTCCGGGGGCGTTTCGTCTGTTCGGTTTGCAGGTCTGGACCACGTCCGCGACGCAGCCTGACGAATCGCAGATCGCACTGCTGGAGGCGTGGATGGCGGCAAAAACGGGGGTAACGCTATGAGCATCCGGATCACGATTGCCTGCCCCGAACATTTGATGTCCCAAGCCAATCAATTCGCGCTTTGCGTTGGAAACTCACCGGCCGATGTGCAGACGTTCGGCGCTGCGACATGGGAAGATGGGGCCGGTGAACGATACGCGTTGGCGTCACTTCTGGCCGGGGTGCGGTTTCCGCAGCTGGCTGCGGCCCCTCTGGCCGCCCCGGCTCATGCACCGGACGCGGACATTGCCGGGGCAACACAGGCGCAATCGGTACTTCGGATCTGGTCCCCTGCCTCGACCGACAGCTTTCCCGAAGTTGGCGTGGACCGTCTTGTCGCGGTGATCGGGCTTGAGGCCGGGCTGGCCATTCCGCTTCTTGGGTTGTCGCCAATTCCGACCGAAGACTGAAACCTGCCGCCTGCCCGCACCTGACGGGCAGGTGGTTCGCCAGACACGGATCTCAAATCGCTTTGCAGGCTGGCCAATTCATGTTAGCAACCTAAAGATGAATCATTTTTAGGTGAATGCAACCATGAGGCAGATAGCGCATCACTTTGGCATGACCACCGACGGATCGGAGCGGGTAGATGATGTGCCGGCGAATGCCTCCGTCCTCACCCCTCGGGGGTTTGCCATTGGCAAGCGGGCGTTTGATGTGCTGTTCTGCCTTCTGCTGCTGCCGATCCTGATTGCCGTTGGGGTGATCCTGTTGATCTTGAACAGCGCCTATAATCCGGGGCCGGTCTTGTTCATGCAGCCCCGCATGGGGTGCAACTGCATTCCCTTCATGGCCTACAAGTTTCGCACGATGACGCCATCTTCACGACGGCGCCGGGCGAATGATCCCCTTGAAGACGATCGGATCACCGGGCTTGGCGCGGCCCTGCGGCAGAGCCGACTTGATGAATTGCCCCAGATCATCAACGTTTTGCGTGGCGAGATGAGCCTGATTGGCCCGCGCCCCGACTGTTACGACCACGCTGTTACCTTCCTGAATGATGTGCCCGGATACAAAGAGCGTCACGTGGTGTTGCCGGGGATCAGCGGCTTCGCCCAGACCGAGATCGGCTATGTCGAAGGTATCGCGGCCACCGCCCGAAAGGTCGAGGCAGATCTTCATTATATCGCCAATCGCAGCTTCCGGTTCGAGATGTGGATCGTCTGGCGGACGCTGGTCACAGTGATCAGCCGAACGGGACGCTAGGGTGAATCTGATCATGTTCCTACATCAGTCAGGAGGCCTTGGATGAATATAAGGCAGGGGTTCGCGGGTGCTTATGGCCCCGCGACACGCGACGATCAGACAGCGCATGGTGATCTGGATCTTGTTCGCGTCGGGCAGGCGCTGTGGCGGGGGCGCCGGACGATTGCCCTGTTGGGTCTTCTGGGGCTGATCATCGGCGCGGTCTATGGGTTTGGCATTGCGCGGCCGAAATATGCCGCCACGGCGCTTTTGGTGATGACGCAATCGCAAGACCCGGTGATCTCAGGTGATCTTCCCGCAAATCCGGTGGCGCATGATCTGTCGGACATGAACACGCAGCTACACATCATTCAATCCCGTGGCCTTGTGCAGAAACTGGTCGAGGCGTTGGACCTGTCCCGCGACCCCGAGTTCAATCCGGCCCTCAATCCGGGGCTGCCGATCCTTCCGGCGGCGGCGGTGACGGATGGCCCTGAACAGGTCGCACAGGTGGTCAGCGCGGTGCAGGATGCCATTTCAGCGCATGTTCAGCGTAACACCCGCATTTTTTCAGTCACGGTGCGGTCGGAAGATCGGGTCAAAGCAGCCAATATGGCGAATGCGCTGTCCTCGCTTTACCTTCAGGATCAGGTTGATGCGAAGTTTCAGGCAGCGGATGACGCGGTGCGGTGGTTATCCGACCGTGTGGGTGATCTGCGACAGGACCTGACGGCGCGCGAAGCGGCGGTGGCGCAGGCGCGCGCGCGCATGGATCTGACGTCGACCGAAGAGCTTGCCATTCTGAACGCCCGCCTGAAAGACGCCCGTGCGCGATTGCAGGACGTGACCCTTCGGGCAGAGCGGGCCAGCGACACGGAACGGTTGGCGCTGCAGAAGGCCGCGTTGCAGAACTCGATTGCCGACCTTGAAACGGCGGTCGAGGTCCAAAGTGCCGACGTAACGACGCTGCAGGAACTGGAGCGGGACGCACAGGCAACCCGCGTGCTCTATGAAACGCTGCTTGCGCGTCTGAAAGAGGCCAGCGCCATTCGCGGTCTGCAACAGGCGGATGCGCGGGTGTTGTCACCCGCCGCACCGGGTACATACCTATCTCCGCGCAAGGGGCTCATCATGGCGGTTTGTGCGGTTGTTGGAATGTTGCTGGCATCGGTCCATGTTTTGTGGCGGCAGTTTGTCCATGCGGGATTCCGTTCGGTTGAAGAACTGGAAGAGGCGACAGGCCGACCGGTTCTGGGGCAGGTTCCGCACCTCCCGGTCACGGATCGGGGCGCATTGATCCCGTTTCTGACGGATCATCCCACCGCGGCGGCGGTCGAGGCCATGCGCAATCTGCGCACATCGCTGCTGATGTCTGACATCGACCAGCCACCGCAGGTGATCCTTGTCGCATCGGCGGTGCCGGACGAGGGGAAGACCACACAGGCGGTTGCCCTGACCCACAGCCTGGCGGGGTTGGGCAAGCGCGTCCTTCTGATCGAAGGGGATATTAGACGCTGCACACTTCGGCATTATGTGCCCGGCCCGTCCAAACATGGGATCATGTCCGTTCTCACAGGGGATGTGGCGCTGTCGGATGCTGTTCAGCACGTGCCCGGATTGGACGCCGATGTCCTGTTCGGAGAGGCCTCACGCACCAGCGCCGCAGACCTGTTCGCCTCGCGCCGGTTCGAACAACTGATCGGCGCAGCGCGCGCCGGGTACGACGCAGTTGTCATCGACAGCCCTCCGGCTCTGGTGGTGCCCGATGCGCGGGTGATGGCCCGTCATGCGGATGCGGTTCTGTTCACGGTTGGCTGGAACAAGACGACCCGCCCGCAGGTGGCCGAAGCATTGCGGCAATTTGCGATGGTAAACGCCAAAATCACCGGGCTTGTCCTGTCACAGGTCAGAACCGAGGAATTGGCGCGATATGGACATGGCGGGACGTATGCCGCCTATGCCACTTATGACAAAGGGTATTACGGCACGACCTAGGACCGTTTGCACAAGGTTCAGGGCACACCGCTGTCGCCATTGACGGATTTGTTGATCAGGATCGGGAAAGCCTGTTCGAAGGCGCGCGACCATTTGGTGATCGGCTGTTCCTCGATAAAGACGATGTCGTTCGGGCGCATCTGCATCCGCGTTGCCAACGTGATGTTGATCACATTGGTCGCGTCCAGATGCCAGGCCGTGACTTTTGTGTCGTCCGCATCGGTGCCGGGCCGGATCACATAGATCTGCGCCGGATCGCCGGTTCTGGTGTCAAATCCACCTTCATCATACAGCACATCCGCCAGGCTGGCCTGTCGCCCATAGGGCAGCGCCACGCGCCCCTGCCGGGCCACCTCGCCCGTCAGATAGACATAATCGCGCGGCTCGGCGTCCAGCTCGCGGCGGCTGGTGAAATTGGTGCGCCGTTCTTCAAGCGTGTCGCGCTGCACGGACATTTCGGCCCTGAGCTCGGACAGGGCGTGCAGGCGGGCGCTGCGCTTCAGGCCGATTGCGGCGATCTGTGTCTCATAAAAGGCCAGCGCCCGGTCAAGGTCATAGGTTTCGTCCACATAGATCGCATCGCCCGGCAACAGGGTCAGGTCACGGACCCTGGCATCGGACCGCAGGGCCGAAGCTGGCATCTGATACAAGGTGCCATCCCGGTAAAGGCGTATCGCTGTTGCGCCCGTGTCACTGGCGACGACGCCTCCGGCCTGCGCCAGCGCATCGCCCAGACGCAGGGGTTTCAGGGTCAGGGGCACAAGACCCGCGCGGCCGACCTTGCCGCCGATGGCCACGTGCCGGGAGTTGAATTCGGCGATCTCAAGGCTGAAGGCAGGGTCGATGTTCTTCGCCACAAGGGCCTGAAACACAGCGTCCTCGGCGGCTTCGAGCGTTTTGCCTGCCATTTTGACCTGCCCGATATCAGGCAGCGCGATCATTCCGTTGTCGCGAACGGTGAACCCTTGTCGCTGCGTCTGGGCAGTCAGCAGGCCGCCCAACTCCTCGATCGTGCTGGCCCCGCTTTTCGTGACCAGCAGCAGCACGTCGCCGACCCCAATTTCATAGCGTTGCGGTGTGACGGGGGCAGGCAGCCGGGTGGCGATCTGTTCGCGTGACCCTGTGGGGCCCTCCGGCATGTCCGGGACCGCGCCCGCACCACGCAGGCCGGTCCCGCCCGCAATCGCGTGAAAGGCATCCGGCAGGCTCAGCGGCACATAGGGTGCGCTGTTGGCCTGTTTCACCGAGCTTGCGGTGATTTCCACGACGCTGACATCCAGCCCGGCGGCCTGCGACTGCACGGTCGGGCTGTGATAGGTGACGCCGCAACCGGACAGGGCCAGGCAGGTGCCAAGAAGAAGCGCGCGCAGGCTGTTGTGGTGCATATGGTCCTCCGTCCGGCCGCCCCGTTTCACCGCGCATTGGCGGGCGGGGTGGCGTGTTGATTAACTCATATCAAAATTGCAAAGTGAAGTAAGTGAAATACCATAGGTTGTTTGTTCGGATGCCTGATCGGCGCGGGTGTGTTGCCGAATTGCGGCGTGATCGCCGCGCTAGGCGCGCAGGCGCGTGTCCCGTGCTGCCGTCTTGTGCGGCACAAGCTCGGCCATTGCGGCAAGGTAGCGGTCGACCACGATTTTCTGGTCATATTCGCGCAGCACCTTGTCCCGTCCAGCCCGACCCATTTGCGCGCGGGTGCCGGGTGGCTTGTTGGCGAACTCTTCGAACGAGGCGTGCAGACTGCCCGCATCGCGCGGGGCGCAAAGCAGGCCCGTGATCCTGTCCTCCACCACATGGCGGCAGCCGGGCACGTCCGTTGCGATCAGTGGTCGGGCCATGCTGGCGGCCTCCAGCAACGTGCGCGGGGCGCCTTCGCGATAGGATGGCAACACGACGCAATCCGCCTGTGCGATGAAGGGGCGCACATCGTCATGTTTGCCCAGATGTTCGATCACCCCGTCGGCCATCCAGCCTTGCAGCGCATTGGCCCCCAGGGCCGAGCGGTTTGCCGCATCGACCGGGCCAAGGATCTGAAAGCGCAGGTCCGGACGGGTGGCTTTGATCCGGCGGGCGGCTTCGACATATTCCAGCACTCCCTTATCGCGCAAAAGTCGCGAGATCATCAGGAACACCGTATCGTTGAGGGCCGGCAGGGGGCAGGGGCGAAAATGGTCCGGATCGACACCCGAACCGGGCAACAGGCGGGCCTGCCCCGGAGCAATCAGTCGCCGAATGACGAACAGGTCGCGGTCGTCCGGGTTCTGGAAGAACAGGATAGGCAATCCGCGGAACGCGTGGCGATACAGGGTCTCGACCACCAACCTAAGCGCGCCACCCGACAAAAACCCCGTTCCCAGACCCGAAACATTCGGCAGAAAGGGGATCCCCAGCCTTTTCGCCGCGACGGCACCGAAAATGTTGTTCTTGACCGTGTAGCTCAGGATGATGTCCGGTCCGAGCGCCGCAAAGTGATGTCCGAACCGACGGATCAGCCTGGCATCCTGCCGGGGGGATAGTCCTTGAATGTCCATCTGCAGGTCGATCACCTGACACCCCATGTGGCGCAATGCTGGTGCAGCGTCATCCAGCGGGGCGAGGATGGTGACGTGATGGCCTTGATGCAGCAAGGCCTCGATCACCGGGCGGCGGAAATTCAGGGCGTTCCACGCGGCGTTGACGGTCAACAGCACTCTCATGCGCCACCTCCGGTCGGCAGTTGATAGATTTCGGGAAGGCCAAAAAGCCACGTGTCGTAGGGCAGATAGCAGTAGTGGAAATGGGCCGAATAAACGGTCCAGACCACCAGCATCACCAGCAGCACGACATAGGGCGCAATGGCCAGGATCGCGCCCGTTGCACCAAGGCCCAGAAACGGGATGCGGGCCAGCATCATTGCCTGAAGCGGCACCAGGAAATAGCCGATCCGGTCGGCGATCACACTGGACAGCGCGATCAGTGGCAGGGTTGCCAGCATCATCAGGGACGCCAGCACCATCATCCGGTGATCGCCGGGAATTCGCACGCGCCAGGCGGGGCGCAGGGCGATCAGAAACAGCCCGCCGCTGAGTGCCAGAAGCGCGGCGCGATACAGTGCGCCATGGGCATCCACCCCGGTATCGACATAGCGTGAAAGCGCAAGTTGGGCGCTGTCGCCCGTGGCCAGAAGGAATGCACCCGGCACGGCCAGCAACAGCGCCGCGAGCAGGCGCGCCCGGATCCTGCCCTGCCCGGCAAGCGGCGCCAGCAACAGGAATACGCCTGCGCTGCTGTGAAAGCCTGTGGCGACCAGCGTGGCCAGCGCAAAGCGTATCGTATGTCCGTTGCGGAACAGTGCAAACCCCACGCACATTATTCCGATGGCAGCGGCCTGCCGGATCCCCGACATCGGCATGTTCAGGATCAACACCGGATACAGCAGGATCAGAAAACCCAGCCTGTCCACCTGTTGACGCGCCAGCATGTGCACGCCTGCAAAAAAGATCACCGCCGCTGCAACATTCAGCCATGGATAGCCCAACCCCACAGCGCCCACCCCCTGGACCAATGCCCACCAGAGCGGCTCGCGCTGGGCAAGAGCATCGGCAAGGTCTAGGTCGAGCTGCATCAGGAAATGGCGGTAATAACCGTTCCAGTCGCAGCCGACCTCCAGCCGGAAGGCGACGAACAGGAACAGGGCGGCCAGAATGATCGGATAGGTCTGATCGCGCAGGCGGGGCTGCCGGGCCAGCACCAGGCGCAGCAGGATCAGCGCCAGGAACAGAGCGACATAGATCACAAGGATGTGGCCCCCCCTGGATGCGCTGGCACACGGGCGCGGGCGACATAGACAAGCTGGACGAACACGCCCCATAGAAGGCAGGCGATCGGGGCAACCTCGTGCGTGGCGATCGACAACAGCGTGACAAGTGGCAAGACGGCAAGATGGGTCTTCAGGTGATAAGCGCGGGCCTTGCGCTCGGGCAGGGACAACCGCCCTTTGGCGTCCAGATAGGTCAGGAACCGGGGCAGCGTGAACAGCAAAAGCCCGGTGGCAAAGCAGATCAGCATACCGACCACATCCCCGGCCACGACCAGAACGGGCAGCACCGGAAGCGCGAACCGGAAGAGCGAGAGTTGCAGAAACGTGAAGAACTTCATTTCGGTCGCGCGCAGGGTGTTGTGGGCGATCAGCGTGACCCCCAGTGCCGCGAGGGCGGCCCAGTAAAGCCCCGCACCGCCGACACCCAGCGCAAGGATTGCGGCCAATGCCACGCCCAGCCGAACCGTGCCGAAGACAAGGATGATGGCGGGCGACATGACCACATCGACCCTGCGGCGCGGGGTTGGATCATGGCGCAATCCGATCGTGTCATTGGCCAGATAGCCTAGCTCGTAAAGGCTGATAAAGACCGCGTAGCCCAGAAGATAGGTCAGCACAGCCGGACCCGCGCCCAGATCACCCAAAAGCGCGACAAGGATCACGCCCGGCACCCATGCGGTCAGGGCGTTGACCACGAAATCGCGCGGCCAGTGATAGCGCGAGGTGAACGCATAGCCAAACGGCACAAGCAGGATCAGGTGGCGGGGGTCAGTGACACAGAATCTCGGCATCCCAGTTCCTCATCCATTTGCGGGGGCTTCGCGCAGCAACCAGAATCGCCGGGTTAGCGGCAGCCACCAGATCACGGTCTGACCGGTTGTCGGTGATCACCGCGAACGCGACCGCGTCCAGCGGGCGGTTCAGATATGCCTCGACCGCCTTGCGTTTCTGCCCGGTCAGATCGCGCGCCAGACGCCCTGTCAATCGTCCTGCGCGCTGGGCGGGGTCCGAGGCGATGAAGGGCAGGTCGAGCTGGCGGGCGATTTCGCCGATCACCGGAGACAGGGCGTTGGACACCAGCACAGGCTGCCACCCGGCGGCGCGCATCCGGGCCATGCGGGTGTGAGCGGCGGGAATGACCGTCGCAGGCAGATGATCGGTGACATAGCCTTTGGCCGACGCCTGCAGCGACGTCAGGGTCTCGTTGCGCAGGCTGATCAGAACAAGCGCCCGATGCACGTCGAACCGCGTGAGCTTCGCGACCGCAACCAACCCGGCCCGCAACACCCCGCGCCGCGAGATTGCTGTCAAAGCCGCGTGGCGCCAGCGGTGACCGCGCCGGGCGTGGTGAAACATCACCAGCCCTGCAGTGGTGTTCGTGTCATAAAGCGTACCGCACACATCGACGGCCAGAATGCGCGGGGCAGCGGTCATGCGGCCTGTCTTTCGGCGTGAAACATGCGGTAAAGCGCATCATACTGGTCACAGGCCCGATCCAGCGAGAAACGGCCAGCGGCATGCGCACGGATCACGGCGCGGGGCGCAAAGGGTGCAGATGCGATGGTGCGCGCGGCGTGTTCAATGGCGGGCGTGTCGTGATGAGCCAGCACCAGACCGAAGCGGCGGTCGGGCAGGATGTCGTTGATATCTCCGATCCCTGCGTTGCTGATCACCGGCAGACCGCAGGACAGATATTCGCCCGTCTTGGTGGCCGAAACGCCAAGGCTGGACTTGCTTGCGATGCGGAACGACAGGCCGATATCAGCCGCGTTCAGAAGGGCGGGCACGTCATCATGCGACACGCGTTTGCACATCAGGTGCGCCGGGTCCAGCGTGACGCCATAACTGCGGGCTGCCCGCACATGCTGATCGACGGAATGATCGCCAACCAGCAGCAGCCGCGCCTGCATGTCCTGCGCCTGAAGTGCGGCCAGCAGGCGATAGGTGGTGCCCATCTGGTAGAGCGGCCCGGCTGACCCAAGATGCACCAGCACCACGTCCTTCGCTGAGTATCCCAGCGCCAGCCGCGTGCTGGTCCGCAACGCGCGGTTGGGCCGGAACCGGGTCTGATCGACGCTGCAGGGAATGACGCTTGTCACCGATCCGGCGGACGGGCGGCGCGTCGCGACAACCGATTTTGCGTCTTGGGTCAGAGCGACAATCGCGCTGGCCCCGCTGATCGCGCGGGCCTCGAGCTTGCGGAAGTGGCGGGCGATGCTGCGGCCCATTGGCCCTTGCCAGAGACCCGCCTCGCAGCGTTCATCCACCCAGAAGCCGCGCATATCAAACACAAAGGGCAAGCCATGCCGCTGGCTGACGGGCAGCACGGCGCCCAAGGGCATATAGCTGCGACAATGGATCAGGTCGGGCTGAAAGGTCTCGACCAGCCGTTCCAGACGGCTCTGCATCAGCCCCGGCATGGCGAAGCGTTCCAGCTTGCCTGCCAGCGGCAGGGTGCGGCGCAGGATCGGGCTGTGCTCGATCCCCGCGCGTTTCAGGCGTGGCGCGACTTTGGTGGCAAAGACGTCCCGCCGGGCGGGGTGTTCCACCGACAGACAGGCGATCTGATGCCCGCGCGCTGCGAGGCCTTCCAGATAGGGCAGAACCTGCGCGGTGCCGATATGGTCAGACAGACCGTTATTGGTGACAAAGATCGAACGGGTGGCGCTCATGCGGGCCTCATTGGCTTTGATAGATGGGGTTGCGGGAGGAGTGAGAGGAACTTGACCGCCGCGACGCCCGGCCGGAAATCAGATGCGCGTCTGCGCGCGGCGTCGGGGTTGCGTGGCGCGTGCAAGGCGGCGCTGATCGTGGCAGCCAGCGCGGCGGCGTCCCCGACAGGAACCAAACTGCCGATGTCGCTGGAGTCCAGAATTTCGGACGGACCATGCGGACAGTCGGTCGCGACCACGGGCAGGCCGTGGGACAACGCCTCGACGATCACATTGGCAAAGCCTTCGCTGCGCGAACTGAGCGCGAACAGGTCGGCGCTTGCGTAATAGGCGCCGGTATGTGGTGTGAAACCCGGCATCGTCACCCGGCGGGTCAAGCCCAGCGATTGAACCAATGCCACCAACGCCGCGCGGTCGGGGCCGTCGCCAAGGATGACAAGTTCAGCATCGCAGCCCTGATCCAGAAGCAGGCGGAAGGCGCGCAGCAGGGTCGCGAAATCTTTCTGCCAGCGCAGGGAGCCAACAGCCAAGATGCGATGCCGCGCCTGCGCCGGCCAGACGGCGGTGCCCGGCTTGGGGTCGGGCATGGCAACGGGATTATGGACGACCTTGACGCGATGGGCCGGTAGCCGCCCCAACCGCTCAAGATCGCGCGCCGACCCAGCCGAGACCGAGACATTGGCCCGCGCCTTCGGATATGTCGCGCGGATGCTGGTCCGCAGCGCGAGCCGGTGCAGCGGGCCTTTCCGCGCGTATTGGTCCGACAGGGTGGCGTGGTCGGTGGTGATGACCGGCACCCCGGTCCCGCGCGCGGCCCAGACCGCGATGCTGGTCAGGGGCCACATGGCAGGGACCAGGGCCGCGGGTTGGTTCTGGCGCAGCCAATCGCGCAACGGGGCGGCGACACCGCGCAAGCGGTCGGCCTTCAGGTCGGTGATGGGAAGCCCCGCGCGCTGGGCGTCGGCCATCAATGCGCCCTCGGCACGCGCAAGGATCAGATGCGGGGCATATCCGAACTGGGCAAGCTCGGTCGCAAGGGTCAGCATCACCCGCTCCGCCCCGCCGCCCCGCAGATCGGGCAGAACGAACGCCAGTTTCGGCGCAGATGCGGTGTCCGGCTGTGTGATGGGCATATGCTTCATGCCGCCACCCCCGCCAAGGCGCGAAATCCGTCATGCTGGGCGATCAACTGCGCATAGGTGCCGCTTGCCGCTATGTGACCCTGTTCCAGCACAATAATCTGATCACAGGCTTCGACAGTCGAGATGCGATGGGCGATCATCACGATGGTTTTCTGCCCCTGAAGCCCTGCAATCGCCTTCATCACCTCGCGTTCGGTTTGCGTGTCCAGCGCGCTTGTCGCCTCGTCAAACACCAGAATGTCGGGGTCGTGATACAGGGCGCGGGCAATGCCGATCCGTTGGCGTTGCCCGCCGGACAGACGCACACCGCTTTCGCCGATGGTCGTGTCATAACCATCGGGCAGGTGTGTTTCGACAAAGTGATCCAGTTGCGCCATGCGGGCGCATTCCGCGATGCGGCCCATGTCGATCTGGTCGCGGGGCGTGCCAAGGGCGATGTTCTCGGCGATGCTGGTATCGGCCAGAAATATCGACTGCGGCACATAGCCGATGGACGCCTGCCAACCCTTCACATTCACAGGGGAAATCGGCGTGCCATCGACCCTAATCTTCCCGGATTGTGGGGTCAGCAGACCCAAAAGCAGGTCGATCAGTGTTGTTTTCCCCGCCCCGGTGCCGCCAACAATGCCGACCGACGCCCCTGCCGGGATGGTCAGGGACAGATCCGAAATGCTGCGCGCAGAGCCGTCATGGGAGTAGCTGACATTGCTTACCTCTAGTGCCGAGGTCAGGCGCATCGGCTGCACCTCGCCCGCATTAGGTCGACCATCCGGCAAGACTCGCATGTCGTCAAACAGCACATCCACCGCGCCCGCGCCGAAGCGCAGCTCGACCATCGCGCGATAGATGCCCTGCACCGAAGGCAGCATCCGGTAGCCTGCAAAAGCATAGACACCCAGTTTCGGCAGGATCGCGGCGGTGCTGGCGTTGGGGCCAAGGGTCGCCAAAAGTGCCACACACAGAATCAACATACCGCCAAAGCCAATCGCCTCGACCAGATATTTCGGCACTTGGCCAAGCACGAGGTTCGCGGCCTGCATCCGCGACACCTCGATGGACGGGGCGCGGAAGTGACGGATATAGGCATCCTCTTTCCCCAGAATGCGGATGTCCTTGATGCCGCCCAGCGCCTCGCGCGCGATGGTGTATCGGGCCTCGTCGGCGGCCACGCGGCGGGCGCTGTTGCGGGTGACAAGGCTGCGGATGGTCAGGAAGATCGCGCCATAGGCGATACCCAGAATAGCGATGGCGGTGACGGCGATGATCGGGTCCATAACGATCAGAAAGCCCAGCATCGCCAGAAGCGTCACAAGCGATGTGGTCAGCCGCAACACCGGGGCCAGGGCGAACATCGTGACCTGTTCGACCTCGGACAGGATGTTTTTTGCCATCTCGCCGGTATGACGCCCCAGAAAGAAGGCATAGGGCTGGCGCAGGTAACGGGTGATCAGCCGCGTGCCAAGGCTGTGGCGGCGCATCTGCACGAACCGCGTCATGGCGTATTCGCCCGCGCTGCGGATCAGCGCGCCGCTGACAAGTAGGGCGAAGGTGACAAGCGCCAGCGCCAGCAGGAAATCATGGTGATTGGTGAACCCACCCCATTGATACGCGGCGGACAAATAGGGGTTCGTCTGAACAAGGCTAGGGTCTGACAGCGCCAGAAAGAACGGAAAGACCGAGGCGACGCCGATCACCTCGAACACCGCCATGACCAGCGCAAGGCCCAGCACCAGCGTGCCGCGCCGCCGTTCGCGTGGGGTCAGAAGCGACCAGAGCTTGCCAAGGGTCCGCCTCATCACAGCCGCAGATCCGCCATTTCCCGCGGCAGGGCGGATTTGATGTCATAGATCACCGACAGATTTTTGGCATAGCCATTGATCCATCCCGTCGGGCGATCCAGATAGGCGCGGTGCGGCACGGCCAGCATCACACCGTCATAGCGATGTGCCAGCGGCGCGTCGGTCAAGTCGATCCCGTATTCCGCCCGTGCGGTCGCAGGGTCGGCATAGGGGTCGTGGATGTCCACCTCGACGCCATAATCCCGAAGTTCGGCGATAATATCGACAACGCGCGTGTTGCGCAGATCGGGGCAGTTTTCCTTGAAGGTCAGCCCAAGGATCAATACCCGCGACTTCGCGACGTTGATCCCCTTGCGCATCATCGACTTGATCATCTGCCCGGCGACATAGGCGCCCATGCTGTCATTGATCCGGCGGCCTGACAGGATGACCTGCGGGTGATAGCCGATTTCCTCGGCCTTGTGGGTCAGGTAATAGGGGTCAACGCCGATGCAGTGACCGCCGACCAGCCCCGGCTGGAAGGGCAGGAAATTCCATTTCGTGCCGGCCGCTTTCAGCACAGCGCCGGTGTCGATGCCCAGACGGTTGAAGATGATCGCAAGCTCGTTCACCAGGCTGATGTTCAAATCGCGCTGGGTGTTTTCGATCACCTTGGCGGCTTCGGCCACCCGGATGCTTTCGGCCTTGTAAGTGCCCGCCGTGATGATACCGGCATACAGCGCGTCGATGCGATCGGCGGCTTCGGGGGTCGAGCCGGACGTGACCTTTACAATGGTCGGCAGCCGGTGGTCGCGGTCGCCGGGGTTGATCCGCTCGGGGCTGTAGCCCACGAAAAAATCGCGATTGAAGGTCAGGCCCGAGGTCGCTTCGAGGATTGGCACGCAGACCTCTTCCGTGGCGCCGGGATAGACGGTGCTCTCGTAAATGACGATATCGCCTTGTGACAATGCGCCGCCCACGGTTTCGCTGGCGCGGCGCAAAGGCGTCAGGTCGGGGCGGTTATGGGCGTCGATGGGGGTCGGGACGGTCACGATAAAGATGTTGGCCGCCACCAGATCGCCCGGGTCGCTGGCAAAGCGCAGGTGACGGGCGTTGGCAAGGTCGTCTGCGGTGACCTCCTCTGTGCGATCCATGCCGGAGCGCAACTCGCCGATGCGGTGAGGGTCGATGTCAAACCCGATGACCGGCCGTGTCTTTCCGAACTCGACCGCCAGTGGCAAGCCGACATAGCCCAACCCGATCACCGCGATCTGTCCCAGGTCCGGAAAATCTTTCATCGCCTAATGCGTCCGTTATCCATCCACAACACAACCATTGCGGGTGTAGCATTGCGTAAATTTCCGTTAAAAGAAAGTTAAAATTCAACCTAGAGAGGTAAAATACAATAAGGCATCTTGTCCTGCCCCGCAAACGCAGGACATCAGACCTTGTAATAGTCCCGATACCACGCGACGAAACGGTTCACCCCATCGCGGAAATCAGTGGCGGGTCGATAGCCGGTCAGACGTTGCAGAAGCGTTGCATCCGCCCATGTGGCCGGAACATCGCCCATCTGCATCTCCATATAATTGCGCTGTGCTTTCCGGCCCAAAGCATCCTCGATCGCATCAACGAAATCCAACAGGCGCACCTTGTCGGAGTTGCCAAGGTTCACCACGCGATAAGGGGCAGCGGGGGACAGGCTGTCGCCGGCCTCGATGTCATCCGGGCTGTCGGGGCGCACGGGCACGGCGTCGATCAACAGGCGGATGCCGCGCACCAAATCCTCGACATAGGTGAAATCGCGGAACATATCGCCGTTGTTGTAGATGTCGATGGGGGTGCCATCAAGGATGCCCTTGGTGAACTTGAACAACGCCATATCGGGGCGCCCCCACGGGCCATAGACGGTGAAGAACCGAAACATCGTGGTCGGCAGATCCCACAGGTGGGCATAGCTGTGCGCCATGCTTTCATTGGCCTTCTTGGTGGCGGCATAGATGGTCAGTTGGGTATCGGCCTTCTCGGTCTCGGAGAACGGCATGTCGGTGTTTGCGCCATAGACCGAACTGGTCGAGGCCATCAGCAGGTGATCGACCTTGTGACGCCGTGCGGCCTCCATCACGTTGAAGGTGCCGATTACATTGCTGTCCAGATAGGCGCGGGGGTTTTCCAGGCTGTAGCGCACGCCCGCTTGGGCGGCGAGATGCACGATCACGTCGGGAGCGAAATCGTCGGCCACGGTGTCAAACAGCGCCTGATCTTCCAGCATCCCCTCGGTCATCGAAAAGCCGGGGTCTTGCAGCAACATCTGATGGCGGCGCTGTTTCAGGGTGACGTCATAGTAATCGGTCATCCCGTCATAGCCATGCACCCTGAACCCCTCGGCCAGCAGAAGTTTGGACAGGTGATAACCGATAAACCCGGCGGACCCGGTGACCAGAACTTTGCGCGATGCCATGGGAACATGCCTTTCAGGAGAGCGTTTTCAACGCTTCTAGCGTGGGTGCCGGGCAACGCCAAGCCCGATGAAAGCGGGCAATCCGCGCTGGCGTCAGGGCGCATGGAATGGTAATCCGCGTTCTGACTCCAATTTTCAGACAAGGTGGGGACCGCATGCCTGCTTATCGTTCCAGAACTTCGACCCATGGCCGCAACATGGCCGGCGCACGTGGCCTGTGGCGCGCGACCGGCATGACCGACGACGATTTCGGCAAGCCGATTATCGCCATTGTGAACAGCTTCACGCAGTTTGTGCCGGGTCACGTCCACCTGAAGGATCTGGGCCAGATGGTCGCCCGCGAGGTCGAGGCTGCAGGCGGCGTCGCCAAGGAATTCAACACCATCGCCGTGGATGACGGGATCGCGATGGGTCATGACGGGATGCTGTATTCGCTGCCCTCGCGCGAGGTGATCGCGGATAGCGTCGAATACATGGTCAACGCGCATTGCGCCGATGCCATGGTCTGCATTTCGAACTGTGACAAGATCACCCCGGGTATGTTGATGGCCGCGATGCGCCTGAATATCCCGGTGATCTTCGTGTCCGGTGGCCCGATGGAAGCGGGCAAGATCGACATTGCCGATCTGGACGTCAAGAAAATTGACCTTGTCGACGCCATGGTCGCCGCGGCGGATGAGCACTATACCGACGAACAGGTCCAGCATATCGAGGAAAACGCCTGCCCGACCTGCGGGTCGTGTTCGGGCATGTTCACGGCGAACTCGATGAACTGTCTGGCCGAGGCGCTGGGCCTTGCGCTGCCCGGCAATGGCTCGACCCTTGCCACGCACTCGGATCGCAAGAACCTGTTTCTGGAAGCCGGGCGCAAGATCGTCGAAATCACCAAACGCCACTATGTGAACGAGGAAAAGGGCCTTCTGCCGCGCGAGATCGCAACGTTTGATGCGTTCGAGAACGCCATGTCGCTGGACATTGCGATGGGTGGGTCAACGAACACTGTGCTGCACCTGCTGGCCATCGCGCATGAGGGCGAAGTGGACTTCACCATGAAGGACATGGACCGGCTGAGCCGTAAGGTACCGTGCCTGTGCAAGGTCGCACCCAACATCGCCAATGTGCACATGGAAGATGTGCACCGCGCCGGTGGCATCTTCTCGATCCTTGGCGAGCTGCATCGCGCGGGGCTGTTGCATGGTGATTGTTCCACCGTGCATTCTGCCACGATGGCCGAGGCGATTGCCAAGTGGGACATCAAGGTTGCCAACAACCCCGAGGCGGAAAGCCTGTTCAAGGCCGCGCCGGGTGGTGTGCGCACGACGCAGGCGTTCAGCCAGTCGAACCGGTACAAGGAACTGGACACCGACCGCGAAGGCGGCGTGATCCGGTCCAGGGACCACGCCTTCAGTGCAGATGGTGGTCTGGCCGTATTGTTTGGCAACATCGCGCTGGATGGCTGTATCGTGAAAACGGCGGGTGTGGACGAAAGCATCCTGAGATTCACCGGCACCGCCCATGTGTGCGAAAGCCAGGATGCGGCGGTCAGTGACATTCTGACCGGCAAGGTCAAGGAAGGCGACGTGGTTGTCATCCGTTACGAAGGTCCGCGCGGCGGGCCGGGGATGCAGGAAATGCTGTATCCAACAAGCTATCTGAAATCGAAGGGTCTGGGCAAAGCCTGTGCGCTTTTGACGGATGGGCGGTTCTCGGGTGGCACCTCGGGCCTGTCGATCGGGCACGTTTCGCCGGAAGCCGCCGAAGGCGGTGCGATCGGGCTCGTGCAACAAGGCGACAAGATCGAGATCGACATCCCCAACCGCACCATCCATCTGGCCGTGTCCGACGACGAACTTGCCGCCCGTCGCGCCGCTCAGGACGAAAAGGGCTGGCACCCTGCCCAGCCGCGCAAACGCAAAGTGTCCAAGGCGCTCAAGGCATATGCGATGCTGGCCTCCTCTGCCGCCAAGGGGGCGGTGCGCATGATCGACTGATCAGGGGCGACACGATGTTGCGAGGGCGGGGCAAGTCCCCGCCTTCTTCAATTTTGCAGCAGCGAGTTTTCCCAGTTTCGCAAAAAGTTCTGCCGTTTCAGACTGTCCAAAAACACCAGCAAGCCCGGCCCGTACCGGATTGGGCGCAGCGACGGGTTGGCGCGCAGGGCAGCGGGATCAATGGCGGGCAGGCCGGATGCGGCGACCAGATCCTTGCGGGTCCTCAGATCAAGCAGGAAATCCAGCATGATGCGGGCATCATCTGCATTCCTGGCGGTGCGCGGGATCAAGGCTGTGCGCGACATGACGTTTACGTAGTCGCTCATCTCGATGACATGGAACCCATCAGTGGTTTTCTGCTGGGCAACCGCATAGCTGCCCAGCACGTTATAGGCCAAGGCCAGCTTGCCTGATGCCACGTCGCGGATCATGTCGCCCGAACAGCAATACAGTTTCGCATCCAGACGCCCCATCACCTCCATCAGCCGCCAGAACGCGTCCGAGTTTCGGCTGTCCTGCGTGGCCATAAGATACCCGAACCCCGACCGTCGCACGTCATATGTGCCGATCTTGCCCTGAAATCGTTCCGGGTTGGCGCGCAGAAGGGCAATCAGCTCATCCCGGTTTTGCGGTGCTTCACCGGGCGGGAAAAAGCGGTCCGAAACCACCACCACCGCCGGCTCCTGCGTGAAGGCAAACAACTGGTCGCGCCAGCTTGCCCAGGTCGGAAGGGTCGCAGCCGCTGTTGGAGTGTGGGTCTGGGCGAAGCCGTCATTCGCCAGTTTGGTCTGCAAATCCATGGCCGAGGAAATGGCAAGGTCGAAGGATGCGCCCTCATCATACAGCGCCTGCATCAGGTCGGTCGTGCCCGTCACCACATAGTCCACCGATATATCCGAGTGGCTGGCCTGAAACGCGCGGATGATCGGTTCGAACACGTCAAGATCGGCGGTCGAGATCACGCTGAGCCGGGTCCGTTCGTCCGTTGCTTTGAACAGGCGGCGATCTTCGATCTCGAAGCCCTGCGCCGCGCTGACACTCAGCAGCAGTCCAAGCAGAATGGCCGTCAAGCGCGTGGGAAAATCAGCGAAACACATGCGCCTTCCCCTTTCGTGTTGGGTGAAATCTCCAGCCGACCGCCATGTGCCTTGGCAACCTCGTCCGCGATGGTCAGACCAAGCCCCGACCCGACGATATCGCAGACATTCGCGCCGCGCATATATCGCGTGGTCAGGTCAGACAGGTTGGTGTCGCCGAACCCGCGCCCCTGGTCGGTGATCGACAGGGTGATGCTGTCGTTCAAGGTCAGGCGGGCGGTGATGTCGCTGTCATCCGGCGAATACTTGATCGCATTGTCCAGAATGTTCTGAAGTGCTGCTTGCAACAGGATGCCGTCACCGGTGAAGGCCACGGGGTCGGGGCCAAGGTCGCGCCGGATCGTGATGTCTTTCAGATCGGCCGTCGGGGCAAGCCGGTCGCAGGTCTCGGCCATCAGCGCGCGCAGGTCCAGCGCGTCTTGCGTAAGGCTGTCGGCGCGAAACGTTACCATCGCGTGATCCAACATCTGCCCGGCCGAGCGAGAGCTTTCGTCAATGGCGCGGATCATCTCGCGAATGGCCTGTTTGTGTTCGGGTTTGTTCAGTTTGCGATGGGTGATTTCAGCCTGTGCGCGAACGGTGGCCAGCGGGGTGCGGACGCGGTGGGCGGCCTCGGCAATGAAATCTTCGGTGCGCGACAGGGACGCGCGCAGACGGGCCATGAAGGAGTTAAGCGCATTGATCAGCGGCACAAGTTCGTCCGGTGCGTTGGCTTGCACGGGGCGCAAATCGGTCGGTCCGCGGCGTGTAACCGACCCGGTGATCCGTGTGATCGGGGCTAGTGCCGACCCGGCCGCCCACAGGCTGAGCGCGGTCGCCAGCAGGAAAAATCCGACGCCGATGCCCGTTGCCGTCGCGGTGATCTGGCGGGAAATCGCGGCCAACCCCTGCCGCGTCTGTGCCACCATCACCACGACCTGCGCGGCATTGACCCCGGTGCCAACGGGCCGGGTGACAGACACCGCGCGAATTTCGTCACCGCGATAGGTCAGGGTCTCGACGCTGGGGGTGCTGATGCGCGGTGGCACATTGGGTTGCGGAAGGTCGGTATATCCGGTCAACGTCCTGCCGTCCGACACGACACGATAAAACACCCGATCCTCGTTGATCGACCCCAGCATCGACAGCGCGGAATAGGGCAGGTCAAGCGTGACGCGGCCATCTTCGCTGCGCAGACTGTCCGCTATGGCCGTGGCCGAGGCAGACAGGATGTCGTCCTGCGTCCCTTCCGCGGCCCGCTCGGCCACCCCACGCACGACCAGAAAGAAGGCCAGCGACAAGACCGCCGCGACAAGCGCAAGCTGGATGAAAAGCCGCCTGCGGATGGACCCCAGAATTTTCACCGCGCAACCATCCGATAGCCCATGCCGCGCACGGTTTCGATCTTTGTACCCGACCCCTCCAGCCGTTTGCGCAACCGGCCTACATAAACCTCGATCGCGTTTTCCGACGCCTCATCGGACAGGGAAAACAGCCGGTCGATCAGATGGGTTTTCGAAAAGACCTGTCCGGGGGCGGCAAAGAACACCTCAAGCAGCCGCAGCTCGCGATTGCGCAGCGGCACAGTCTGATCACCAAAACGCAGCTCTCCTTTGGTCGAATCCAGCGTGGTTTCCCCAAACGTCACCGCGTTGTCAGCCGCGCCGACCTGACGCCTCAGTACGGCGCGCACACGGGCTTCGAGTTCGGAGAAATCGAAGGGTTTGACGATATAGTCATCCGCCCCCAGATCCAGCAATCCGACGCGATCCGACACCGCAGAACGTGCCGTTATGACAATCACGGGGGTGCGTTTTTCCGCCTGTCGCTGGCGTTCCAGAAAGTCGCGGCCATCCCCATCAGGCAGCATTATATCCAGCAAAATCAAATCGTAATCCGCAACAGCTGTCAGGTCTGTGGCATCGGACAGGGTGGCGGCGTGGTCCACGGCGTGACCGTCCAGTTGCAAACGCTCGGCCACAACGCCCGCCAGTTTGGGATTGTCCTCGATCAGAAGGAACCGCATTTATTGCCCTTTTTTCCGCTGCGTGACAGGTTGGTGTCAGGTTCAGGCGATTGGGTCTGAGCATGGGCGGGTGTTACGCCCCTGTCAAATGGGAGGAAACTATGACGAAACGTCTTTTCAAGGCGCTGGCGACCAGTGCCATTCTGGGCCTTGGTGCCACCACCGCTGCAACGGCTGCCGAGTGTATTGCCCCGGCCAACCCCGGCGGCGGCTGGGACTTCACCTGTCGCCAGATCGGCAAGATCATGTATGACATCGGGGCTGTGGACAAGCCCATTCAAGTGACCAACATGGCGGGTGCCGGTGGCGGGCTTGCCTATAACCACGTGGTCAGCGAGCGCAATGACGACGCCGACCTGATCGTCGCCGCGTCCTCGGCGACCTCGACCCGGCTGGCACAGAATGCCTATGCCGGCATGACCGCGGATCAGGTCCGCTTTGTGGGGGCCATCGGGGCCGACCCCGGTGTGATCGTTGTGGCCGCAGACAGCCCCTATCAATCGCTGAACGACCTGATCGAAGCCGTGAAGGCGGATCCGGGCGGGATCGCCTTTGCCGGTGGATCGGCTGTTGGCGGATTTGACCACCTGAAACCCCTGATGATCCTGCAACGCGCAGGTGTCGAGGATGTGAAGGCGGTGAAATACATCGGTGTTGACGGCGGCGCGGATGCGATCACCCAGACCGTTGGCGGCTTCACCCAGGCGATGTCGGGCGACATGTCCGAAATCGTGGGCTTCCTGAAATCCGGCGACGTGCGCGCCATCGCGGTTCTGACCGAAGAACGCGTGCCGGGGTTCGAGGATATCCCGACAGCGAAAGAGCAGGGCATCGACGTTGTCGCTGTGAACTGGCGTGGCCTTTACGTGCCCAAGGGCATCAGCGACGATGATTTCCAAAAATGGGCTGATCGCCTGCAACAGGTGGCCGACAGCGACGAATGGAAAGAGGCGATGGCAGCAAACGGCCTGGCGCCTTTCACCAAGGTTGGCAACGACTTCCAATCCTATGTCGATGGTGTGGTGTCCGAGATCCGCGCCCTGTCGAAAGAAATCGGGGTGATCCAGTAATGGCGTCTGACCGTATCTTCGGAGCGGTCGTGACCCTGGTGGCGCTGGCTTATGTTGCCAGCGCCATGCAGATCCAGACCAGCTTCATGGCGGATCCGGTTGGCCCGAAAACCTTCCCGATCCTTGTTGGATGTGTCGCGGCCTTGTGTGGGATGATCGTGGCAGTAAAGCCCGACCCCGACCCGGAATGGCCGGTGCTGGCGACCTTTGGTTCTCTGGCGCTCGCGGTTGTGGTGCTGGTGGGCTATGCCTATGCGCTGAAACCGCTGGGGTTCCTGATCCCCACGGCGATCACAGCGTCCATTCTGAGCTATCAGATCGAGCCGCGCGCCGGGCGTGCCGTGCTGGCCGGAGTGGGTCTGTCCATCGGCTTGTTCCTGATTTTCAAATTCGCGCTGGGTTTGGGGCTTGTCCCGTTTCCCAAGTCGCTGACTGGCTAAGGATACCCGCATGGAACTCTTTTCAAATCTCGCGATCGGGTTCGATATCGCGCTGTCGCCTTACACGCTGATGCTGGCCGTGATCGGCTGCTTCATCGGCACAATCATCGGCGCGCTTCCGGGCCTTGGCCCGTCGAACGGTGTGGCGATCCTGATCCCGCTGACGTTCACGATGGGGCTGGATGCGACGTCCGCGCTGGTCTTGATGACGTCGGTTTACTACGGCGCAATGTATGGCGGGCGGATCAGTTCGATCCTGCTGAACATTCCAGGGGACGAACCCGCGCTGATGACCACGCTCGATGGCTATCCGATGGCAAAAGCGGGGCGCGCAGGCGATGCGTTGGTTCTGTCCGGTGTTGCGTCCTTCGTTGGTGCGTTTCTGGCGACCATCGGTCTGATGCTGCTGGCGCCCATGCTGGCGCAGGTGGCGTTCCTGTTCGGCCCCGCCGAGTATTTCGCGCTCTATTTGTTGGCCTTTGCCACGCTGGGCGGCATGGCTTCGAACAACCAGGCCAAGGCGGCGATTGCGTCCTGCATCGGCTTGGGCATCGCGATGATCGGGGTGGACAACAACTCCGGCCTGCCGCGTCTGACAGGGGGCAACATGCACCTGTTTGACGGCATCGACTTCCTTGTCGCCATCGTCGGCCTGTTCGCCATTGCCGAGGTGTTTTTCTTCATCGAAAGCCACGGCAAGAACACGTCCATCGGCGTGAAGCTGGAAAAGGTGACGATCCCGGTCAAGGACATCATGGCATCCGGTTGGACGATGCTGCGGTCGTCGGTTGTTGGCTTCATCGCGGGCGTTCTGCCGGGGGCGGGTGCATCGCTGGGCAGCTTCCTGGCGTATATGTCCGAAAAATCCATCGCAGGCGAGAAGGGCGGCTTCGGCACCGGCGTACCGCGTGGGGTCGCGGCACCCGAGGCGGGCAACAACGCCGCCGCCGGGGGCGCGTTGGTGCCGATGCTGACGCTGGGCGTGCCGGGGTCCGGCACCACGGCGGTACTTCTGGCGCTTCTGATGACGCTCAACATCACCCCCGGCCCGATGCTGTTCACCGAACGGCCCGAGGTCGTTTGGGGCCTGATCGCATCGCTTCTGATCGCCAACTTTGTGCTGCTTCTGATGAACGTTCCGATGGTCAAGATCTTCGTCAAGGTGCTGTCCGTCCCGCCATGGGTGCTTCTGCCCGGTGTCACGATGATCAGCTTTGTGGGCATCTATTCGCTGTCGGGCAGTTATTTCGACCTGCTTCTGATGGTGGGCTTCGGGGTGCTTGGATACGTGCTGCGCAAGCTCGATGTGCCGACCGTGCCGATCATCCTTGGCATCCTTCTGGGTGGCCATATGGAGGACGCGTTGCGCCGTGCCATGGTGTTGTCGAGCGGTGATTGGACCTTCCTGTTCTCGTCCGGCATTTCGATCACCTTGTGGATCATTGCAGTGGTGGGCTTTGTCGCCCCGATGTTCCTGCGCAACATCTTGAAAAAACCGCAAAGGATCACGGATTGATGGTGAAAGTGCTTATTCCCTCGGGGGCATTGGGTCTGGGATATGACCGCGACGCCTTGGCCCGAGGGATCGCTGAAAAACCGGACATTATTGCGATTGATGGGGGCTCGACCGACTCGGGCCCTCACTACCTTGGCACCGGCACGTCGAAATACTCGCGCGGGTCTACCCGCGCGGAATGGGCCGAACTGATGGCCGCACGGGCCGAGGCAGACGTGCCGCTGGTCATCGGGACGGCCGGCACCTGCGGGGCGGATGACGCGGTCGACTGGCTGGTCGACATCACCCGCGAGATTGCGGCAGAGCGGGGTGAGCACCTGAGGCTTGCGGTGTTGAAAAGCGGGCAGGATGGCGGGGCAATGGCCCGCGCGCTGGACGCCGGTCAGATCACGCCCCTGACCCCTGCGCCTGAAATCTCGGGCGAGATCCTTCGAGACTGCACCAATATCGTGGCGCTGGCCGGGGCTGAACAGATTCAGGCCGCGCTTGATACGGGCGCCGATATCGTGATCGCGGGGCGCACCACGGACACGGCCATCATATCCGCGCTGCCGCTGGCGCGGGGCTGCCATCCGGGCGGCGCGTGGCATGGGGCCAAGATCGGCGAATGCGGGGCGCTGGCGACGACCAGCCCGAACACCGGCACCATCCTGATTGAGTTTGACGCAGACGGGTTCACCATCACACCGATGGGCGCGGAGGCCCGCGCGACCCCCCGCACCGTGTCGGCCCATATGCTTTATGAAAACAGCGATCCGTACCGATTGTATGAACCCGGCGGCTATCTGGACGTGACGGCGGCACGTTACGCTGCGCTGGATGATCGCCGCGTGCGTGTGATGGGCAGTGAATGGGTGGCGACCGCGCCTTATACCGTCAAGCTGGAGGGCGCACGGCGCGCGGGGTTTCAGACCGTATCGCTGGTGCTGGTGCGCGATGCGCATTATGTCGAGAACATCCGGGCCTGGGTCGATGATATTCAGTCCAAGTGCACAGCCAAAGCGGCTGCGCGTGTGGGCGGAGACTTCCAGATCGAGCTGCGGATTATTGGCGCCGACGCCACGCTCGGACCTTTGGACGGCAACGCCAGGCCCGGCAGCGAACTGGGCGTAATGGGCATCGTCACCGCCGAAACCGAGGCGCTGTCGCGCGAGGTTGCCAAGATGCTGAACCCCTATCTTCTGCACCACCCGCTGACCGAGCAGGAAGAAATGCCGACCTTCGCCTTTCCGTTCTCGCCCCCCGAAATGCCGCGTGGCGCCGTGTATGAGTTCTGCCTGAACCATGTGCTGGCTTTGAATGACCCGATGGACGCTTTCAGGTTGTCGACTGAGGAGATTGGCGCATGACGGCCTTGAAAGACATCGCAGACAAAGTGCGGTCGAAGAACGCGGGGCCGTTCTGGCTGACGCTGGATGTGTTCTGCGGGACAGAGGAAGCATATCAGCGAATCTCGAACGGGTTGGCCACGGACGCGGTGGCCCGCCTGTTCGGCACAGACCCCACCCAGTTAAAGCGGTTTGATATGCCGGAGTTGAATGTGGTGAAGTTCAGCCTGCCGCGCCCCGCCGTACAGGGCACGCGCGCGGATCGGGATATGCATGGCGCAAGTTTCGCCGTCTTGTTGGGTGAGGTCCGGATTGATCGGTAAGGCTCACGTTGTGAGCCTGTAAGGGGCCTTGCCCCTCGCGGCGTTGCCGCTCACCCCAGGATATTTCTGGCCAGAAGAAGCACAGGGTGATTTCATTCGGGTACGTCTTCGGTGTGAGAGGGGGGGAGCATGAAGTTCAAAGCGATTGCGTTTGATGCCTATGGGACGCTTCTGGATGTCTATTCGGTTGGCGCACTGGCGGAAACGATGTTTCCCGACAAGGGGGTGGCGATTGCCAACACCTGGCGCGACAAGCAGATCGAATACACGCGTTTGCGCAGCATGTGCGGCAGGTTCGCGGATTTCTGGCATGTGACGGGCGACGCGCTTGACTACGCCTGCGAGGCGCAGGGGGTGGTTCTGACAGAAGGATCGCGTCGTGCTTTGATGGATGCCTATGAAGTGTTGACCGCCTTTCCGGAAAACCGGGCGGCGTTGGCACGTTTGCAAGAGGCAGGTGCACCCATGGCCGTTCTGACCAATGGCAGCATGGGCATGATCGGGGCGGCGCTGCGGGCGTCCGGGCTGGACGGGTTCTTTGATCATGTGTTGAGTGCGGACAGCGTTCGGGTGTTCAAGACTGCGCCCGAGGTCTATCGGCTTGGGCCTGATGCGTTTGGCTGCGACGCCCAAGATATGCTGTTCGTGTCGTCCAATTGCTGGGATATCTGCGGCGCGACCTGGTTTGGATATCACTCGATCTGGCTGAATCGCCAGGACCAGCCGATGGAGCGGTTGGGGGTGATACCGGACGCGCGGGGGCGGTCCCTGACCGACGTGGCGGATTATGTTTTGGGGTGATGGCGGGATTGCCGTTTGGGGCCGTTATTGGTGATCGTGTCCAGCGACAGCGTGTGATCCATGTTCTGCATTCGGTGGCGCAGCATCAGGCGGGTCAGGCGAGACAACTCTGCGGCGAAGGCGGGGTTGTCGGCGACATTCTCCATCTCGCCCTGTTTTGCATGGTCAAACAGGAGCGGAGGCAGGTCGGCGGCAAACTCGACCAGGGTAAAGCGCGCATCGCGCAGGATGCCGAGGCAGGAGTTGCTGTTGGTCGTGCCAAGCCGCTTTTGCCAAAGGGTGGGTGACTCCGGTTCGGCAAAGTCGAGTTCCGAGAAGGAATAGCTGCGCCAGTCGTCGGGGGTGTTACCGGTCAGGAAGGGCAGCAGCGATCGCCCGTCCATTGAATTTGGAACCGTCTGCCCGACCCAGTCGAGGATGGTCGGGGTCAGGTCAATGGATTCGGTGGGGAGGTTGACCTCGTGCCCGGCCAAGCCACCCGGGGCGTGGATGATCAGCGGCGTGTGATAGGCCGCGTCATAGACATAGTGTTTGCCCCACGCGTGGTGGTCGCCCAGCATTTCCCCATGATCGGCGGTGACGATCAGCAAGGTGTCGTCCCACTGTCCGCTGTCCTTCAGGAAGCTGACCACCCGGCCGATATGGTGGTCCACCTCGGTTGCCAGCCCCAGATAGACCGCGCGCAGGGTTTGGGTGGTGTCGTCCGAGGGGGTCACATTCGCGCAACCGATGACCATGTTGGCGGCGGTGGCGTTTTCCAGTGCAGGCCCAAAGAAGGGATGGCGCGCGGCTTCTTGTTCGCGATCTCCGATGCAGGTCGGTCGGGGCAGCGCGGCAGGGTCATACATATCGTTATAGGGCGCGGGCGCGACCAGCGGTGGATGAGGGCGGATATAGGTCAGATGCGCGAACCAGCTTTCGTTCGCATAGGACGGCATCGCCTCCAGAAACCGGTCGGTCAAGAAGGCGGTGTCGCTGTCCTCGGCCCTATAGACCGCGGGGGCGTTCAGCCGCGCGCCATCCCCCCCGGGGATATACAGCTGCCAGTAATTGTCGAAAGTATAGCCTTTGTTCAGCAGATACGACCGCCACGGATAGGACATTTCAAGGCGCATCTCGACCTGTTCGGCAAAACCGTCCATTGGAAATTCATAGGTCTGCATCGCGGGATCACCGGGATCATGAACGCGCGGGTCATGCGACGTATCGGTGTATCCAAACAGCATTGGCAGATAGCCTGCCTTGCGCATTTCACTGGCGAGCGTCGGGGTGTCATGGCGCAGGGGCGTGCCATTGCGAACCGAGCGGTGGTTCATCGCGTATTGCCCCGTCAGGATCGATGCGCGCGACGGGCCGCAGGGATTGGTCACGGAAAAATGGCGCTTGAAGGTCACCGATGCAGCCATGAGCGCCCGCAGGTTTGGCAGCTCGACATGTTCGGCCAGCGCGCCGTGCAGGCAATCGGCGCGAAGTTGGTCGATGATGATGAAAAGGACGTTCCTGTTCCGTGTCATAAGGATCTTTCTGTTATGCCCGCACCTGTCGGGGTCAGGGTGAGGTTTGGGGATATTCAAGGCTCCGGCAAGGGCTTTTTGCGACGTGTTCCGGATCCGTTGATGGTTCGTCACGGTGCATGTGCCAAAAAAGAGTTGATTGGCAGGATGTTGACAGCAGGCACACCGGCGCGGGACACTTTGCGTGTCTTCTCCGGGCGTATGTCACATAACCGATTCTTTTCTGTTGGAATGTTGCGCGCGTATCGGGGATGTCGCCCTGATGTCAGGGCGTAAAGTGGGGGCACGATGTTCCACCAAAGCCATGTGAAGCAGCGGGTGCCGCCAGAGCCGTGCAGCGGGTCACTGGTTCGAACTGGACTGATCAGGCGTTGTAAGCTGGCGCTATTTCAGGTCGGGATAATGACCAACACTGTCGGCACAAAAGAAGAAAAAACAATTTCAACGGGAGAACAACATGACTACGGATACCAAATTCAGCCGCCGGTCGGTGCTGAAGGGGGCGACAACGATGGGCGCCGCCGCGCTGGCCACGCCGCTTTATGTCAAGCGTGCATTGGCATCGTCGGGCGAGGTCAACATCCTGATGTGGTCGGATTACCTGCCACCGGACTTCATTGCCGGGTTCGAGGCGGAAACCGGAATTAAGGTGAACTACACCGGGATCGGATCCAACGAAGAGATCATCAACAAGATGAAGGCCACGAAGGGTCAGGGCTTCGACATCATATCGCCGACCAACAACCGGTCGCTGCAATGGGGGCCACTGGAGCTTTTGCAACCATTTGACCTGTCGAAGGTGAATGTCGACGCAGTGAACCCGGCGATGGCGAAGATCGGCACGGACGCTTGGAATTTCGGGGATGCCGGGTCGCATTGGCTGCCGCATATCTGGGGCACCGAAGGCATCGCCTATCGCACCGACCTGTGGCTGCCTGCGGGTGACGCACCAAGCTACGGTGACGTATGGTCGGAAGAAAACGCCGGCAAGACGATGGGCCGCGCGCATTCGATGATGCTGGGGGCCGGCCTTTACATGGAAGCGTCGGGCGAGATGGAGCCGGGATCAATCTGGGCCGCCTATGAAGATGAAGAGACGATGCGCAAGGTCTGGGGTCAGGTCACCGATTGGTGCGTGGCGCGCAAGGATCGCATCAAGCTGATCTGGAACGATGCCGACACTCAGAAGAACGGCCTTCTGAATGAAGGTGTCGTCGTGGGTCAGACATGGGACGGCCCGCCTCTGGCGCTGAAATCTGCGGGCGAGCCGGTGCATTACCAGGCGCCGGTCGAAGGGGCGATGGCCTGGGTCGATGGCATGTCGATGCCGATCGGGGCAGAGAATGTCGAACAGGTCTATGCCTTTATCGACTATGCCTATCGGCAAGAGCCTGCGGGCAAGGCAATTGACAGCCACGGGTACAACTCGCCGGTTCTTGGGGCAGACACCTATTCGGGTGACACCTACAAGAAGAACTTCGCGGAAGCCTATCCGGGTGACAGCCTGGCCAATCTGAACCCATGGCCTGCAGAAGCGCCCTGGTATGCCGATGTGCGGACCGAGTTCGTCAACAAGTTCAAGAGCGCCTGATCGCCTTGGACCTGCGGTCCCCTGCCTGTGGGTGGGGGACCGCAACAACCCAGACTGAAACGATAAACACGGAGCCGCGCCCCGCCAGAAGGGTGTGACCAGCCGTGCATGGGGAGAAGCCATATGAGTGCCGGAGTAGGCGTCGATCTCGAAAACCTGTGGATCCGCTTTGGAGATTTCGTCGCCGTGCGCGATGCGAATGTGCACATCAAGGGGGGCGACTTCTTTTCGTTTCTGGGGCCGTCGGGCTGTGGCAAGACCACGATCCTGCGCGCCGTGTCCGGGTTTCTGGACCCCAGCGAAGGCAATGTGTTGATCGGGGGCAATAACATGAAGGGCATCGGGCCGAACAAACGCCCGACAGCCCTTATCTTTCAGAACCTCGCGTTGTTCCCGCTGATGAAGGTCTGGGAGAACATCACCTTTTCGATGGAGATCAAAGGGGCTTCGGCGAAGGAACGTCGCAAACGCGCCGACGAACTGCTGGATATGATCGCGCTGTCTGATCAGGGTGACAAACTGCCCAGCGAATTGTCGGGCGGTCAGCGACAGCGGGTGGCCATTGCGCGCGCGCTGTGTGCCGAACCGCATGTGCTGTTGCTGGACGAGCCCCTGTCGGCGCTGGACCTGAAGCTGCGCCAGCATATGCGCACCGAATTGCGCGAGATCCAAAAGCGTGTGGGGATCACCTTTATCTATATCACCCATGATCAGGGCGAGGCGCTGACCATGTCCGACGACATCGCCGTGATGCGCGCCGGTGTGATTGACCAGATCGGCGACGGCAAGACGATCTATAACGACCCGGCCACCGCTTTCGCAGCGTCCTTCGTGGGCGAAAACAACGTCTTTCGCGGCAAGGTGCTTGAAGTGAACGGAAATGAGGCTCTGATCCGCACCAACCGGTCAGGCGATCTGCGCTCTCGCATCTCGACTGCGAATATTGGCAAGATGAAGGTCGGGGATGATGCGATGATGTTCATCCGGCCCGAGGCGCTGGACCTTGCCCCGACCGGCACCAAGGGCGAAAACTTCGTCACCGCACAAGTCACGCATGAAGAGTTCGAAGGCAATTCCTTCAACATTTTCATGGAGGGCGACGGCGGCAAGGAAATCAAGGTCGCCATTCCGAATGTCGGTCAATCCTTTGACGACCATACCGGGCAGGCCATGACGCTGGAGTATGAGGTCGACAACGCGGTTGTCGTTCCCGCCGGCGAACTGGCGGCGGAATAGGGGGTCGTCATGCCGCGTTTCCTGAAAGAGTTTTTCAATCGGAACGGCACGTTGATGGGGTCGTTGATGCTGGGACTGGTCTTGTTCTGGACCATCGGGCTGATCATCCTGCCGCAACTGTCGATGCTCGACTTTTCGTTCCGCCCGAACCTGCCGCCGCCCGAGATCGGGGGGCCGAAAGATGTCTATACGCTTGAGAACTACAAATACCTGATCTATGGGCCGGAAGGGGGCAGTCAGGACTATAACGCGGTCGATCTGCGGGTCTTCTTTCGCACCATTGTCGCCGCAATCTGTGTCACGATTTTCAACCTGATCCTGTGTTATCCGATCGCCTATTATCTGGGGCAAACCAAGGGCAACCACATCCGCATCCTCGCGCTGATGCTGATCATCCCCTATTGGATCAACGAAATCCTGCGCGCCTTCGCGCTGCGCATCATCTTCGGGGAAAGCGGCGTTCTGAACACGATGCTTGTGGGGCTGGGGATTTTCGACACGCCGTTTGACTTCATCCGCAACGATATCGCGCTCTATGCCGGTCTTGGATACGCCTATATCCTTCTGATGATCTTCCCGATCTACAACGTGATCGAAAGTCTGGATCATAACCAGATCGAGGCCGCGCGCGACCTTGGCGCCCCGTGGTGGCGCATTCACAAGCGCGTGGTGATCCCCTATGCGAAGCCGGGGATCAGTTCAGGTTGCACGATGGTATTCATGCTGTCTGCTGGTGCGCTGGCCGCGCCGCAAATTCTGGGCGGGCCGTCGTCGCTTTGGTTCACGCAACTGATTTATCAGCAATTCAATGACAATTCGGATTGGCCGCAAGGGGCGGCCTATGCGATCGTGCTTCTGGTGACTTGTATCCTTCTGGTTCTGGCCGTGATGCGCCTGTTCAAGGTGAACATGGGGGATATCGGCAAATGAACAATCCCGTCATCCGCATCTCGATCTGGGTCTATCTGGCGATCTTCTTTGCCTATCTGCTTGGCCCGCTCGTGATCATGTCGATCACCGCCTTCAACTCGCCCAGCTTTCCGCGCGCGACCCCGTGGGAATGCCTGACGTTTGAATGGTTCTCGGCCCTGTTTCGGGACGAACGTATCCTGAACGGCATCAAGAACTCGATCCTTGTGGGTATTGGCACGATAATCTTGTCGGTGTCGATGGGGCTGGCGGGCGCGCTGATGCTGACGCAAATCTGGCCCAAGCTGCGCGCGACCTACTACACGGTCATCATCGCACCGATCCTGATCCCCGGCGTGGTGCTGGGTATTTCGACGCTGGTGTTTTGGGACCGGATCAACCGGATGCTGGGGCTGGGTGCCGATAGTGTGCTGTCGAACGGGTTGTTTTTGACCATCATCGGTCAGTCCACCTTCATCGCCAGCTATTGCATGTTGGTGCTGGTCGCGCGCTTGCAACGCTATGACCTGGCCCTGACCGAGGCCGCGCTGGACCTTGGCGCCACCCACGCCCAAGCGTTTCGCAAGATCCTTCTGCCCTTCATGCGCCCTGCGATTGCGTCGGCGGCGGTGCTGGCGTTTCTGGCGTCGTTCGAGAACTACAACACCACCACCTTCACCTTCGGGGAATACCCGACCCTGACCATCGAACTGGCGCAAAAGGTGCGTTACGGCATTACGCCCGCGATCTCGGCCTTGGCGTTTATGATCGTTGTGCTGACGGTGTTTGCGGCCCTGTTCAACGAAGCCAATATCAAGCGAAAAGAGGTGCTGGCCAAAGCGCGTCGGGAAGGGGCCACGGTGGGCGAGGTGACGGGCGGCGTCAAGCTGCCCGGGTTCTTCACGGGAAATGCGGCGGCGGTGGCGCTGGTGGTGTTTGCCATCGCGACCATTGCGGTGGTCGGCACGGCGACGGTCTATAGCCCCCAACAGTGCATCGCAAACGTGCAGGAACAGAAACGCCTTGAAACCGAACGGCGCATTCAGGAGCTGCGTGAACAGCGCAAGCGGGATGCTGAGGCGAAAGCAGCCAAGGACGCCGCCGAAGGGGCCACCACAACGGCGCCCAAACCGTCCAACAACAGCGGGTTCGGCGGGGTGTTCGCACCGGGCACATTGCAGGGGGACGACGAAACCGCACCGTCCGAAGATCAGGAACCGTCCGACAACTCGGGCTTCGGAGGTGTGTTCGATCCTACCAATATCGGGGGTGGCGACTAGCGGCGGGCCCCTGGCTTAGGGGGTCTTGGCGCGATTCGCCCTTGCCGGGCGCAAAGACACGACCGCGTCGCGCGGGCGTTAGAAGTCATCATTAAGTAGAAGTCAGAGTTCTGAATGACCCCTCAGGGTTGCTGTATGGCGTGTTTGCGAGCCCCGCGGCCCTTCCGGAGCTGATTTCGATTTGTGGCAGCAATGTGGCGTGATACAATCAATGTGTTTAAATTTAGGAGGGGGGACCATGTCTCTTGTTAACACATTAAAAGGTGTTGCGGTTACCTCCGTACTGTCAATTTTCAGTATGGTGGGCGCAGTGAATGCTGCGACGTATACGCCCGATACATTGTTGGGGTCGGCTCAACTTGGCAATTCCGGCGACGGTGATGAACTGGCTGCTCTGGCTTCAATCGCCGGTGTGGATGTCAATTCTCTTTCAATAGAGTCCAAGGATAATAGCGGCAGCTTCATGCGCGACGATGTGGGCAACTATTTCGTTGATGTCGCGCCACGCACTCCGGGGTATTTCATTTTGAAATTCGGCGTGGGTGGAACAAATGCGGTGTCGCATTATTTCTTCCAGAACATTGCGGATTTGACCAAGCTGGTCTGGACGGATGCACAGACCAATTCCTTGCTGGCGAATTGCACTAGCGATTGCCGTCTGAGTCATGTGACGCAGACCGGTGATGTGTCGCCCGTGCCGGTGCCGGCAGGTGGTGTGCTTTTGCTGACCGCTCTGGGCGGATTTGCCTTGATGCGTCGGCGCAAGACGACGGTCTGACCGACAACATCTGACATTTTGGCGCCATGGTTTGGCGTATTAAGAAAGAAGCCCCGGTGGTCTCACCGGGGCTTTTTGTTGGTGCTGAAAAAGGTCCGGGACGGCCCGGACCGATCAATCACGCATCTTCGTCTTTTTTCTTCTGTTCCGGCACGATTTCTTCACCGGTTTCCTGATCGACGACTTTCATCGACAGGCGCACCTTGCCGCGATCGTCAAAACCCAGAAGTTTGACCTTCACGTCCTGACCTTCTTTCAGAACGTCCGACGGGTGGTTCAGGCGGCGGTTTTCGATCTGGGACACGTGGACCAGACCGTCGCGCTTGCCAAAGAAGTTCACGAAGGCGCCGAAATCGACGATCTTCACGACCTTGCCGGTGTAAATCTCGCCTTCTTCCGGCTCTGCCACGATCGAATGGATCATGTCATAGGCCTTCTGGATGGCGTCGCCGTTGGGCGATGCGATCTTGATCACGCCGTCATCGTTGATGTCGACCTTGGCACCCGAGGTTTCCACGATCTCGCGGATCACCTTACCGCCCGAGCCGATCACTTCACGGATCTTGTCGGTGGGGATGTTCATGGTCTCGATGCGCGGCGCGTGTGCCGAGAACTCTTCACGGCCCGAAGACAGGGCTTTGTTCATTTCACCCAGAATGTGCAGACGGCCTTCCTTGGCTTGTGCCAGGGCTTTCTCCATGATCTCGGGCGTGATGCCTGCGACCTTGATGTCCATCTGCAAGGACGTGATGCCGTCTTCGGTGCCTGCGACTTTGAAGTCCATGTCGCCCAGATGATCTTCGTCACCCAGAATGTCGGTCAGAACAGCATACGAACCGTCGTCTTCCAGGATCAGACCCATCGCCACACCAGCGACCGGTGCTTTCAACGGAACAGCGGCGTCCATCATGGCTAACGAACCACCACAGACCGACGCCATCGAGGACGAGCCGTTCGACTCGGTGATCTCGGACACGACGCGGATGGTGTAGGGGAAGTCTGTCGGCGTCGGCAGAACCGCCTGCAGCGCACGCCAAGCCAGTTTCCCGTGACCGATTTCACGACGACCCGTGAAACCAAAACGGCCCACTTCGCCGACCGAATAGGGCGGGAAGTTATAGTGCAGCATGAAGTTCGATTTGTAGGTGCCGGTCAGCGCGTCGATCATCTGCTCGTCGTCGCCGGTGCCCAAGGTGGTCACGACCAGACCTTGCGTTTCGCCACGGGTGAACAGGGCCGAACCGTGGGTCCGGGGCAGGACGCCCACTTCCGATACGATCGGGCGGACGGTGTCCAGCGCGCGACCGTCGATGCGTTTGCCGGTTTTCACCACGTCGCCACGCACGATGGCGCTTTCCAGCTTTTTCAGCGCGGAGCCGAGATTTTCGTCTTCCTGCTGTTCTTCGGATAGCGATGCGATGATCTCGTCCTTGGCGGCAGAAAGTGCTGCGACGCGTTCCTGCTTGTCGGTGTGGCCATAGGCAGCGCGGATCTTATCCTCGCCAGCCGCTTTCACGGCCTCGTAGAGATCCGAGTAATCGGCAGGCTGGAAGTCGAACGGCTCTTTCGCGGCTTCTTCGGCCAGGTCGATGATCAGGTCGATCACCGGCTGAATTTGCTCGTGTGCGAAGTTCACGGCGCCCAGCATCTCGGCTTCGGTCAGCTCGTAAGCTTCCGATTCCACCATCATCACGGCGTCTTTGGTGCCGGCGACAACAAGGTCCAGACGTTGGTCGGGGTTGTTGCGCAGCTGGTGCATGTCGTCGCAAGTCGGGTTCAGGATGTATTCGCCATCCTCATAACCCACGCGTGCGGCAGCAATCGGACCCATGAAAGGTGCGCCCGAAATGGTCAGCGCAGCGGACGCCGCGATCATCGCGACGATGTCGGGGTCGTTGACAAGGTCGTGGCTCAGTACAGTGCAGATCACCAGAACTTCGTTTTTGAAGCCGGGCACGAACAGCGGGCGGATCGGACGGTCGATCAGACGCGATGTCAGCGTCTCTTTTTCCGTCGGACGCGCTTCGCGCTTGAAGAAGCCACCGGGGATTTTACCAGCGGCATAGTATTTTTCATTATAGTGAACCGTCAGCGGGAAGAAGTCCTGACCGGGCTTCTGTTCCTTCGCGAAGGTTACGTTGGCCATCACGGATGTTTCGCCCAGCGTGGCGATGACCGATCCGTCGGCCTGACGGGCAACCTTGCCCGTTTCCAGAGTGAGGGTTTCTTCGCCCCACTCCATCGATTTTTTAGTTACGTCAAACATCATGTTTTCCTAGCTGGAAGCGCTCCCGGCCCTCCGGGTCTTCCGTTGTCATGGTGGCCCCATTGCCACCGACCCCTCTACCTTGTCATGCGCCGGGGTCGAAGCGTCACGTCTCAGATGGGCGGTCCATAACGGAAAAACAGGTGTTTGGAAACAGGATTGTTTGTGCTCAGGCCGACGGCTTCGGGCTTTCGGTGGCGTCTCGCCGGGTCAGCTTGCCCCGTGGGAGTTTGGTGATGCCAAACGCCTTGCGTGCCGTCACCAGACGCAGGTCCTCGGGGTCCATGCCCATCGACAGGATCGTGTCGCGGTCATACCGGGCGCGGGCGGTGTCGGGATCGTGTTTTGTCCCGAACAGACGGTCGATCCAACCCATGCCGAAACTGACATGATAGGTGGCCTGGTGATCCTGGAAGTGATGCGCCAGGTGGCTGCGGGTGACGCGCTGTCCGAACCAGCCTTTCGGCACGTTCACATGCGCCAGCGTGTGGCAGTATTCATAGAACGCAAACGCGCTGACCGATCCGACGAACAGGGCGACATAGGCTGTCAGCACCGCAGGCCCCAGCCCCAGAAACGGCCACAGGATCAGGCTGTGTACCGCGAACGAGATCAGACCGAACCGCACCGGATACCAGTGGTCGCCACCGGTAAAGAACTCCGGGTCGCCGGGAAATTCGTGATGCCCGATATGGCTGCGATAAAGTTCATTGAAGACACCTTGATCGGTGGGCGGTTCGCGGTGCAGCAGAAAGCGGTGCATCGCGTATTCGACAAAGAACTGTGCCACGATGCCATAGGCAACGGCCAGCAGCAGCCATGGCGTGAACCAGAACACCAGCGCAAAAACGCCGACAAGCCAGAAGGGAAACAGCCGGTGCAGACTGCCCATGTTGATCAGAATCGCCAGCGTAGCTTTCATCTCACCCTCCGTTGATCCGCTGATCTTGACGGGGCGGCGGGGGTCGGATCAAGCAAGACCTGACGTAAAGTGACCGGTTGCCGATGCGCGCAAGAAAGAAAAAAGGGGCCGCAAAGCAGCCCCTTCGTCCGATTTTCTGGTGCGCGGCTTAGCGGCGCAGGCCCAGGCGATTGATCAGGTCCTGATAACGGGCCTCGTCTTTCGCGCGGGTGTAGTCCAGAAGTTTCCGGCGCTGAGCAACCATTTTCAGAAGACCACGGCGGCCGTGGTTGTCTTTCTTGTGGGTTTTGAAGTGTTCGGTCAGGGTCGCGATGCGCGAGGACAGGATTGCAACCTGCACTTCGGGCGAACCGGTGTCGCCGTCCTTGGTGCCGAACTCTTTGATCAGGCGGGCTTTTTCATCAGGCGTAATCGACATCGGGGTCTCCTTCATAGGTTAGGGTTGATGGCGCAGGCCGGGATGTCGTCCAGCAAGGCCCGTGGAGAGATCTGCCCACACGAGGCGAGCAGATGGAGGCGTATAGGAAGATTCCCCGCAAAACGCAAAGGAAAAAACGTTTCAAGTGTGGGATGGGCTATTGCTGCATCTCGTCGATGATCTGCTGCGCCCAGTCGCCCAAAACAGGGATGAAGTCGATGGACGCCAGCAGATACACCAGAATCGACACCAGCAAGGATGCCCCAAGAACTGATCCCAGGCCGAAGGCCAGGCCGCGATAAAGCTGAAACAGGCCAAGTTTCCAAAGGGAATCGTGCAGTTTGATAAATCGGTGATTGTTCATCCGCTCGACCTCGGCGCGCAGGGCGCGCACCTCGAAGGACAAGGCTTTTTCGCGCTCTGCCAGCTTCTTTCTGGCCTCGGTGCGCGGGTCGTCAGGTGTGTTAACCATTTGTTAACCAGTCGTTAATTTAAGTTTGTAACTACTATTTCCTAGGAGTTTGCGTCCAGTTGCCTACAATCGCAAGCGGTTGTCTGTGTCAACCTGCTCCGTGTCGAAAGGTGTTGTGCCGCGAAGCCCGCCTGTTCGGGCTGTTATGGGAAGCGAGTCGTTAAATGTTGTTTTCGTTGTTGTTTCTGGGCCTGCTGCCCGTCGCTTTCATGGCAGAGAGCTTCGCCGAGGGTCCGTCTGACGAAGAAGACGAAGAACAGGCCGGTGCTGGCACCGAACCCGACGCTGTTGCCGGCACCGGGGATTTCATTGCGGTCAGTGACGGACAATCCGACGGTGTTATGGACGAGCAGGATGTACTGCTGCCCGTCACCGGCGATCAGGTAATCCCCGGTTCCGATATCGGTTCGGCTGATACAGTCCTTGCCCCGAATGACGGGTTGGGCGATGGCGATTCCCCTCATCTTCAGGCCACGCTGCTGGATCAGCTGTTGGGAACGGAAACCGACCAGCACTATGGGCGCGAGGATATGGGGCACTTTCTGGGGGATATGGACGACATGTCGCTCACGAAGGGTGCTGACCAGATGGAACTGCCAGACGATGGTGTCGATGGCACAGGCACAGGGGTGATCGACGAGTTCCATGGCACCCCTGTTCTGCGCGACGAAGGGCAGGATGCCGTTGCCGTGGTCGACGGCGGTGATGGCGATGACACGCTGACATCAGGTGACGGCGCGGCCTACCTGTTCGGCGGCGATGGTGACGATCTGATCTCTGCCGGCGAAGGCGTGTTGGCCGGGTTCGGCGGCAGTGGCGATGACACGCTGGACGCGACACGCAGTCTTGACAGTTTTCTGGATGGCGGATCGGGCGACGACCTGTTGCTTGGCGGCGATGGTGACGATCAGTTGTTCGGGGGCGCGCATGAAGCCGCTTTGGATACGGACCAGTCCGACGATGATGTTCTGATCGGCGGGGCGGGTGATGATGCGATTTTCGGAGGTCACGGCGCCGATGTGCTGTCGGGCGGAGAGGGGAATGACGTGATCAACCACCTTGGCCACGCGATGGAACGTGGCGGGGCCGAGCGCCATGATTTCGACTGGCACATCGACGGTGATCAGGATCGGTTGGACGGCGGATTGGGCGATGACGTGCTGATCATGGACCGCAGCGATATTGCCACCGGGGGCGATGGTGAAGACGTGTTCTGGATCTACTCCGACGCGGCGGCAGGGGATGACTTTGCCGAGGTGATGGATTTCGTCCCCGGTCAGGATTTCCTGCGGGTGTCACTGGACCCGGAACAGGATCCGAAATCGTTGGAATATGATGTTCAACCATCCGACACGGGCGAGGATGGCGTCGTGACTGTGAACGGAGAGATCGTCGCCGTCTTGCGGGGTGCGCCGGGTGCCAGCGTTCACGACGTCTATGTCGAGGTTGTTCCAAACGTGCTGGGGTGATTGTGGCAGCCTGTCGCGCGCCGGTTCAGAACCAGGGCTGCGGCTGCTGTGCATATGCGATGTATAGCGGGTGCTTTGGGTGCCCATCCTTGGTCAAGCCCAGATGAAAGACGGGCCGGCCTGTCTTGCGCAACAGCGTTTCAACCTGTGCACCGCGGTCCAAATGTGCGCCATGGGTGCCCCACCCGCAAATGATCTGATCGGCCCAGGGGCAACTGTCGGCAATGGCCGCGTCATTGGCTGTTCCGACCGGATCGGCGGCGGCACGCATGTTGCGCGGGTCGGTGTCGCGCCAGGCAAAGATATTGGTGACACGAAACGCCCCAAACCCAAGCGTGCGCGCACGTCGTTCGCAGCGTTCGACGGTCGGGTCGTTCTGCACCTCGGTCGCGGTTGAGGGGTTGAGCATGATGAACAACGCCTTGCGCCCAGCCGGATCCCAGGTGCGGGTCAGTTGATAGCGATATTTCTCGCAATCCGAATAGACGGCAATGGAATGGGCATCGCCCTTCTGGAACGCGCGCGTAATCATGGCGGCGTTTTGAAGGGTGTTGGCGCCATTGGCAAGCCCTTGCACCAACGCGTGTTTGATCACAGACTGGTCCCATAAGGAAAGGGCACCCCATGCTGATCGCCGAAATTATCCGCAAGAAACGAGACGGGCAGACTTTGCACACGGACGAGATTGCCGAAATGGTGCAGGGCATTTCGGATGGCGGCGCAAGTGACGCCCAGATCGCGGCTTTTGCCATGGCCGTGCTGCTGAACGGCATGGACAGGAACGAAGCTGCGGCCCTGACCATGGCAATGCGCGACAGCGGGGATGTGTTTGACTGGGCGCATTTGCCTGGCCCGGTGGTGGACAAGCATTCAACCGGGGGCGTCGGCGACAATGTCAGCCTGATGCTGGCGCCGATCGTGGCGGCCTGCGGGGCTTATGTGCCGATGATCTCGGGCCGGGGGCTTGGGCATACGGGCGGCACGCTTGACAAGATGGAAGCGATTCCGGGCTATGTGGCGACGCCGGACAACGACCTGTTCTCGAATGTGGTTGCGGAGATTGGCTGCGCCATCATCGGGCAGACCACGCATCTGGCGCCTGCCGACAAGCGGTTTTACGGCATCCGCGATGTGACCGCGACGGTGGAGAGCATCCCGCTCATCACCGCCTCGATCCTGTCGAAGAAGCTGGCCGCCGGGCTTGGGTCGCTGGTGATGGACGTGAAGTTCGGCAATGGTGCGTTCATGGCGGATTTCGACAAGGCGCGTGAACTGGCGCTGTCGATCACCGGTGTCGCACAGACCGCCGGATTGCCGTGCCATGCGCTGCTGACCGATATGAACCAACCCTTGGCAGATGCAGCCGGAAACGCGGTCGAGGTCACGAATGCCGTCGAATTTCTGACCGGTACCCGTCGCGAGGGGCGGTTGACCGAGGTGGTCATCGCCCTGTGCGGCGAAATGCTTGTCACGGCGGGGATCGAGAATGACCGAAACCGCGCGCGCGACTTGGCGCTGAGCGCGCTTGAAGATGGCCGCGCCGCCGAGAGGTTTGGCAAGATGGTCGCAGCCCTTGGTGGCCCCGCGGATTTCATGGAAAACCACGCTGCCCACTTGCCGCAAGCAGCCCTGCAACGCGCGGTGCCCGCCCCAGACGCGGGGTTCGTCCGCGCGATTGAAACCCGTAATGTCGGGCTTGCCGTGGTCGAGCTTGGCGGCGGGCGGCGCGTGTCAAGCGACTCGGTCAACCCGGCGGTTGGTCTGACGGCCCTTCTGCCTGTCGGGGCCGAAGTTGCGAAAGGTGATCCGCTGGCGCTTGTTCATGCCGACAGCGAAGATGCGGCGGATCAGGCGCAGGCCACCCTTCTGGCGGCCTATGAAATCGGTGCGCAGCCCGAGGCGCAGGCCGTCCTGCGCGAGATCATCGAGTAAGTCGGGTGGCGATTACTGATTGAACACGCGCGACGGGTGCAATTCGCCCGCGCGATATATGCCGACAGCTACGGCCTTGCCGTCGTGCGAGGCCCACGCCTCGTCGCCATATTCGACATCTGACGCGATCACCATGCCAGGGTTGCCGTGGCGCAGACGCGCGGCACCTTCGTCGGTTGTTTTCAGTTCGGGAAGATCAGCCAATCCATCCTCAAGCGGGCGCAGATAGATGTCAAGCTCGCCGGTTTTGGCCAGCTTCTCGACCAGATCAAGGCTGACGCCATCCTCGGCATCGAAGGGGCCGGACCAGATGCGGCGCAGCTCGCGGACGTGACCCAGGCACCCCAGCGCCTCGCCCAGATCGCGGGCAATGGACCGGACATAGCCGCCTTTGCCGCAGGTCATCTCCAGCGTCACGTGATCGGCGTCAGGACGGTCGATCATCGCCAAGTCTTCCACCCACAGGGGACGGGCAGCGATGTCCACATCCTCGCCATCGCGGGCGAGCTTGTAAGCCCGTTCGCCGTCGATTTTCACAGCCGAGAACTTGGGTGGCACCTGCATGATTTGCCCGGTGAACTGGCCCAAGGCGGCCTGAATGTCATCATCAGACGGACGCAGATCGCTTTCGGCGATGACCTCGCCTTCGGTGTCATCCGTGTTTGTGGCTTGACCCAGCCGGACGGTGAACACATAGGCTTTCAGCGCGTCGGTGATATAGGGCACGGTTTTCGTGGCCTCGCCCAGCGCAACCGCCAGAACGCCGGTGGCTTCGGGGTCCAGCGTGCCGGCATGACCGGCCTTCTTGGCGTCCATCGCCCAGCGCACCTTGTTCACCACGGCGTTCGAACTGACACCGGCGGGTTTGTCCACGACCAGCCAGCCGTGAATGTCCCGCCCCTTTTTGCTGCGTCCCATCAGGTGTCCTCCGACCCGTCCTCGTCATCCTTTGCGCGCAGGTCGCGCTGCACGCGTTCCTGTGACAAGAGGCGGTTGGTCTGGTCCATCTGGTCAAAGGTCTCGTCGACCATGAAACGCAAGTCGGGCGTGTGCTTGATCTTCAGCGCCTTGCCCAGAATGCGGCGCAGTTCGCCCTTGTTGCGGGCCAGCGCCTTGATCGCCAGATCGCCATCCTTGCCGCCAAGGGGCAGGGCGAACACGGTCGCGATGCTCAGGTCCGGTGTCACGCGCACCTCGCCAATCGTGATCGACATGCGACCCAGATCGGGGTCGTGCACGTCGCCACGCATCAGGGCTTCGGACAGGGTCCGGCGGATCAGCTCGGCGATGCGCAGCTGTCGCTGCGTCGGGCCGGCGGTGTCTTGAAAACGGTTCTTTGCCATGAAGGCCATGTATGCCCGATTGCGCGCCTTCGCAACAGGCTTTGCCAAGATGGGGCAAGCGCGCTAGACAACGATGAAGCGAAGGAGACACAGATGAGCGAATTGCCGGGCATTGTGGTGATGGGCGCGTCGGGCCGGATGGGTCAGATGCTGATCCGTGAAATCAACGCACAGGATGGCGCGCGGCTGGTGGGCGCGTTGGAGCGTCCGGGGCACGATTGGATCGGGCAGGATGTGGGGGCCTGCATGGGCGGGCAGCCGCTGGGCGTTATCGTGTCCGACGATTCGTTGGAAACGATGGCAAAAGCGCAGGCGGTCATTGATTTCACTGCGCCTGCTGCCACCGTCGCGATGGCCGAGATTGCGGCACAGGCGCGGGCTGTTCATGTGATTGGGACGACCGGGCTTAGCGATGATGATCTGGCGAAGCTGGCGCTTGCCGGGCGACACTCGACCATCGTGCGCGCGGGCAATATGAGCCTTGGTGTGAACCTTCTGGTGCAGCTGACGCGCAAGGTGGCCGCGGCGCTGGACGAAGATTTTGACATCGAGATTATCGAGGCGCATCACCATCACAAGGTGGATGCCCCATCCGGCACGGCGCTGATGCTGGGCGAAGCTGCCGCCGAAGGACGCGGCGTTGATCTGGCGGACGTGTCGGATCGGGGCCGGGACGGGATAACCGGGGCGCGCAATCGTGGTGACATTGGTTTTCATGCCGTGCGCGGTGGCGACATCGTGGGCGAACATGACGTGATGTTTGCGGCGCCGGGTGAACGGATCGTGTTGCGCCACCTTGCGACGGATCGTGCGATCTTTGCCCGTGGCGCGGTCAAGGCCGCCCTATGGGGGCAGGGCAAGAAACCCGGCGAATACGACATGATGGATGTGCTGGGGCTGTGACCCGCAAGGGTGTCGATCAGAAGTCGATCGCGATGCCCTTTTTCTCCCAATCGCCATAGCGGACCGGTTCGGGACCGTCGCGACCGCCGTATTCCTTGGGGCGGGCTTTTGCCTCGGCCTCGGCTTTCTTGCGACGCTCTTTGGCTTCGGCAAGGGCGCGTTGAGCGGCGGGCGGCAGGTCGCGCTTTTCCGCTTCGGGCTTTGACGGCGTGTCGGACATGGGCCTGATCCTTGTGGCTTTCCGTGCCATGATATAGGTCGCGCGAAGGTAAAACGCAAAGGGGTGCCGATGGGCAAAGTTCTGGACCCGCGCCATATCGCGGTTGATCTGTTGGGGGATGTTCTGGATGAACACCGCCTGCTGTCCGAGGCATTGCCAAAACGGCTGGCGAAAGCCGCACCCGAAGATCGCGCCCGTGCCCAGCGTCTGACCCTTCTGGCGCTGCGAAATATGGACCGGGCCGACCGCATGTTGGGGCCGCATCTGAAAAAGCGCCCCCCGGCGCGAGTGTTGAACATTCTGCGGCTGGGTGTGGCCGAGATATGCACCGGCGGGGCTGCGCATGGTGTGGTGAATGACCTCGTGGCCGCGACCCGCGCCACGCGCGAGACCGAGCGCATGTCGGGCTTGGTCAACGCCGTGTTGCGCAAGGTCGATGGCGAGAAGGGCAAGTGGGACAGCCTGCCCATTCCGCGCTTGCCGAAATGGCTGCGCAAACCGCTGATCGCTGACTATGGCAAAGCGCAGGTTGAAGCGATCGAGGCGGTGCAGGCGTTGGCCCCTCCGCTTGATCTGACCGCGAAAGGCGATGCCGCCGAACTGGCCAAGCGGCTTGGCGGGACGCTGTTGCCGACCGGATCGGTGCGCTTGCAGGACGCCGGGCAGGTGACAGCACTGGACGGGTACGAGGCTGGCGATTGGTGGGTGCAGGATGCGTCAGCCGCTTTGCCCGCGAAGGTTCTGGCGCCGAAAGTCGGCGACCGCGTTCTGGATATGTGCGCCGCCCCCGGTGGCAAGACCTTGCAACTGGCCGCGATGGGCGCGGATGTGACCGCGCTGGACGTGTCCGAGGAGCGGATGAAACGGGTTGCCGAGAACCTTGAGCGCAGCGGGTTGGCCGCGCGGGTCGTGGTCGGCGACGCGCTGGAGTTCGATGAACCTCAGTTCGACGCGATCCTGCTGGACGCCCCATGCACAGCCACGGGCACGATCCGCAGGCACCCTGATTTGCCTCACGCCAAGGATGGCAGCGACTTTCCCGGCCTGTTCGAGTTGCAGGAATATATGATCGACCGCGCAACTGGGCTGTTGAAGCCCGGCGGGCGGCTGGTCTTTTGCACCTGTAGCCTTCTGATCGACGAGGGCGAAGAGCAGGTGCGTGATGCGCTGGGCCGCCATGACCACATTCAGCTTGATCTGGACGCACTGCACCTGCCGGGAATCGACGACGACTGGATCGGCCCCGAAGGTCTGCGCATCATGCCGCATTTCAACGCGGATCTTGGCGGGATGGACGGTTTTTTCATCACGGCATTTCGCAAAACCTGACGTGCATTGCCACAATTCGCCGATGACTCTCGTCATGCGGGTCTGTATGCTTTTCCCAAGGCCCCCGCCAGAGGGGTATGAGTTCAACACAGTTGGATGATTGAGGCGAGGCGTCCCAGTGGTGCATCAAGACGGATTTTCCGGGTTCCGAACCCGTTTTGCGAATCGCTTTCAGGCAAAGCGTGCCGCACGTGCGCGGCCTGCCACCGGGTTCGTATCGCAGCCCGAACCCCGCACCATCGGCGCCTTTGCGCGCGGTAAGCAGTTGATTGCGGGCAACTATCTGTTTGCCGGGCATCTGGTGAATGCACCGGACAAGGGGTTATGGGATGTAACGCCGCCCAGTCAGGGATTTTCCGAGGAAACGCAAGGCTTTGTCTGGCTGGACGATCTGGCCAGCGTCGGTGATGGCGAGGCGCGCAGGCGTGCCCAGGTCTGGCTGCTCGGCTGGATCAAACGCTATGGCAAAGGGGATGGCGACGGGTGGACGCCGGATCTGACCGGGCGGCGGCTGATCCGTTGGATCAACCACGCGATTTTCCTGATGGCGGGGATGACGCCCGACGAAAGCCGCGCCTTCTTTCGGTCGCTGGGCCAGCAGACGATCTTTCTGTCGCGCAGGTGGCACGCCGCAACCCCCGGTCTGCCCCGGTTCGAGGCATTGACCGGCCTGATCTATGCCGGGCTGGGGCTTGAGGGGATGGAACGCCATGTCGGCCCCGCCGTGAAAGCCCTTGCGCGGGAATGTGCCGACCAGATCGACGCCGAGGGCGGGATACCCACCCGCAACCCCGAGGAATTGCTGGATGTTTTCACGCTTCTGAACTGGGCCGCGCAAGCCCTGTCTGAAAGCGGGCGTCAGGTCGCCCCCGCGCATATGGGGGCGATCGAGCGGATCGCACCGACCCTGCGCGCACTCAGGCATGCTGACGGCGGGTTGGCACGGTTCCACGGCGGCGGGCGCGGGCTTGAGGGGCGATTGGACCACGCGCTTGCAACATCTGGCGTGCGGGCGGGGCCTTCGACCGGGCTTGCGATGGGCTATACCCGGCTCAGCGCGGGACGGACCAGCCTGATCATGGACACCGCGCGGCCCCCGACCGGGCTTGCGTCTGCGAACGCCCATGCCTCGACGCTTGCGTTTGAACTGACTTCGGGGCGGCGACCATTGATCGTGAATTGCGGGTCGGGCGCGCATTTCGGGGCGGACTGGCACAAGGCCGGACGCGCCACGCCGTCGCATTCGGTGTTGGGGCTGGCGGGCCTGTCGTCGTCGCGGCTGGGGGCTGCGCAGAATTATGGCGGCGGGGCAAAGGTGTTTCTGACCTCGACCCCGGCAGAGGTTCATTTGCAACGACAGGATGACGCCAATGGCGCGACCATTGTTGCGGCGCATGACGGCTATATCAACAGTCACGGCCTGACCCATATGCGCCAGATCGAGCTGAGCCAGAACGGCCGCGGCGTCTCGGGCGAAGACACGCTGGCGGCTGTGTCCGATGCTGATCAGGCGCGGTTTGATCGCGCGATGGATCAGGTGGCGCTGCAAGGCATCCCGTTTCACATCAGGTTCCATCTGCACCCTGATGTGGATGCGACGCTTGATCTGGGCGGCACGGCGGTGTCCATGGCGCTGAGGTCCGGGGAAATCTGGGTGTTTCGCTTCGAAGGTCGTGGCGAATTGACGCTGGAGGGCAGCGTTTATCTGGAAAAGACGCGGTTGAAGCCGCGCAAATCAAAACAAGTGGTTCTATCTGGCGTCGCAATGGATTATGCGACACGCATCCGCTGGACGCTGGCCAAGGCGCAGGAAACCCCATCGGTTTTGCGTGACCTTGAACGCGGTGACACGGCGGAGCTGCCAAGTTAAGAGCCAAAGGGGCCTACAGCCATGACCGACCTTCATCCCGTGCGCCGCGCGCTGATTTCCGTATCTGACAAGACCGGCCTGATTGATCTGGGCCAATCGCTGGAAGCGCGTGGGATTGAGATCCTGTCCACCGGCGGGACCGCCCAGGCGTTGCGCGATGCAGGTGTGGCCGTGAAAGACGTGGCCGAGGTCACGGACTTCCCCGAGATGATGGATGGTCGCGTCAAAACCCTGCATCCGATGGTGCATGGTGGCCTGTTGGCGCTGCGCGACAATGACGATCATGTTGCAGCGATGGAGGAGCACGGCATTTGGGCGATCGACCTGCTGGTGGTGAACCTCTATCCGTTTGAAGCGACGGTTGCGTCGGGCGCCGACTATGACACCTGTATCGAAAATATCGACATTGGCGGGCCTGCGATGATCCGTGCCGCTGCCAAGAACCACGCCTTTGTAAGCGTCGTTGTCGATGTGGAAGATTACTCCAAGCTGTTGGGCGATCTGGACCAGCACGATGGATCGACCTGCCCAAAACTTCGCAAGAAACTGGCGCAGAAAGCCTATGCCCGCACGGCGGCCTATGACGCGGCGGTGTCGAATTGGATGGCCGGCGCGCTTGACCTGAAAGCCCCCCATCGACGTGCTTTCGCGGGCGAATGGAAGCAGACGCTGCGCTATGGTGAAAACAGCCACCAGCAGGCGGCATTCTATACCGATGGGTCGAACCGCCCCGGCGTGGCAACCGCAGAGCAATTGCAGGGTAAGGAGCTCAGCTACAACAACATCAACGACACGGACGCGGCGTTTGAATTGGTGGCCGAGTTTGACCCAACCGACAGCCCCGCCGTGGCGATCATCAAGCACGCCAACCCCTGTGGCGTGGCGTTGGGTGACACGCTAGCAGACGCCTATCAGAAAGCCTTCGACTGCGACCGCACCTCGGCCTTCGGGGGGATCGTGGCGCTGAATCAGCCGCTGGATGCCGAGACCGCTTCCAAGATCACCGAGATCTTCACCGAGGTGGTGATTGCCCCCGGTGCCTCGGACGAAGCGCGCGAAATCTTTGCCGCCAAGAAGAACCTGCGTCTGTTGCTGACCGATGGTCTGCCGGACCCGCGCGAACCGCTGACGGCGTTCAAACAGGTGTCGGGCGGCTTGCTGGTGCAGGATAAAGACGTGGGCCATGTCGGGCTGGACGACCTGAAGGTCGTGACCGAAAAGGCCCCGACGGACGAGCAGTTGCGCGATCTTCTGTTTGCCTGGAAGGTCGGCAAGCATGTCAAATCGAACGCCATCGTCTATGTGAAAGACCGCGCCACGGTGGGCGTGGGCGCGGGGCAGATGAGCCGCCTGGACAGCGCCAATGTTGCCGCCGCCAAGGCGCAGCGCATGGCGGATGAGCTGGGTCTGCCTGACAGCCTGGCCAAAGGGTCCGCCGTGGCATCGGATGCGTTCTTTCCGTTCCCGGATGGGCTTTTGGAAGCCGCAGCCGCAGGCGCAACATGCGTTATCCAGCCGGGTGGGTCGATGCGCGATGACGAGGTGATCGCCGCTGCCAACGACGCAGGGCTTGCCATGGTGTTCACCGGCATGCGCCATTTCCGGCACTGACCTGACCATGCGCGCGTTGCTGATAGCGGCCATTCTGGCCTTCGCTCTGGATCAGGGCACCAAGTATCACGCGCTTTACGTGCTTGAACTGGACCGCGTCGGCGTGGTCCAGATCTGGCCGCCTTATCTGGTCTATCAGATGGCGTGGAACACGGGCGTGAATTTCGGCCTGTTCGGGTCGGACGCTGCAACGATGCGCTGGGTCTTGGTGGGTCTCAGCCTGGTGATTTCGGCCTGGGTTCTTCTCTGGGTGCGCAAAGAGCAACTGGGTCGACTGGCGAATATCTCAGCGGGCCTGCTGGTCGGTGGCGCGCTGGGCAATGCGGTGGACCGTATCTTTTACGGGGCCGTGGTGGATTTTCTGAACATGTCCTGCTGCGGTATCCAGAACCCCTTTTCGTTCAACGTGGCCGACATTTTTGTCTTTGCAGGGGCGATTGGTCTGGTTCTCTTCTCATCCACGAAGAAGACCCCGTGACGCGCGTTTCCAGATGGGCTAAGAAGCGGTAGGAAACGAGGGTTATTTCGACACATGCGCTTTTCATCCGTTAAACTTCTGGCCGCTTTGTGCATCGGTGTTTTTCTGACTGCCTGCTCGAAAAACGAGCCGAGCCTGATGAACCTGAGGGCCAGCCAATCCGGCCCGGATGAATTTGCCATCTTGCCGACAAAACCCCTGCAAGAGCCGACGAGCTATTCCGAGCTGCCGACGCCCACGCCGGGCGGCACCAACATCACTGACCCGACGCCCAATGCAGATGCCATTGCCGCGCTGGGGGGGCAGTTGCGCGGATCGGGTCTGCGCGGTGGCGAAGGGGCGCTGGTCACGGCGGCCAGCCGCTATGGCGTCTCGTCCGGCATTCGCAGCCAACTGGCCGCCGAAGACCTGACCTGGCGGCAGGAAAATCGCGGCAAACTGCTTGAACGGCTGTTCAACGTGAACGTCTATTACAGCGCCTATGAAGCGCAGGAGCTTGACCAGCATCGCGAACTTGAACGCCTGCGCCGTTTGGGGATCTGGACGCCCGCCGCCCCACCCAATCCGGCAGCCGCGCAGTGATTTCGGGGCCGCCTGGCCTCCGTTTCGTTTTCTGATCCACTGCGATCACAACTCTGTTTGCGCAGGTTGAAGCCCGCGCGATCACGCGTAACTTGATCACGAACAGACAGGAGTTTCAGATGCGGTTTCTGATTGCGGCTTTTCTGGCCTTCGGCCTGGGCACCCCGGCTTTTTCCAAGGATGGTGTCACCGATTTCAAACTGGACAATGGGCTTGAGGTCGTGGTGATCGAAGATCATCGCGCGCCGGTCGTCGTGCATATGTTGTGGTATCGCGCGGGTGCGGCGGACGAGGAACCCGGCGTGTCGGGCATCGCGCATTTTCTGGAACACCTGTTGTTCAAGGCCACCGACAACATGGAAGCTGGCGAGCTGAGTCGCGTCGTTGCCGAAAATGGCGGGTCCGATAATGCGTTCACATCGCAGGACTACACCGCGTATTTCCAACGTGTTGCCGCGGATCGTCTGGGCCTGATGATGCAGATGGAAGCCGACAGGATGCGCAACCTGCGGCTGACCGAAGACGACATCGCCACCGAACGCAACGTCATATTGGAAGAACGTGCCCAACGCACAGACAGCGACCCTGGCGCGCTGTTTCACGAGCAGATGAATGCGGCGGCTTATCTGAACCATCCTTACGGCACTCCGATCATCGGTTGGCGACACGAGGCGGCGAAGCTGTCGCGCGCAGATGCGCTGGCGTTTTATGAACGTTTCTATGCCCCCAACAATGCGATTTTGATTGTTGCGGGTGACGTGACTCCGGACGAGGTGCGCGCGCTGGCGCAGGAATATTACGGACCCCTGAAACCTACACCCGGCCTGACCGAACGCGAGCGCCGCGCCGAGCCGCCGCAACTGGCCGAGCGTCGAGTGCGATTCGAAGACCCGCGTGTGTCTCAACCCTATGTCTATCGACAGTATGCGGCCCCTGAACGTGATCCAGGCGCGCAGGAGCAGGCGGCCGCGCTTGTCTATCTGGCCGAGATACTGGGCGGCAACGGGGCAACATCCGTTCTGGGGCGGGCGCTGCAATTTGACAACCCGATCGCCGTCTATGCCGGGGCGGCCTATGGATCGGTCATGCTGGACGACACCGAGTTTTCGCTGGTCGTCTATCCCAAACAGGGCGTCAGCCTGGCCGAGGCCGAAGCCGCGCTGGACGAAGAGATTGCCAAGTTTCTGGAAACCGGCATCGACCCGGAACAGTTCGAACGCATCAAGTTCCAGGTCCGCGCCGATCAGATCTATGCGCAAGACAGTGCGATGTCGCGCGCACAGCGATATGGCCGTGCGCTGACCGCGGGTCTGACGATAGATGACGTGCAGGCTTGGCCTGACATATTGCAGGCGGTCACACCCGAACAGGTGATGCAGGCCGCGCGTCAGATTTTTGACGATCGCCGAAGCGTCACCGGTTGGCTGGTTCCCGAAGGCGGAGAGGAAATGAAATGATGCGCCTGATCTATGCTTTTGTCACGCTGTTGATCGTGACCTTCCCCGCCCGCGCCGAGATCGCGATACAGGAAATCACCACGCCCACCGGCATCAATGCCTGGTTGGTCGAAGAACACAGCCTGCCCTTCACCGCGCTGGAAATTCGCTTTCAGGGTGGCACGTCTCTGGATCGACCCGGGAAACGTGGCGCGGTGAATTTCATGGTGGGTCTTTTGGAAGAAGGGGCAGGTGATCTGGATGCGCGCGGCTTTGCCGAGGCGCGCGAAAGCCTGGCGGCCTCTTTCCGTTTTGGGGCCTATGGGGATGCGATCACGGTCTCGGCGCAGTTTCTGAGTGAAAACCGCGCCGAGGCGATGCAGCTTTTGCACAGCGCCCTGACCGAACCGCGCTTTGACGACAGCGCGATAGAACGTGTGCGCGCGCAAATCATGTCGCATCTGGCGTCGCGTGCGACCGACCCCAATGCGATTGCTGGCGAAACATGGGACCGCATGGCCTATGGCGATCATCCTTATGGCAGCTATCGGGTCGGCACACCGGACAGCGTGGCCGCCCTGACACGGGACGATCTTGTGTCCGCTTTCAGAGACGCGCTGGCGCTGGATCGGATCTATGTTGCGGCCGTTGGGGACATCATGGCGGATGAGTTGAGCCAGCTTCTGGATGAACTGTTCGACGGGTTGCCCCCCACGGGGGCACCCCTGCCACCACGGGCCGAGTTTGCCTTGACAGGCGGCACAACCGTGGTGCCGTTCGACACGCCGCAATCGGTTGCGATGTTCGGGCATATCGGCATCGCGCGCGATGATCCGGATTTCTTCGCCGCTTTTGTCCTGAACGAGGTTCTGGGCGGGCGCGGTTCAAATTCGCGCCTGATGCAGGAGGTGCGGGAAAAACGCGGGCTGACCTATGGGGTGGGGACGTTCCTTGCTAATGCCGACCTGTCCGACACGATCATGGGACATTTCTCAAGCCAGAACGGGTCAATGGGTGAAGCGATTGAGGTCGTGCAGAGCGAATGGGCGAAAATGGCGGCCGAGGGGATCACGCAGGAAGAACTGACTGCCGCGCAGACCTATCTGACGGGATCGTATCCGTTGCGGTTCGACGGCAATGCCAACATCGCCAATATCATGGTGTCGATGCAGATGGAGGGCTTGCCGGTCGACTATATCGCCACGCGAAACGATCAGGTGATGGCCGTGACGCTTGAGGATACCACGCGCGTCGCCAAGCGTCTGTATGACCCCGATGCGCTGCATTTCGTGGTGGTCGGACAGCCCGAGGGCGTCGTTTCAAATTGAACGCAGGTCGGGGATGCACCGGACATTTCGCAATGGTCGAATCGGCGCTTGATGTGCTAGGTCTTGTGGTATGCCTGAAGACAACCCCCATATAAGCCCCCCGTCACGTCCCGAGCACGCGTTGGGCCGCCCGGTGATCCGCCAGTTGGACGATGCCGCAATCAACCGGATTGCAGCCGGCGAAGTTGTGGAACGCCCCGCTTCTGCTGTGAAAGAACTGGTAGAGAACGCGCTGGACGCAGGGGCCACGCGGATCGAGGTCGCCTATGCCGACGGCGGCAAAACCCTGATCCGCGTCACCGATGATGGTTGCGGCATCGCGCCCGACGATCTGCCTTTGGCCCTGTCGCGTCATGCGACGTCAAAGATCGACGGCTCGGACCTTCTGAACATTCACACCTTCGGGTTCCGGGGCGAGGCGTTGCCGTCGCTCGGGTCAGTCGGGCGCCTGACCATCACCTCGCGCGCTGACGGGTTTGACGCTGCAACAATCCGTGTGGCCGGTGGCGAGCCCAGCCCAGTGAAACCCGCCGCCCTGTCTGGCGGCACAGTGGTCGAGCTCCGGGACTTGTTCTTCGCCACACCCGCGCGCCTGAAATTCATGCGCACCGACCGGGCCGAAGCGCAGGCGATCACCGACGTGATCAAGCGACTGGCCATGGCCGAACCACTTGTGGGGTTTGTGCTGCGCGATGTGTCCAGTGGTGGCGAAGGTCGCGTGACCTTCTGCGCCGACCCCGAAACCGGCGATATGTTCGATGCGCTCGCCGGTCGGCTTGGATCGATCCTTGGACGGGAATTCACCGAGAATGCCATTCCGATTGACGCGGAACGCGACGGGCTTCGGCTGTCCGGATATGCTGCGCTGCCGACCTATTCCCGCGGGGCTGCAGTGGCGCAGTTTCTGTTCGTCAATGGCCGCCCGGTGAAGGACAAGCTGCTGACCGGCGCTCTGCGCGCGGCGTACTTCGATTTCCTGTCCCGTGACCGGCATCCGGCGGCGGTGCTGTTTGTCACCTGTGATCCGCATCTGGTCGATGTGAACGTTCACCCCGCGAAATCCGAGGTGCGGTTCCGCGACCCCGGTGTGGCGCGTGGCTTGATCGTGTCAGGTTTGCGTCACGCGCTGGCAGACGCAGGGCATCGTGCGTCAACCACCGTCGCGGGGGCCACGCTGGGCGCGATGCGACCCGAACCGACCGGCCCGCGTGTTTATCAGATGGATCGTCCCACCGCAGGCGCCATCCGGCAATCTTTCGCGACGCAAGCGCCCGCACCCGACGCGCCCGGCTTCGCCGAAATGTCTGCGCCATCGGCCCGCTTTGATCCGGTGGTCGCGCCGGAACAGGACAGCCCGCACGAGGCCCTGCCCCTTGGCGCCGCCCGCGCGCAGGTGCATGAGAATTACATCATCGCACAGACGGAAACCGGGATGGTGATCGTTGATCAGCACGCGGCGCATGAACGTCTGGTCTATGAAAAGCTGAAACGCCAGATGGCGGAAAACGGCGTCGCGCGTCAGGCGCTTCTGATCCCCGAGATCGTCGAACTGTCCGCCGGTGACGTGGCGCGCCTGCTTGAGGTTGCGGACAGCCTTGCCACCATGGGCCTTGTTATCGAATCTTTCGGCGGGGATGCCATCGCCGTGCGCGAAACCCCGGCCATTCTGGGCGAGATCAACGCGACCGCCATGATCAAGGATGTGCTGGACGAACTTGCCGATCTGGGCGACAGCAACATGGTTCAGGCCAAGATCGAGGCTGTTCTCTCGCGTGTTGCCTGCCACGGCTCGATTCGGTCCGGCCGCTGGATGCGACCCGAAGAGATGAACGCCCTTCTGCGCGAGATGGAGGCGACGCCCCATTCCGGCCAGTGCAACCACGGGCGTCCGACCTATGTGGAACTAAAACTCTCAGATATCGAAAGGCTGTTTGGCCGCACATGATCCAGATCGGTGATACCATTTATGACCTGTCCGATCCGCTGGTTATGGCGACCATCGGCGGGGCTGTCATGGCGCTGCTCATGTTCATCCTGCTGATCGTCGTCTTGCGCCGCGCCGGGCAGTCCGCGCGTGTGGCGGAAGATCTGGCGCGGCAGATGGGCGGTCTGGGGCAGGCGGTGCAGGTGCTGGGCGCCGGGCAGGACCAACTGTCTGGGGGCTTGCGCACCGTGTCGGACGCGCAGTCCACGGGACAGGCGCAGGTGTTGCAGGCGATGGAGTCGCGGCTGGCGCAGGTGCAAAGCCAGATGAACGACCGGCTGCATGACAACGCGATGAAATCCGCCCGCGCGATGTCCGAGTTGCAGGAGCGGATGAAGGAAAGCCTTCAGGGAAACACGGTGAAAACCACCCAAAGCCTGACGCAGTTGCAGGAACGGCTGGCGGTGATCGACAAGGCGCAGGACAATATTACGCGGCTGTCGGGCGATGTGCTGAGCCTTCAGGATATCCTGTCCAACAAACAGACACGCGGCGCGTTTGGCGAGATTCAGTTGCACGACATCGTGTCCAAGGCGCTGCCCAAAGACAGCTATGACCTGCAAGCGAAACTGACGACGGGCGTGCGCGCCGATTGCCTGATTCACCTGCCAAACCCGCCCGGCCCGATTGTCATTGATTCAAAGTTTCCGCTGGAAGCCTATGAACAATTGCGCCGGGCTGACACGCCGTATGATTTAAACGAAGCGACCAAGGCGATGCGCGTCTCGGTCAAGAAACACATCCGGGATATCGCGACGAAATACATCATCGAAGGCGAAACCGCCGACGGCGCGCTGATGTTCCTGCCGTCCGAAGCTGTCTATGCCGAGCTGCACGCGAACTTCCCCGAACTGGTCCGCGAAGGGTTCGAGGCGCGTGTCTGGATCGTCTCGCCCACCACCTGCATGGCGACCCTGAACACCATGCGCGCGATCCTGAAAGATGCCCGGATGCGCGAACAGGCGGGTGAGATCAGGAAGATGCTGAAAAACCTGCATCGCGACGTGGAGCTTGTGGTCGAACGCGCGGGCAAGCTGGAGAGCCATTTCGACCAAGCGCGGCGTGATGTCGAGGGGATTACCACGGCGGCAGAGCGCGCCGGAAAACGCGCGGCGCGGCTGGATAACTTTGATTTTGAGGAGTTGTCGGACGGAGCCGAGAATGTGGTGCCGATTGGGAAGGGGTGAGGGTTGCCGGGGCGTTGAAAGGCAGTTTTGAGCCCAAAGTGCTTGATGCTGCGTTGTGCATGAATGACCGCTTTAACCTCTATTCCGCCCAACCAACTGCGTTTCGCAATCGAATGCCGCTTACATGAAGTGACGAACTCCACGCATCTCGGAGCGGCGTGAGGCTGTTCAAAGATCGCAACGCAACGCCCGCGCAAGCAAGTTGGTTCGGCAGATCGGACACCTGTTCACATGAGAGGGGTCTCACACGAGTGCGGGCCACATGCATTCCGACGTCATCAAGGCTGACGAAATGCTCTGTTGGCAACTCATAGCGAAATAGCACTGCCTCCTCGATGCGGATCTCCCAGGCCTTTTCAACGTAAGCAGTCATGCTGGTATTGGGTTCAAGAAATCTGGCGGCTTCCTCGCATGATGTCTCATTCGTACGCCACATGATGACCCTCGGGCATTCTCGTGGAAACAGGTACAAGGGGCTGTGCGCGTCGTCGATTGCCCACACCAGCGGACCGTTTAACCACTCCATTCCCTCTGGACGAGTTGACGAAACCCGCACAGATCGAGGTTCAAACGACTCTATCGTGGGATCGTCGCTGAAGTGAAAGAGACGCTTTGTCATAATGGTCAGACTCAATCAAAACTCGAAACACCGCAAATCCAAGAACAGACATTCGTGTGAGCGAAGCAAACGGCAGCAAAGTCCGCAAACCAGACTCTCCGTTACCCATGCTCCACCACCTCAACATGCTGCGCCAGTTCCCGCACATGCGCCATCCATGCCTCGATCATTTCGGGATCAGCGGTGGCGGCGGAGACTCCGGCGGGGGCTTTGCCTTCGTGGACCATCTCGATCGCCAGCGACACTGGGACGGACACCAGCCGCGCCATGGCAGTTCCGCGGTCGTCGCCCCATGCGTCCATCACATAGGTTTTGTGATAGACCGTTTCGCTGTCTTTTTCTGCCTTCAGCGCCACGCACATGATGACGCGGTCGGGTTCGCCTTTGTCATAGGCGTTCTCGGTCCAGAACTGGTCTGACATCTCTTTCAGGCGGGCATCGCCGGACGCGCCCTCCAGCGTTTCGACCTCGGCGAACACGTCTTTCCACGCCTCGGCCCAGCCGTTCAGGCGCAGGGTGCCGCGCACGAAGGTGTCGACGTTCCACGCGGGGTCGAACTTGTAGTCCTCCATGAACGGGATCGAGTCGCGGTTGGGGTAAACCTCGAAACTCTCTGGCGTGGGCAGGGGGGCGTCATAGGTGCTGATCGCGTCCCAGGGGCGGGCCACGTCCAGCGGTTTGCCGTCCTTGATCGAGCGCGAGGGCGAGCGCAGGGCCTTCAGTACCCCCAGCGGCGACCAGCTGAACTTGTAGCGAAAATCGTTAGGGATCTTCGGCACGCCGCCGCAATAGCTGATGAAGCTCAGGGTGTTGTCCGGATCATAGGCGTCCGAGGCGCGGTAATCCGCGACCAGCCAATGTGCCATCAAGTGGTCGATGCCGGGGTCCAGCCCGATCTCGTTCACGCAGGCCAGACCTGCGTCGCGAAAGTCTTCGTCCAGCGCGCGCATCTCGGGCGAGATATAGCTGGACGACACGAAATGCGCGCCCTTTTGCAGGCAGCGTTCGGCCAAGGGCACGTGCAGATCGCCGGGCAACATCGACACCGCAATGTCGCCGGGGGCCAGTGCTGCGGTGACAGCGTCCAGATCGAAGGCTCGAATGTCGTCGGTCAGATCGCCCACGGCCTCGCGCGCTTTGTCGATGGTCCGGTTCCAGACCACGACGTTGCGACCAGCCTCCAGCAACCGACGCAGGCCGGGGATGGCCGACAGGCCGGTGCCACACCAATGAATTGTCATAACAGGCGCTCCTTCTCAGCCGAATTTCAGTTTTGCGATGATGATGGACCCAACCAGCACAACCGCCACCGTATTGGCAACGATCATGGGCCAGGAATGCAGCATGATTCCATAGGTCAGCCATAGCGACATCGAAGCAAGAATAAGAAGGTTCGCCATAAGAGACAGGTCCTTCGTATGCCGCGTACGCCAGGTGCGTATGGTTTGTGGGAGCCAGCAGATGGTGCTTAGGATTGCCGCCGATGCGCCGATCACGGTTTCCACGTCAGATATCCTTCATATGGGTGTTGAACGTCGCTTCGGCCCGTGCCCAGACGCCTGATGACAGATCGGTCAGGGTCAGAAGTGACGGCAGAAGCTGGCTCGCATAGTCGACGGAACTTTCCAATGGCAGCATAGATGGCAGGTTGTCGATGGCCATTACATCCAACACGGGGTCGTCGGCCACACGCAGGGCAGGGGCGTCCCAGGTCGTGGCACGGTTATAGACCGGCACCGGGTTGTAGTCGCTGTCGGGGTCGCAGGCCACGTCGCCAATGGCGGTCAGTTTGCGGTCCGCCGTCAGCGCATCGCGCGGCACGAAGACCGGGGTTTGGGGGCCCGCAAGGATGCAGTTGATGAACAGGTTGTGGTCCAGGATTTCGGGGAAGGGGCCGCCATGGGCGGTCTCAGGCATGTCCCATTTGGTGACGGTGACGCCCATCGCCTCCATCAAGTCCGAGGCCCCCGTGCCAACTCGGCCAAGGGCGCCGATCACGATGGCGTCGGGGCGGGCGGTGTTGGTGGCGTCCAGTTCCGCGTGCAGTTCGTTCAGCAGCGCGTCTTTGTTCTTATAGACCCCGACCGGCCCACACAGCTTGCCATGTTGTTGCGCTGCCCATGCCTTCAGCGTCACCGCCGCGCCCGCGAACCCGGCCCAGTACCCAAATGCCGCCACGCGCCGCCCGTCCTCATCCACCAGGTACTCAAGGTCATAAAGCGTGCCGTCACCGGCCTTGAACCGTTCCAGCAATGCGCGACCAGAATGCTGACCCTTGAAAGCGTGGCCGAACATGATGTGGCGATGCGGCAGGGGGGTGCCGTCCTCGGGCAGTTCTTTCAGGCCGAAGATGATCGCGTCATGCGGCGCGTTGGGCCATGCGTTTTCCGGCGCGATCTCGCAGCCTGCGTCGCGGTAGTCCTCAATGCCGATGACGCGCACGCCGCTTTCTTCGACCGTCACCCGCAGCCCCGCGTCAATCAAAGCCTTGGCACCTTCCGGCGTCAGCCCGACGCGGTCTTCGTTGGCACGTTGTTCGGCACGAACCCACAAATGTGTCATGGCGGATGCTCCTTAGAAATGCGTTTGCGCGTGGTGGCGGTCGGTGGGTTCAAGATGCGGGACGGCGTTGAACTGGATCAGGCCCAACCCTGCCGGAGTGAGCCGCAGCCGGTGAACCGAACTGTTCATGATCGGCAGGATCGTGCGGGTGAACGGGCCAATCTCCAACCCCATGACCACCCGCGTTGCCATCCCGATGAAGCCACCCGAAGTGAAGACGATGGTATCTTCGCCACGTTCGGCAATGTCGTGTATCACTTCGCTGACGCGGGTTTGAAAGTCGTGAAAGGTTTCGGGCACATCGTCGATCTGACCTTCCTGCCAGGCCGAAAAGGTCAGTGGCAGGTGGTCCACGAAATCCTCATGCGTGCGCGGGTGCGGGATGCCGAACTGGGCGTGCATCCGCTCGGACAGGTCGAAATACCGCACCTCGTCCAATCGGGCGTCGGCGGTGAACTTTGCGGCCCCCCATTCCTGCGCAGTTTGCTGATGGCGGGTCAGGGTGCCGGTATATACTTTCGCATAGCCTTGCCCGGTATCGCGCATGTAATCCCCCAGCCAACGCGACTGTTGCCGCCCCAGATCTGACAGGCGATCATACCCCAGCTCGTCCGTCGCGGTGTTGTTGGCCTGACCATGTCGGATCAGCGTGATTGTGGTCATGAGGATTCCTTTCCGCCTATTGCTAGAGAATTGGATCCAATTCGAAAAGGGGGGCTGGCGCAAAATCGGCGTGGGTTGTCGGGATTGTAAGACTGACGTGCGGCGACACGTGGTTTATAATGCCCCGACAGGACGGAGGTTTCGATGAAAAATGGCATCAAATTCACCTTGGATGGGCAGGACGTGGTGGCCCGTAAAGGCGAAAGCATCTGGGATGTGGCAAAGCGGCAGGGCACCCTGATTCCGCATCTGTGCCACAAGGATGTGCCGGATTTGCGCCCGGATGGGAACTGCCGTGCTTGCGTCGTCGAGATTGAAGGCGAGCGCGTTCTGGCGGCCTCATGTATCCGAACGCCCGAAGAAGGTATGGTCGTCACCACCGACAATGCCCGTGCGCGTCAGGCCCGCAAGATGGTGGTCGAGCTTCTGATGGCCGACCAACCCGACCAACCGCATGATACCTCGTCGCATCTGCTGGACATGGCCGACCTGACCGGTGTGGAAAGCAGCCGGTTTCCCAGGTTGGAAGCGGGTCGCATCCCGCTTTTGGATGACAGCCATGTGGCGATGAGCGTCAATCTGGACGCCTGCATCCAGTGCAACCTGTGTGTCCGTGCCTGCCGTGAGGTTCAGGTCAATGACGTGATCGGCATGGCGGGACGCGGGCATGATGCCTATCCGGTGTTTGACATCGCCGACCCGATGGGCGCGTCAACCTGCGTGGCCTGTGGCGAATGTGTGCAAGCCTGCCCGACCGGTGCCCTTATGCCCGCCAAAGTGGCGGACACTGACGATTACGACCGCGAAGTTGAAAGCGTGTGCCCTTTCTGTGGGGTTGGCTGTCAGGTCAGTTTGCGCGTCAAAGATGACAAGGTCGTCTATGTCGAAGGTATCAATGGCCCCGCGAACGAAGGGCGCTTGTGCGTGAAGGGCCGGTTTGGGTTCGACTATATCAACCACGACCATCGCCTGACCAAACCTTTGATCCGCAAGGAAGGCGCGCCCAAAGGGCTGAATGTCGATCCCGCCAACCCGCTGACCCATTTCCGCGAAGCATCGTGGGACGAGGCGCTGGATTTTGCCGCCAAGGGGCTTGCCAAGCTACGCGACACCCATGGCGGCGAGGCGGTGTCGGGTTTTGGGTCGGCCAAATGCACCAATGAAGAAGCCTATCTGTTCCAGAAACTGATCCGCGCCGGGTTCGGGCACAACAACGTCGATCACTGCACCCGGCTGTGCCATGCCTCGTCCGTGTCGGCGCTGTTGGAAAATGTCGGCTCGGGCGCCGTGACCGCGACATTCAACGAGATTGAAAACGCCGACGTCGCCATCGTCATCGGGTCAAACCCGATCGAAAACCACCCGGTCGCCGCAACCTATTTCAAACAGTTCACCAAACGCGGCGGCAAGCTGATCGTGATGGACCCGCGCGGAACATCGCTTAGCCGGTTTGCCACGCATATGTTGCAGTTCAAGCCGGGCGGCGATGTGTCGATGCTGAATGCCATCATGCATGTGATCGCCGAAGAAGGCCTGACCGACGACGCCTATATTACCGAACATACCGAGAATTGGGAAGCAATGCGCGAGCATCTGCGCGCCTTCCCGCCCGAGGAGATGGCCGAGATTTGCGGTATCCCTGCGGATGAGTTGCGCGCCGTCGCCCATACCTTTGCCAAGGGCAAGGCGGGGATGATCTTCTGGGGCATGGGCGTCAGCCAGCACGTGCATGGCACCGACAATTCACGTTGTCTGATCTCGCTTGCGTTGATGACCGGCAATGTGGGGCGTTCGGGCACCGGGCTGCACCCCTTGCGCGGACAAAACAATGTGCAGGGCGCGTCTGATGCGGGGCTGATCCCGATGTTCCTGCCGGATTACAAATCGGTGAAAGACCCAGCAGTGCTGGCCGAATTCAGCACCGAATGGGGGGTGGACAACCTGTCCGACAAGCCCGGCCTGACGGTGGTTGAAATCATGGACGCGGTGCATGATCGCAAGATCAAGGGCATGTATATCCTGGGCGAAAACCCGGCCATGTCCGACCCTGACGTGACCCATGTGCGCGAAGCGTTGCAGCGGATGGAGTTTCTGGTCAGCCAGGATATCTTCCTGACCGAAACCGCCAGCTATGCTGACGTGGTCCTGCCCGCCGCCGCCTTCGCCGAGAAAACCGGCACCGTGTCCAACACCAACCGGCAGGTCCAGATGGGCCGCCCCGCCGTGCCACCCCCCGGTGAGGCGCGGGAGGATTGGTGGATCACGATTGAGCTTGCCAAACGTTTGGGGCTGGACTGGACATACACTCATCCGCGAGACGTCTATGCCGAAATGGCGCGCGTGATGCCGTCGCTGGATAATATTACCTGGGACCGGCTTGAGGCGCAGAATGCCGTCACCTATCCGTCCCTGTCTCCCGAAGACCCCGGTCAGGCGGTGGTGTTCGGCGATGGTTTCCCCCGCGAAGGCAAGCGTGCGCGCTTCACCCCGGCCGCGATCCTGCCCCCCGCCGAACTGCCGGACGCGGAATATCCGATGGTCCTGACCACCGGGCGGCAGTTGGAGCATTGGCACACAGGGTCCATGACCCGCCGCGCCACCGTGCTGGACGCGATCGAGCCGGAAGCCAACTGCTCGATGAACCCGAAAACCCTGCGCGACATGGGGGTCGAGGCAGGCGACATGCTCCGCCTGACCACTCGCCGTGGGTCCATCGAGGTCATGGTGCGCGCCGATTACGGCGTGGCGGAAAACATGGTGTTCCTGCCCTTCGCCTATGTCGAAGCGGCGGCGAACATGCTGACCAACCCCGCGTTGGACCCCTATGGCAAGATTGCCGAGATGAAGTTCGCGGCGGTGAAGGTTGAGAAGGTGACGCAGGTGGCGGCGGAGTAGTTGATTAGACCGGTACGTGCCCGCCTTGAGTCCAAAGTGGCGAATGCAGCAGCACGGACAAACGTCCGCTCTGCTGCTCGGATGTGGAAATCACACGTGTTTAGAAGATGCTTGTCTGCTCGACGTCGAGAGCAAAAGGCGCGCCGTTCGGATCAAGAAGGATGATGGTCTTGACTTGAACTGTCTTATTGACATCTTCAAATGCAGGGCGTGCGCCGTTGGCTTCTGCAACGCGGCGTCCATCCGATACTGGAGTGGCTTTGATGCACGGTACCCAAGCTGCCTTTGCACCCGAGGGCCATGTCGCACTGTGCCGGACCGCGACCAGATTGCCCGAAGGACCGTGGATATTGCGGCCTTCCATGCGCTGCTCGGGGGAGACCCTCCACCCAAAAAGCTCAGCGTAGAACAACTCGGGGAAATCGTCTCCGTGGCTGACGTACACGTCAGGACCGAACTGTCGGCGCGGCACAGGGTAGCTGTGCCGTGACAGCGAAATCCCTAGAAGCGCGCCGAGCGGATCGCGAACAAGCGCGTTTCGCCCGACGCCCGGCACTTCGAACGGCTGCCGCATGATGCTTCCTCCGAGCGCGTCGACGCGTTGCACAGCTGCATCAACGTCGGGAACCTCGATGTAAGCGATCCAGCCGTTTTCCTGGTGCGATGGTGTTTCGGCAAAGCCGGCGCCGGCTTCGTCACCGGATAAGGCAAGAACGAATTCCTTTTCACCGCCGCCCCAGGCAAAGTCCGTTGCCCGCTCAACCTGATATGTCCAGTTGGCGACCCGCTTATAGAACTCCATCGAACGCTCTCTGTCCGATGTGAAGAGATCGTGCCACACGATTTGACCTGCTTTTGACCAAGTCATTGCCTCACCTCCTGACATCTTTGAGCTTCTTGACATAGCGAACCATCTTGCCGAAGGCTTCGTTCCGCTAAGCCGACATCAACTCACCCCCACTTCACATCCCCCAGAAAAATATATCCCGCCCCATAGATCGTCTTGATCAGGCGTGGATTCTTGGGGTCTTCTTTCAGCTTCGTGCGCAGGCGCGAGATGCGGACGTCCATGGCGCGGTCGAAGCTTTCGCCGGCGACACCGCCCAGCGTTTCCTGCATCTGCGCGCGGGAAATCAGGCGTTTCGGGGCGTCAAGGAACAGGCGCAGCACCTCGCCTTCGGCATGGGAAAAGGCCGTTTCTTCGCCGCTGTCGTCTTCAAGGATGTAGCGGTCGAAATGGGCGGTCCAGCCGTTGAAACGTGCGGTTTGGGATGACTTCACCCCTGATTTCGGGCTGCGCAGGCGGGCGCGGACACGGGCGACGACCTCGGACGGTTCGAACGGTTTGACGATGTAGTCATCCGCCCCCAATTCCAGCCCCGTGACCCGGTCCTGCACCTGCGTGCGGCCCGAGATGATGATCACCGACGCGCCGCTTTCCAAGGCCAGACGGTGCACCAGTGTCAGCCCGTCGCGATCCGGCAGGCCAAGGTCGACAAGACAGACATCGGGGCGCATCGCGTTCAGGGCGGCTTCGAACTCGGTCGCGCGGGCGAAGCTGGCGGTGCGAAAGCCTGCATCCTCAAGCGCATCAGACAGCATCCGGCGGATTTCGGGTTCGTCGTCAAGGATGGCGACCAGGGGCTGGGTCATACGCGGACCTCGTCAGACAGGAATGTGGCAAGCTCGCCTTGGGTGAAGGGCTTGGGCAGAACCGGAAACCCGGCTTCGGCACGGCGTGGATCGTCTGGGGGAAGCGATGTCATGACCAGCATAGGGACATCTATGCCCGCTGCGCGCAACCCTTTCAGGAACTCCGGCCCGGTTTGCGCTCCTTCCAGCATCACATCGCTGAGGATCAGGCCAAGCCCGTCCAGATCGACCAGGCCCAGCGCCTCTTCGGCAGATGTGGCTTCGATCACCTGATGGCCCATGGCGGTCAGCATTTCGCGGACCGAGGTGCGAATATCCTCGTTGTCTTCGATCAGCAGAACAAGGCGCGGTGAAATGGGTTGCAGCGGTTTGCGCAAAGGCAGGCGCATCGATACGACAGCCCCGCCCGTGTCGGGCGCGTTGAACAGCTTCAACTGCCCGCCCGCGACCTTCGTCTGGTCATAGACCATGGACAGGCCCAGACCGGACCCTTCGCCGCCCTTGGTGGTGAAGAACGGGTCCAGCGCGTGTTCCAGAGCTTCGGGGGCAAAGCCGGGACCGGTATCGGTAACGCGAAATTCGACCCAGGTTTCCCGGATGGGGCGCGCGGTCAGGTTGATGCTGCCCGGTCCTGCGCCTATGGCGTGGGTCGCGTTGAGGATCAGGTTCAGGATCCCGTCCTGCACGGCGCCGGCATCCATGATGATCGGGTCGTCAAGGTCCGTCACTTCGATCCGAAGTGTGATCCCGTCGGGCAGGGTCGACCGCGCCAGCGTTTCCAGCCCGCGCAGCATGTCGGGCACGAGGGTGGGTTCGACATGCAGCTCGCGCCGCCCCGAGATCGAGGCGATCCGGTCCAGAAGCGTGCCCCCCCGGCGCACCGCGGCAGTCGTGGCTGTGACCATCTTCTGGGCCTCGTCACCCAGCGGCATCTGCGCCAGACGGCTTTGCAGCCCAAGGATGATGGTCAGCAGATTTGAAAAATCATGGGCCACGCCGGACGTCAGTTGTGCCGCCAGTTCACGCTTGCGGGTCTGCGCCAGGGCGGCGCGGGCCTGTGCCTCCTGTGTGATGTCCATGGACAGGATATAGACGCCGGTGATTTCGTCTTCATCGTGATCGGGGGTCAGGGCCACCCGGATGCGTCGGCCCGAGGCGTCGTCAACCAGTTCGAACACGCTGGGTTCACCGGTGAAGGCACGGGCGAAATAGGGCGAGATGCGGCTGTAGAACTCGTCGCCCAGGGCTTCGCTTGCATGCAGGCCGACCAGATCCGTGGGCCGTCCCGGCATCACATCCCCCAGCCTGCGGTTCGAGAATGTATAGCGACGATCACGGTCAATACGCGCGATATGGGCGGGCATCATCTCGGCCGTCAGGCGGGTGCGGCTTTCCATCTCGGTCAGCTCGCGTTTGGTTTCTTCCAGCGCCGAGTTTGCCGAGGCCAGCGCACGGTTGGTCTGGGTCAATTCCTCGGTATAGGCCAGCACCTGGTCGGACAGCTCTTCGGATCGGGCGCGCAACAGCGCCTCTTGCCGCTTGATGGGCGTGATGTCGGTATAGACCGTCACCCAGCCGCCCTGCGACAGCGGGTGCCCTTCGACCGAGATGACCCGACCATTGGCGCGCGTGCGTTCCATGTAGTGGGGTTCGAAAGCCATGGCCTGCTGAACGCGTGAGGTGACGAACGCGTCGATATCCCCAACCGCACCATAATCCCCGCGTTCGGCCAGAAACCGGATTGTTTCGGAGAATTTTGCACCGCGTGCCACCAGATGGTCGGGCAGGTCGAACATCTGCTGAAACTGGCGGTTTCCCACAACCAGCCGCAACTTGCGATCATAGATCGAAAGGGCCTGCTGAATAAGGTTCAGGCCGGCCTGTGTCAGGGTCGAGATTTCGGTCGAATTGGTTGGCAACAGCGCCTCCTGTTGCTGTTTTCGCTAGCACCTGAGACGCCGCGTGAAAAGGCATTTCGCCGCGCAGCTGGGCGGGAAACGGGTCGTGTAACAATTCGTTAGGATTGCGAAAAAGTGCCGAAACCTTTGACGACGAGGTTTTTTAAGTCAGGGTTGCATGGCGGGATTCGCTTTGCGCTTGGGAATGTCGCCCGTACCGACGGTGGGAGGAAAATTTGTCACAGGAACTAGCCGCAGCAGGCGACTTTGCGTCCATTCCCGCGCTTCTTGCGCGGAATGTGAAGACGTATGGAAATCGCCCGGCCTATCGCGAAAAAGAATTTGGCATCTGGCAGAGCTGGACCTGGGCCGAGGCAGCCGAGGAAATCGAAAAGCTCGCCCTTGGCCTTCTGGCGCTGGGCATTGATCGTGGCGATCACGTTGCCATCATCGGGCGCAACCGTCCGGCCCATTACTGGGCGATGGTTGCCGCGCAGAAAGTTGGTGCGGTTCCGGTGCCTCTCTATCAGGACGCTGTCGTCGAAGAGATGGAATATGTGCTGGAGCATTGCGGCGCGCGGTTCGTGGTCTGTGGCGACCAGGAACAGGTCGACAAGGTCATCGAGGTGCAGGAAAAGATCCATCACATCGAGCATGTCGTCTATTACGACAAGCGCGGCCTGCGCAAATACGACCACAGCCATCTGCACTGGTATCACGACATTCAGGAAGAAGGTCATGCGGCCCATTCCCGCCTGCAAGGCGAGATGGCGGCGCGCGAGGCCGAGCTGGATTATGACAGCACCTGCGTCATGCTGTACACGTCAGGCACCACCGGGCGCCCGAAAGGCGTGGTCCTGTCAAACCGCAACATCATTGAAAGCGCCAAGAATTCGTCGGAATTCGATAATCTGGGCGTGAACGAGGATATCCTGGCCTATCTGCCGATGGCCTGGGTCGGGGATTTCATCTTCTCGCTGGGGCAGGCGATGTGGTGCGGGTTCTGCGTGAACTGCCCCGAAAGCGCCGAAACCATGATGACCGACCTGCGCGAGATCGGTCCGACCTATTACTTCGCCCCGCCGCGTGTGTTTGAAACGCAGTTGACCAACGTGATGATCCGCATGGAAGACAGCGGCGATCTGAAATACGCGCTGTTCCACCATTTCATGGATTTTGCCAAGAAAGGTGCGGGTGAGAAATACGGCATGCCGCGCCGCAAGGTCACGACCCAGAAGAAAACGCTTGAGCAGAAGATCCGCCATGGCTTCCGCTATGCGATGGGGATCGGCTTTGCCGCCGAGACCATTGTTGAAAACGTGATCCGTCTGGGCTTAGCCAAGCTGCGTTACGGCAAAGATGTGCGCAAGCATTTCAAGGCCAAGGATCCGATCGGTCTGAAGCTCTATCGCGGTAACGCGCATGATTATTTCAAGTATCGTTTGGGCGACGTGCTGGTCTATGGCCCGCTGAAGGACACGCTTGGGTTTGGCCGCATCCGCGTCGGTTATACCGCCGGTGAGGCTATCGGTCCCGAGATTTTCGAGTTCTACCGCTCGATGGGGATCAACCTGAAACAGCTTTACGGCCAGACCGAAGCAACGGTGTTCATCACCGTGCAACCGGATGGCGAAGTGCGCAACGATACCGTTGGCGTGCCCGCCCCGGGCGTCGAGATCAAGCTGTCAGATACGGGCGAGATCTTCTATCGCAGCCCCGGCACATTCGTCGAGTATTACAACAACCCCGAAAGCACCGCCGACACCAAGGATCCCGAAGGTTGGGTCGCCACCGGTGATGCGGGGTTCTTCGACAAGCAAAACGGCCATCTGCGCATCATTGACCGCGCCAAGGACGTGGGCAAGATGGCCGATGGTCGCCTGTTCGCGCCGAAATATGTCGAGAACAAGCTGAAGTTCTATCCCGACATTCTTGAGGCCGTGGTGTTCGGCAACGAGCGCAACATGTGCACGGCCTTCATCAATATCGACCTGACCGCCGTGGGCAACTGGGCCGAGCGCAACAACGTGGCCTATGCCTCCTATCAGGAACTGGCCGGCCACCCGAAAGTGCTGGATACCATTCAGGAACATGTTGAGACCGTCAATAAATCGGTGGCCGAGGACGAAATGCTGTCCGGATGCCAGATTCACCGCTTCCTGGTCCTGCACAAGGAACTGGATGCCGATGACGGAGAAATGACCCGCACGCGGAAGGTGCGCCGCAAGATTGTCGAGGAGAAATACGCCCCGCTGATCGACGCGCTGTATGGCGGGAAGTCCGAACAATTCATCGAAACCGAAGTCACCTATGAGGATGGCCGGAAGGGCTCGATCAAGGCCACGCTGGAAATTCGCGATGCGGCCGTGGTGGACAACAAGCAGGAGATGGCGGCAGAATGACGACAGCAACCGACATGAACGCCGACAGCTATGTCACGGCAGACGGCCGCACCATTGGCGGGGTTGTGATGGACCTGAAAAACATCACCCTGCGCTTTGGTGGTGTTGTGGCAATCAAAGACATCAGCTTCGACATCCGCGAAGGCGAAATTCGCGCGATTATCGGCCCGAACGGGGCTGGCAAATCCTCGATGCTGAATGTGATTTCCGGGTTCTACAAGCCACAGGAAGGCGAGGTTTGGTTCCGCGGCTCGAAACGCCCGCCGATGAAACCCTATCAGGTCGCGCGCCAAGGTCTGGCCCGGACCTTCCAGAACATCGCCTTGTTTGACGGGATGACCGTTCTGGACAACATCATGACCGGCCGATTGAACCACATGAAAGCGAACCTGTTTCAGCAGGCCATCTGGAAGGGCAAGGCCGAACGGGAAGAGATTGCGAACCGCGAGATTTGCGAGAAGGTCATCGACTTTCTGGAAATCCAGCACATCCGCAAGACGCCCGTGGGTCGTCTGCCTTACGGTCTGAAAAAGCGCGTCGAACTGGCGCGGGCGTTGGCGGCGCAACCCTCGCTTCTGCTGCTGGATGAACCCATGGCCGGCATGAACGTCGAGGAAAAAGAGGACATGTCGCGCTTCATCCTTGATATGAATGACGAATTTGGCACCACGATTGCTCTGATCGAACACGATATGGGCGTTGTGATGGACCTGTCCGACCGCGTGGTCGTGATGGATTACGGAAAGAAAATCGGGGACGGCACGCCGGACGAGGTGCGCAACAACCAGGATGTGATCGACGCCTATCTTGGCGTGGCACACGATTAAGGGGGACTTATGCCTGAACAACTTCTCTTTGCGATGGAAGTCACCCTGAACGGCCTGATGGCCGGGGTGCTTTATGCGCTGGTCGCGCTGGGGTTTGTCTTGATTTTCAAGGCCTCCGGCATCTTCAACTATGCTCAAGGTGTGATGGCGCTGTTCGCAGCCCTGACGCTGGTGGGTATTCAACAAGGCCAGGTGCCATTCAGTCACCTGATCAACGCGGTTTTCGGGACCGAGATCCACCACTTCCCTTGGCACGTGCCGTCGATCATCGCGATCTTACTGGCCGCGGGCGTGATGGTCTTGTTCGCCTATCTGGTCGAGAAATACATCCTTCAGCACCTGATCGGGCAGCCCGACATCATTCTGTTCATGGCGACCATTGGTCTTGCCTACTTCATGGAAGGGTTTGGCGACATCATGTGGGGGTCGGACATCAAGAAGCTTGATGTCGGACTGCCGCAAGGGATGAACCTCGCGATTGATGAGGCGACTTACAACTGGTTCGGTTACGGTTTCTTCATCGACAACCTGGATATTGTGGCGGCAATCGTGGCGGCGCTTCTTGTGACCTCGCTGGTGATCTTCTCGCAATACACCAAGCAGGGCCGGGCGTTGCGTGCCGTGGCGGACGATCACTCGGCAGCATTGTCGGTTGGCATCTCGCTGCGCTTCATCTGGGTGCTGGTCTGGTCGATTGCGGGTTTCGTGGCGCTGGTTGCGGGCATCATGTGGGGCGCCAAGTCGGGCGTGCAGTTCAGCCTGTCGCTGATCGCGCTGAAGGCTTTGCCGGTGTTGATGCTGGGCGGCTTTACTTCGATCCCCGGCGCAATCGTCGGTGGCCTGATCATCGGCGTGGGCGAGCAATTGTTCGAGTTTGCCATCGGTCCCATGATCGGCGGCGCGACTCAGAACTGGTTCGCCTATGTGCTGGCACTAGTTTTCCTGATCTTCAGGCCCCAAGGCCTGTTTGGCGAAAAAATCATCGAGAGGGTCTGATCCATGTTTTACCGCGAAGCAGGTGACTTCAAAACGTCCTATCGTGACGACAGTCAAACCTTCCCGATCCGCCTTGATCGTATGGGTTACTACATCCTGATGTTTGTGGCGTTCCTTGTCGTCCCGTTCTTCATCAATGACTACTGGGTCAATGCCGTGTTCGCACCGTTTCTGATCTATGCCATTGCGGCGCTGGGTCTGAACATCCTGACGGGCTATGCCGGGCAGGTATCGTTGGGCACCGGGGGCTTCATGGCTGTGGGGGCGTATGCCTGCTACAAGCTGATGACCGGCTTTCCCGAGGTCAGCATCGTCATTCACATCATCCTGGCCGGTGGGATCACCGCCATCGTGGGTGTGGCCTTCGGACTGCCGTCGCTGCGCATCAAGGGGTTTTACCTGGCGGTCGCCACGCTGGCGGCGCAGTTCTTCCTTGTCTGGCTGTTCAACAAGGTGCCGTGGTTTTACAACTATTCGGCGTCGGGGCAGATCAACGCGCCCGAACGGTCGGTTTTCGGGGTGATCGTCACCGGTCCCAACACCGAAGCCTGGGCGAAATACATGATCTGCCTTGTGTTCGTTGTGGTGCTGGCCTGGGTGGCGCGCAACCTGACGCGCGGCATGATGGGGCGCAAATGGATGGGTATCCGCGACATGGACATCGCGGCCGAGATCATCGGGGTGAACCCGCTGATGGCCAAGATGTCCGCCTTTGCGGTGTCATCCTTCTTTGTCGGCATTGCAGGCGCGCTGTTCTTCGCGGTCTATCTTGGCGCTGCCGAGGCTGGTGAGGCGTTTGGTATCAACAAGTCGTTCCTGATCCTGTTCATGATCATCATTGGTGGCCTTGGCTCGATCTTCGGATCGTTCGCCGGCGCGGCCTTCATGGTGCTGATGCCAGTGTTTTTGAAGAACGTGTTGGTGGGCGGCATGGGCTGGCCGACCGATCTGGCGGCACATTTCGAGTTCATGATCGTGGGTGGTTTGATCGTCCTGTTCCTGATCGTCGAGCCGCACGGACTGGCGCAACTGTGGCGCCTGACGAAAGAAAAACTGCGCCTGTGGCCCTTCCCACACTAGGGCCCGCGCAATCAACTCATTTCCCCGCACCAACGAGGAGGCGGTCTGGGGGATCCAAGCAACGTGACCCATAACGGGCACAGAAATTTGCTAATCTAGGGAGGAAGCAAATGAAATATACGAAACTCGCAGCAGCCAGTGTGACGGCTCTTATGGTGGCGACCCCGGTCCTGGCGGACCTGGTGTTCCCCTCGCTCAGCTATCGGACGGGGCCTTACGCGGCGGGCGGTATTCCCTATGCGGACGGCTTTGCGGATTATTTCACGCTACTGAACGAACGGGATGGTGGCATCGGCGGTGTCATGACCTCGGCGCCGGAATGTGAAACGGCCTATAACACGGAAAAAGGTGTGGAATGCTATGAGGCGACGAAAGGTCAGGGCGCGCTAGCCTATAACCCGCTGTCGACGGGCATCACCTATCAGCTGATTCCGAAAGTGACCGCAGATGACATCCCGCTTTACACGCCGGGCTATGGCCGGACCTCGGCTGCCAACGGCAAGGTGTTCAGCCATGTGTTCAACTTCCCCGCCAACTACTGGAACGCGGCGTCGCTGGCGGTGAACCACCTGAAAGAGGTCGGCGGCGGCGACCTGACCGGCAAGAAAATCGCGCTGGTCTATCACAACTCGGCCTATGGCAAGGAACCGATCCGCACGCTGGAAGAGCTGTCGGAAAAGCACGGTTTCGAATTCATGACGATTCCCGTGGATCACCCCGGTCAGGAACAAAAGGCCCAGTGGCTGCAAATTCGCCGCGAGCGCCCGGATTTCGTAATCATGTACGGCTGGGGCGTGATGAACCAGGTTGCCATTCAGGAAGCCGCAAACATCCGTTTCCCGATGGAAAACTTCATCGGCGTCTGGTGGTCTGGTGGCGATCATGATGTAGCCCCGGCTGGCGATGCGGCCACGGGATACAAGGCTGTGACCTTCCATGGTGTTGGCTCGGACTATCCTGTCTTCGACGATATCCAGAAATATGTTGTGGATGCAGGCAAGGCGGCTGGCAATGGCGACAACATCGGCAAGGCCATCTATAACCGTGGTGTCTATGCCGCGATGTTGCTGGCAGAAGCCGCCCGCACGGCTCAGGAAATCCACGGCACGCCTGACATCACCTCGTCAATGATGCGCGACGGTATGGAAGCCCTGGAAATCACCGAAGAGCGGATGGCGGAACTGGGTATGCCCGGCTTCGGCCCGACCTTCACCGTAACCTGCGAAAACCACGGTGGCCCGGGCACTGGTGCGATCCAGCAATGGGATGCTGCTGCTGGCACATGGTCTTTGATCTCGGACTTCGGTCCGTCGGATATGGAAGTGATCCAGCCGTTGATCGAAGAAGACTCGGCCGCCTATGCCGCCGAGAACAACATCGAACCGCGCTGCAACTGATCTGCGTGTAAGCATTGTCGTTCGGGCCAATCGGCCCGGACGATCCCCGAACAACGAACACGAACAGGACGACCGATATGCTGGACGCCGCAAAGACCGCAGAAAAGACCGCAAGGAATGCGGGCGAAAACATTCTTGAGGTCAACAATATCGAGGTGATCTATAATCACGTGATCCTTGTGTTGAAGGGCGTCAGCCTGAACGTGCCCACGGGCAGCATCACTGCCATTCTCGGCGGTAATGGTGCGGGCAAGACGACCACGCTGAAGGCGATTTCCAACCTGCTGCAATCGGAGCGGGGTGAAGTCACAAAAGGGTCCATTCTGCACAAGAATGAGAATGTCGCCGAGCTGAACCCCTCGGCTCTGGTCAAGCGTGGTGTCATTCAGGTGATGGAAGGCCGCCACTGTTTCGAACACCTGACCGTTGAGGAAAACCTGCTGACCGGTGCCTATACCCGCACTGACGGAAAGGCGGCGATCAACGCTGATCTTGAGATGGTGTATGACTATTTCCCGCGCCTGAAAGAGCGGCGCAAAAGCCAGGCGGGCTATACCTCGGGCGGGGAACAGCAGATGGTCGCGATGGGCCGCGCGCTGATGTCGCGCCCCGATATGATCCTGCTGGATGAACCCTCCATGGGCCTTGCGCCACAACTGGTCGAACAGATCTTCGAGATCGTGAAGAAGGTGAACGAACAAGAGGGCGTGACCTTCCTGCTGGCAGAGCAGAACACCAACGTCGCGCTGCGTTATGCGCATTACGGCTATATTCTGGAGAACGGGCGCGTCGTGATGGACGGTCCCGCCGCAGAATTGCGCGAAAACCCGGACGTTAAGGAATTTTATCTCGGTATGTCGGACGAGGGCCGCAAGAGTTTCCGCGATGTGCGGTCGTATCGCCGCCGCAAGCGTTGGCTGGCCTGACGCCACCCACAGACCGATAAATGCAACGTAGGGCCGGTGCATGCCGGCGATGACAAGAGGTCACTCATGTCCAAGTATTTTGACGCGCTGGAAACCCGTTCGCAGGATGAACGAGCAAGCGCACTGATTGATGGCCTCCGCGCACAGATCGCGCGCGCGCGTGCTGCAAAGAACGCCTGTCAACTGGATGGGCCCGAGATTGCCTCGCTTTCGGATCTGGCGAAATATCCGGTTTTGCGAAAGTCTGAGCTGAGCAAATGGCAGAAGGAAAATCCGCCGTTCGGAGGTTTTGCCGTCAAGAAACCCGCCCACATCTTTCAGTCACCCGGCCCGATCTATGAACCCGGCGGTGTCAGCCATGATTGGTGGCGCATGGGGCGGTTTTTACATGCTTGCGGGATTGGCAAGGACGACATTGTTCAAAACTGCTTTGGATATCACCTGACCCCTGCGGGTATGATTTTCGAGAACGGCGCGCAAGCGGTTGGAGCCTCGGTGCTGCCGGCTGGCGTCGGACAAACAGAACTGCAGGTTCGAGCGGCCGCAGATATTGGCACCACGGCCTATGCGGGCACGCCGGATTATCTGAAGATCATTCTGGACCGCGCGGATGCCGACGGTGTGAAACTGAAGATCACCAAGGCTGCTGTTGGCGGTGGAGCATTGTTCCCCAGCCTGCGTCAGGAATACGCCGATCGCGGTGTCACTTGCCTGCAAAGCTATGCAACGGCTGATCTTGGCAACATCGCTTATGAAAGCGAGGCGATGGAAGGCATGATCGTTGATGAAGGCGTGATTGTTGAAATTGTGCGCCCGGGCACCGGCGACCCGGTGGCGGATGGCGAGGTGGGCGAAGTGGTCGTGACCACGTTAAACCCGGATTACCCCTTGATCCGCTTTGCGACCGGCGATCTGTCGGCGGTGATGCCCGGCGCCAGCCCGTGTGGCCGCACCAACATGCGCATCAAGGGCTGGATGGGCCGTGCAGATCAGACCGCGAAGATCAAGGGCATGTTCGTGCGCCCCGAACAGGTCGCCGACTTCGTGGCCAAACATGCCGAAGTGTCGAAGGCCCGCGTCATCGCGACCCGCGAGGGCGAGATGGACGCGATGACCGTAAAAGTCGAATCCAGTGGTGGTGACGCCGATGCCTATGCCAGATCGGTGGCCGAAACCTTGAAGCTGAAAGGCCGGATCGAACTTGTCGCACCCGGCAGCCTGCCCAACGATGGGATCGTGATCGACGACCAGCGCGTGTACGACTGACCGCAAGGACCGAAACCGTGTTAAGCCCGTTCCCTGCCGGTTTTCCAACCGGCAGGTTTTTTCGTTGAGCACGGTTCGATATGCTCCAAAATGAACCAATCAGACGCTTGCGCGTTGTCGTCTGAAACAGGAGGTGCATATGTCCAATTGGTTTCAAGCCACAGTCGCTGCGGCGGCTTTGCTGTGCGGGGTTGCCGGCGGCGCTGCCGCCAAAGATGCGGCGTTGATGATTGTGAACAACGACTATCGCTATCTTGAAGATACAGATGAGGTTGACGCGGCGGACGATCTGAAACGCCCGCTTGAAGATGAAGGCTTCCGTGTGTTCGACATCCGCTCCGAAGGGGCGCCAGACAGTTGGGAAACGGTTGAAGATTTTCGTGAGGAAGCCGAAGGTGCAAACCGTGTGCTGGTCTTCATGGCAGGTCGTTTCGTGACGACAGAGCATGAAAGCTGGCTGTTGACACGTTATGCCGATGAGATGAACGACCTGTCGGTGGGCAGCGTGGGTGTTCCGCTCAGTGCGATCCTGCGCAGCGTTGACGGGTCGCCGGAGCACGCCCTCGTGCTGCTGGCCCCGCTGGGCGACGAGATCGAATTGGACGAAAGCCTGCGCGCCGGGATCGCGGACCCAGACGTGCCGGATGGGGTCGGCGTACTGATCGGCCCGACCGAGTCGCTTGAAGAGTTTGTCGACAAGATTGCATTGGTCCCCGACGCGAAAATGCGCAGCGCGCTGCGGGATCAGTATCCCAAAATCGAGCCATTTGGGGATGTTCTGGACAGTGCCCCGTTCACGATGGGTGAGATGAGCGAGGCGGAACAGGCCGAAGCGGCGTTGCGCCTGACCCGGACCCAGCGTCGGGATGTGCAACGCGATTTGACAATTCTGGATCACAACCCCGGCGGGATCGACGGGATCTTTGGCCGGGTTACGCGCGCGGCAATCGCGGATTGGCAGGAAGATCAGGGTTTTGACCCCACGGGATATGTCAATGACGTGCAGGTGAAAGTTCTGGGGCGCCAGGCCGCGAAACGGGCGGCGGAACTAGAGGATGCTGCGCGTAAACGAGCCGTCGAGCAGGCACAGCAGGATCACGCCTATTGGGATGTGACCGGGAAGGACGGGACCGCCAAGGGACTTTTGGCGTATCTGAAGCAGTATCCCGACGGGTTGCATGCAGATGAAGCAAACGCGGCGCTTGCCAAGTTGCAGCGCAGCGATGGCGACAAGGCCGGCAAGGCCGAGCGTGAACGCTGGAAGGTCGCGAAGGACAAAGATACGGTTCAGGCCTATGAGGCGTATTTGAAGAAACATCCCAAGGGCTATTTCGCGGATGTGGCGAAGGCCCGGATCGACGAGCTGAAACAGGCTCAGGTGCGCGAAACCGAGCGGAAGGCTTTGGCAGCCTCGGAGCAGGCATTGCTAAAGAACGGACCACTTCGGTTGATCGTTGAACAGCGGCTGGCCAGTCTTGGATTGGACCCTGGTGCGGTCGATGGCAAGTTCAACAAGAAGACCCGCAAGGCGTTGCGCCAGTACCAGAAAAGTCGTGGTATGGCAGTGACGGGATATGTCGACCAGATCACCCTGGCGCGGATCCTCGTGAACTTCTGAATCTGGCGGACGACGGCGCGGTGGGGTTGATCCCTCCGTCGCCGTCGCGTCTTCGACAGGCTGCGCCACTGGATGCAACAAAAAAGCCGCCCACTGGGCGGCCTTTTCGATAACGCTGCTGATATGTTCAGCCCTGACGGGCTTTGAACCGGCGTTGCGTTTTGTTGATCACGTAAACGCGGCCTTTCCGGCGCACCACGCGGCAATCGCGGTGGCGGTTTTTCAGCGAGCGGAGCGAGTTGCGAACTTTCATGTTCCTTCTCCTTCAACGCGGCGCTGCGGTTGCGCCTAAGCTACATTATGCCATTTGACCTTGCAGCCATCTGGCGGTTCATGGTGGGCGATACTGGGATCGAACCAGTGACCCCTTCGATGTCAACGAAGTGCTCTACCGCTGAGCTAATCGCCCGGAAATCTTCCCGAACCAGCCTGAAAGACCGATCCAAAAAACGCGACGCGGGAAAACCCGCGCCGGTTCGCGGTTCTATAAAAGGAGTCGTGCCCGTGCGCAAGGCCTTTTGACGAGAGATTATTTGCCATAACATACATTGTGGAAAAGGCACAAAGGGCTTTGAATGTCGACACCCCCATTTACGCTGACATTGCCGAAAGCGCATACGACCTCGGTGGTGTTTGCCTCGCCGCATTCGGGGCGCGAATACCCGGCCTCGTTCCTGCAAAGCAGCGTGCTGGACGAACGGACAGTTCGTTCATCGGAAGATGCCTATGTCGATCAGCTTTATGCGGTTGCACCCGATCATGGTGCGCCGTTTCTGGTGGCGAACACGCCCCGCGCCTATGTCGATCTGAACCGCGGGCCGGAAGAACTGGACCCAGCCCTGATCAGCGGGCTGCGCCGGGTTGACCACAATCCGCGTGTCTCGTCCGGTTTGGGTGTCATTCCGCGCGTCGTGGCCGGTGGGCGGGCTATTTATCGGGGCAAGATGACGCTGGGCGACGCGCAAACGCGCCTGGCAACGCATTGGCATCCCTATCACACCGCGTTGCAGACGCTTCTGGATCGCAGCCATGCGATGTTTGGCGCGGCAATCCTGATCGACTGCCATTCAATGCCGCATGAGGCCGTGACAAACCTTTGCAAAGGGGCGAAACGCTGCCCCGAAATCGTTCTGGGCGACCGGTTCGGGGCATCCTCGGCCTCGTCCATCGTTGACCGGGTCGAGGCGGCTTTCGTGCGTGCCGGGTTTGAAACCGCGCGCAACACCCCGTTTTCGGGCGCCTATATGGCGCAGCATTACGGGCGCCCGTCGCGTGGGCAGCATGTGGTGCAGGTCGAGATCGACCGTGCGCTATATCTTGATGAAACCATGGTGAGTCCGAATGCCGATTTTGCGCAGGTGCGCGCACGCCTTGTATCGGTCATTGCCGAGATTGCCGAGATCGGACGCAGCGAAAGCGCCCTGGCCGCCGAATAGGTTCAGCGGATCCCGCGACCCTTGGCGATGCTGTCATGCCCGAACCGGGCGCGGATCTTGTCCGTCGCCCGTTCCGCCGCGCGCCGTTTGGCGGCATGGGGGTCCAGCAGATCGTCGCAGAGGTCGGCGTTGTCGGCTGTTCCAAGATGGCTCAACCCCACACCGATCAGGCGAAAGGGTCCTTGGTCGGCAACCGTGTCCAGCAATGTGCGAACGGTGCGATAGATCCGGTCCGCCGACTGCGTCACGTCGCCCAGATTGCTTTGGCGGCTCAGCGCCCGAAAGTCGGCGCGTTTCAGTTTCAGCGTGACCACACGCCCGGCTAGATCACGGGCCTTGGCGCGGTCCGATACTTTTTCCGACAGGCGCCACAGGTGACCATCCAGCAGGTCAAGGTCCGAGGTATCTTCAAAAAAAGTGGTCTCGTTCGAGATCGACTTGACCGGCGCGTGGGCCGATACCCGCCGTTTATCCTCGCCGCGTGCCAGATGCCAAAGCCGCTCCCCCATGCCGCCAAACCGCGCGATCAGGTCCGTCTTTTCCCAGCGCAGAAGGTCGGCGAAGGTGCGAATACCCGCCTTCTCCAACGCCGCCTGACTGACCCCACCCACGCCCCAGATCAAGCCGACAGGTTTGTCATGCAGAAACCGGGCCGTTTCTGCCTTGCCGATCACCGAAAACCCGCGCGGCTTGTCGAGGTCTGACGCCACTTTGGCCAGAAACTTGTTGTGGCTCAGCCCGATGGACCCGGTCAGCCCCAGTTCGTCCTGCATCCGTTTGACCAGCCGGGCCAGCATCACCGCAGGCGGCGCGCCGTGCAGTTTCGCGGTGCCGGTCATGTCCAGAAACGCCTCGTCCAGCGACAAGGGTTCGATCGAGGGCGACAGCTCGTCCATCATGGCGCGGATTTCTTTGGAAACGGCGGCATAGTGACTGCCGCGCGGTCGGATCACCACGGCATCCGGGCACAGCTTCAGCGCCTGAAACATCGGCATCGCCGAGCGCACCCCCCGGATACGCGCCACATAGCAGGCGGTCGATACCACCCCGCGCTTGCCGCCGCCGATGATTACCGGCTTGTCTGCCAAATCTGGATTGTCGCGCTTTTCCACCGACGCATAAAAGGCATCGCAATCCATATGGGCGATGGTCAGGTCAAACAGCTCGGGATGCGCAATGACCCGCGGGCTGCGGCAGGACGGGCAGCGGCGAGCGTCATCGAATTGGGTCAGGCAGTCTCGGCATAGGGCGGGCATGAGGTGTTTTATCCGATGTAAAACGGCGGCTCAAATACTAGACTGTTCGGGCGAGGATGTGATGCACGAATTTAGCGGCGCAAAACTGGTTCTGTTGGTGGGCGGTCGGGTGGCGACAATCTTTCGTGACGACACGGCCGGTATTCCATTTCCCGGGATGTGGGATTTTCCCGGTGGCGGGCGCGACAAAGGGGAAACCCCTGAACAATGCGTGTTGCGTGAAACGCAAGAAGAGCTTTCCTTAACTCTGTCCCCGGATGATCTGATCTGGCGAACCGAGCTCGATAGCCCGTCGGTGCCTGGAACCACATCCTGGTGGTTTGCGGCGGCTCTGCCTGCTCACCGGGCGAATGACATATCTTTGGGCGACGAAGGGCAATGCTGGGCATTGATGACGCCCGATGACTGGCTGGCGCATCCGCAAGCCATAGCGCATTTCAAATCCCGTTTACGCGCTGCTTTGAGAGGGCTGGCGCAACATGCGGTTGAACAAGACCTCAAATCAGATCATCCTCCGATCAAATCTGGACAGTGAAAGGGTCTTTCCATGAATGACATCCCCGCAGACCTGCTTGGCGGCAACAGCGTATTGCTGTTGTTGGCGGTGTTCCTGATCATTGTCGTCCTTCTGGGCGTCAAGATCGTGCCGCAGAGTCAGAAATTCGTCGTCGAACGGTTTGGGCGGTTGCAATCGGTTCTGGGGCCGGGGATCAACTTCATCGTGCCATTCCTGGATCGGGTGCGCCATCGTGTGTCTATACTGGAACGCCAGTTGCCCACCGCCAGCCAGGACGCGATTACCTCGGACAACGTGCTGGTGCAGGTCGACACCAGCGTGTTCTATCGCATTCTTGAACCCGAAAAGACCGTCTATCGCATCCGCGATGTGGATGCCGCGATTTCGACAACGGTTGCGGGGATCGTTCGGTCGGGCATAGGCGAAATGGAACTGGACGAGGTTCAGTCAAACCGCCAGCAACTGATCGCGAAGATCAAGCAGCAGGTCGCGGATGCGGTGGATGATTGGGGGATCGAGGTGACGCGGGCCGAAATACTGGACGTGAACCTGGACAACGCCACACGTGAGGCGATGCTGCAGCAATTGAACGCCGAACGGGCGCGTCGCGCGCAGGTGACGGAAGCCGAGGGGAAGCGCCGCGCGGTTGAACTGGCTGCCGATGCCGAACTGTATGCCGCCGAGCAAACCGCCAAGGCGCGCCGGATTTCGGCGGATGCCGAGGCCTATGCAACACAGGTTGTCGCCAAAGCCATCGCCGAGAATGGGCTAGAGGCCGCGCAATACCAGGTCGCGTTGAAACAGGTCGAAGCTTTGACCGCTGTCGGCGAGGGCGAAGGCAAGCAGACCATCATCCTGCCGGCCAATGCGCTGGACGCGTTTGGCGATGCGTTCAAACTGTTGAAGGGGAAACCGTAATGCTGTGGGCCACATGGTGGGTTTGGATCGCAGGGGCCATCGCGCTTGGCATTCTTGAAATGCTGGCCCCCGGCTTCATATTCGTGGGGTTTGCGGTCGGGGCCGCTGCCATCGGCCTGTTGTTGCTGATCGGCGTTACCCCAAGCCTGCCATGGATTCTGGTGCTGTTTGCCGCGATCTCACTGGTGACCTGGCTGGTGCTGCGCCGCGTGATCGGCGTGCGCAAAGGGCAGTCCAAGCGTATCGACATCGACATCAACGAGCTGTGACAATGACGGCCGGGGCCGGGCCTATGCGGCTTCGGCCTCGAACAGAAAAGGCATCTGCTCGGCCATGGTGCCGCCTTTCAACAGCCAACTCAGCCCCAGCGCCCACAATGCGACGCTTTCCGCCCAGAAGGTGAAAGACCACGTGGCGTCCCAGGCCTTGCCAAGGTCGGGCAGGAAAATCTTGACCACGCCGATCAGGATTACCATCGCCAGGATGGTCCAGCCGAAAATTTGATAGCACTGATTGCGTCGTTTCTTGTGCGGTCCGGGGTTGTCCGCCGTGCAGCGGGTGAACAGCCGGATCGAGGTGATGGACATGAACACCAGAAACAGCCCCGCCGCCGAGAAATGTATGTTCTGCTGGATCTGATCCATCGACGGCGGGATCAGCCGGTCAAACAGCGCCGGGGGAAAATAACAGCTTTCGCGATCACACAGCGTCGGCACGAAGGCTGTCGCGAAGATGGCAACCCCCGCGACGGACGAGATCACGCGGTCGGACAGGATCTCGTCGGGTTCCCGGCAATATCCCTCGTACGCCACCAGGAACAGACCGACACCGGCGGCGGCCGACACGAAAACCTCGCGCAGTTCCGTATAGAAGAAATCCGAAATCGACTCCTGCATCGGAATGTCGAACAGGTAAACATTTGTGAGCAGCACAAAGGGAAGCGTCAGCCCGATGGCGCCAATGGCCCGCCTGAGCCGCAGAACGGTCGACATATCCGGGTTGGGGCGTGTTTCGGGCATGGGGCACCTCGCGAATGACTGGACCAGCGGTCCTGGCTGAATGTGCTGTCCGGTATGCACTTCGCCCCCATGATCGAAAGATTGCCCCTGCTGCGCAAGGCGGCAGGGCGGGTCGTGGCCTCACGATTGCAAGAGCGTGACGTGAAACCCCCGCCGATCAGCCGCGATTGGCCCGCCGCGCTTGTGGCGAGTTCAGTTCGGCGATGATCGCCTGAGCGGCAGCCCTGGGGTCTTTTGCGTGGCGGATGGGACGCCCCACCACCACGTGATCCGCGCCATCGGCAATCGCCTGCGCGGGGGTGGCAGTTCGTTTCTGGTCGCCATGGTCGGTGCCTGCCGGGCGTACGCCAGGGGTGACGATCAGCTTGCCTTCCGCTTCGGGAAGGGCGCGGATCAGCCTTGCCTCTTGCGGCGAGGCGATGACGCCATCGGCGCCTGCCTCCAGCGCGCGGGCGGCGCGTTCCAGCACCAGATCCTGCACCTTACCCTGTTTGATCAGTGCCGCGTCCAGATCACCGCGGTCCAGCGAGGTCAGGATGGTTACGGCAAGGATCTTCATGTCGCTGGCCCCTTTGCCTTCCTGTGCGGCGCGCACCACGTTGGGGTCGCCGTGGACGGTCAGAAAATCCAGATCAAACTGTGCAAGCCCCCGCACGGCGGCTTCGATCGTGTTGCCGATGTCGAACAGCTTCATGTCCAGAAAGATGCGCTTGCCGTGTTCGCCTTTCAGCTCGTTGGCCAGCGCCAGCCCACCCCCGGTCAACATGCCCAGTCCGATCTTGTAGAAACTGACCGCATCCCCCAGCGTCCCGGCCAGCTGCAGTCCGTCCAGTGCGTTTGGGACATCAAGGGCAAAGATCAGGCGGTCATCGGACATGGAAGGCTCCTTTTTTTGCGGCGCGGTTGGCTTGTCCTAAACACAGATTGGCACAAAGGCAAATGGGCGTGATCCACGGGGATAGGTGTGCGGATTCCGGCACAGATGCACGAAGGCTGTCTTGCATTTTTCCGACCCGTTCCCATCTTTGTTCCAAGGCCCAATGGGATGTGCCGCAAGGGTGGGCATTCCGGTTACGGGCGCTTTAGAAGGAGAGTGATATGGACTTGAACAAGTTCACCGAACGGTCGCGTGGTTTCATTCAGGCCGCACAGACCATTGCGATGCGCGAAAACCATCAAAGACTGGTTCCCGAGCATCTGTTGAAAGCCCTGATGGACGACGAAGAAGGGATGAGCGCCAACCTGATCCGCAAGGCAGGTGGGTCGCCCGAACGTGTCCGCGCCGCCGTGGACGACGCCATCGGCAAACTGTCGAAGGTGACGGGCGACGCCGCGCAAGTTTACATGGACAACGCCACCGCCCGCGTGCTGGACGAGGCGCAGAAACTGGCCAAGCAGGCTGGGGACAGCTTCGTACCGGTGGAACGGTTGTTGACCGCTTTGGCGATGATCAAATCCAAGGCGCGTGATGCGTTGGATGCCGGTGCCGTGGATGCCAAAAAGCTGAACGCCGCGATCAACGCGGTGCGTCAGGGGCGCACGGCCGACAGCGCCAGTGCCGAAGACAGCTATGAAGCCCTGTCGAAATATGCCCGCGATCTGACCGAGGCCGCGGCAGAGGGCAAGATTGACCCGATCATTGGCCGCGACGAAGAAATTCGCCGCACCATGCAGGTTCTGTCGCGCCGCACCAAGAACAACCCCGTTCTGATCGGCGAACCCGGCGTGGGGAAAACCGCGATTGCCGAGGGGCTGGCCCTGCGCATCATCAATGGCGACGTGCCTGAAAGCCTGCGCAACAAGAAGCTGCTCGCGCTGGATATGGGTGCGCTGATCGCTGGCGCGAAATATCGCGGCGAGTTTGAAGAGCGTCTGAAAGCTGTGCTGAACGAAGTGACATCTGCCGCTGGTGAAATCATCCTGTTCATTGACGAGATGCACACGCTTGTGGGGGCCGGTAAATCGGATGGCGCGATGGATGCGGCCAACCTGATCAAGCCTGCGCTGGCACGCGGAGAGCTGCACTGCGTTGGCGCTACGACGCTGGACGAATACCGCAAGTATGTCGAAAAGGATGCGGCTCTTGCCCGCCGGTTCCAGCCTGTGATGGTCGAAGAGCCGACGGTCGAGGATACGATTTCGATCCTGCGCGGTATCAAAGAGAAATACGAGCTGCACCATGGTGTGCGGATTTCGGATAGCGCGCTTGTGGCCGCGTCGACGCTCAGCCATCGCTATATCACCGACCGATTCCTGCCCGACAAGGCAATTGACCTTGTGGACGAAGCCGCCAGCCGCTTGCGGATGGAAGTGGACTCGAAACCCGAGGAATTGGATGCGCTGGATCGTCAGATCATGCAGATGCAGATCGAGGCCGAAGCTCTGAAGCTGGAAGATGACAAGGCGTCGAAAGATCGTCTTGAGAAACTCGAGGCTGAATTGTCCGATCTTCAGGAAAAATCCGCGTCCATGACCGCCAAGTGGCAAGCCGAGCGTGACAAGCTGGAAGGTGCGCGCGAATTAAAAGAGAAACTTGACCGCGCGCGGGCCGAGTTGGACGCCGCCAAGCGCGAGGGCAATCTGGCAAAGGCTGGTGAGCTGTCTTACGGCGTCATTCCGGGGCTTGAGAAGAAGCTGCAAGAGGCAGAAGACGCCGAGGCCGACATGATGGTCGAAGAGGCCGTGCGGCCCGAGCAGATCGCCAGTGTGGTTGAGCGTTGGACAGGTATTCCGACCTCGAAAATGCTGGAAGGCGAACGCGAGAAGCTTTTGCGCATGGAAGAGGAACTGCACAAGCGGGTCATCGGTCAGTCTTCGGCGGTGACGGCTGTGTCCAATGCCGTGCGCCGGGCGCGCGCCGGGCTGAACGACGAGAACCGCCCGCTTGGGTCGTTCCTGTTCCTTGGGCCGACTGGTGTGGGTAAGACCGAGCTGACCAAAGCGGTGGCCGAATACCTCTTTGATGACGACAACGCGATGGTGCGCATCGACATGTCCGAGTTCATGGAGAAACACGCGGTCGCCCGTCTGATCGGTGCGCCTCCGGGCTATGTTGGGTATGACGAAGGCGGGGTGCTGACCGAATCGGTACGGCGTCGGCCCTATCAGGTCGTGCTGTTTGACGAGGTCGAGAAAGCACATCCCGACGTGTTCAACGTGCTTTTGCAGGTTCTGGACGATGGTGTCCTGACCGACGGTCAGGGCCGCACGGTCGATTTCAAGCAGACGCTGATCATCCTGACGTCGAACCTTGGCGCGCAGGCGCTGAGCCAGCTGCCCGATGGGGCGGATTCGTCCGATGCCAAGCGCGACGTGATGGATGCGGTGCGGGCACATTTCCGCCCTGAGTTCCTGAACCGTCTGGATGAAACGATCATCTTCGATCGCCTGAGCCGAGGCGACATGGGTGGCATCGTGGATATCCAGTTGGAGCGTCTGGCCCGTCGCCTGGCGCGTCGCAACATCACCCTTGAGCTGGATGATGGCGCACGCAAGTGGCTGGCCGATGAAGGGTACGATCCGGTGTTCGGCGCGCGCCCACTGAAGCGTGTCATCCAACGCGCGCTTCAGGACCAACTGGCCGAGATGATTCTGGCCGGGGATGTTATGGACGGCGATACCATTTCGGTGTCCGCCGGGTCCGAGGGTCTGATCATCGGTGACCGTGTGTCGCGTTCGAACCAGCACCCGCCACAGGATGCCGTGGTTCACTGATCAAGGCCGCAAAAAAAGATGAAAGCCCCGCCGGTGCAAACCGACGGGGCTTTGCCGTGAGTGGGGAAGTGGCTGAGTGCCCTTACATCTCGCTCGGGATCGTGCCTGCTTCCTGTGCTGCTGCCAGCTCGTCAGCGTTCAGGGTGCCGCTTTCATCCGCGTCTGCCGTCGAGAAGGCTTCGGCCGTCACGTCAGGATAAACTGCGACCAGCTCTTCCATGGTGACTTCTCCGTCCTCGTTTGCGTCCAACGCGGCGATGTCAGCGAACACAGCAGACGAACCAGCGATAAGAAGAGCGGCGGCAAGAGATGTGGTTTTCATACGATATACTCCAAGAGTTATTGTTCGCACCCAGTGTTGGATGCAGAGACACAGAGACCACGACCACCTGACTGCTTCACCCGAAATGCGCTAAGACACTCTGTTTGGGCGCTAAATTGCAAAATTGACCTCCACTTACAGGCGAAGTTCCGCAAGGGAAGGCAGCGGGGTCGAAACCCGGCAGAACGGCTCCTATTCAAAGGTGTGTTTTCGGCGATTCGCAGCCGAGAAACCACAGCCCCGCGTCCTTGGCATCTTTGTGCTTGCGGTGACTTGCAGCTGCGGGTGATTCCCGCCCCCGGCGAATCGCCTCGTTTGCCCGCGTTGTGTAACGGTCTTTTCGTTCAGGCCGTTGGCGTTAAACTCGATCCGAATCACGGAGGGGTGTCGATGCAATCCATGTCCTGGGCGGTCGAACTGCTGGCGCAGGCGTTGTTCTTTTTGGTGGTCCTTGGGTTTTTGCTGCTGGTTGTGCTCTATTTAATCGACCGCCTGCAAACCCATGACGCTGTGCGCCGCAACTATCCGGTGATCGGACGTTTCAGGGCATTGTTCACCAATCTGGGCGAGTTCTTCCGACAGTATTTCTTTGCCATGGACCGCGAAGAGCTGCCGTTCAACCGCGCCCAGCGGGACTGGGTCGAGAGGGCGGCATCGGGCCACGGGAATACGGTGGCCTTCGGGTCGACGCGGAATCTTGGTATCACCGGCACGCCGATCTTCGTGAACGCGGCATTTCCCCCTGTCAGCGATCAGTACACAAAGACCGAACCCCTGCAAATCGGGCCAACGGCGCGGCACCCTTATGCGGCCAAGTCGTTCTTCAACCTGTCAGGCATGAGCTTTGGCGCCTTGTCTCGCCCGGCGGTCGAGGCCCTATCGGCAGGCGCCGCAAAGACGGGGATCTGGATGAATACGGGCGAGGGGGGATTGTCGCATTATCACCTGAAGGGTGGCGGCGATATCGTGTTTCAAATCGGCACCGCGAAATACGGGGTGCGGGACACAGAAGGCAACCTGTCGGATGACAAGCTGCGCGAGGTTGCTGCCTATCCCGAAGTGAAGATGTTCGAACTGAAGCTGGCGCAAGGGGCAAAACCCGGCAAAGGGGGCATCCTGCCCGCCGCCAAGGTCTCGGCCGAAATTGCGGCGATCCGGGGGATCACGGAAGGCGTCGCCTCGATCTCGCCCAACCGGCATCCTGAGATTGATGATTGGGACGATCTGCTGGATGTCCTGGCCCATATCCGCGAGGTGACGGGAAAACCGGTCGGATTCAAAACGGTGGTCGGGTCAGTTGAGCCCTTGGAAGAGTTGTTTGAAAGGATTACCCAGCGCGGGATGCAGGACGCGCCCGATTTCATCACCATAGACGGCGGTGAGGGTGGCACGGGTGCGGCCCCCATGCCGTTGATTGATCTGGTCGGTCTGCCGATCCGCGAAGCGTTGCCCCTGGTCTGCGACCTGCGGGATCGCCACGGGTTGAAGGACAGAATCCGTCTGGTTGCTTCGGGCAAGTTGATCAATCCCAGCGACGTGGCCTGGGCGATCTGCGCAGGTGCCGATTTTGTCACCTCGGCACGTGGCTTCATGTTCTCATTGGGCTGCATTCAGGCAATGAAGTGCAACCGCAACACCTGCCCCACCGGGATCACGACGCACGATCCGCGTTTGCAAAAAGGTCTGGTGCCAGAGGACAAGGCCGACAAGGTGGCCCGCTATGCCGCGGGGATCATTCACGAGGTGGAAACAATTGCGCATTCCGTCGGTGTGACCGAGCCGCGACAGATGGGACGGCAGCATGTGCGTCTGGTGCAGGAGAACGGGCGTTCGGTGCCGATGCATCACATCTATCCTGCGATACCGCCGCTGGATTGAGGGATTGTTACAACCCCATGGCGCGGACGTGAGCCATTGTGGTTTGGATTTGTGCCCGCTCTGTCATACGTCAAGGACAGAAGACCATGAAAGGTGGGCAAGCAAATGGCTTACAAGACCGTCCTGAAATACTCCGACGTGACACCCCGCGCCGATTACCTGAACCGACGCCAGTTGATGGGCGGTGTGGCCGGGCTGACAGCGGGGCTGGCGCTGGGGCCGGCGCTGGGCGCGTCATCAGATGCGTCGCCATATTCGGCTGATCTTGAGACGACCGCGCTTGAGGACATCTCGTCCTATAACAATTTTTACGAGTTCGGCACCGGCAAGACCGACCCGGCCAAACACGCGCATCAACTGACCATTGATCCCTGGTCGGTCGAGATCGGCGGGATGGTGGACCGGCCCGGCACATACGGGCTTGAAGACATTCTGAGCAAGGTCACACTCGAAGAACGCATCTATCGCTTTCGCTGCGTTGAAACCTGGTCGATGGTCGTGCCCTGGGTCGGGTTCGAGTTGAACCAGTTGCTCACGCTCGCCGGGGTGCAGGGCACGGCCAAATACGTGGCCTTTGAAACCCTTTATCGACCGGACGAAATGCCGGGGCAGAAAACCGTCAGCCTGGAATGGCCGTATCGTGAAGGTCTGCGGCTGGACGAGGCGATGCACCCGCTGACAATCATGGCCACCGGGATCTATGATGACCCGATGCCGAAACAGAATGGCGCGCCGCTGCGGCTCGTCGTGCCGTGGAAATATGGCTACAAGTCGATCAAGTCGATTGTGCGCGTGACGTTGACGGATAAAGAGCCGCAGACAACGTGGAACATGCTGCAACCCAACGAGTACGGGTTTTATTCCAATGTGAACCCCCAGGTCAGCCATCCGCGCTGGTCGCAGGCCTACGAGAAGCCGATCGGCGGCGGGTTGTTTGCCAAGCGGCAAGAGACCCTGATGTTCAACGGTTATGAAGAAGAAGTCGCGCGCCTGTATGATGGCATGGATCTGGTGGTGAACCACTGATGTCCCTTGTTGACCGGATCAATGCCGCCGCGCGCAAGATGCCGGTTTGGGGGCTTTACGTGGCTGGGGCGCTTTGGCCCGCCTGGTTGTTCTATCTTGCGGCCAGCGGCGGAATGGGGGCAGAGCCGGTCAAGGCGTTGGAACATGAACTGGGACGGCTGGCGTTGAAAGCCCTGATCCTTGGTCTGTGCGTGACCCCGCTGCGTGCCATGACCGGTCTCAACCTGATCCGCTTCCGGCGCGCGATTGGTGTGCTGACATTCTATTTCGTTTCGGTCCATCTTCTGGTGTGGCTTGTCCTGGATGTTCAGATCCTGTCTGAAATCTGGAAAGACATCCTGAAACGCCCCTATATTACCATCGGAATGGCCGCGTTCCTTTTGATGGTACCGCTGGCCATCACGTCGAACAACTGGTCGGTGCGCAAACTTGGCCCGCGCTGGCGCAAGCTGCACCGGCTGGTCTATCCGATCGCGATTCTGGGCGGTGTTCACTTCGTCATGATCGGCAAAACCTGGGAAAAGGACGCGCTTCTTTATCTGGCGATCATCCTGGCGCTGTTGGGATGGCGGGTCATGCAGACGGCGAAGAAACGCAGGAACCGGGAACATGGTGCGCAGGTGGCCCGGCGATCAGCGTCCTGATGATTTCCCACGGTCTGGCCTGACAGATCGTGCTGATTCACGCCAATTCCAGCCCTCGATTCATGGCCTGAAGCGGATCGCGGACAATTGCCGTTGGGGAAGGCTTCGGCGCAGGCTATTTTTGTTGCGCAGGGGCGCGCAGATTTTGCCGAACATTGCCGCAACCCACCAAAAACAAAGAAAAAATCGGAAATCGGCAAAAAGATGCATTTTTCTAAAAAAAGGGGTTGCGACTCTTAGCGGGTAGGCCTAGAACCCCCTTCACCGGCGGCGCTGATGGCGCGGTTGGGACGCGGGACGG